>JBFLVV010000001.1:0-225828 GCA_040758275.1 Pseudomonadota bacterium
GGGCACGACCGAGGCCCCCGCCGCCACCAACACGGCGCCGCAGGCGCCGGCCGGACGCGGCACCCTGGAGAGCAAGCAATGATGACGACGACACGACTGGCATGCACACTGGCCGGCCTGCTGCTGTGTTCGCAGGTCGGGGCCGCCTTGCCCCCGCCGACCCCAGCCCAGCAGCAGGCGGCCGCGGCGAAGAAGGCCGCGGACGAGGCCAAGGCCGCCAAGGACAAGGAACGCCTGGCGGCGTCGATGGACGCGCTGGCCTCGCGCTGGCGCACGCAGGCGCCGTCGAAAGGCTGGAAGATCAATCCGCCGGTGACGGTCGCGGCCGCGCCGGTGTCTGCCGGTGCGGCGCCGAACATGGTGCTGGGCACCCCGGGCACGACGGCCGGCGGCACCCAGGCGGCAGCCGGCGGCACGGCCCCCGGAGCGGCGCGCGCAGCCGCCGCGGCAGGCGCGGTGCCGGCCAGCGTGACGCCTCCCGCGGCCGGCATGCCGGCTGCGCCTCCCGCCAATGCGGCGCCCGGCACGGCCGCGGCCAGCCCGGCCACCGGGGCGGCGCCGCTCAGCCGCCAGGCGCTGAACGCCGCCAACGTCCCGATCAAGAGCGAGAAGCTCGGCACGGCCGCGCCCAGCGAGGACGTCAAGCGCGGACCCACGAAGTCGGTGCCGAAAGGGGTCGGTCCGGCGGTGGAGAAGAAGGCCAGCCCCGAAACGGCGAACAAGCAATGAAGATGGGCAGCATGCCGATCGCGGTGATCATGCAGCGCCGCGCCGTCCAGCACCGCTGGGCCGACGAGGCCTGGGCGGCGGTGGGCGTGGTGCCGGACCGCGGCGAACTGCCGCGCCTGCAGGTGCTGAGCGAGAGCCCGGAGCGCGATTACTACATGGTCTCGGGCCTGGAACTCGAGCTGTGGACCGACGAGAACGACGGCTACTACGAGAACTGCATGGCGCCCGAGTCGAAGATCTTCGTTCTGTGGCGCATGGAGGAGGGCAGGGCCATTCCCGTGCGCGCCTCGGCCAGCTATGTCGAGGGCACCCGCATGTTCGATTCCGGCGAGCAGGCCGATGGCGTCACCATGCCGGCCGAAATCTACGCCTGGGTGGCCGGCTACCTGCGCGAGCACTACCAGCCCAAGCCCCGGCGCGGCCGCCAGCACGGATGAAGGGGGCCTGAATGTCAGAGGAAGGATTCTTCCGGCGCTGGTCGCGCCTGAAGGCGACGGGGGAGGCCGCCGAAGCCCGGCCTGCGCCGCCGCCGGCTCCTGTGCCGGTCGAGACGGCGGCCCGCGCCGAGCCGGAAGCGCCGGCGCATCCGCCGCCCACCCTCGAAGACGCAGCAAGCCTGACGCCTGAATCCGACTTTTCCACCTTCGTTGCGAAAAACGTCGACAAATCGGTGCAGCGCCTGGCCCTGAAAAAACTGTTCGCCGATCCCCACTTCAATGTGGTCGACGGACTCGACATGTATATGAGTGACTACAACAAGGCGTCGCCCATGGCGCCCGCCATGCTGGCTTCGCTCCAGCATGCGCCGGGCCTGCTGGCGCAGCTGCTGGGCGACCGGCAGGACGCCGACAAGGAGGAAGAGGGGCCCGGCAGCGGCGATGCCGAAGCTTCTTCCCCCATCCAACAAGGGAACACATGAACATCCGATTTACCGAGCATCCTCCGATCGACCCGGTCCAGGAAGGCCGCAACACCCAGGCGCGCGCCGCCGCCATCCTCGCGGCAGACGCGATTCCCGTGTTCGAGCCGGCGGTCACGGTCAGCTACCGTTCGGCGGGCCATACCCTGGTGGTAGGCTCGGCGGCACATGCGCTGCCCTGGGCCGATCGCCTGGCGGCCGCGCTGCCCGTCACCGTCCTGCTGCTCGACCAGCAGGACAGCATGCCAGTGCGCCACTATCCGGTGCACGTGGCGCGCGCAGCCGCCGTGGCCGGCTGGCTGGGCGCCTTCGAGGCGCGCTGGCAGGCGCCGCACCAGCCGGTGCAGCAGGGACGCTTCGACCTGGTGCTCGACCTCAGCCCCAGCCGCCTGATCCCCAGCCACCAGCGCCCGCACGGCTACTACGCGCCTGGTTATGACGAAGCCGCACGCCAGGAAGCCGTGGAGGCCATGCTGGACATGGTCGGCGACTTCGAGAAGCCCAAGTATTTCTCGTACAAGGAAAGGACCTGCGCCCACGGCCGCAACGGCGTGAAGGGATGCAGCGCCTGCATCGACATCTGCTCGGCCCAGGCAATCCACGACGACGGCGACCGCATCAAGGTCAACCCCTACCTGTGCGCCGGCTGCGGCGCCTGCTCGACGGTCTGCCCGACCGGCGCGATCAGCTACGCCTTTCCGCCGGCGGCCCTGACCGGCAAGCGCATGCAGGCGGCGCTGCGCTCCTACCTTGATGCCGGGGGCAGCGAGCCGGTACTGCTGCTGCACGATCCGGAGCAGGGCGCGGCGCTGCTGGCCCAGCTGGGCGACGGCATCCCCGGGCGCATCATTCCGCTGGCCCTGCAGCACACGGCCTCGACCGGCATCGACGTCTGGTTCGCCGCCATCGCCTATGGCGCGGCCGGCATCGTCGTGCTGAATACGGGCGAGGAAGCGCCGCAATACGTCGCCGCCCTCGACCAGCAGATGGCGATCGCGCAGGCCGTCCTCGATGGCCTGGGCTACGACGGCCCCCACCTGCAGCTGCTGCGCGCCGGGGCGTCCGAGGAGCTGGCCGTGGCCCTGCGCCACGCCCCGCGCGGGACGACGCCGGTCGAGCCGGCCGTGTTCCACCTGGCGAACGACAAGCGCAACACCCTCGACTACGCGCTCGAGCACCTGCACCGCCACGCGCCGCTGAAACCCGAGGTGGTCGCGCTGCCGCCCGCCGCGCCCTTCGGGGCCATCGAGGTCGACCGCAAGGCCTGCAGCCTGTGCATGTCCTGCGTGGGCGCCTGCCCCGCCGGCGCGCTGCAGGACGGGCAGGGCGCGCCGCTGCTGCGTTTCATCGAGAAGAACTGCGTCCAGTGCGGCCTGTGCGCCGCCACCTGCCCGGAAAACGCCATCACGCTGCAGCCGCGCCTGTCCTTCCTGGAGAGCCGCAAGCAGGCGGTGGTGCTCAATGAGTCCCAGCCCTTCCACTGCATCCGCTGCGACAAGCCCTTCGGCACGCTGCAGATGGTCGAGAACATGCTCGGCCGCCTGGGTTCGCACCCGGCCTTCGCCGGCCACCTCGACCGCCTGCGCATGTGCGGGGACTGCCGCGTCATCGACATGATGGCGCCCGAGGGCGAGATGCGGGTCACGGCCCTCAGGCGCGACTGATCCTCGCCGGGTGGCCGCAAGGCCGCCCAGCGTCTACAATCATGGCAAAATGGCCACGAGCAGCCATGCCAACCAGCGACCAGGAGACACCATGACGCCGACCCAGCGCTTCCTTCACGCGCGCGACTTCCTGCTGCAACACCGCCTCGACTACGAGACCGCCTACCGCGACTACCGCGCTCCCCAGCTGGAAGACTTCAACTGGGCGCTCGACTACTTCGACCAGATGGCCAGGGACAACCACGCCCCCGCGCTGTGGGTGGTCGAGGAAGACGGGTCCGAACAGAAGATCTCCTTCGCCGACATGGCCGCACGGTCGTGCCAGGTGGCCGAATACCTGCGCCTGTGCGGGGTCAACCGCGGCGACCGGGTGCTCCTGATGCTGCCGAACCGGGTCGAGCTGTGGGAGATCATGCTGGCCGGGATCAAGCTCGGCGCCGTGCTGGTGCCGACCACCATGCTGGTCTCGGGCGCCGACCTGCAGGACCGCCTCGAGCGCGGCCGCGTGAAGCACGTGATCGCCCAAAGCTCGGAGGCCCACAAGTTCGCGCACATGCAGGGCAGCTTCACCCGCATCGCGGTGGGCGGCAAGCCGGAGGGCTGGCGCGCTTTCGAGGATTGCCGCGATGTGCTGTCGGTCTTCACGCTAGATGGCGAAACCCGCGCCACCGACCCGCTGCTGCTTTACTTCACCTCCGGCACCACCGCCAAGCCCAAGCTGGTCCTGCACAGCCACCAGAGCTATCCGGTCGGCCACCTGTCGACCATGTACTGGATCGGCCTGCAGCCGGGCGACGTCCACTGGAACATCTCCTCGCCAGGCTGGGCCAAGCACGCCTGGAGCTGCTTCTTCGCGCCCTGGAATGCCGGCGCCACCATCTTCGTCTACAACTACGAGCGTTTCTCGGCCAAGGCTTCGCTCGACATCATCGTACGCTGCGGCGTCACCTCGCTGTGCGCGCCCCCGACCGTCTGGCGCATGATGATCCAGGAAGACCTGGCGAGCTGGCGTCCGCCGCTGCGCGAACTCGTGGGCGCGGGCGAGCCGCTCAATCCGGAAGTCATCGAGCAGGTGGAGCAGGCCTGGGGCATCCGCATCCGCGACGGCTTCGGCCAGTCGGAAAGCACGGCGCAGATCGGCAACCCGCCGGGCCAGCCGATCAAGCCCGGCTCGATGGGCCGCCCGCTGCCCGGCTACCGCGTGACCCTGCTCGACATCGACGAGCAGCCGGCCGGGGAGGGCGAGATCTCGCTCAGCCTCGATCCGGCGCCGCTGGGCCTGATGCTGTGCTACGAGGGCGACGAAGAGAAGACCGCGCAGGTCATGCGCGCCGGCCACTACCACACGGGCGACACCGCCACCGTCGACGAGGAAGGCTACTACTTCTACGTCGGCCGCAACGACGACGTGTTCAAGTCCTCGGACTACCGCATCAGCCCCTTCGAGCTCGAGAGCGTGCTGATCGAGCATGACGACGTGCTGGAGGCGGCGATCGTGCCCAGCCCCGATCCGCTGCGCCTGTCCGTGCCCAAGGCCTTCATCACCCTGCGCCAGGGCGTCCTGCCATCGCGCGAGGTGGCGGCCTCGATCTTCGCGTTCGCACGCGAGAAGCTGCCGCCCTACAAGCGCATCCGTCGCATCGAGTTCCGCGAGCTGCCCAAGACCATCTCGGGCAAGATCCGCCGGGTCGAGCTGCGCCGGGAAGAAGCGGGCAGGGCAGGCGCGCCCGCCCAGGACGGCGGCCTCGAATACCGCGAGGAAGACTTCGCGGCAGGCTAGAGCGGCGGGCGTGTTCAATACCGTTAAGTTGAGAACTCCAAGGAGCGTAGGGTGGGCGGTCCCCGCCCACGCGTTCAAATCACGTATCCCGGCCTGCTCCTTGGCTCACAACCGTTCGTTGGACGCGTGGGCGCAGGAGCGCCCACCCTACGAGAAACCTTAATTTGACGGCATGGGGAGCCGTGTTGACTAAAAAAACAGCTCGTATATACTGATTCCGTTTCCATCCACGGGCTGATACGAGGTCGACATGCCTTGCATCCATACTGACAGCGCCTTCTTCGCTTCCCGCACGTGCGCAGCACATGCGCGCGCCGCACTGACGCCCTGCCCTTCGCATACCCCCCTCATGCCGGGGCTGAGCGCCTTCCACGCCCGCCTCGCACAGCGCTCGACGCGCGATCTCGCCTGCCTCTCCTGAGCTCGGCGAGAGGCGGTGAAGCCCAGGCTTCCCGGACTCTCCCGAGCCACTTCCACAAGCATCCGACCCTGAGCCAGCGCGCCTGCGGCGCGCGCGCCGGGGCCTGACTCCTTCTTGTTGGCCAGCCCGCATTGCCCGGCATCGTCCGGCGCATGAAGGGCTGGGAAAGGCATGCCATGTGTACCACACCCTACCTGAGCCAGGAAGACCTGGCCATCCTGAGCGCTTTCGCGCGCCTGCGGGGCGAGGGCGCGCGCGAACTCGCGTCCCTGATCGCGTCGAGCCTCCCGCTGCCCGCGACGCAGGAAGACGCGCGCCGCGTCACGCTCGGCGCCACGGTGCGCTACCGCACCGTGGGCGCAAGCGAAACCCAGGCCATCGTCATCGCCTGTCCGCACGACGCCAATGCCCTGCTGGCGCGCGTCTCGATCCTCACGCCACTGGCCCTGGGACTGCTCGGGCATGCCGAAGGCTGCACGGTCGGGATCGCACTGCCGCATGCGCGCACGCTACCGGTCGACATCGTCGAGGTGCAGCCGCCGTCCAGCCATCTTTGCCATCCACGCTGAAAGGAGAACGACCATGAGCGGATCGAACCATGCCAATGCGCAGGCCTGCGCACACGAACAGCCGGCAATGCCGGACCCAATGGCCGCGCCGCGCCAGGACGTCGAGGAACGCATCGCCCAGGCCGGGAACCGGATCGCCGTCCTCCAGCGCGAGCTCGACGCGGCGCTCGCCGAGCTGGTGCGGGCACGGCGCCGCGCGGAGGCCGACTGCGTCAGCGCCGCGACCTACGGACACGCAGGCCTGGCCCGGGCCCTGCTGCCGTTCCGGGACGCGCTCGAAGCGGCCCTCGCCGTGCGCACCGACGACGCCACGGCCCTGCGCGAAGGACTGGTGCTGGCCGACCGGCAGCTGGCCGCCGCCCTGGCGCGCCGCCATGACTGAGCCGCGCGTCCGGCCAGATCCCGAGCAGCACCGAACCCATCATCGAGGAGGAAAACAATGCGTCGCATCGACAGGATTCTGTTAGCCATCAACCAGCACCACCCCGGCCGCGTTGAGCAGCGCGCGGCGCTGCTGGCGCCCCAGCTGGACCTCAAGGCCTTCGACGTGCTGGCCGTGAAGCGCACCGGCGTCGGCGTGCGCGGCGCAACCACGGCCTACAGCCACGTGCAGGTCGACGAGACGGCCTTCAGCGCTTTCGTGGACGGCGGCAGGCGCGCGCTCGGGCCGGGCCTCTATCCGGACGAACTGGAGAACGTATGGCAGGTGCACCGCGGCCATCCGGCCGAGGTGATCGCCGGCGCCGCCGAACGGGTGCAGGCCGACCTCACGCTGGCGGCCGGCAACGCGCGGCCGCGCCTGCCGTCCTGGGTGCGCTCCTCGCGCAACGCCGACCTGGTGCGGCTGTGCCGCACACCGGTGCTGCTGGTGCACGGCGAGCCGCGCGAGGTCTACCGCACCGTGGTCGTGGCCATGGACTTCAGCCGCGCCTCGCTGGCGGCAGCGCGCATGGCGGCGCTGCTGGCGCCATCGGCGCGCTTCGTCTTCGTGCACGCCTGCGCGCTGCCGGAGGCGCTCCTGATGCGCGAGATGGACCTGCCCGTGCCGGTGCTGCAGTCCTACCGCGAGCAGGCCTGCGGGGCCGGGCGCCGGCGCCTCGACGAATTCCTCGGTCTTTACCTGGCGGACATGCCGACCGGGACGCGCGAGGTGCATGCCGGCCGGCCTCACGCCGTGATCGCCGCCTGCGTACGCCGCCACGGGGCCGACCTCCTGGTGCTGGGACGGGGCGCGACCCATCCCGGCGCCTGGCTGTCGTGCACCAAGGTGATGCACAGGCTGATGGACGAGGGCCTGTGCGACATGCTGGTGGGGCCGGACCGCTTCGGGGACGACGAGGGCCGGCGCCTGGCGGCATGAAGACGGCGGCCCGGCGCGCAGGTCCTACGTGTTTCCCTGATGCGGGGACGCCGCCGCCCATGCGATCATCGCGGACGTGGTCCGGTCCCCCTACCGGACCACGTCCGATCCAACCCTTTGAGCCCATGCTGCATATCACTCCTTTCCTCATGTTCCGGATGCGCCGGATGCGAGGCCCCGCCGGCCTCCCGCGTGCTCGGGAAATCCGCCAGGGCGGCCCATGCGGCCGCGCCGGCGCATTTCCCGGGCATTTCGGTTCGCGCATACCGGCGCCGCGCCTTCGCGCCGCGCCATGATCGATGATGCCCCTCACGGGGCGAACAGGAGGACAGGCATGACAAGAAACAGGCTGGAAGCGTTCGACCGCGACGCCGCCGTGCGCGCGCAGCAGCGGCTGGAGCGGCGCAGCAGGCGGCGACTCGTGAAACACATGGTGGAGCGTAATGCGCAGTGGCGGCGCCTGGCCGCCAGGGCCATGGCGGCCGGGCTGGCCGCGATGGTCGCTACCCACCTATTGGTGAGTGAGGCGGCCGCGGATGCACCGGCGCCGCGCGCACAGGCCGGCGTGCTCGAGCAGGCCTGAGGCCCTTGCGCCGCCCTGCGCGGCGGCGCGTCAGCCGACCTGGTTCTGCAGGTGTTGCCGCACCAGGTCGGCGATCGATTCCACCTGCAGCTTTTCCATCACCCGTGATTTGTGCACTTCCACGGTGCGCACGCTGATCCCGAGTTCGGCTGCGATCTCGCGGTTGTGGCGTCCCGCCACCACCAGTTCCATCACCTCGCCCTCGCGCGGGGTGAGGCTGGCGCGCCGCTTCAGGTAGTCCGGGGACGCCCCGCCGCCCTGGGGCCGCGCCGCCGCCCGCGCCAGCGCCTCTTCGATGGCGCTCACCAGCTGCGCCTCCTGCAGCGGCTTTTCCAGGAAGTCCACGGCCTGCGAACGGAAGGCTTCGCGCGCCGAATGCACGTCGCCGTGTCCGGTGATGATCAGGACCGGCAGGCGGCTGCCCAGTTCCACCAGCTTCTTCTGCAGCGCCAGGCCATCCATGCCGGGCATCCGGATGTCCAGCAGCAGGCACCCGGCGGCGTCCGGCGACCAGGCGCGCAGGAAGCTTTCGGCGTCGGAAAAGAAGGCGCTCCGGTAGCCGTGCAGGCTCAGGAGCAGGCCGAGTGCGTCGCGCACGGCGGCGTCGTCGTCGACGATGTAGACGGTAGGGGTGACGGACATGCGCTAGCTCCTTTCTCCGGCATCGACCTGTGCCGGCAGCGTGATTTTCAGGATGGCGTGCGGCCCCGGCTCCACGCCGAGGGCGCCGCCGTGGGTTTCGACGATCGAGCGGCTGATCGCCAGGCCCAGGCCCAGGCCGCTCGACTTGAGCGAGATGAAGGGTTCGAACAGGCGCGCGCGGATCTTGTCCGCGATGCCGGGGCCGTTGTCGGCGATGCGGATCCAGATCCAGGCGCCGTCGGTGCCGGCGTCCACGGCGATGCGCCGCTCGCACCCTTGCGGCATCGAGGCCACGGCCTGGAGCGCGTTGGACAGCAGGTTGCGCAGCACGATGCCGAGCTGGACCCGGTCGCCGAGCAGGCAGGCGGGCGGCAGCTCGCCCGTCTCCAGGCGCACGCCCTCGCGTTCGGCCTGCGCCGCGAAGGAGTCCACCGCCTCCCTGAGCAGCTCGGGCAGGGACAGCTGTTCGAGGGCCGTGGTGCCGGTGCGGAAGAACTCGCGCAGGCGTTTCAGCACGTCCGAGGCGCGCTGCGACTCGGCGACCATGGCCCGCACGGTCTTGTGCAGCAGCGCCGCATCGGCGGCGCCGCCGCCCATTCCGCGCTGCAGCAGGCGCTCGCAGGCGCTCCCGTAGATCGACAGGGCGGTCAGCGGCTGGTTCAGTTCGTGCGCGACGGCGCCGGCCATCTCGCCCGCCGTGGCCAGGCGCAGCGAATGGCGCAGCTCGTGGCTGGCGCGGCGCGCGAGGTCGACGGCGATGCCGATCAGGAAGCCGGACAAGGTCAGCGTCAGCACCAGCATCTGCACGTTCGGCATCTGCGCCGGGTAGGCGATCGGGCGCAGCGCGGCCACCGTGACGCCGATCTCGAGCACCAGCGCGGCGGTGACGGCGCCAGCCATGCCCTGGCGCGCGGCCGACCAGGCCAGCGGCAGGATCAGCAGGTAATAGGCGAGCGATTCGGGCGCCGGCCGCTGCAGCGCGACCGCCAGCACGGCGGCCATCAGGCCGATGTAGGCGGCGGTCTCGCGGCGCGCGATGCGGCCCAGGTAGGCGGCGCGCAGTTCCTCGTCGAGGAGGAAGCGGCACACCGGCACCATGACGAGCATGCCCGCCGTCTCCGCGATCGCGTAGCGCGCCACCACGTCGAGCCAGGGGCGGCTCGCGAAGCCTGCCGGCGCATGCAGCATGCTGGCATAGGCGACGGCGCCGAGCAGGCTGCCGAGCGTGGCGAACGCCAGCCACAGCAGCAGGCCGCCGTGGCCAGCATGGAAGGCGTCGCCCGGCAGGAAGCGGCGCATCGCGGCGCCCACGGCAAGGTAGATCGGCAGCGGCAACAGGCCGGTCAGCAGGGACAGGCCCGGCTGCGCGGGGAGGGCGGGAGTGATGGTGGCCGCCAGCACGGCCGCCAGGGCCAGCAGCGGCGCCGCGCGGAGGCCGCGCCGCAGGACCAGGTAGAGGGCCAGGCCCGCCGCCGGATGCCAGACCGGCGCGATGGTCTGGTAGCGCGCCTCGGGGCCGCTGATCACGTCGAGGGCGATATAGGCAAGGCAGAATGCGCCGGCGAGCCAGACGGCCCGCACGGCACGCAGTTCGAACATCTCGGATTCCTCGGGGAGCGCCCGGCAAGCGGCGGAGGCATTGCTTGGGTAAGGATTTTCCTTACGCGGGCCACGGATGTGGCGTCCATCGGGTACTCATTATACTGAAGACATCATGCCTGCGTCGGTCTCGAGCCGGCAGCGTATCGAACATCGGGGAGATCGACGTGTGGAAGCACAGCCATGCCCTGGCATCGCGGGATGCGATTCCTGCAGGCCTTGCGGCAATCGCGCCCGCCGCCATGGCGGTGCTGGACTGGGAGCATGCGCCCCCCCAACCGGCCCTCCATAACCTGCTGCGCGCACAGGCTTTGCTGTGCGCGGACGGGCGGCCGGTCCTGCTGCGGCGGCGGCCGGCCCCGAACCTGCCCCGCCATGCCCTGTTTCCGGGCGATTTTTCGCCAGATTCACTGGCCCGTTTGCGGCTCGCGATGCGCGCGCTGCCGCATGCGCGCTTCACGCTGCTGCACCTGAGCCGGGCCAGCGGCGACGGCTACCTGCAGGCGGCCGGCGTCGCCGAAGACGCTGTCGAAGCCTGCCGCCTCGGCGCCGAACGCCGTGCGCGCCTGGCCGCGCGCCATCTCGCCGTCCGGGCCGCCCACCCCGGCATCCTGATCGAGATCCGGACCTTGCGCCAGCCCTGGCCGGGCGCCGTCGCCGCGCTCGCCCGCGCGCGCGAAGCCGACGTGCTGGTTGTGGAAGGCAGCTGTGGCGGATGGCTGGCGCGGCAACTGCGCCAGGCGCGCCTGTGCGCACTGCTCTCGCAGACCGCCTGCGATGTGCTGCTGACGACGGAGCAGGGCGCGCCAGCTGTATAAGGGAATCCCCTACGCGGGCGGGCGAATAGGCAGGCCCGTCGTTTTCTCCGATACTGCCGGCCGACCCGCAAGGCGCGAGCAGCGCGCATCACTTTCATTGCCATGGACCTCAACAAGAACTTCATCAAGACCAAACGACCCTGTGCGGAAGGCTTCCGCTGGTTCCTCAAGCACCATGCGCAGGGAAGCGACTACCAGCCCCTGCTCGACGCCCTGGTGGCCGACGGCCGGGTGGACGACGCCTGCTGGCTGCTGGCGCAGTTCGGCCCGAGCGACGCGGTGCTGAAGGTCGATGCAATCGATGCCGGCGCGCTGGTGTTCGCCGGCTCGCTCGAGGTGCGCGGCAATATCGAGGTCGACGGCGTCCTCGCGGCCGGTGGCGCGATCCGTGCGGGCGGCGGCATCCGCGCCGGGACCAGCATCGCGGCCGGCGACGACATCCGTGCGGGTGGCGGCATCCAGTGCGCGGGCACGCTCGAATCCGGCGGGAACGTCGACGCGCGCTGGGGCATCCATGTGCTGGGCAGCATGCGCGTGCGCGGCGACCTGAAGGCCGGCTGGGACATCGCCTGCGGCGGCGCGCTGGCTTTGGAGGGCGACTGCGGCGCCGGCCACGAGATCGTGCTGGGCGGCCCCGCGCGTGCCGGCAAGGGCCTGCGCGCCGGCGGCGCGCTCACCTGCAGGGACGCCTTGCGCGCGGGCCGCGGCATCGAATCCGGCGAGAGCATCGAGAGCGCCGGCCACCTCGAGGCCGACTGGGGCATCCGGGCCGCCGGCGCCATCGTCGCGGGCGGCGCGATCCGCGCGGGCGAAAGCCTGCTGGCCGGCGGCGAGATCCGTTCCGGCGCCGGCTATGGCGTGTACGCGGGCCTGGCGGTGCGCCAGGAGTGCTGGGAGAGCAGCGCCCTGGTGCGCGCCGGCGCACGTCCGGCACGCCTGCTGAGCGGCCATTGGGCAGGAACGTGAAGGCAGCCATCGCCTCACCAGGCCTGCCGCCCTGGCCGGGTTGGCGCCGGCGCCGGCCGGCCGAGCTGCGGATCGACGTCGTGCACCGCCCCGAGGAGCTGGAGCGGGAACTCGAAGAGCTGTACCGGCGCATGTGCCGGCCCGGTGAGCGCCTGCACGGAATGGCCTGCGTGCCGGTCGGCCTGCCCGGCCTGGTGTTCCGCCATCGCGAGGCCGATGGCGAGCACTATGTGTATGCGGAAGATGCGGCGCGGCGCCGCCTGGCCGGCTACACGGTGTTCAACCGCCTGGTGGAGCTGGACCGGCGCGCCGACCGCATCCTGCGCGCGCCGCATTCGAAATATGGGCAGGGCTACCAGCGGCGCGGGATCGCCAGCGCCGTCTACCGCTGGTGGCTGGGGAGAGGGAACTGCCTGATCAGCGGCGTGCGCCAGTCTGCCGGCGCCCACGCCCTGTGGCATGCGCTGGCGCGCGAGCGCGCACTGGTCTGCGTGGAGCTGCGCGACAGGCGGCTGCGCTACCTGCCGCAGGACGCATCGCCCGGCCTGCGCGACGACCTCCATACCCGCATGATCCTGCTCGGAGAAGGCTGGAGCCTGCCAGGCCTGGCGGCCTGCGCGGGCCTGTCCGGAGTCGATCCGGCATTGCGCTAAAGTGTGCGGCACGCGGCCTGCGATTCGCCTCATAATAGCAGTTCGACAATCACAGGCGGCCCGAGGCCCCTCGACCACACAAGGACGCAATGAGCACCACGACCCGCGAGGCCGCCGGCCCCGCCTACGAAGTTCGGAAGTCTCCCGTCCACGGCAACGGCGTGTTCGCGCTCAAGCCCATCGGCGCGGGCGAGCGCATCATCGAGTACCGCGGCGAGCGCATCACCTGGGATGAGGCGACCGAGCGCGCGGCCAGGGCCGGCGGTCCGATCAACCACACCTTCTACTTCACGCTGGCCGACGGCCGCGTGATCGACGGCGGCAGCCGCGGCAACGCGGCGCGCTGGATCAACCATGCCTGCTCGCCCAACTGCGAAGCCTTCGAGGACGAGGGCAGGGTCTACATCCACGCGATGCGCGACATCGAGCCCGGCGAAGAACTGAACTACAATTACGCCCTGATCTACGACGAGCGCCATACGCCGGCCCTCAAGAAGCTGTTCGCCTGCCGCTGCGGCACGCCCGGCTGCACCGGCACCATGCTCGCTCCGAAGAAGAAAACGAAAAAGAAAAACGCCACCGCCTGAAGGAACAGCATGAAGCACGTCGTCCGCAGCCTCCTGGAAACCGATCTGTACAAGTTCACCATGTGGCAGGCCCTGCTGCACAGCCACCCGGGCGCGAACGGCGAATACGAATTCCGCTGCCGTAACCAGCCGGCCTATCCGCTGGCCGAACTCAAGGAAGACGTCGAGCGCGAGCTCGACCACCTGTGCGAGCTGATGTTCACGGAAGAAGAGGTGGCCTACCTGCGCGGCCTGCGCTTCATCAAGAGCGACTTCGCCGACTTCCTCACACTGTTCCGCTTCCAGCGCAAGTTCATCCAGGTGTCCACCGATGGCCCCCACCTGCGCATCCACGCGGCCGGTCCGCTGGTGCACGTGATGGGCTTCGAGATCTTCGTGCTCTACATCGTCAACGAGCTCTACTTCCGCCGCTTCGACCAGGAGGCGGCCGTGCTGGAGGCGCGGGTGCGCCTGAACCAGAAGATCGCGGAGCTGCGCGCCTTCGAGACCGAGCCGAAACGCGCGACGCCCTTCGAATTCTTCGACTTCGGCGTGCGCCGGCGCTTCTCCGGCGAATGGCACGACGAGGTGGTGGCGACGCTGGCGCGCGAGCTGCCGCAGTTTTTCAAGGGCACCTCGAACGTCTACCTGGCGAAGAAATACAATCTGGTGCCGATCGGGACCATGGCCCACGAATACCTGCAGGCCTACCAGGGCTTCGGCGTGCGCCTGGTCGACTTCCAGAAGGCGGCGCTGGAAGACTGGGTGCAGGAATACCGGGGCGACCTCGGCACCGCGCTCACCGACGTGGTCGGCATGAACGCCTTCCTCAATGACTTCGACCTGTATTTCACCAAGCTCTTCGACGGCCTGCGCCACGATTCGGGCGACCCGGTGGAATGGGGCGAGAAGGCGCTGGCGCACTACGCCCGCCTGCGCATCGACCCGCGCACCAAGCGCCTGGTGTTCTCGGACGCGCTCACGGTGCCGAAGGCGCTCATGCTGTACCGGCACTTCGCCGACCGCACCATGCTGGGCTTCGGCATCGGCACCAAGCTGACCAACGACACGCCTTACCCGGCCCTGAACATCGTCATGAAGCTCACCCGCTGCAACGGCCAGCCGGTGGCCAAGCTGGCCGACACGGCGGGCAAGTCGATGTGCACCGACGAGACCTTCCTGGCTTACCTGCGCCAGGTATTCAACCATCCCGGCGAGTAATTTCAACCGCCAGCCTCCTGCGGCCCCGCCATGCCGGAGGCCGCCATTTCCTGTCGCCGTCGTCATCCTGAACCGGCATTGACCTGCGAAACAGATTTGTGCAAATCGATTGTTTTTGCTCGGAATAAATTTCTTTTTGTTAAATAAATATGACGGAAATGCGTATACCAGAACACTTTCGCTAATACAAGCATTTTCGATGAGGGATTTCGGCAAATCGGCTATACTATGTAAATAGATAGGATCGCAAATGCAGAGCAAGATCATCGAAGAGGACCCAATCCTTACCACCAGCGCCGCCGCAAGGATGCTGGGCGTCGCGACCAGCACCGTGCAGCTGTGGATGGAGAGCGGCGCCATCCCTTCGTGGAAGACGCCGGGCGGCCACCGCCGCACCCGCCAAAGCACGATCCAGGGGATGCTCGAGCGCGCAGGCCCACTGTCGGGCTCCCTCTCCGGCGAATCCACCCCGCCTGTGCTGGACGATCCCGAATTTCTCCTGAGCGGCAAGGAAACCTGGCCCGCATCCGGCGACGAGGCGCGCCGTTTGGCCGCCCTGGCCGCGACCGGCCTGGTCGACAGTGCGCCGGAAGAGCGCTTCAACCGCATCGTGCGCCTGGCCGCCACCGTGACCGGCTCGCCGATCGCCCTGGTGTCGCTGCTGACGGCGCGCCGCCAGTGGTTCAAGGCGCGGGTCGGCCTGGGGCCCCAGGAAACCCCGCGCGAATGGGCTTTCTGCTCGCATGCCATCCTGCAGGATGCACCCTTCATGGTCGAAGACGCCGCCACCGACGAACGCTTCCGCGACAATCCGCTGGTGCTGGCCGAGCCGCATATCCGTTTCTACGCCGGCGTGCCGCTGCGCGACCGCGCGGGCATGCCGATGGGCACCCTGTGCGTGATCGACCGCGAGCCGCGCCGCCTGCGCAGCGCGGAACTGCAGGCCCTGTGCGACCTGGCCGACATCGCATCAAGCGAGATCCAGGCCAGGAAAGACTGAGCATCTTCTGTGACAAAGCGCGCATCTTGCGCGCTTTGTTTTTGGATATGC
Organism: Pseudomonadota bacterium; assembly: GCA_040758275.1. Classification (GTDB taxonomy): domain Bacteria; phylum Pseudomonadota; class Gammaproteobacteria; order Burkholderiales; family Burkholderiaceae_D; genus Telluria. The sequence goes on from JBFLVV010000001.1 coordinate 15,542, forward strand.
TCGCGCTGTCCTTCACCTTTTTCACCTACCGGAGACCACCATGCGCCTGGCTGCCGCCATCTTGTCGCTCACCGTTTTCGCCGTGCCCGCCTTCGCCCAGGAGGAAGTCCAGGATGCGGCCAGGGATAGGGCCGCCGTCGCCAATGCCACCGATGCCGCCATCAAGGCCGCAGGCGGCTGGCTCGCCATCCTGGACGCGGGAAAGTACGGGGAAAGCTGGAGCGAAGGTGCAGCCGCCCTGCGCTCTGTCGTGACCCAGGCCAAATGGGAAGAGGGACTGCGCGCCGTGCGCGCACCCGTCGGCGCGGCCGGCGCCCGCACCCTGACGCGCTCCCAGTACACCCGTGCGCTGCCGGGCGCCCCGGCCGGCGAATACGTCGTCCTGCAATACAGCACCGACTTCGCGGGCAAGCCCGGCGCCGTCGAGACGGTGGTGCCGATGCGCGAGGCGGACGGCACGTGGCGCGTCTCGGGCTATTACATCAAGTGAGCATCAAGTGAGCATCAAGTAAACCTTCATAGCCCTTCACCGCGCAGGCGCCACAGCTGGGTCGGCAGGGCGGGCGGCGCGTCCGGCTTGAAGAAGGCCGAATCCTGGATGTGCGAGGTGGTGACGTAGATCGTCCCGTCCGGCCCCTGGGTGAAGGTGTCGGGCCAGCGCAGGCGCGCGTCCTGCACCAGGATGCGCGGCTTGCCTCCGGGGCCTTCGTCGAGGTCGCGCACCTTCACCGCATCATCTTCCACGGCGCTGAGCAGCATCTTGTTCGTGCCTTGCGGGATCAACAGGCCGTCGGACACGCCGTTGGTGCCGAACTCCTCGACCTCGCCGCCCACATCTTCGCCTCCCATGCCCTTGCCGCACAGGACGTCGGTGCCAATGCGGTACAGGGTGTCGCCCTTGATCGCCTGCCAGTACAGCCAGCGGCCGTCATCGGACAGTGCGATGCCGTCGGCCGAAAACTCCACCCCGCGCCCGTCCGGGCGGCGCAGCTCCTTGCCGTCGGCCTTCACGTCCAGGCCCCTCTTCATCTGGGTCGAGGGATGGCCGTCGAGCAGGCGCGCGACCTTGCCGCTCTGGAGGTCGACGACCAGGATGGCGCCGACCACGCCCGAATCGGTGATGAAGGCGTGCCTGCCGTCGGTCGAGAAGCGCACGTCGTTCAGGTAGGAGCCTTGCGGGGCCGCGTCCTCGTCGAAGGCGATGCTGCGCCTGACCGTGTCGCTTGCCAGGTCGATCTGCACCAGCTTGGCGCCGCCGGACACCAGGTGGGCCTGGGCCGGTGCGGCGGGGTCCAGCACCCACAGGCTGCCGCGGCCATCGGCCACGATGCTCTGCACGCAGACCCAGCCCCTGGCGGGGTCCAGTTCGTCCTTGCGGGCATTGCGCCAGGCATTCCAGTCTTCGTCCGGGTAGGGCCGCAGGCTGCCGTCAGGCTGCAGTTCGGCCACCGACACGGCCGTGTCCTCGGTCCAGCGCGGGAAGTTCACGAAGATGCGCTTGTCGCTTGATACCGAGACGCCGGTCACCTGGTGCGCGAAGGCCGCCACCTGTTCGATGGTCCATTGGGATGCATTGCTCATGCTGCTCCTCTCATGGCTTGGGGCGCGGCCCGGCCGGGTGCGCGGGCGCTTTTCTTCGCGGCGGGGCGCGCCGGTTTGGTGGTCTTTCCGTTCGCCTTGCCGTTCGCCTTGCCGTTCGCCGCCGCCTGCTCCTGCTCGTGGCGCAGGCGTTGCTGCAGCATGGCCAGCACCGCGGCCTCCTCGGGCTGCAGGGCGTGCAGGTCCTGCTTCAATTCCTCTTCGGTGCGCTCGCGCATCACCTCGAGCACGGCGCCGTCCAGGTAGGCGTCCAGCACCACCGGGTGCACATAGCACTTGCGGCAGACCGAAGGCGTGTTGCCGAGCTTCTCGGCCACCGACTCGATCGCGCGCACGATGTTCTTCTTGGCCTGGGCCTCGGAATCGAACTTCTCGAATTCCTGCAGGGCCAGCGCGGCCAGCACGGTGCCGGACCAGGTGCGGAAATCCTTGGCGGTGTAGTCCTCGCCCGTGATGGCGCGCAGGTAGTCGTTGACGTCGCTCGAGTCGATGCTGTGGGTCTCGCCATCGTCGTCGATGTACTGGAACAGCTCCTGGCCGGGCAGGTCGCGCGAGCGCCGGATGATGCGCGCGAGGCGCCGGTCGTGCACCTTGACCTTGTGATAGACGCCGCTTTTTCCGCGGAAGCTGAACTCGACCTCGCTGCCGTCGACCTTCGCATGGCGGTTGCGCAGGGTGGTGAGGCCGAAGGACTTGTTGGTGCGGGCGTATTCCTCGTTCCCGACCCGCATCATGGTCGCTTCCAGCAGGTAGACGATGGTGGCCAGCACCTTTTCGCGCGGCAGTCCGGGGAGGCCGAGGGCGCGGTCGACTTCCGCGCGGATCTGGGGCAGGGCCTGGCCGAAGGTGATCATGCGTTCGTACTTCACCTCGTCGCGCACGGCGCGCCATTTCGGATGGTAGCGGTACTGCTTGCGGCCCCTGGCATCGCGCCCGGTGGCCTGCAGGTGCCCGTTGGCCTGGGGGCAGATCCACACCTCGGTCCACGCCGGCGGCACCACCAGCGATTTGATGCGCGCCAGCGTCGACTCATCCTCGACCGGCTCGCCGCGCGCGTCGAGGTAGACGAAGCTGTCGCCTTTCTTTTCGCGGCGGATGCCGGGGCGGTCGTCGTGGACGTAGCGCAGCCCGGCGGCCTTGGCGGCGGCGGGCGGATCGGAGAGTGGCGTGTCGGCGCTGGCCTGGTCTTCGCTGTGCATGGTGGCTTCCTCGTATTCTCTGCGCCCGATGCTACGCCGAACGGGAGCGGCGCACCGTTCGCTTGCGCACGTGTGCGCCGGAGGGAAGCCGCTCAGTGTTTCTGGGGCGAACGGTAGCGCGCCTCGACCAGGTCGATTTCCCGCACCAGGCGGCGCGCCGTCTCGTCCGACAGCTTGCCGTGGCGGGCCAGCTGCTGCAGCACCCGGCGCTCGGCGGCGAGCGCCGCCAGGCGGTAGAAGCGCTCGGCTTCCTCGGCCACCCGCACGCGTGCCGGATAGGTGCCCTCGGCCGTCCCGCCCAGCCGGTGCTGGTAGAGGCTGCGCACCTGCTCGGCCGCGCTGGCGTGGATGTCGGCATCCTTCTCGTCGTAGGGGTCAGGGTGGCCGGCCGTGTCGATGGCGCCCAGCGCCGCCAGGGCGGCCGCCTCGCGCGCCCGGTCTTCCTCGGCAAGGGAGGCCGTCTCGGGCGGCAGTTCGAGGCCGCGCAGCACCCGCGGCAGGCCGACGCTGGCCACCACCAGCGATACCACGATCACGGCGCTGGCCAGGAAGATCGCCAGGTCGCGCCCCGGGAACGGTTCGCCGCCCGGCAGCGCCAGCGGCAAGGTGAGGATGCCGGCGAGGGTGATGGCGCCGCGCACGCCGGCCAGTGAGGTGGCCAGGATCAGGCGCTTCCTCGGCATGATGCCGGGCCGTCCCGCGCGCCGCGCCGCCCACATCGACAGCTGCAGCGAGACCCAGACCCAGACCAGGCGCAGCACGATCAGGGCGAAGCTGATCGCCAGCGCATTGCCGGCCAGCCACCAGAAGTCGCGCGGCGCCGGCAGGCCAGGGCCCCGCAAGGCGGCGCGCACGATGTCGGGCAACTGCTCGCCCAGCAGCACGAACATCACGCCGTTCAGGGCGAACTGCACCGTGTCCCACACGACGGCGCGGCGGATGCGGGTGGTGGCGAGCGCCCGTCCGCTCAGTTCCACATAGCTCATCGTGACGCCGGCGGCCACCGCCGCCAGGATGCCGGATGCCTCGAGGTGTTCGGCCGCCATGTAGGCGCCGAAGGGCAGCAGGAGGTTGAGCAGGATGGAGCCGCCCGGTTCCTCGCCGATGCGTACCGCCAGCAGGCGCTGGGCGGTGGCCATGGCGGCCGTGACCAGTACCCCGATGCCGATGCCGCCCAGCGCCACCCACAGGAAGGTCAGGGCCGCGCTGGAGAGCGAGAAGACGCCGGTCAGGGCGGCGGCCACCGCGAAGCGGAAGCACACCAGGCCGCTGGCGTCGTTCAGCAGGGATTCGCCTTCCAGGATGTGCATCAGGCGCGGCGGGATCGGAACGCGCGCGGCGATCGCACCGACCGCCACCGGGTCGGTGGGGGCCAGGATCGCCGCCAGGGCGAAGGAGACGGCCAGCGGCAGTTCGGGAATCAGCCAGTGGATCAGGAAGCCGGCGCCGACCACGGTGAACAGCACCAGGCCGAGGGCCAGTTCGAGGATCACGCCCTTGTCGCGGAACAGGCCGACCTTGGGAATGCGCCAGCCATCCAGGAACAGGAGCGGCGGCAGGAAGAGGATGAAGAAGGTGTGCGGATCGAGGCGTACCGCATGCCAGCCGAAACTGGCGATGGCCACGCCCAGCCCGATCTGCACCAGCGGCAGGGGCAGGGCGATGGGCAGCAGCCGCACCACATAGCCACTCGCGACCACGGCCAGCAGCATCGCCAGCACCACCCCGACTTCACCCATCGCGCCCTCCTTGTCATGGAAAGCCCGATGATAGGCCAAGCGAAGCTAGCGGGGCGCGGGCGTGTCTGCGGCGGCGACGCGGGCCAGCAGCTCGCTCAGCTGCACCGTATTGACGGGCTTGACCATGTAGTGGTCGAAGCCGGCCGCCGCCGCGGCTTCGCGGTCCTGCTGGCGTCCGTAGCCGGTGGCCGCCACCAGCGTGGCGCCGGCGGTCTGGGACAGGCGGCGCAGGCGCCGCGCCAGTTCGTTGCCGTCCATGTCGGGCAGTCCGATGTCGAGCAGGCAGACCTGGGGTGCGAAGACCTCGGCGAGCTTGAGGGCGTCGAAGCCGTTGTAGGCGATCTCGACGCGGTGGCCGGCAGCCGCCAGATAGAGGTTGAGGGTGTGGGCGGCGTCCAGGTTGTCGTCGACCACCAGCACCCGCAGCGGGCTCGAGACCAGCGCCGCCTCGCGCACGGCGGCGTCCAGCGGCGACTCCACGGCCTGGGTGAAGCGCGGCAGGCGCACCGTGAAGGTGCTGCCGAGGCCGAGGCCCGGGCTGACGGCGCTGACGCTGCCGCCGTGCAGCTCGACCAGGCTCCTTGCCAGCGCCAGGCCCAGGCCCAGGCCGCCCTGGGAGCGGTCCGGCGTGCGCTCGGCCTGGGTGAACAGTTCGAACACGCGCTCGACCAGGGCCGGCTCCATGCCGATGCCGTCGTCATGCACTTCGATCACGAATTCCCTGTCGGTTTCCAGCCGCAGCTGCAGGCGGATGTGGCCGCCCTCGGGCGTGTACTTGGTGGCGTTGCCCAGCAGGTTGGCGACCACCTGCACCAGGCGCTTGTGATCGCCCTTGACGCTGGCCGGGCTGTCCGGCAGGTCGAGCACCACCTGGTGGCGGCGCGCCGTGATCAGCGGGCGGATCTGCTCGGCGGCGTCGTCCACCACCTTGCGCAGGTCCAGCACCTGGGTCGACAGCGAGACCAGGCCGCGGGTGACGCGCGAGACGTCGAGCAGGTCGTCGACCAGGCTGGTCATGTGCTCGACCTGGCGCGCGATGATGGCGCAGGTCTGGGTGATCTGTGCATTGTCCGAGTGGAGCAGCTTGAGCAGGTGGGCGCCAGTGCTGATTGGCGCCAGCGGATTCCTCAGCTCGTGGGCCAGCATGGCGAGGAACTCGTCCTTGCGCTGGTCGGCCGCGCGCAGCTCGCGCTCGGCCTGGCTGCGCGCCGCCTCCTTGGCCTGCAGGGTGGCCGCCATCTCGTCCAGGGCCGCGGCCAGGCGGCCGATCTCTTCGCGGCCGTAGGCGATGCCGCTGCGCGCCTGCAGGTCCCCGGCGGCGATGCGGCGCGCCGTGTCCATCAGCTTCCTCACGCGCTGCACGATCAGGATGTCGCCGGCCAGCCAGGCCGCCAGCAGGGCCAGCAGGGTGGTGGCCGCGAGCCCCAGCAGGGACATCAGCTGGGCTTCGCGCGCGGCGGCCGTGATGGTTTCCAGCGGCACGCCGATGGTCACCGTGTATTCGGACAGCGAGGGCCCGCCGACCCGCGCAAACGCGTGCAGACGCTCGACCCCGTCTTCGCCGACCACGACCACCGGACGGTGCGAGGGAGCGCGCATGGCCGCCTCCAGGCTGGGGGCGATCTTGCGGCCGAACCAGCGCTCCGGGTCCGGCCGGCGCGAGATCACCGTGCCGCCGGAATCGGCCGTCGCCAGGATCGAGCCGAGCGGCAGGTTGATCTCGTTGACATAGGTGTCGAGGCCGGCCAGGTCCATGGCCGAGAACACCACCGCCACGATGGTGCCGCTGCGGTCGGTGACGGGGTAGGTGAGGTTGATCGTGTGCTTGCGGATCACGCGCCCGAACACATAGTCGCCGGCGATGAAGCGGCGCTCCGCGATCGCGCGGCGGAAGTGGCGCCGGTCGCCCAGGTTCACCGGGTGCAGCATCGGCACCGCGCTGCACGTGACTTCGCCGTCGAGGCGGATCAGGCCGAAGTTGACATAGCCTTCATTGCGGTCCAGGACGTCCGCCAGCAGGGCGTTGCAGCGCGGGGTCGGGCCCATCAGGTCGGGCACGCTGACCAGGTCGACCAGGATCTGGCGCGCACGCTCGAGCGACTGGGCCTCGTTGGCCGATGCCAGGGCGGTCAGGCGCTGCAGGTTTTCCTCGGAGGCGCGGATCGCCGCCTCGCGCTCGCGCATACCGCCGAGCACCGTCATCACGGCGATCGGCGTGATGGCCAGGGCAACCAGCAGCATCAGCCGGCTGCGCAGGCTTTTCAGGCGTAGGCGCGGAATCAAGGAGCTCATTCGGTTCTCGGTGGGTGGCGGATGCACTTGAATGGTGCAGACGTTTCTCTATTGTACTAAACAAGGGGGAAAGCTGTATTGCTGCACGCCGGTTAATTCCTTGACACTTAAACTATCTGGCACGGTAATATAGGAGGAGGAACACCTGAAGGAGCGTGAATGAACATCGTGTGCGTAGGCGGCGGGCCGGCCGGCCTGTATTTCGGACTGCTGGCCAAGAAGCGCCATCCCGGGTACGCCGTCACCGTCGTCGAGCGCAACCGGCCCAGCGACACCTTCGGCTGGGGCGTGGTGTTCTCGGACCAGACCCTGGGCCACCTGGCGGGCGCAGATGAAGCGAGCGCGCGCGCCATCCTGCAGTCCTTCAACCACTGGGACGACATCGACGTGCACTTCAAGGGCCGCACCGTGACTTCCAGCGGCCACGGCTTTTGCGGCATCGGGCGCAAGCGCCTGCTCAACCTGCTGCAGGAGCGCTGCCTGGAACTCGGCGTGCGCCTGGAATTCGAGACCGAGGTGCGGGATGAAGCCGAGCTGGCGCGCAGCTACGGCGCCGACCTGGTCGTCGCCTGCGACGGCGTCAACAGCGCCATCCGCAGCCGCCACGCCGAAGTCTACCAGCCCGAGGTCGAGCGCCGCCACTGCCGCTTCGTCTGGCTCGGCACCCGCAAGAAGTTCGACGCCTTCACCTTTGCCTTCGAAGAAACCGAACACGGCTGGTTCCAGGCCCACGCCTACCAGTACGACGGCGAAACCTCGACCTTCATCGTCGAAACCCTGGAAGAGACCTGGCAGGCCGCGGGATTGGAGGCCATGGACCAGGCCGGGGCACTGGCCTTCTGCGAGCGCCTGTTCGCGCGCCATCTTGGCGGCCACGCGCTGATGGCGAATGCTGCCCACCTGCGCGGCTCCAGCATGTGGATCCGCTTCCCGCGCATCGCCTGCGCGCGCTGGGTGCACCATGAAGAGGTCGATGGACGGCGCGTGCCGGTGGTCCTGATGGGCGACGCGGCCCACACCGCCCACTTCTCGATCGGTTCGGGCACCAAGCTGGCGCTGGAAGATGCGATCGAGCTGGCGAACTGCCTCATTGATCCCGGACAGCCGCTGGAAGATGTCCTGGCAAGGTATGAAGCGGCGCGCCGCATCGAGGTGCTCAAGCTGCAGAGCGCGGCGCGCAATTCGATGGAATGGTTCGAGAACGTGGCCCGTTATGGCGCCATGGAGGCCGAGCAGTTCGCCTATTCGCTGCTCACGCGCAGCCAACGCCTCTCGCACGAGAACCTGCGCCTGCGCGACCCGGACTACATCGCCGGCTTCGAGGACTGGTTCGCGCGCCAGGCCGCGGCGCAGGCGGGCGTGCCGGCGCCGGGCGGCCCGACGCCGCCGATGTTCACGCCCTTCAAGGTGCGGGACGTGCTGCTCAAGAACCGCGTCGTCGTCTCGCCCATGGCGCAGTATTCGGCGGTGGACGGCCTCGTCGGCGACTTCCACCTGGCGCACCTGGGCGCCCGCGCGCTCGGCGGCGCGGCCCTGGTGATGGCCGAAATGACCTGTGTCTCAAGCGACGCGCGCATCACGCCCAACTGCCCCGGTCTCTACACCCCTGAACACACGGCGGCATGGAAGCGCATCGTCGACTTCGTCCACGCCAGCAGCGACGCGAAGATCGGCGTGCAGCTGGGCCACGCCGGCGCCAAGGGCTCGACCCGGCCGATGTGGGACGGTATCGACCAGCCCCTCCTTGAAGGCAACTGGCCGCTGGTGTCGGCTTCGAGGCAGCAGTACCTGGCCGGGGTCTCGCAGTGGTCGCGCGCCGCCACGCGCGAGGAGCTGGAGCGTATCAAGCGCGACTTCGTGCGCGCCACCGAAGCGGCTGCCGGCGCCGGCTTCGACTGGCTCGAACTGCACTGCGCCCACGGCTACCTGCTGTCGAGCTTCATCTCGCCGCTGACCAACCACCGCGACGACGAATACGGCGGCAGCCTGGAGAACCGCTGCCGCTATCCGCTCGAGGTGTTCGCCGCGATCCGCGCCGCCTGGCCGGCCGGGTTGCCGATCAGCGTGCGCGTCTCGGCCCACGACTGGGTCGAAGGCGGCATCCTGCCCGCCGACGCGGTGGAGATCGCGCGCCTGTTCAAGGCGGCGGGCGCGGACATGATCGACTGCTCCTCGGGCCAGGTCAGCAAGGACGAACAGCCGGTCTATGGGCGCATGTACCAAGCCCCGTTCTCCGACCGCATCCGCAACGAGGCCGCCATTGCGACCATCGCGGTCGGCTCCATCTACGAGGCCGATCACGTCAACAGCATCATCGCCGCCGGCCGCGCCGACCTGTGCGCGATCGCACGCCCGCACCTGGCCAATCCGGCCTGGACCCTGCTGGAAGCGGCCCGCATCGGCTACGGCGGCGCGAGCTGGCCGCGCCAGTACCGCGCCGGCAAAAGCCAGCTGGAGCGAAACCTCGAGCGCGAGCGCCAGCAGCAGGCGGCCAATGCCGGCCTCTCGCCCCAGGAGCTGGCCGCGCGCCTGCTCGAGGGTTGACCCATTCATCTCAGGAGCACACCCATGCATTACCTACCGGGCGAAACGCACCGGCTGCCGGGTAACCGCGCCAGCCTGGGCACCTATCAGGCCACCCATTTCCAGTACGCGGTCCAGGACCGGGTCGCGACCATCACCTTGAACCGTCCCGAGCGCAAGAACCCGCTCACCTTCGACTCCTACGCCGAGCTGCGCGACCTGTTCCGCGCGCTCGCCTATGCCGACGACGTCAAGGCGATCGTCATCACGGGCGCGGGCGAGAACTTCTGCTCGGGCGGCGACGTGCACGAGATCATCGGCCCGCTGACGAAACTCGACATGCCCGGCCTGCTCGCCTTTACCCGCATGACGGGCGACCTGGTGAAGGCGATGCGCGCCTGCCCGCAGCCCATCGTGGCGGCCGTGGACGGCGTGTGCGCCGGCGCCGGCGCGATCCTGGCCTTGTCCTCGGACATCCGCTACGGCACCGCGCGCAGCAAGACCGCCTTCCTGTTCACCCGCGTCGGCCTGGCGGGCTGCGACATGGGCGCCTGCGCCCTGCTGCCGCGCGTGATCGGCCAGGGAAGGGCGGCGGAACTGCTCTACACCGGCCGCGCGATGAAGGGCGAGGAAGCGGAGCGCTGGGGCTTCTTCAACCGCCTCTGCGAGCCGCAAGACCTCCTGGCGGAGGCACAGGCTTTCGCCGCCACCCTGGCCAATGGGCCGACCTTCGCCCACGGCATGACCAAGAAGATGCTGCAGCAGGAGTGGAATATGGGCGTGGACGAGGCCATCGAGGCCGAGGCCCAGGCCCAGGCCATCTGCATGGCGACCAATGACTTCCACCGGGCCTACCACGCCTTCGTGGCCAAGGACCAGCCGCGCTTCGAGGGCGATTGAGATGGCGGACCGTGACTACCTCGACTGGCCCTTCTTCGAGCCCCACCATCGGGCACTGGCCCTGGCGCTGGATGCCTGGGCCGGCGAGCATCTCCGGCACGCGCACGGCCGGGACGTCGACGCCGCCTGCCGTGCGCTGGTGGCCCTGCTCGGACGCGGCGGCTGGCTGCGCCACGCCATCGGCGGCCAGGGGCAGGCCATCGACACCCGCGCCATCTGCCTGATCCGCGAGACCCTGGCGCGCCACGCGGGCCTGGCCGACTTCGCCTTCGCCATGCAGGGACTGGGCAGCGGCGCGATCTCGCTGTTCGGCAGCGCCGCGCAGCAGGAACACTATCTGCCGCGCGTCGCCGCCGGCGAGGCGATCGCCGCATTCGCCCTGTCCGAGCCGCAGGCCGGCTCCGACGTCGCGGCGATGCAGTGCGCCGCACGCCGCGACGGTGACGACTACGTGCTCGATGGCGAGAAGACCTGGATCTCGAATGGCGGCATCGCCGACTTCTACGTCGTCTTCGCCCGCACGGGCGACGGCGGCGGGGAGGGCGGACGCGGCTCGCGCGGCATCTCGGCCTTCATCGTCGATGCCGATACGCCCGGCTTGACGATCGCCGAACGCATCGACGTGATCGCCCCGCATCCGCTGGCGCGCCTGCGCTTCGCCGGCTGCCGGGTGCCGGCGGCGAAGCGGGTCGGCGAAGAGGGCCAGGGCTTCAAGGTGGCGATGGCGACGCTGGACGTGTTCCGCACCTCGGTGGCGGCGGCCAGCCTCGGCTTCGCGCGCCGGGCCCTGGACGAAGGCCTGCAGCGCGCGCGCGAACGGGCGATGTTCGGCAAGACCCTGGCCGACTTCCAGCTGACCCAGGCCAAGCTGGCGCAGATGGCGACCGGTATCGATGCCGCGGCGTTGCTGACCTACCGCGCGGCCTGGATGCGTGACCAGGGCAAGCGTGTGACGAAAGAGGCCGCCATGGCCAAGCTGACCGCCACCGAGACCGCCCAGCAGGTCATCGACGCGGCGGTCCAGCTCTTCGGCGGCCAGGGCGTCGTCAGCGGAGAAACGGTCGAGACCCTGTACCGTGAAATCCGCGCGCTGCGCATCTACGAAGGGGCAAGCGAGGTGCAGCTCCTGATCATCGCACGCGAAGTTCTGGCCCAGGAGGGAAGCTGATGGAGATCCTGCAACCACCGGGATGGCCGCGCCCGAAAGGCTACTCGAACGGCATTGCCGTGTGCGGCCGCCAGGTCTTTGTGAGCGGCATGATCGGCTGGGACGCCGAAGGCCGCTTCCAGACCGACGACTTCGTCGGCCAGGCGCGCCAGGCGCTGGAAAATATCGTGGCCGTGTTGCGCGAAGCGGGCGCCGGGCCTGAGCACATCGTGCGCATGACCTGGTACGTGCTCGACCGGCGCGAATACCTGGAAGCCGGCGCCGCCCTCGGCGCCGCCTACCGCGACGTCATCGGGCGCCACTATCCGACCATGAGCGCGGTGCAGGTGGCGGGGCTGATGGAGGAGCGGGCGCGCGTCGAGATCGAGGTGACGGCGGTGGTTCCCGAGTAGTGCGCCTGCCCCTCAGCTGCGGTCGGTGATGCGGGTGATCTTCCCATCCGCGAAGCCGAATTCGCTCCTGCCCTCCAGCGCGAGCACGGTGCCGGCGGCGGGGCCGCCAGGGATATCCCGCGCCAGCGTCCCGGTGTAGGCGATGTCGACGGCGACCGCATCTTCCCCGATGGTCCAGCCGGTGACACGCTGCTCGCGCTGGGAGAACAGCGCTTTGGATTGTTCCGCAAGCTGCCGGAACGCCGCCAGGCCCTCGGTCCGGGCGGTGAGGGCGCCATCCGAATGGTTCTCGAAGCGGATGTCGCGCGAGAGCAGGGCCACCATGCCGTCGAGGTCGAACGCGTTATAGGCCGCGATGTAGTCGATGACGAGGTCTTGCGGTGTGCGATGTGCCATGTCTGCCTTTCGAAGCGGTGAAGGGAGTCTAGTGTAGGCATGAAGTCTTGCGGTATAAAGTCGGCTCCTATCAGTTTTTTTCACAGGTCATGGCGTTCACGAGCGATAACATCACCGTCTTCCTGGCCGTCCTCGACCAGGGCTCCTTCTCCGCGGCGGCGCGTGCCCTCGGACGGGTGCCGTCGGCGATCAGCATGACGATCGCCCAGCTGGAGGCCGAACTGGACCTGGGCCTGTTCGACCGCGGCACGCGCGAGCCGACGCCCACCGAGGCCGCCCGTGCGCTGGCCCCGCGCGCCCGCCAGCTCGCAAGCCAGTTGCGCCAGCTGCAGGCCGATGCGCTCGCCTTGCACGCCGGCCTGGAACGCCGGCTCACCCTCGCCGTGGCGCCGGAACTGATCGCCGCGCCATGGACGCCGGCGCTGGCGGCGCTCGGCCGGGAATATCCCTCGCTCGAGATCGCGATCGTCTCGGCCCCGCAGCCTGACGCCTTGCGCCTGCTGCATGAGGGCGGCGCCGACCTGGCCCTGGTGTTCGAGCGCGAGCGCCTCGACGAACGGGAGAGTTTCCAGCAGCTCGGCAGCGATGTCATCGTGGCCGTCGCCGCGCCCGGCTTCCTGCCCCAGGAGCGGCAGCCGGCAGCGCTGCGGGTCGAGGACATGCTGGAACTGCGCCAGATCGCCATGACCAGCCGCGTCGCGGAGCCGGTCGACTGCCGCTTCATCCTGTCGCGCCAGGTCTGGAAGACCGATAACCAGCTTGCCACGCTCAATCTGGTGCAGGCGGGGCTCGGCTGGGCCGTGTTGCCCCGCGCCCTGGTCCAGCCCCTGATTGCCGCCGGCAGCCTGGTCGAGATCGCCTTCGAAAATGCCAGCCGGGATACCCGCCTCGTGATCGACATCGTCTGGTCGCGCGAGCGGCCGCTGGGACTTGCCGCGCGACGTTATCTGGAACTGATGCGCACGCGGGCCTAGAGGCGCCGGCGGCGGTTTGTTGTCTTTATGCCCCCTGCTTTGACCGTGAAAGTTGCTATCGATACAATGCGCGCTCGCGATGCCGGGCATCGCCATGGGGAGTCGGACAGCAATCATGGAAGTGATCGAGAAATTTCTCGCGGCAAGCTCGAAGGCGGAGATTTTCTCGCTCCTGACCGGACAATGCGCGCGCCTGGGCTTCGACTACCACGTCTATTCGCCCTTGATCGGCGGGCAGAATGCGGAAAAAGTCTTCCGCGACGAATCGAAGACCCTGGAGGGCGCATCGCTCGTCGAGCAGGACATTTTCATCCACTGTCCCGATTCCTGGCTGCGCCGTTACCAGGAGGCGGGCCACTCCGTCAACGATCCGATTCTGAAGCATGTTTCCAAAAGCACGCTGCCGGTGTTCTGGGACGATGCGGACCGCGCCGAGCCCAGGAACATCGTCTTCGATGAAGCACGCGACCATGGCCTCGCGCACGGCGTCACCGTCACGGTGTCGGTGCCCGGCGGGCAACGTGCCATCCTGAGCCTGTCGGCAAGCCGGCGCCCCGAAGAGATGCGAACGCAGCGGCTCATGGTGGCCGGCCTGGTGCAGCTGACCGTCCATTACGTGCACGAAGCCGTGCGCGTGGTGGAAAACGCGCGGCATGCCGAGACACTTCCGCCACTGACAGCCCGCGAACGGGATTGCCTGCAATGGGCGGCGATCGGGAAAACGTCGTGGGAGATGGCGCAGATCCTGAAGATCTCGGAGCGCACGGTCGTGTTCCACCTGGCGAACGCAGCCAACAAGCTGGGCGCGGTGAACCGGCGCCAGGCGGTGGTCCGGGCACTCAACCTGCGGCTCATCAGCCCCTGACCTGTAAGTTCTTACAGCTTCTTCCCGCTTGCGCTTTCTATAGAATCCGCCGCAGTTGCCGATGTGGCAATGAACCCGATGCCTGGTCCGGGACCAGGGACTTCGATGAACGCGGACAAAAAAGGAAACGACGGTGAACCTGAAGAGCTTGACGAACTATATGCTTGGGGCAGCGCTTTGTGCAGGCCTGGCCGCCTGTGGCGGCGGCGGGGGAGACGAGGGCTCCGATCCGGTCAGCCAGCCGACCACCCCCGGCCCTGGCTCGACGGTCCCCTCGCCCGAGGTGACCGGTGTCGTGCAATATGTCCACTATCAGGCGTCGAATGCGGTGATGAGCGACGCGACCTTCGCGACCAGCGCCGTGCGCGCCGATGCGAACTTCAATGCGGGGACGGGGCAAGGCTCGATCCAGTTCCCGGTGCTCGGCGGCACCGAGCTGCTGTCGACCTCGGATCGCTATGCGAACCTGAGCTGGGCCGGTCCGTTTTCTTCCGGAGCGTACAAGCTCAACGGCAATATCCTGATGGGCTGCAATGCCGCCGCCCAGACCGAGAACCAGGCCACCCATGTCTTCGTATCGAGCTCGCTGGCCCGCCTGAAGGAGGGCGCGATCGACGACCTGAACGGCAAGACCTTCGACCTGGTCGATTGCGCGATCATGAAAGGAGCGACCACGCAGACGCTGACGATGAATGCCGATGGAGCAATGTCCCTCTCGACCGCCAACTACACGTTCCCGAAGAATGAAGTATTCGGGATGCTGAACCCCGAGAAATTCCCTGGCGCCCTGATCAACAATAGCGATGCGCGCGCACGCGGCGTCTATTCCGGACATGCCTTCCGCTACAACGTCAACGGGGCAAGCCGCTACGCCATCGTGATCCAGACGAATGCGAACGCGTTCAACGATGCCAATCGCTACCACTACATGATCGCGATCCAGCGTTAATCGCCGGCCTCCCGGCGCAGGCCCTGTTTCTCGAGCAGGGCCGCGATGTCCGCCAGCTTCGCTTCGATCGAACGCAGCACGTGCAGCTGGGCGTCGTTCCCGTCCGGCGCGGGTGCATGGCGCAAGGCTTCGCGCGCCCCGATGATCTGCGCGCGGAAAGCCTGGGCATCGATGATGCCGGTCAGCTGCATGTCCGAGGCCTGGCCGGCACTGTGTCCGGCGGTCTCGAATTTCAGGGTGCTCAGGTTGAAGCGCCGCAGGATCGGGCCTTCCACGAAGGTCACGTCCTGGATGTTCTCCAGAGGAATTGTCTTCTCGGTCGTGACCAGGATGCCTTTGCGGAAGCGGATGCTGCGCTCGCCCAGCTGGCACTCGAGCCGGTCGAAATAGTGCTGGGCCCACCAGCGCCCCACGCCCAGGAACCAGACGATGGCAAGGGGAATCCCGATGATAGTGGACATCATCACGAAGCCGATCTTGACGACCAGGAAGGGCTTGATCAGGGGATTGAATTGGGCGCGGACGCTCGCGTGGTCAGGGGCCATGGCGTTGGGAAAGGATGAGCTCATCCCGAGTGTATGCGCTCCCATCGACGCCGGCAATCTTTCCGGCGAGCGCACCCGAGCCGAGCGCCGGCGTGATGCCGATTCTGTTACGGTGGACAGCAACAGGCATCGATGGAGGCAGTATGAAACAGCAGCTCGTACGAGTGATTGACAGCGTGCAGGACGCCGAGCGCGCGCGCCAGGCCCTGCTGGACGCCGGCTTTGACCGGGATGGTATCGAGATCAGCCACACCGGCGACGAAGCCGGCCCGTCGGAGGCCAATTTCACGGTGGGCGATTCGCCGGCGGTGAAGGGCGGCACCGACTACAAGGACGTGTACACGCCGGGGCTGGAGATCGGCAAGTGCGTCGTCACCGTCACGGCCGAGGAGGGGCGGCTGGAAAAAGCCGCCTCCATCCTCGAGTACCACGGTGCGCAGGACAACGACCCCGCGCACCGTCACTGATTACGTTGCGAATCAGCTCCAGCTCAGGTCCGTCCTGCTGAGCGGGAGCTCGCGCACGCGCTTGCCGGTCGCGGCGAAGATCGCATTGCACACGGCCGGCGCGAGCGGCGGCAGGGCGGGTTCGCCCAGGCCGGTCACCGGGTAGTCGGTCTTGACGAAGTGCATCTCGATCCTGGCCGGTGCATCCGGCATGCGCAGCAGCGGGTAGTCGTGGAAGTTGCTCTGCACGATGCGGCCCTTCTCGATGTCGAGGGCCGGGTACATCATCGTCGACAGGCCGTCGATCACCGAACCTTCGACCTGGTTCTCGGCGCCTGACAGGTTCACGATCTGCGAGCCGATGTCGGTCGCCACCACCACCCGGTCCACCTTCAGCTTGCCGTCCTTCGACACCGTCACTTCCGCCACCTGCGCCACATAGCCGCGGTGGCTGAAGTGGAAGGCGATGCCCTGGCCCTGGCCGCGCGGGAATTTCTTCTTTCCCCAGCCGGCCTGGTCGGCCGCCACCTGCAACACCTTCTTCATGCGCGCCACGCTATAAGGCTGGCCACGCTCGCCCGTGCCCGGCACGATGTCGCGGTCGCCCAGCAGCTCCATGCGGAATTCCAGCGGGTCGCGCCCGCCCGCATGGGCCAGCTCGTCGATGAAGCTGTGGAAGACCCAGGCGAACACACAGCTGCCCGGCGCGCGCCACGGGCCCATCGGCACGCGGCATTCGAGGGCGGTCTGCTCGAGCTGGCAGTTGGCCAGCCAGCGGCCCGGGAACTCGTCGCCCGACAGGTTGCCGCCGCTGCCCGGCTGCAGGATGCTCTTGCCCTCGCGTAGGGCGCGGTTGGCGAAGGTGACGAAGTGGTTGTGCCAGGCCACGGCGCGGCCGTTCGCATCGACGCCGCCGCGCAGGAAGTGGAAGCCCCCCGGGCGGAAGTGGTCGTGCTGGAGGTCGTCCTCGCGGGTCCAGGTCAGCTTCACCGGCGCCGCGACCTTGTGCGCGATGGCGGTCGCCTCGACGATGAAGTCCGAGCTCAGGCGCCGGCCGAAACCGCCGCCGCTGCGGATGATGTGCAGGGCGATCTTCTCTTTCGGGATGCCGAAGGTCGAGGTCACCAGGGCCTGGCCGGCGCCCGGGTTCTGGGTCGGCGCCCACAGTTCCAGGCTGCCGTCCGCCGGCTTGAACCAGGCGGTGCAGTTCTGCGGTTCCATGCTCGCGTGCGAGATGAAGGGGTAGCTGTAGGCCGCTTCGACCACCTTGGCCGCCTTGGCCAGGCTGCCTGCGATGTCGCCGTCCTTGCGCACGCTGGTGGCGCCGGGCTTGCTTGCGGCGGCCTTGGCCTGGGCGGCGAAATCGGCCCAGCTGTGGGCGGCGCCTTCGCCTTCATCCCATTCGACTTCCAGTGCGCGCCTGGCGCGGATCGCGTTCCAGGTCGAGGTGGCGACGATCGCCACGCCCGGACGCAGGCCGTTCAGGTTGGGCGTGCCCTCGATGATGAAAGCGTCCTTCACGCCCGGCATGGCCTTGATGGCCTCCAGGTTGGCCTTGACCGGCTTGCCGCCGAAGACCGGGCATTTCGCGTACACGGCGTAGAGCATGCCGGGCAGGCGCACGTCGATGCCGAACAGCGGCTGGCCGCTGACGATGGCGGCATTGTCGACGCCGCCCACGCGGGTGCCCAGCAGGGTGTAGCTGGCCGGGTCCTTCAGCACCACCTGCGCCGCTTCCGGCACCGGCAGCTTTGCTGCGCGCTCCACCAGCGCGCCATAGGCCAGCCGGCGTTTCGTCTTGCCGTGGACAACGGCGCCTTGCACGGCCACACATTCGGCGGCCGGCACCCCCCAGGTCTCGGCGGCGGCCTGCACCAGCATCATGCGCGCCGCCGCGCCGAGGCGGTGGAAGTTCTCGTAGTTGGTCGGCGTCGAGGTCGAGCCGCCCGCGCCCTGGGAACCATACTTGCCCGTATCGAGGTCGCCCTGCACGACGCGCACGTCCTGCCACGGCACCTCGAGCTGTTCGGCGATCACCATGGGCAGCGAGGTCTTGATACCCTGGCCGATCTCCGGCTGCTTCGAGATCAGGGTGACGCGGCCGTCACGGCCGATGCGGATGAAGGCGTTCGGGACGAATTCGGGGCCGGGGGCGGCGGCCGCGCGGGCTGCCGCCGCCAGGGCGCCTTCGGCCGACATGCCGAGCATGAAGGCGGCGCCGACGCTGCTGGCGCGCAGGAAGCCGCGGCGCGCTGCGGAAATGGGGAGCGTGCTCTTCATTTCTTGCCCTTTCCATTGGCGGCGATCTCGGCTGCGCGGTGGATGCCCGCGCGGATCCGGGTGTAGGTGGCGCAGCGGCACAGATTGCCCGCCATCGCCTCGTCGATCTGGGCGTCGCTCGGCTTCGGATGCTGCTTGAGGAGGTGGCAGGCCGTCATGATCTGGCCGGCCTGGCAGTAGCCGCACTGGGGCACGTCGAGTTCCTGCCAGGCCTGCTGCAGCGGATGGCGGGCATTGGCATCCAGGCCCTCGATGGTGGTGATCCTCTGCTTGCCGAGGCTGGACACCGGCAGCACGCAGGAGCGCGCCGGCACGCCGTCGACGTGGACGGTGCAGGCGCCGCATTGGCCGAGCCCGCAGCCGTACTTGCTGCCGACCAGGCCGAGCGTATCGCGCAGCGCCCAGAGCAAAGGCGTATCCGGTTCGACATCGACGGCCTGGGTCTTGCCGTTGATGTTCAGGGTGTATTGACTCATGGGCGGTCCTCGTCCGTCTGCGGGAAACCTGGAATGCTAATCGAAAATCCGGGGGATCGACAGTGCCAGCTTGCAATGTCCTACAAGTAAGTGTTATATACAATTGCAACGCGGAATGAAACTCGTCAGGGCCAGGGAATATGTAATACTTTGTCATTCTATTGAGCATTTCCGTCAAATTTCATGGTCATATCAAGGTCGCGCCTGAGGTCTGCC
The DNA here is from genome assembly GCA_040758275.1 of Pseudomonadota bacterium. Taxonomy (GTDB): domain Bacteria; phylum Pseudomonadota; class Gammaproteobacteria; order Burkholderiales; family Burkholderiaceae_D; genus Telluria. The sequence continues at coordinate 34,501 of JBFLVV010000001.1, forward strand.
AATCTGAAGCTGCGCCTGGCGTGCGTCGCTGCAGCCCTGGTGTTCGCAGCCACCTTGCTGGTGACGCTGTCGACCCTCTCGGTCGCCGAGCGCGGCATGAAGTCGGTGATCGGCAACCAGCAGTACATCATGCTCGCGGGGGCCGCTTCCTTCATGGACGACCGCATGGGCGCGCGCATGGCCCAGATCGAGGCACTGGGCGCCGGAATTCCTCCCGCGCTGCGCACCGACTGGAAGAACCTGCCGGCCTTCCTCGCCGGCCAGGTGCGCCTGTGGGGCGCCGACGAGTACCTGAACCTGGTGGTGTTCGACAGCCGGGGAGACATGAAGCTCTCGCTGCGCGAGCTGCCCGGCCCGACCTCCCTGAATGCGCGCGGCACCGACTACTTCGACAAGGTGATGGAAGAGCGCCGCAGCGTGATCTCGCGGCCCATGCGCAGCCGCCTGACCGGCAACCACATCGTGGTATTCAGCACACCCGTCAAGGACGAGACGGGCGCCGTGGTCGCGGTGCTGACCGGCAGCGTGGACCTGCGCCGTTCGGGCTTCCTGCGCCAGATCGGCGCGCTCAAGCCGGGCAAGACCGGCTACCTCTTCATCATGACCGCCGAAGGCGTCGTGATCGACCACCCGGACCAGTTGCGCCTGTTCGAGCACGTCAGCAGCGTCCCGGGCAACAACTACGGGACCGACAGGGCGCTGGCCGGCTTCGAAGGCTGGCTGGAGGCGCGCAGCAAGGACGGGACCGAATCGATCTACGCCTACAAGCGCCTGCGCACGACCGGCTGGATCCTGGCGGCGCGCTATCCGCAGCGGGAAGCCTTCGCGCCGATGGCTGCGATGCGCCACAACGCCTTCTTCAGCGCGGGCGGGCTGGCGCTGGCGGCCGGGCTGCTGGCCTGGGTGCTGGTGTTCCGCCTGCTCGCACCCCTGCAGGAACTGCGCGACAACGTCGCCGCGATCCGCCACGACGGCGCCGAGATCGAGGTGCTGCGCGACGGACGCAGGGACGAGATCGGGGAGCTGGGCCGGGCCTTCCACGCCCTCATGGCCGAACGCGAGCGCGCCGAGAGCGGGCGCGCGGCCAGCGAAAAGCGGCTGCGCCTCATCACCGACAACCTGCCTGTCCTGATCTCCTACATGGACCGCGAGCACCGTTTCCAGTTCGGGAACGCCACCTACGAAAAGTGGTTCGGGGTGACGCCCGAACAGCTCGAGGGCATGCCGGTGTCCAGCCTGCTGGGCGACGGCATCGCGGCCGAGGTCTTCCCGCACCTGGAGCAGGCTTTCGCGGGACACAGCGTGACCCATGAGATCCGCATCCCGGTGCGCGGCGATCCGCGCATCCTGCAGGCGACCTACATCCCTGATTTGCAGCCGGACGGCAGCGTGGCCGGCGTGTATTCGCTGGTGCACGATATGACCCACGTGAAGGAAGTCGAGGAACAGCTGCAGCAGCTGGCGCGCATCGACACCCTGACCGGCATCGCCAACCGCCGCATGTTCGGCGAAAGCCTGCACCACGCCCTCGACCGCGCCCGCAGGAGCGGCCGGCCGCTGGCCCTGGCCTATCTCGACATCGACCACTTCAAGCGCATCAACGACACCCACGGCCACGGGGTGGGCGACGAGGTGCTGAAGGAGTTCGCGCGCCGCCTGACGGTGGGCGTGCGCGCCACCGACACGCCGGCGCGGCTGTCGGGGGACGAGTTCGTCGTCATCCTCGAGGAGATCGGCGGGAGGGCGGAGGCCGAGCGGATCGCCGCCAAGATCGTCGAGGCGATGCGCACGCCGTTCCGCACCAGCGCGGGGCTGGTGCAGGCCTCGACCAGCGTGGGCGTGGCGCTGTCGATGCCGAAGCAGAACCAGGAGCAGTTGCTGGCGGCGGCTGACAGCGCGCTGTATGCGGCGAAGGGGAAGGGAAGGGACGGTTATGCGTTCTTCGAAGTCTGACGCCGGGTCTTCGTCGGGGTGGGCGGGTCGTGATGTGGTCCACTGGACCAAATCACCCCACGCGGTCAACCGACCTTTGCGAACCACGGCGCGGGTCAGGAGACGTGATTTGACCGCGTGGGCAGAACTGCGGGGCCGCCCAGGCCCACCCTACAAAGGCAAGATCACAAGCCCTGCGGATACGTCTCCGGCGGCTCGCCCGAATGCCAGCCACTGGTCGCATCCAGCGGCGTCACCGCACTGGTGCGGTCAATGTGGATGATCCCATCGAACTGGCGCGCCAACTGGGCCATGAAGTAATGGCTCTGGCGCTCGGTGCGCGGCAGGTAGAGCACGCCGATCGCGCGCTCCAGGCGTTCTTCCATGAGCACGTCGCGCGCCGGTCCGGGATCGCGCAGCGGCAGGAAGAAGCGTTCCATTCCCACCTCGTGCAGCAGGTGTTCGTAGCTGCCCGGCATGCCCGGGCGCACGTGCTTGTGCAGGGCCGGACCGTCCCATTCCGAGGCGGCCGTCACCCGCCCGTCGTGGGTAGTGAAGCCGATCAGGCAGGCGTCCTGGCCGTAGGCCTTGCGCGCCAGCTCGCCGACGTTCCACTCGCCCTGGCGCCCGATCTCGGTGGCGCGCGCGTCGCCGATGTGGGAATTGTGTTCCCACACCACGATCTTGGCGGGCTTGCCTTCGCTTGACAGGTGGCGTGCCAGCGCGTCCAGGGTTTCGGCCATGTGGCTGTCGCGCAGGTTCCAGGACGAGATGCGGCCGCGGAACATGGTGCGGTAATACTCTTCGGCGTTCTTCACCAGGCGCGCGTTCTGCTGGGCGTAGAAGAAGGCGTCCTCGGGGCTGGCCTCGCCGGCCCCGCCGTCACGCATGTAGTCGAAGGCGCGCTGCTGCAGTTCGCTGAGCGCGGCGTGCACGCCCTGCTGGCAGGATTCGGACAGGCCGACGCCGGTGGCGTAGCCGTAGTGCTGGCTGTCTTCGCCGTAGTGGTCGAAGCAGGCGTAGCGGCGCCGGGTTTCCTCGGCCGCGACGGGGTCGACCTGGTCGAGGTAGCGCAGCACTTCCTGGATCGAGGTGAACAGGCTGTAGAGGTCGAGGCCGTAGAAGCCGGCCTTGTCCTTGCCGGCGCGGTCGTTGCGCCGGCGGAGCCACTCGACGAAATTCAGCACCGAGGTATTGCGCCACATCCAGGCGGGGAAGCGCTCGAAGCCTCCCAGGGCCGCGCGGCCGTCCTCGTCGCTGCCTTCGCCGCGCACGTAGCGGTTGACGCGCCAGGCGTCCGGCCAGTCGGCCTCCACCGCCACGGCCGTAAACCCCTTCTCTTCGATCAGGCGTTGGGTGATGCGCGCGCGCTCGTCGTAGAACTCGGCGGTGCCGTGGGTGGCTTCGCCCAGCAGGACGAAGCGGGCGTCGCCGACCAGCGCGAGCAGCGGGTCGTAGTCGGCGTCACTCCCGCTGAGCGGATGGGCGGCGGCGCGGATGGCGCCGGTTTCATGGGCGGTGACGGTGACCATGGCGCATGGCTGTCAGTGCAGGGTGCGGCTGCCCGGCTCGGCATTGGACGGCAGGTAGGGCGTCGCGTCGCCGGCCTGCCTGGTCTTCGGCAGCGCGAGGCTGCCGACCGAGTAGCGGTGCGTGCTGCTACGCATCAGGAGGGCGAGGCCGGCCAGGCCGACCAGCAGGCCGGCGGGATTGCGGCGCATCACGCCGAGCAGTCCCAGCAGGCTGCCGCCGAGCAGGGCGGAATTCGGCCCGCGGCCCGTGCCGAAGGCGGCGCCGAGACGGTCGCCCAGGTCCTGCAGCAGGCCCGCCAGGCCGCCCCCATGCGCGTAGTGCTCGTCGTAGTCGTAGCGGTTGCGGCTGGCGTAGGAGCGATCCGCTTCGTAGCGTTCCCGCTCGGCCTGCGCTTCGCGCCGGGCGCGCTCGCGGGCATGGTCGGCTTCGGCCGCGACGCGCTCGTCGGCCTCGTGCGCCCCGTGGCGGGCGCGTTCGAGCAGCGGCGCGGCCTGGGCCTGCAGCTTGCCGGCTCCGCGAGAGATGGCGTCGGCCGCGCTGCCGGTGAGTGCGCCGAGGCTTTCGCCCGCGCTGTGCAGGGCGTGGTCGACCGTCCTGCCCGTGCGCACGGCGCCGCTTTTCAGCGCGGACGCGGCCCGCGAGCGCCGCGCCGACCCGCGTTCGGGGTCGAGCAGATACATCAGGAGCGCGCCCGCCGCGGCTGCGCCCAGCCACTTGCCCACACTGCCCACATCGGTTGCCGTCTCGGTTGGAATTGGTTTCATGTCCGCTCCTTTCTGTTGTTCTGGTCCTGCGCGCCGGGCGTCGCCCATGCCTGCGCCAGCAAATCCTGCACTTCCTCGTCGCCGGTCTGCCCGAAGGTCTGGTAAAACTGGCCGACCGCCTGGAAACGCGGCGGGGCCAGCGGACAGACCACCTCGTCCGCCTCGTTCTCGAGCAGGCCGACGGTATCGGGCGCCCCGACCGGGGCCGCCACGATCAGCCGGGCCGGGCCCTGGCGGCGCACCACCTGCAGCGCCGCCATCATGGTGGCGCCGGTGGCGATGCCGTCATCGACCACGATCACGCAGCGTCCGGCGATGCGCGGCGCCGTGCGTCCGCCCCGGTAGCGCCGGTCGCGCCGTTCGAGCTCGACCAGCTCGCGCCGGGCGACTTCCTCGACCTGTTCCTGCGTCACGCCCAACAGGCCCGGCACGCCCGGCTGCAGCACGCGCACGCCGCCGCTGCCGATCGCTCCCATGGCGTACTCCTCCTGGTTCGGCATGCCCAGCTTGCGCACCAGCAGGACGTCGAGCTCGGCGGCCAGCAGCCGCGCGACTTCGAAGGCGACCGGCACGCCGCCGCGCGGCAGCCCGAGCACCAGCAGGTCTTCCTGCCCGCCGGGGCCGAGCCGGTGGCGCAGCTGACGCGCCAGCTCGCGGCCGGCGTGGGTACGGTCCTTGTAGCCTTGGATGTCCGGCATGGTGCAACGCGTATGACGAAGGCAGTAATCAAGCATGGCAAGGCGGCGCGGACGGGGTCCGGCGCCTGCCGAAAGCCATGTCTCCAGCATACACAGGGATCTGCGCCGACGGCGTACGTTTGCCGCCTGGCATTGGCACTGCATGCAAGTGGCGGGAGGACCGGTGGGGCCACCGGTCCGGCGGTGGACTAGTGCCTCAACCCAGTACGCGGCGGTGGAAGCGCAGGTGGTCTTCCACGAAGGTCGAGATGAAGTAGTAACCGTGGTCGTAATCCGCGTGGCGGCGCAGGGTCAGCGGCTGGCCCACGCCCAGGCAGGCGGCCTCGAAGGCTTCCGGATACAGCTGTTCGGCCAGGAATTTGTCGGCCAGCCCCTGGTCGATCAGGATCCCGCCGGGGAAGGGCGCACCCTGCATGCCCGCCATCAGCTCGGTGGCGTCGTATTGGCGCCAGAGTGCTTCGTCCGGTCCGAGGTAGCCGCCGAAGGCCTTCTTGCCCCAGGGGCAGCGCATCGGCGCGGCGATCGGGGCGAAGGCGGAGACCGAGCGGAACAGGTCCGGATTGCGCAGGGCCAGCATCAGGGCCCCGTGGCCGCCCATCGAATGCCCGAAGATGCCCACGCGCCCAGGGTCGGCCGGCAGCGTATCGAGCACCAGCTGGCGCAACTCGAGGATGTGGCTGTACATGCGGTAGTGGCGCGACCAGGGCGCTTGAACCGCATCGACGTAGAAGCCGGCGCCGGCGCCGAAGTCCCAGTTGTCCGTCTCGCCCGGCACGCCGGCGCCGCGCGGGCTGGTGTCGGGAGCGACCAGGATGATGCCTTCCTCGGCGGCCACGCGCTGGGCGCCGGCCTTGATCATGAAGGTCTCCTCGGTGCAGGTCAGGCCCGCCAGGTAGAACAGCACCGGCAGCGGCTTGTCGCCGGCGCCGGGCGGCAGGTAGACCGAGTAGCGCATCGGCAGGCCGGTCGCCTGGGAGTCGAAGGAATAGAAGCGCTGCACGCCGCCGAAGCAGGCGTGTTCATTGAGCAGGTCGGGCATGATTGTTCTTCTTGGTTGGGATGCCGCCAGTATGCCTTGCCGCGCGCATGCGTGCCAGTCACACGAAGCCGAGCGCGCCCAATACGGCTCCCAGGGCCAGCAGCCACAGGATGTGCAGGCGGGTGCGCCAGATCACGAGGCAGCTCGCGCCGGCCAGCAGCCACAGCGCCCAGTCGCGCAGGCTGCCCCGGCTGCTCGCCGTGGCCAGCAGCCAGCTGGTGGCCAGCAGCATGCCGATCACCATCGGCGCCATGCCCAGCTTGAAGGCGCGCACGGCGCGCAGCTCGCGGTTGCGGTGGCCCCACTGGGCGACCTGGTAGGTCAGGACGGTGGACGGCAGCAGGATGCCGGCCATGGTCGTCGCCACCCCGAGAAAGGCGGCCGCCAGGCTGCCCGTGTTCATGCCCACGTGCCAGCCCATCAGGGCCACGAACAGCACGTTGGGGCCGGGCGCGGCCTGGGCCAGCGCGATCGATTCGCTGAACTGCGCTTCGCTGAGCCAGCCCTTGTCTTCGACCAGGTAGCGGTGCATGTCGCCCGTGGCCGAGATCGCGCCGCCCAGCGAGAGCAGGGACAGCATCAGGTAGTGGATGAAGAGGTCGAGCCAGTCGTGCCAGCCGAACACCAGCTGCGGCGCGTTCATGGCCGCAAGCGGCGCCAGGCCAGCACGCAGCCGAGCAGGCCGAGCGGCGGCAGCACCCACAGCAGGGGGACGCGCACCCAGGCCAGCAGCACGAAGCCGCTGGCCGCGATCGCCACGCACGCGGGAAGAGGAATGGGATTCCTGGCCAGCGCGCTGGAGAGCTTGAGGCCGGCCGCCGCGATCAGGCCGGCGGACACGGCCGCCATGCCGCGCAGGGCGCCGCCGACGGCCGGGTCGTCCTTGAACTGCGCGTGCACGACCGCGAGCAGCAGCACCAGCACCAGGGGCATGGCCAGCAGGCCGCTCATCGCCGCCAGGGCGCCGCGCAGGCCGAACCAGCGCGCGCCGAGCGTCAGGGCCAGGTTGACCACGTTGGGACCGGGCATGATCTGGGCCACCGCCCAGTCTTCGATGAACTCCTCGTGCGTCAGCCAGCGCTTGCGCTCGACCAGTTCGCGCTGGACGACCGGCAGCACGCCGCCGAAGCCTTGCAGGGCAAGGACGGTGAAGGAGACGAAGAGATCGGTGAGCGAGGTGGGCCGGGGGCGGGGAGGTGGCGAGTCCATCGCCGCATTATCGCCGTCCGCGGCGCGCCCTGTCCACGCGGACCCGGCCGGCCTCAGCCGCCGCCGATGCCGCGCATTACGTGGCCGCTGCCGCCGCAGTTCGGGCAGGGCTTGCCGTCGGCCTGCTTGCCGCTGCCGGCGCAGACTTCGCAGACGTCTTCGCCGGCGCCGGGCGTGCCGGGTTCGGCTTCGTCGCCGGGATTCATGTCGGGGTCGGGATGGGTGCTCATGGTGTCCTCGCTCGTCGATGGTTGGCGCGGCCATTGTAGGCGGCGTGGGCGGGCGGTGTCGCAGCGCTGCCTGCTTGGTACGCCCCAAGCACGAAAACAAAAACAAGCCTTTGATCTAAATCGGGTATTGACATTGATTTGGCTTAGACCATACTGCTCGCAGCCCCACCAATCCATGTCAGAAAGGGCAGGCGCACGATGAATCCTCCGCGTACCCTCCACGCCGTCTCCGGCAGCGCCAACGAGGCCAGGTGCGACCTGCGCCAGCGCGACATCGTCGACGACGCCATCCTTCTGATGCGGGCCGCCGGCACCCTGTCAGCCCTCGAGTTCCTGAAGTCGCATGCGGTCGACACCCGGATCATCACCCGGGTCCTGCTCGACCCGTCGAAGCGCCGCGGCGGCGCCTCCCTGAGCCGGGTCTGACCCGGCTCTGCCGTTGCCGGGCCCGGTTCGAAGCCGGGTCAGGCGGGCGGGGCTTATGCACAATAATTTCTTGACGTTAATTTTATGTGCGGGCTTGATGCGCACCCGAGACATGCATGTAAACCCTTGATTTTTGGGGCTATCAACGCTGCCTTCCCAATAGGCAAATTGTTGAAAGCCGCATCAATGGCCGTGTCCGGCGTGTCAAGACCCCGCTTTTCCACATAGTTATTCACAGACTTTGTGGATATCCGGAAAACATTTTATAGATCCGTGACTTAGCGATTTTTTTGCATGTAATGCATGACCTGACTGCGGGCAAGTGCGCGCGCCAGCGCAGGACAAGGCTTGTACGCGCCCGGATTTCTGCTTGCGCAACACAACTGGATAAATGTACAGTATAGCATTTCCAGCTCAGCCGCCCCCATGTCCGCCGTTCTCGACCAGCCTGCCTTGCCGGGCGATCCCTTCGCCAGCCTCAATGCCGAACAGCGGGCCGCGGTCGAACACGATATCGGCGCGGCGCTCGTGCGGCCCCTGCTGGTCGTGGCCGGCGCCGGCTCGGGCAAGACCAATACCCTGGCGCACCGGGTGGCGCGCCTGATCCAGTCGGGCGCCGATCCCCAGCGCATCCTGCTGCTGACCTTCTCGCGCCGCGCCGCCAATGAGATGGGCCAGCGCGCCAGCGGCGTGCTGCAGCGCCTGCTGGGCAGGAATGGCGCCAGTTCCCCGGTCACGCTGCCCTGGGCCGGCACCTTCCACGCCATCGGCGCGCGCCTGCTGCGCGAATACGCCGGCCGCATCGGCCTGGACGAATCCTTCACCATCCACGACCGCGGCGACTCCGAGGATCTGATGGGCATGGTGCGCCACGAGATCGGCCTGTCGAATACGGAAAAACGCTTCCCGCTGAAGGGCACCTGCCTGTCGATCTATTCGCGCGTGGTGAACAGCCGCGCACCTTTGGAGGCGGTGCTGCAGTCGACCTTCCCCTGGTGCAGCGAGTGGGAAGGCCAGCTCAAGACCCTGTTCGGCGCGTATGTGGACGCCAAGCAGGAGCAGAACGTGCTCGACTACGACGACCTGCTGCTGTTCTGGGCCGAGATGGCCGGCGACCCGGTGCTGGGCCCCGAACTGGGCGCCCTGTTCGACCACGTGCTGGTCGACGAATACCAGGACACCAACCGCCTGCAGGCTTCCATCCTCACCGGCATGAAGCCGGGCGGCGAGGGCGTGATGGTGGTAGGCGACGACGCCCAGTCGATCTACGCCTTCCGCGGCGCGACGATCCGCAACATCCTCGACTTCCCGAACGAGTTCACCCGTCCCGCGCAAGTGATCACCCTCGAGCGCAACTACCGCTCGACCCAGCCCATCCTGGACGCCTCGAACGCGGTGATCGCCGGCGCGCTGGAGCGCCATGCGAAGACGCTGTGGACCGACAAGGCCTCGGGCGGCAAGCCGCAGCTGGTCCTGATTCCCGACGAGGCCGAGCAGGCGCGCTGGGTGTGCAACCGCATCCTCGAGCACCGCGAGGCCGGCATTGCGCTCACCCAGCAGGCGGTGCTGTTCCGCGCGGCGAGCCACAGCGCGGCGCTGGAACTGGAGCTGATGCGCCGGAACATCCCCTTCGTGAAATTCGGCGGCCTGAAATTCCTCGAGGCCTCCCATATCAAGGACGTGCTGGCGGTCCTGCGCTTCGTGCAGAACCCGGCCGGGCGCCTGGCGGGTTTCCGCACCGTGCAGCTGATCCCCGGGATCGGCCAGGCCACCGCGACCCGCCTGCTGGACGCGGTCGCGGAATCGCCCGACCCGGTCGCGGCGCTGGACGCCTTCGTGCCGCCGGCGCGCAGCAAGGTCGACTGGGAGACCTTCTGCGCCCTGTACCGGCGCCTGCGTACGCCGGGCCTGCGCTGGCCGGCCGACATCGAGCTGGTCAAGCAATGGTACCTGCCGCACCTGGAACGCCTGCACGACGATGCCCAGGTCCGTGCGGCCGACGTCGAGCAGCTGGCCGCCTTGGCAGGCGGCCACGGTTCGCGCGAAGCCTTCCTGGCCGACATCACGCTCGACCCGCCCGAGGCGACCAGCGACCGCGCCGGGCCGCCCCTGCTCGACGAAGACTACGTGATCCTCTCGACCATCCATTCGAGCAAGGGGCAGGAGTGGAAATCGGTGCACGTGCTGAACGTGGTGGACGGCTGTATCCCCTCGGACATGGCGACCGGGAACCAGGACGATATCGAGGAAGAGCGCCGCCTGCTCTACGTGGCGATGACGCGCGCCCGCGAACACCTGCACCTGGTGCTGCCGAACCGCTTCTTCATCAAGCAGCAGGCGGCCACGGGCGACCGCCACGTGTATGCGGCGCGCACGCGCTTCATCACACCGGCCATGCTCAAGCATTTCGAGGAAAGCACCTGGCTCGATGCCGGGTCGCAGCACCTGCGTAAACCGGTGCCGGAGAGCGTCCGCATGATGGTGAGGGACCGGGCAAGGAACGCGTGGAAATGACCGCGCAAGATGAGCGCAGAAGAAGGCACGTTGACGACTTATCCCCTGCTGGCGGGTTTTGTAGGAATCTGCCTAAGGTATTAAGGTTGCGCGAAAGCAGTGCATACGTAAGTCATTGATTTTACGAGGCTTTGATTTTGCCTTCAGAACGGGCATTTTGTTGAAACCCGCATCATTGCTGGACTTTCGGCTTGTCAAGTAGTGCTTTTCCACATCTTTATCCACAGATCTTGTGGATATTGGCGAATGTTCAAAAGAATCAGGCACTTAGCTGTCAGATTTGATTTTTATCAATCCCCAAGGCCTCGGCCAGCAACTGCAGTGCCGGCAGTGCGCCCATCTCCAATGCGACGCCATGGTGCACCGCCGCCTGGCGCGGGTTGATGCGCACCACCGGCACACCCTGCGACTCGGCCATTCGCCTGACCGAAGGGATGTCCACGCCCGCTCCGAGCTCGATCACGGCGAGCCGGGCGACCCTGGCGCGCCAGCGCGAGAAGCGCGCGTATTGCGCTTCGCTGCGCTCCGGCAGCCAGGCGCCGTCGCCGAACATCAGGATGTTGGGCCGCGCCAAGGCGCCGCAGCGCGGGCAGGACGGCAGGGCCGAGACCAGCCTGCAGGCATCCATGTCGACGCCTGGTGCGACGCCGTCCGCCGGCCAGATCGTGTCGCAGCAGGGGCGCGTGCATTGCAGGTGGTGGATCGAGCCATGGCATTCGACGACGGCGTCTTGCGCAAAGCCGGCGCGCTGGAACTGGCCGTCGACATTGCTGGTGAAGACGAAGCTCCCATGCGCCATGCGCGCCGCGATCGCGCGCAGGATGCCGAAACCCGCATGCGGCGTGGTGGCGCGGTAGAGCGCGAGGCGGTGGCCGTAGAAGCCCCAGGCCAGGCGCGGGTCGGTTTCAAAAGTGTCCGGGCAGGCCATGTCGTGGAAGGCCAGCCCCAGGCGCGCAAGAGGCGGATAGGCGCGCCAGAAGCCGCTTGTCCCGCGAAAATCGGGCAGGCCCGAATCGACGCCCATGCCGGCGCCGGCCGCGACCAGCAGGCCGTCGGCGTCCTGGATCAGGGCGGCGGCGCGCTCGACGGCGTCTTCAAGCCGCATGTCCCGCCTCGCGCTTGAGCCGTTCCAGTTCAAGCAGGAAGCGCTCGGCGGCCACGCCGGGGGCCCATGGTTCCCAGGGCGTGCAGCCGTAGTGATCGGCCAGGGGGTCGCGCTCCAGCACCCGGGCGCGGATCTTGAGGGTGCTGCGCACCTCTTCAGGGGTCCAGCCGGTGACGTGCACGGCTTCGGTCGCGGCGGCCAGGCGGTCGGCCTGCTTGTGCAGGCGGTGTTCCTTCTCGGTCCAGGCGGGCAGGCCGTAGCGCAGGAAGACCGCCTGTTCCAGGCGCCGGGTCAGGGCCCGGAAACCCTCGCCGAGGAAGGGCTTGATGACGGAAACCGCGTCGAAGCCGAGCAGGCCTTCCTCGGCGTCGTGGAGCAGCTCGCGCAGCTCCTGCACCGGGGAGGGGCAGGGAGCCTGGGCGCGTCGCAGCAGCATCACGGCGATCGAATGCTGGGCCACCGACAGCGGCAGCGGCCAGGCCGAGTGTCCGCCCCAGCGGTAGGTGCGGGCCAGGCCCAGCGCCAGGTCGGCGTCGTCCCAGTCGAAGGGGGTGGGGTTGAGCAGGTCCAGGCGCTTGCCCGAGGGCATGCGGACCCATGCGCGCACCTCTTGGGCGCCGGGAGTGTTGTGCATGTGGCGATTTTACACACGAGCATGCGCATTCTCCGCATAATTGATACAGGCAAAGAGGGCCTGCCGGCGTCTCCCTACACTGGGACGATTCGGCGTGGAGGCGGACATGGTGGAAGACAGCGGTATCGAATACGACGTGCTGGTGGTGGGCGGCGGCATCAATGGCGCGGGCATCGCGCGCGACGCGGCCGGGCGCGGGCTGCGGGTGCTCCTGTGCGACAAGGGCGACCTCGGCGCCCACACTTCCTCGGCGTCCAGCAAGCTGGTGCACGGCGGCCTGCGCTACCTCGAACACTACGAGTTCGGCCTGGTGCGCAAGGCCCTGGCCGAGCGCGAGGTCCTGCTGCGCAGCGCGCCCCACATCATGCACCCGCTGCGCTTCGTGATGCCCCACGATAGCGGCCAGCGGCCCGCCTGGCTGATCCGCGCCGGCCTCTTCCTCTACGACCGCCTGGCGCCGCGCGAATTCCTGCCCGCCTCGCGGGCGGTCGACCTGGCCGGGCACCGCGCCGGCGGCCCGCTCAAGCCCGCCTTCACGCGCGGCTTCGTGTATTCGGATGGCTGGGTCGACGACGCGCGGCTGGTCGTGCTCAATGCCCTGGATGCCCATGAACGTGGCGCCGAGGTGCGCACCCGCACGCGCTGCAGCGGCTTCGAACGCCATGCCCGGCACTGGGTGGTCACGCTGGAAGGGGATGGCGGGAGGCGACAGGTGCGCGCGCGTTGCCTGGTCAATGCCGCCGGTCCCTGGGCGGGACGCGTCAATGCGGTGGCCACCAGCGCCGCGCCGACGGCAGGGCGGCGCCTGCGCCTCGTGAAGGGCAGCCACATCGTGGTGCCGCGCCTGTTCGACCACAGCTACGCCTACATCTTCCAGCACCCGGATGGGCGCATCGTGTTCGCCATGCCCTACGAGGGCGTCTTCACCCTGATCGGCACGACCGACCTCGACTTCACGGGTGACCCCGACGAGGTCGCGATCGCCGATGCCGAAACCTCCTACCTGTGCGCGCTCGCGAACCGCTACTTCCGGCGCCAGGTCTGGCCATCCAACGTGGTGTGGAGCTATTCCGGCGTGCGACCCTTGTTAGATGACGCGTCCGACAAGGCATCGGACGCCACCCGCGACTATTCCCTGGGGCGCGACAGCGCCGGCGCCCCCTTGCTGTCGGTCTTCGGCGGCAAGATCACGACGTACCGCCGGCTGGCCGAAGAGGCGACGGACTGGATCGCATCAAGCCTTGGCTCCGCGCGGCCCGCCTGGACTGCGGGCGCCTTGCTGCCCGGCGGCGACCTGTTCGGCCCCATGCCCGACAAGCGCGGCGTGCTCGAATTCGACCGCTGGGTGGCTGCCCTTCAGCGGAGGCTCGACTGGCTGCCGCCCGGCCTGGTGGGGCGCTGGGCGCGCGCCTATGGCACCCGCGTGGATACCCTGCTGGCGGGTGCGCGTAGTCTCGACGGACTGGGGGGCGAAATCGTCCCGGGCCTGTACGCGGCCGAACTGCGCTACCTGGTGCGGCACGAATGGGCGCGCAGCGCCCAGGATGTGCTCTGGCGGCGCAGCAAGCTGGGCCTGCACCTGCCGCCCGGCTGCGCGGACGCGATCGACGCCTGGATCGCGGCCGAGCGTGCGCCCAGCGGCGTCGCGCTGGGCGTGCCTGCCTAGGGCCCGGCAGGCTATCATGGCGCGTCGACCATTTGAAAAGGAAAGCCGATGCGCCTCTATACCAGTCCGCGTGCGCCGAACCCGCGGCGCGTCGCCATGTTCATGGCCGCCAAGGGCATCACCGGCATCGAGACCGTCGAGGTCGACCTGAACGCCGGCGGACATCGCAGTCCGGAATTCCTGGCGCTGAACCCGATGGGCCGGATTCCCGTGCTGGTGCTGGACGACGGCCGCGCCCTGAGCGAGACGCGCGCCATCTGCACCTACCTCGAGGGCCTGTATCCGGAACCGAACCTGATGGGCGTCGATGCGACCGAGCGTGCTTTCATCGAGATGGCCGACCGGCGCGTGGAGCTGCACCTGATGCTGGAGATCGCGCACTGCGTGCGGCATACGCACCCGGGGCTGGCAGTGCTCGAGCAGCCGCAGTTTCCCGAATTCGGCGCGGCGCAGGGGAGGAAGATGCGCGAGACGGCGCGGTGGCTGGATGGGGAGCTGGGCAGGCACCCGTATGTGGCGGGGGAGCGGTTCACGATTGCCGACATCACGGCCTTTTGCGCGCTGGAGTTCGCGCGTGGGCTCATGAAGTTCAGGCCGGGGGAGGAGGGGATGCCGCACCTGCAGGCGTGGCGCGACCGCATGATGCAATTGTAGGGTGGGCGGCTGCGCCGCCCACGCGGTCAGCCAGCTGCGAGATCATCCGGCCGTAACATCCCACCACTAACTATCACCGCGTGGGCGGGAGACCCGCCCACCCTACGGTTCACCGAATGCGTTTATACCACCCGCCATCCCCGAACAGCGGCTGGTAATCCTCCACCCCCGCATCCGTCGCCTCCAGTTCCCGGTCCAGCCCCAGCACGCCGAACAGCGAGAGGCTGTCGCGGAACAGGCGCAGCACGCGCTGGCGCAGCAGCGGCCCGAAGTCGGGCAGGGCGCGGCGGCAGACGATGCCGTGGAACTCGTTGAAGGACGCATCGGTCACCAGGCTGTACTGCGCCCAGGTGATGCGTTCGCGCAGGCGCGGCAGCAGGCGCGCCTCGCCGTTCGCGATCTCGAAGTAGTCCGCAAGGCGCCCGCTGCCGCCGCTGGCCTCGTAGTGCGACTGCGAGGAGGCCAGCTCCGCCTCGGGCAGGGAAGCGACCCGCATCTGGGCCAGCTGCTCGTCGCTGCCGACGGTGGCGAAGACCTGGGTGCGGGCGTAGAGCTTCTCCTCGGCCAGCAGGATCGCCAGCGTCCAGGCCTCGGCCACGCCGGCCGGTTCGGCCAGCCAGACCTTGGGCAGGGCGGTCGGGCGCAGGCTGTCGCCCAGCGCCGTGCGCAGCCGCCGGGTATCGTCGGGCAGGTCGAACAGGGGCGCCGCCGGCACGCCGAGGGCGCGCACCACGTCCTCTCCCACTCCGCCCTCGTGCAGCACCCGCTCCTGCAGGCTGGAGAGCGTGGCCAGGCCGCGCGCGGCGACCTGCGCGAGCAGGCGCTCGCGCAGCCTGTCGCGCCCGTAGTCGCGGAAGTCGACGCCGAAGCGCTGGTACAGCGCCTCGAGCAGCAGTTCGATCTCGAGCTCCTCCGTCGCCTGGCGCTCGGCCAGGCCGGCGAAGCCGCTGATGTCACGCGCCGTCATCAGTGCAACCAGACCCGCATCATCGACAGCAGCTGGGCCACGTCGACCGGCTTGGTGATGTAGTCCGAGGCGCCCGCGGCGATGCACTTGTCGCGGTCACCCTTCATCGCCTTCGCGGTCAGGGTGATGATGGGCAGCGAGCGGAACTTCGGGATGCGGCGGATCGCCCGCATCGTGTCGTAGCCGTCCATCTCCGGCATCATGATGTCCATCAGGACGATCTCGATGGTCGGATCCTTCTCCAGCACCTCGATGCCGTCGCGGCCGTTCTCGGCGAACAGCACCTGCATCTGCTGGCGCTCCAGCAGGGTCGAGAGGGCGAAGATGTTGCGCAGGTCATCGTCGACGATCAGCACCTTGCGGCCGGCCAGGCCGCCATCGAGCGCATGGATCTCTTCGAGCATGCGGCGCTGCTGCTCCGGCAGGCTGGCCTGGGAACGGTGCAGGAACAGGGCGGTTTCGTCCAGCAGGCGTTCCGGCGAGCGGGCGTCCTTGATGACGATGGTCTTGGCGTAGCGCTTGAGCTTCGTGACTTCGCCGCGCGAGAGTTCCTTGGCGGTGTAGATCACGATCGGCAGGTCGCGCAGGCGCTCGTTCCTGGTGATCTTGTCCATCAACTCGAAGCCCGAGATGTCCGGCAGGGTCAGGTCCAGCACCATGCAGTCGAAGTGCTGGCTTTCCAGCGCCTCAAGCGCGGCGGCGCCGGTGTCCACGGTCACCATGTGGATGTCGGTGTTGCCGATCAGGGCCACGATGGACTCGCGCTGGGCCATATCGTCTTCCACCACCAGCAGCGAGCGCTTGCCGCCCATCAGGAACTTCTGGATGCGCTTGAATTCTTCCTGCAGCGCTTCGCGGCCCACCGGCTTGTTGATGTAGGAGATGGCGCCCTGGCGCAGCGCGCGCTCGCGCTCGCGCAGGGACGACATCACGTGCACCGGGATGTGGCGGGTGTTCGGGTCGCGCTTCAAGCGGTCGAGCACCGTGAAGCCGTCGATGTCCGGCAGGTCGATGTCGAGCAGGATCGCGGACGGCAGGTAGTCACGCGCCAGCGACAGGGCCGAGTCGCCGCGCTGGGTGACGATGGCCTTGAAGTTCTTCTCGCGGGCGAAGTCGAGCAGCACCTTGGCGAAGCGCTCGTCGTCCTCGACGATCAGCACCGAGGGGTCGCCCGGGGTCACCAGGCCACGGTCGTCCAGCACCGAGGAGTATTCGACCAGCGAGGACGACTCGATGGCTTCCAGCGTCGCGACCTCGTGCAGTTCCTGGTTGGCCGGCTGGTAGGCCACCTGGCTTGGCGCCGGCGGCGGAGCCAGGCGGGCCGGCTGCGGCTGGCGGGTCTGCTCGTAGTTGATGAAGCCGGCGCGGTTGTAGGGCAGGTAGAGGGTGAAGGTGGAACCGACGTTGACGGTCGACTCCACGCGGATCTCGCCGCCCAGCAGGCGCGCCAGTTCGCGCGAGATCGACAGGCCCAGGCCGGTGCCGCCATATTTGCGCGCGGTCGAGCCGTCGGCCTGCTGGAATGCCTCGAAGATCAGCTGCAGCTTGTCGGACGGGATGCCCACGCCGGTATCCTGGACCGAGAAGGCCAGCACGGCGTCGGCATGCACCAGGTTCGGGTGATCGGCGGTCCAGCCGCTGTTGACCAGGCTGATGGTGAGCGAGACCTGGCCGTGGCTGGTGAACTTGAAGGCGTTCGAGAGCAGGTTCTTCAGGACCTGCTGCAGGCGCGTGGTGTCGGTCATCACGGCGGTCGGCAGGTTGTCCGCCAGGCCGACCTCGAAGCCGAGGTGCTTGGCTTCGGCCATGTGGCGGAAGGTGCGGTCCACGTAGTTGCGCAGGTTCGAGAAGCGGTACTCCGACACGTCCAGGGTGACGGTGCCGGATTCGATCTTCGACAGGTCCAGGATGTCGTTAATCAGGGTCAGCAGGTCGGAACCGGAGCCGTGGATGGTCTTCGCGAATTCCACCTGGCGGGCCGAGAGGTTGCCTTCCGGGTTATCCGAGAGCTGCTGCGCGAGGATCAGGAGCGAGTTCAAAGGCGTACGCAATTCGTGCGACATATTCGCGAGGAACTCGGACTTGTACTTCGAGGACAGGGCCAGCTGGGTCGCCTTTTCTTCCAGCGCCAGTTTCGCCTGTTCCACCTCGCGGTTCTTGCGTTCCACCTCGATGTTCTGCTCGGACAGCAGGCGCGCCTTTTCCGCCAGTTCCTGGTTGGTCTGCTGCAGTTCCTGCGCCAGCGATTGCGACTGGGTCAGCAGCGACTCGGTACGGCTGTTCGCCTCGATGGTGTTGAGCACCACGCCGATCGATTCCATCAGCTGGTCGAGGAAGGACAGGTGGGTTTCGGTGAAGCGGTCGAGCGAGGCGATCTCGATGACGGCCTTGACCTGCTGTTCGAACAGGATCGGCAGCACCACGATATTGTTCGGCGGCGCCGAGCCCAGGCCCGAGGACACCACGATGTAGTCGCGCGGCACGTCGGTCAGCCAGATGCGGGTCTTCTCCAGCGCGCACTGGCCCACCAGGCCTTCGCCCGGCAGGAAGGAGGTCGGCAGCTTGCGGCTGGAGCGGTAGCCGTAGGACGCGATCATGCGCAGGCGTGCATCGGTCTCCTGCGAGTCCATCATGTAGAACACGCCGTGGTGGGCCGAGACCAGCGGCGCCAGTTCCGACAGGATCAGCTTGGTCACGGCCTGGAGGTCGCGCTGGCCCTGCAGCAGGCGGGTGAAGCGCGCCAGGTTGGTCTTGAGCCAATCTTGCTGCGCGTTCTTCTGCGTGGTTTCCTTCAGGTTGCGGATCATCTCGTTGATGTTGTCCTTCAGGTAGGACACCTCGCCGCGCGCTTCCACCTGAATCGAACGCGAGAGGTCGCCACGGGTCACCGCGGTCGCCACCTCACCGATCGCGCGCATCTGGTTGGTCAGGTTCGCCGCCAGCTGGTTGACGTTCTCCGTCAAGTCCTTCCAGGTGCCGCCGACACCCGACACGTTCGCCTGGCCGCCCAGCTTACCTTCGGTACCCACCTCACGCGCCACACGGGTCACTTCGGACGCGAAGGAGGACAGCTGGTCCACCATGACGTTGATGGTGTCTTTCAGTTCGAGAATCTCGCCCTTCACGTCCACGGTGATCTTCTTGGACAGGTCACCGCGCGCCACCGCGGTCGTCACCGCCGCGATGTTACGCACCTGGCCCGTCAGGTTCGACGCCATGAAGTTCACGTTGTCGGTCAGGTCCTTCCAGGTGCCGCCCACGCCCGGCACGTAGGCCTGGCCGCCCAGCTTGCCCTCGGTACCCACCTCACGCGCCACGCGGGTCACTTCGGATGCGAAGGAGGACAGCTGGTCGACCATGACGTTAATCGTATTCTTCAGCTCGAGAATCTCGCCCTTCACGTCCACCGTGATCTTCTTGGACAGGTCGCCGTTCGCCACCGCGGTCGTCACGTCCGCGATGTTACGCACCTGGCCCGTCAGGTTCGAGGCCATGAAGTTCACGTTGTCGGTCAGGTCTTTCCAGGTGCCGCCCACGCCCGGCACGTTCGCCTGGCCGCCGAGTTTACCCTCGGTACCCACTTCACGCGCCACGCGCGTCACCTCCGATGCGAAGGAGTTGAGCTGGTCGACCATGACGTTGATCGTGTTCTTCAGCTCGAGAATCTCGCCCTTCACGTCCACCGTGATCTTCTTGGACAAGTCGCCGTTCGCCACGGCGGTGGTCACGTCCGCGATGTTACGCACCTGGCCGGTCAGGTTACCCGCCATCGAGTTCACCGAGTCGGTCAAGTCCTTCCAGGTACCCGCAACGCCCTTCACCTGCGCCTGGCCGCCGAGTTTACCCTCGGTACCCACCTCACGCGCCACGCGGGTCACCTCGGATGCGAAGGAGGACAGCTGGTCCACCATGACGTTAATCGTGTTCTTCAGTTCGAGAATCTCGCCCTTCACGTCCACGGTAATCTTCTTGGAGAGGTCGCCGTTCGCCACCGCGGTCGTCACCGCCGCGATGTTACGCACCTGGCCCGTCAGGTTCGACGCCATGAAGTTCACGTTGTCGGTCAAGTCCTTCCAGGTGCCGCCCACGCCCGGCACATAAGCCTGGCCACCGAGCTTACCCTCGGTACCCACCTCGCGCGCCACGCGGGTCACTTCGGATGCGAAGGAGCGCAGCTGGTCCACCATGACGTTGATGGTGTCCTTCAGCTGCAGGATCTCGCCGCGCACGTCCACCGTGATTTTCTTGGACAAGTCGCCGTTCGCCACCGCGGTGGTCACCTCCGCGATGTTACGCACCTGCGACGTCAGGTTACCCGCCATCGAGTTCACCGAGTCGGTCAGGTCTTTCCAGGTACCCGCCACGCCCTTCACCTGCGCCTGGCCGCCCAGCTTACCCTCGGTACCCACCTCGCGCGCCACGCGCGTCACTTCGGAGGAGAAGGAGGAGAGCTGTTCCACCATGGTGTTCGCGGTCATCGCCGCGCGCAGGTACTGGCCCTTGAGCGGGTGGCCGTCGACCTCCAGCGCCATGGTCTGGGACAGGTCGCCCTTCGCCACGGCGCCGATGACGCGCGCCATCTCGGTGGTCGGGCGCACCAGGTCGTCGATCAGGGTGTTGACCGAGCTGATGATGGTGGCCCAGCCGCCTACCACGCCCGGCAGGTCGGCGCGCTGGGTCAGGTGACCCTCGCGGCCGACGACGCGCGAGACGTCGGTGACCGTCTCGACCATCTTCTGCTTGGTTTCGATGATGTCGTTGAGGGTGTCGGCGATCTTGCCGGACACGCCGGTCCAGTCCGAGGGCATGCGCACCGAGAAGTCGCCTTTCTTCAGCGCCATCAGCGTCGTGAGCAGCAGCTTGACGTCCAACTGTTCGCCCATGTCGGTCATGTTATTCATCGACTCGATCCTTGTTTCGGTAAGTGATAGGTTAATGCGGGTAGATAGATGCGGGTACGCGACGCACTCGGCTCGGGGAGGGCCGGCGAATGTGTCATGTGAAACGATGGAAAGATACTCTTGTAAAAATTCTAGTCAAGTAACTCAGCCGTCAAGAAGTCTTGCAAATTAGAAAATTACTGAAGGCAATCCGGCGGAGGGTAACGCAGGCGCGTGAAAGGCAGCGCACGATTAGGAGCGATGTTGCGTTATTACGACAATTCGTGAACGCTATTTCGTCGTGTTTACGGCTGGATGTGAATTTCGGAGAGAGTTCAGCGGCGCGATTCATCTAGCATAGCAATGCCTGACCGACTATTGTCCCGACGTGCCATGATCGACAACGCTCTGCTGCTGAGTTTGCTGGAGGCCCCGAACGACCTCGCGTGGTGTGAACGCCTGTTCGGGCTGGCGCGCGAGCAGGGCTTTGACCAGGTCCTGTACGGTGTCGTGCCCTCGCGCCACGCGCGTTTCGAAACGGCTTTCTTGCGCAGTAATTATTCGAGCGAATGGCGCAGCCGCTACGACGCCAACGGCTTCGCCTATGTCGACCCGACGGTCGGCCATTGCCTCTCGAGTACCTTGCCCCTGGTCTGGGCCCCGTCCACCTTCGGCAAGGGCGCCTCCGGTGCGCTGTACGAGGAAGCCAGCGCCCATGGCATCAGGAGTGGGGTCACGCTGCCGGTGCACGGCCCGCAAGGGGAGTTCGGCGTGATCAGCTTCGTGTGCGACGCCCGCCCCGGGGTGCCGCTCGAGCGCGCGATCGGCGAGGCGATGCCAAGCCTTTCCCTGATCCGCGACTATGCCTTCGCCTCCTCGGCGCGCTTTCGCGAGGCGAAACCCGAACCCGAGGCGCCGCGCCTGACCCGGCGCGAACTCGAGGTCCTGCAATGGGTCATGCTTGGGAAGTCCTCATGGGAGGTCGCCCGCATCACCAACTGCTCCGAGGCGACCGTCAACTTTCACCTCGCGAACGTGCGCCAGAAGTTCGGCGTCAACACCCGCCAGCAGGCGGTCGTCAAGGCGATCGCCCTGGGCCTGATCACGCCTGAAGATCACCATCGCTGAGCCGCCCGTTGACGTAGAGACGCAGCAGGATGGCGACAGGGGCGGGAATGGCCAGGCCGGTTTCGAAGCGGCTGCCGCTCGACTGCGTGACCCCGAAGCGGCTCCAGAATTTCTCCTGGCTCTCGCGCTTGGCGATGCGCAGGCGCCGCAGGTCGTGCGACCTGGCCTGCTGGGCCGGCCCGCCCACCTGGGCAGCCTGCTGGGCTTCCAGTTCCGCCGCCAGTGCCTCGCACATCATATCGTTTGCCATATTCGCTCCCTTTCCGTTCGGTCTATGCAAATTGCAAGTATTCCACCGTCCTCGCCAATGGCCACCGAGCAGAGCTGATAGTTCCTGCACTGCCCATCTTGCATAAATCTTGTATGCGCAATGCATAAGTCTTTCCAACGTACGACGTCCATCCACCACTCGACCAGGGGCCGACCATGAGCATGATGATCAACATCGCTGCACGCCGCGAATTCAAATCGAAGGATCTGTGGGAAATGCACACGCTGCGCGCCAAGGTATTCCGCGGGCGGCTGGGCTGGGAAGTGCCGGTCCTGTCCGGCATGGAGATCGACGGCTACGACGCGCTCGAGCCGCGCTACATGCTGATGCGCGAGACGGGCGGCATGCTGCGCGGCTGCTGGCGCCTGCTGCCGACCGAGGGCCCGTACATGCTGAAGGACTCCTTCCCGCAGCTGCTCGAAGGCCGCGATGCGCCGAGCGACCCGCTGGTGTGGGAGCTGTCGCGCTTCGCGCTGGAGACCGACGGCGCGGGGAGCTACGGTTTTTCCGAGATGACCATGGAGTCGATCGAGGCCATCATCCGGCATGGCTACGAGAATGGCCTGTCACGCTATGTGACGGTGACGACCACGGCGATCGAGCGCCTGCTGCGGCGCGCGGGCGTGGTCACCAGCCGCCTGGGGTCGCCGCAGGTGATCGGGGTCGAGACGGCGGTGGCCCTGTACGTCGAGATCGGGGCGACGTGGGAGGCGCTGTTCGCGCACCGCCTGGCCTCGTAGGTGCGATCACCCCGAGTTGAGCTGGCGGCGCAGGAAGGTCCACGTCAGGGCCCACATGCGCGCGATCTGCGCATTGTCCGCCGCGCCGGCGTGCCCGCCCTCGGTGTTCTCCCAGTACAGCACATCGTGCCCGTACTCGCGCATGCGCGCCGCCATCTTGCGCGCATGCCCCGGGTGCACGCGGTCGTCGCGCGTGGAGGTGGTGAACAGCACCCGCGGCCAGTGGCCGTCCTCACTGCGCGGACGCACGTTCTGGTAGGGCGAGTAGCGCCCGATGGCGTCCCACTGGGCAGGATCGTCCGGGTCGCCGTACTCGCCCATCCAGGAGGCGCCCGCCAGCAGCCGGTGGTAGCGCCGCATGTCCAGCAGCGGCACCTGGCAGACCACGGCGCCGAACAGCTCGGGGCGTTGGACCATGACGGCGCCGACCAGCAGGCCGCCGTTGCTGCCGCCCATGATGCCGAGGCCTTGCGGCGTGGTGATGCCGCGCGCCACCAGGTCTTCGGCCACGGCGATGAAGTCGTCGAAGGCGCGCTGGCGGTTTTCCTTGAGCGCTGCCTGGTGCCAGCGCGGCCCGAACTCGCCGCCGCCGCGGATATTGGCCAGCACGTAGACGCCGCCGCCCTCCAGCCAGGCCGCGCCGCTGATGGCGCCGTAAGCGGGCTTGAGCGAGACCTCGAAGCCGCCGTAGCCGTACAGCACGGTGGGCGCGGGACCAAGCAGCGCGGTGTCTTCCTTCATGACCGCGAAATAGGGCACGCGGGTGCCGTCCTGCGAGCTTGCCGCGAACTGCCGTACCGTGAGGCCCCTGGATTCGAAGAAGGCGGGAAGCGTTTTCAGGGCCTCGCGCGTGTCGCTGCCGGCCTCCATCAGGTAGAGCGTGGCCGGTTCGAGGAAGCCGTTCACGGTCAGGAAATACCGGTTCGACGTGACGGCGTCGAAGGCCCAGGTCTCGATGGCCTGGGAGCCGGGCAGGCCGACGTCGCGCGCCTGCCACGCGCCATCGACGAGGCGCTGCTCGACCAGGCGGTTGCTCACATTGTCCAGCAGGGTGAGGAGCAGGGCGTCGCGGGTCACCGTCAGGCCGTCCAGCGAGGTGTTCGGGCCAGGCGCGAACAGCAGCTGGAAATCCGTCCCGCCGGCCAGGAAAGCGTCGAATCCGGTCGCGAGCAGCGCGCCTTGCGGATAGCGGCGGCCGGCGACGTTCCAGTCGGAACGCAGTTCGATCACGACCTGGCTGCGCACCGCGAAGGCATTCGCATCCTCGGGCTTCGGGACCTTGACCAGGGTGTCGCCCTGCAGCACGAACAGCTCGCTGCTGTAGAAGCCGATCTGGCGCTGCACGAAATCGCGTTCGAAGCCGGGCGTGGCGTCGCGCCAGCCGGAAGCGGACAAGTCATCCTGTTGCGCCTCAAAGATTGTGGCCGCATCGGCGAGCGCCTGGCCGCGGCGCCAGCGCTTCACGATGCGCGGGTAGCCGGAATCCGTCATCGAGCCGGGGCCGAAATCGGTGCCGACGAACAGGGTGTCGCGGTCGATCCAGGCCACGTCGCTCTTCGCTTCGGCCAGCACGAAGCCGCCCTCGACGAAGCGGCAGGTGGAGAGGTCGAACTCGCGCAGCACGCGGGCGTCGCCGCCGCCGCGCGACAGCGAGACCATGCAGCGGTCTCCTTCCGGCTCCAGGAAGCTGGCGCCTCCCCAGACCCAGTTTTCACCTTCCTCCCGGGCCAGCAGGTCGAGGTCGATCACGGTTTCCCATGCTGGCGCGGCCTTGCGGTACTCGCCCAAGGTGGTGCGGCGCCAGATGCCGCGCACGTGCACGGCGTCGCGCCAGAAGTTGTAGAGCAGGCCGGCGTGGCAGCCGGGGTAGGGGATCTTGTCGGTCGAGTCGAGGATGCCCTTCAGGCGCGTGCGCAGGGCGGCAAAGCCGGGATCGGCCTCGAGTTCGCGCTCGGCGAGCCCATTCTGCCCGAGCACCCAGTCACGGGCACGCTCCCCGTCGACTTCTTCCAGCCAGAGATAGGGGTCGGTCTCGAGGGGCGCTGTCTGGCTTGGCGTTGGCATGGCGATGTGATCGAGGTGAATTTCAGTGAACAAGTGCGGCGTGCGACCCCCTATACTAGCAATATCGCATCAACCGACCCGCACGCCAGGAGCACATGCCGTCACATCCGCCCGACCATTACGCCTCCGGCCCGCGCCCGCTCTGGCGCCGCGCCGCGCCATGGGCGGCCGGGGTGGCGCTCTCGCTCGCGGTCGGCCTGCTGTTCCATTCCCTGGCCCTGGGCGCCGTCGAGGACGACTCGCGGCGCCGTTTCGACAACGTGGCCCAGGTGGCGCGCGAGCGGGTGGCGTCCGCCATCGCCTCGTACGCACGGGTGCTGCGCGGCCTGAGCGCGCTGCACACGGCCGGCGAAACGCCGCTCGACCGGCTGCGCTTTCACCGCTACGTCACGGCGCTCGGCCTGCCCGAGCAGTTCCCGGCGATCGAGGCGGTCTCTTTTGTCGCTTACGTGCCGGATGCCCGGCGCGACGCCTTCGTTGCCGCCGTGCGCGCCGACGACAGCGTGCGGCCTGGCGGCTATCCGGCTTTCGACATCCGCCCCGCCGGGCGCCGTCCCGACTACCAGGTGATCGCCTGGATCGAACCGGGCGACCTGCCCGATGACCGCCTCGGCGTCGACATCGCCGTCCACCCGGGCGTGGCCGCGGCCCTGGCGCGCTCGCGCGACAGCGGCGGCATCAGCGCCTCGGGCCAGGTGGTGCGCATCACGCGCCCGACGCCTGCCACGGTGCTCGGCATGCGCGAGCCGGTCTACCTCGGCGGCGGCCTGCCGGCCACCGTCCTGGAGCGCCGCGCGCGCTACCTGGGCAGCGTCGGCATCGCCTTCTCGGTCGAGAAACTGGTGGCGCGGGCGCTCGCGCCGGCCCAGGGCCAGCCGGTGGTCCTCAGCCTCTACACGGAAACCGCGCCGAGCCACGACCTCCCCGCCGACCGGCCGCTCGCCCTGCAGGCCGGCGACCGGCTGCTGGTCGGCCCCGAGGTGCGCGGCCGGTCCGGGGACGAGGGGGAGCGCTTCACCACGCTGCTGCCGATCGACTACGCCGGCACCCGCTGGAAGGCGCATTTCACGGCCGCCCGCGCCGACATGGTGGTGGGCTATGACCGCTTCCTGCCGCTGCTCGCCTTTGGCGCCGGTCTCGGCGGCACGCTGCTGGCCTTCGCTTTTCTCCAGAACCTGGTGCGCTCGCGCCGCGTGGCCCTCGACCAGCGCCTGCTGCTCGACTCGGTGCTCGACAACCTGGACGCCTATGTCTACCTGAAGGATGGCGCGCGCCGCTTCCTGTATGTGAACGCCAAGTGCGCTTCGCTGATCAAGCTGCCCGCATCGAGCGTGGTGGGGCGGCGCGACATCGATCTGGTGCCCGGGCCCCAGGCCGACGCCTCCTGGGAGCGCGACCGCGAGGTGCTCGAGAGCGGCCGCCGCAGCGCCACCCAGGTCGAGCACGTCCAGCCCGACGGCAGCATCCGCCAGATGTGGAGCGTGCGCGTGCCGCTGCAGCACGAAGGCGCGCCGCCGGCGGTGCTGTGCGTCTCGACCGACATCACGACGCTGCACGAGCTGAAGGCGCGCGCCGACGCGGCCAACCAGGCCAAGAGCGACTTCCTGTCGAACATGAGCCACGAGATCCGCACGCCGATGAACAGCATCATCGGCATGACCCACCTGGCGCTGCAGTCGAACACCGATCCGGCCCAGCGCGGCTACCTCGACAAGATCTACCACTCGGGCCAGCACCTGCTGGGCATCATCAACGACATCCTCGACTTTTCCAAGATCGAGGCCGGCAAGCTGGAGCTCGACGCCGTCGGCTTCATGCTCGACGCGCTGCTGCACAACGTCGAGCTGCAGCTGGGCCAGGCGGCGGCAGGCAAGGGCCTGGGCTTCGACGTCGAGGTGGCGCCCGAGCTGATGCGCCCGGTGCGCGGCGACCCGCTGCGCCTCGAGCAGGTGCTGCTGAACTTCGCCGGCAACGCCATCAAGTTTTCCGAACATGGCCGCATCGTGCTGCGCGCCCGGCTGGCGCGCGCCTTCGGCCCCGAGCTGCTGGTGCGCTTCGAAGTGCGCGACAACGGCATCGGCATCGCGCCGGAGCAGCAGGCCGGCCTGTTCACGCCCTTCCACCAGGCCGACCAGTCGACCACGCGGCGCCACGGCGGCACCGGCCTCGGGCTCGTGATCAGCAAGCAGCTTGCGGAACTGATGGGCGGCGAGGTCGGGGTCGAAAGCAGCCTTGGGATGGGCAGCACCTTCTGGTTCACCGCCAGGCTGCGCCTCGAGGAGAGCGCCGCAACTGCCGGCCTGGGCGCGGCCCCGTCGCCGCAGGCGCCGCGCCTGGACGGCTGCGCCGTGCTGCTGGTCGAGGACAATCCTTTCAACCAGCAGGTCGGACGCGAGCTGCTGGCCCAGGCCGGCGCCGCGGTGGTGGTGGCCGGCAACGGCCAGGAAGCCCTCGACGAAATGGCGCGCCACCGCTTCGACTGCGTGCTGATGGACGTGCAGATGCCGGTCATGGACGGCCTGGCGGCGACCCGCCGCATCCGCGCCGACCCGGCGCTCGCGGACACCCTGGTGATCGCGATGACGGCCAATGCCGGGGTCGACGACCGCAGCCGCTGCCTGGAAGCGGGCATGAACGAATTCCTGTCCAAGCCGGTGGTGCCGGAACTGCTGGCGGCGACCATCGCGCGCTGCCTTGGCCGTACCTCGGCGCCGGCGCCCGACGTGGCGCCGCAGCCACAGCCGGGTACGGGGCCGATCGACCTCGCCCTGCTGGAAGCCACCTTCGACGGCGACCGTGAACGCATGCGTAAATATGCCTTCATGTTCCTGTCGACCACGCGCGACGCCCTGGCGGAGATCGATGTGGCGCTGACCAAGGGCGAGCTGGCGGGCGCGGCGGCGGTGGCGCACCGCATCAAGTCCTCGGCGCGGGCGGTGGGGGCGATCGCGTTTGCCGCCGTCTGCGAAGACCTGGAAGGGCAGGACGGCCGTCCGGCCCAGGCGCGGGCGCTGGCGGCCCGGCTGCGGGCCCAGCTGGCGCGCATCGAACGCGACGTCACGGCCCGGCTCGGTGCACGAACCGAGGACAAATCGTAGGGTGGACGGGGTAATTTCGGGCAATGCCCGGAATTACGAACGTCCGCGCGTTCAACTCCCGGTAAATTGATGCTCCGCATGCTGTGTACGCACTGTTTGAACGCGCGGATGGCAGAGCCGACTAGGCGTCCCCGTCCACCCTACGGACAAACGAGCCGTGGCGAACGGCTTGCCCTTTCGCCAGCGCCCCAAAAAGAGTATCCTTGGCGCCTCTGCAGCCCAACCGTACCGATGTCTTCCCCGATCACCCCCGGCTTGTTAATTTTGCACGGCAACCAGATGGAGTTGCTGCGCAGCGCCATGTTCGACTGGATCCGCAGCCACCCGCTCGGCCCCCTCGAGCAGGAGACGATCCTGGTGCAGTCGAACGGGGTGGCCGAGTGGCTGAAAATCGCCCTGGCCGAAGACATGGGCGTGTGCGCCGCCACCCGCGTGGCGCTGCCGGCGCGCTTCCTGTGGGAAGCCTATCGCGGCATGCTGGGGCGCGACCGCGTGCCCACCCGCGCGCCCTTCGACAAGGACCCGCTGACCTGGCGCCTGATGCGCCTGCTGCCGGGGCTGATGCACGACGCGAGCTACGCCCCGCTGGCGCAATTCCTCGGCGACGGCTGCCCGGAGCGCCGCCTGCAGCTGGCCCAGCGCCTGGCCGACCTCTACGACCAGTACCAGGTTTACCGCGCCGACTGGCTCGACGACTGGGAAGCGGGCCGCAACCAGCTGCGCCGCGCTGTCGGCGACCCGGTGCCCCTTGGCCCGGACCTGAAATGGCAAGCCTGCCTGTGGCGCGAAATCCACGCCAGCCTGGCGCAGGAAGACCGCGTCACCGGCCGCGCCACCATCCACCAGCAGTTCCTGGCGGCCATCGAATCGGGCCGCAAGCCAGTGTCAGCCCTGCCGCGCCGGGTGATCCTGTTCGGCATGTCGACCCTGCCATACCAGACCCTGCAGGCCATCGCCGCGCTGTCGCGCCACACGCAGGTGCTGTTCGCGGTGCCGAATCCCTGCCGCTTCTACTGGGGCGACATCATCGAGGGCCGCGAACTCCTGAAGGCGGCGCGCAAGCGCCAGCCGGAGCGCCCCGGCGCCGACCTGGCCAGTGTTCCGCTGGAAGAGCTGCACGCCCACACCCACCCGCTGCTGGCGAGCTGGGGACGGCAGGGGCGCGACTTCGTGCGCATGCTGGACGAGTTCGACAACGGCGAAGGCGCGCGCTACGAGAATATGCGCGTGGACCTGTTCGACGACGAGGAGGGCAGTTCTCTGCTCTCGCAGGTACAGGGCGCGATCCGCGATTTGCTGCCGCTCTCCGAACATCCGCAGGTGCCGCCCTTCGACGACCGCTCGATCGAGTTCCACATCACCCACAGCGTGCAGCGCGAAGTCGAGGTATTGCACGACCAGCTGCTGTCCTGGTTCGCCCAGGACCCGAGCCTGCGTCCGCGCGACGTGGTCGTGATGGTGCCCGACATCGACACCTTCTCCGCCGCCATCCATGCCGTGTTCGACCAGCACCGCAGCAAGGACCCGCGCCACATCCCCTTCGAGATCGGCGACGTGCGCGACCGCAGCGTGAATCCGCTGCTGGTGGCGCTGGAGTGGTTGCTGCGCCTGCCGCAACAACGCTGCCGCCAGAGCGAGGTGCGCGACCTGCTCGACGTGCCGGCGGTGGCCGGCCGCTATGGCCTGGACGTCGAGGACCTGCCCATCCTGGGCCGCTGGATCGAAGGCTCCGGCGTGCGCTGGGGCCTGGACCGCGAGCACCGCGCGGGCCTGGGTCTCGGTTCGGCCGGCGAGCAAAATGCCTGGATCTTCGGTGTGCGCCGCATGCTGCTCGGCTATGCCAGCGGCGCCGGCGCCAGCTTCGGCGATATCGAGCCGTATGCGGAGGTCGGCGGCCTGGATGCGGCGTTGGCGGGTTCGCTGGCCCAGTTCATCGAGACCTTGCTGGCATGGCGCGCCGAACTCGTGAAGCCGCGCACGCCGCGCGAATGGGGCGTGGCGGCGCGCGCGCTGCTGCACGCCTTCTTCCACCCGAGCATCGAGGCCGACCGCCTGACGCTGGCCCAGCTGAACGAAGCACTGCAGTGCTGGTTGGAGACCTGTGACAACGCGGAATTCGACGAGCCGGTGCCCCTCAGCGTGATGCGCGAAGCCTGGCTGCTCGAGCTCGACCAGCCGACACTGAACCACCAGTTCGTCTCGGGCGGCGTGACCTTCTGCACCCTGATGCCGATGCGCGCCGTGCCTTTCCGCGTGGTCTGCCTGCTCGGCATGAACGACGGC
Source organism: Pseudomonadota bacterium (assembly GCA_040758275.1). Classification (GTDB taxonomy): domain Bacteria; phylum Pseudomonadota; class Gammaproteobacteria; order Burkholderiales; family Burkholderiaceae_D; genus Telluria. The sequence continues at coordinate 64,336 of JBFLVV010000001.1, forward strand.
GACTTCCCGCGCCGGTCCAGCCAGGCCGACTTCGACCTGCTGGCGCTGCCCGGCATGGCGCGTCCCGGCGACCGTTCGCGCCGCGACGACGACCGCTACCTGATGCTGGAAGCGCTGCTGTCCGCCCGCGACAAGCTCTACGTGAGCTGGGTCGGCCGCAATGTGCGCGACAACAGCGAGCAGCCGGCTTCCGTGCTCGTCGCCCAGCTGCGCGACTACCTGAAGGCCGGCTGGAACCTCGACCTGTCCGAACGCACGACAGAACATGCACTGCAGCCCTTCAGCCGCCGCTATTTCGAACGCGGCGGCTTGCTCACCTATGCGGGCGAGTGGCGCTCGGCCCACGGGCTGGAAGAGGGCGAGCGCCTGGGCGATGCGCTGCCGCCCTACGAGCTGGAACCGGGCTTCGTTCTGAAACTCGGCGAGCTGGCCGCATTTCTCCGCCAGCCGGCCCGCTATTTCTTCCGCCGCCGCCTGGGCGTGGTCTTCGCCGACGCCGCCGTGGTGGGCGAGGACGAGGAACCGTTCTCCCTCGATGCGCTGGAACGATATTTCATCGAAGACCACCTGCTGGACGACAGCGGGGAGCCCGAGGATCTGGCGTCCGTGCGCAGTACCCTGAACGACCGCGCCTCGCGCCTGGCGCGCGAAGGCGTGCTGCCGATCGGCCTGCTGGGCCGCCAGTGGCAGCAGGAGCTGGTCGAGGGCCTGGTTCCCGTGCGCAGCGCCTGGCTGTCCCTGGGCGCGCGCTTCCCGCACGCCGCGCCCAAGCGCGCCGTCAGCCTCGCCCTGAACGACGGGCTTGTGCTGGACGACTGGATCGACCGCCTGCGCACGAATGGCGAGGAAACCGCCTGGCTGATGCAGGTGTCCTCGAAGGTGCTGGACAAGGAAGGGCGCCCGCGCGGCGACAAGCTGATCGGCCCCTGGCTGCGCCAGCTGGCCGCCAGCGCATCCGGCATGCCGGTCGCCGGCCACCTGGTGGCGCGCGACGCCGTATTGACCATGGCGCCGCTCGATCCGGTCGAGGCGGCGGCCATGCTGCACGACCTGGCCGACCTGTGGCGCAAGAACCTGGACCGTCCCCTGGGCGTGGCCTGCAAGACCGCGCTGGCCCTGCTGCGCGAGGGCGGGATCGATGCCGATGCCCGCCTGGTCTACGACGGCAGCTACGAGATCTCCGGCGAGGTGACGGAGCTGTGCCTGGCGCGCCTGTGGCCGGACTTTTCCAGCCTGGTGGCGGCCGGCGACTGGCCGCACGTCGCGCGCGACCTCTACGGGCCGCTGGCGGAGTGGCTGGACGCACATGTGCAGGTCGCGCCGCTGGGTGGAGGCGAGGCATGAGCCAATACCTCGACCCCTTGAGCTTCCCGCTGCACGGCTCGCGCCTGATCGAGGCGTCGGCCGGCACCGGCAAGACCTGGACCATCGCCGCCCTCTACCTGCGCCTGGTGCTGGGCCACGGCGACGGGGCGGCCTTCCCGCGTCCGCTGCTGCCGAGCGAGATCCTGGTGATGACCTTCACCCGCGCCGCCACGCGCGAGCTGGCCAACCGGGTGCGCGAGCGCCTGGTCGAGGCGGCGGCCTATTTCCGCGGCCAGCTCGACATCATTGACCCGTACCTGGGCGAGCTGCTGGACGCCTACCCGAGCGAAGCCGAACGCAACGTCGCCGCGCACCGCCTGGTGCTGGCGGCCGAGACCATGGACGAGGCGGCGATCTTCACCATCGACGCCTGGTGCCAGCGCATGCTGCGCGAGCATGCCTTCGATTCCGGCAGCCTGTTCGACGAAGAGCTGGTGAGCGACGAGCGCGCCCTGTTCGAGGACGCGGCCCATGACTACTGGCGCCAGCACATCTATCCGCTTGGCGCCGGCGCGCTGGCGTCGGTGCTGGAATGCTGGAAAGACGTCGAGGCCCTCAAAAGCGGCGTGCGCGAGCTCGTCACCCGTACCCACCTGCTGGGCCCGAGCGAGGAAGAGCCCCTGGGCGTGCTGGTCGCGCGCCTGCAGCAGACCCAGCGCGCGGAACTGGCGCGCCTGAAGGAAGGCTGGCTGGAACGCGCCGATGAGATGGAGCGCTGGATCGCCGGCCACCGCGAACGCCAGCCGAAGTGCTTCAACGGGAACAAGATGCGCCCGGATTCGCTGGTCAAGTGGTTCGAGGCGCTGCGCGCCTGGGCGCTTGACCCGGCCATGGTGCTGCCCGCATTGAACGACACCGCATGGAAGCGCCTGTGCCCGGACGGCATCGTGGACGCCTTCAGCAAGGACTTCGTGGCCGAGGTGCCGGCCTGCTTCGGCCTTACCGAGCCGCTGCGCCAGGCCCTCGACGCGCTCGACCCGCTCTCGCACGCGCTGCTGCGCCACGCCGCCCACCACATCGCCGCCCGCATCCGCGAGCTCAAGGCGCGCAACCGCCAGTTCGGTTTCGCCGACATGCTCGAGCGCCTGAAGGCGGCCCTGGAGGGCCCGAACGGCGAAGCCCTGCGCCAGCGCATCGTGCTGCAGTTCCCGGTGGCGATGGTCGACGAATTCCAGGACACCTCGCCCGACCAGTACCGCATCTTCGACCTTCTGTACCGCGTCGCCGCGAACGACCCGCAGCAGGGACTGTTCCTGATCGGCGACCCGAAGCAGTCGATCTACGGCTTCCGCGGCGCCGACATCCACAGTTACCTGGCAGCCCGCCGCGCTACCTTCGGCCGCCACTACCAGCTGGGCACCAACTACCGTTCCACCAGGGAGCTGGTCGAGGCGGTGAACCAGCTGTTCCGCCACGCGGAAGAGAACCCCGCCGGCTATCCGGCCGGCGCCTTCCGCTTCCGCAAGGGCGAAGACAATCCACTGCCCTTCGAGGCCGTGCAGGCCAAGGGCCACCGCGAGCGCCTGGTGGGAGCAAGCGGACCTTCGCATGCGATGTCGGTGTGCTGCGCCGGCCCGATGAACCAGGAAGAATACCGCGAGTTCTTCGCCCAGCACTGCGCCGAGCACATCGTCGGCCTGCTGGGGGACGAACGGGTCGGCTTCTCCGACGGCGAGCGTTTCCGCCGCCTGATGCCGGCCGACGTCGCCATCCTGGTGCGCGACCGTCGCGAGGCGGCCGCCGTGCGCCGCGCCCTGGTCGAGCGCAAGGTGGCCAGCGTCTACCTGTCCGACAAGGACTCGGTGGTCAAGAGCGAAGAGGCGGCCGACGTGCTGCGCTGGCTGTACGCGGTCGCCAATCCGCTCGACGGGGTGCTGGCGCGCGCGGCCTTCGCCACCCGCACCGCGGGCCTCCCGCTGGGCGAGCTGGCCAGCCTGTCCGCCGACGAGGCGGCCTGGGAAGCGCGCGTCGAACAGCTGAAGAACCTGCACGGCGCCTGGCAGCGCCAGGGCGTGCTGGCCATGCTGCGCCGCTTCGTCCACGAACTCGGCCTGCCGGCGCGCCTGCTGCGCGAACCGGGCGGCGAGCGGCGCCTCACCAATCTGCTGCACCTGGCCGAGCTGCTGCAGGAAGCCAGCACCCAGCTGGAAGGCGAGCAGGCCCTGATCCGCTGGCTGGCCGAGGAGATCGAGGGCGTCGGCGAGGGCGGCGACGAACGTGTGCTGCGCCTGGAAAGCGACGCCGAACTGGTGAAGGTGGTCACGGTGCACAAGTCCAAGGGCCTGGAGTACCCGCTGGTCTATCTGCCCTTCGCCGTCACGGCGCGCCGCACCGACAAGCGCAACCGCGCCTTCTTCGAATTCGTGCTGGACGATGGCGCGCGCCGCCTCGACCTGTCGCTGGGCGATGAGGCGCTGGAAGCCGTCGACCGCGCGCGCCTGGAAGAAGACCTGCGCCTGCTCTACGTGGCATTGACGCGCGCGCGCCATTTCCTGTGGCTGGGCGCGGCGCCGATCAGCGGCCGCAGCAAGAACGAGAACCGCCTGCACGATTCGGCCCTGGGCTACCTGCTGGGCGGCGGCCAGAAGATCGAGGCCGAACGCCTGCGCGAGCGCCTGGAACAGCTGCGCGGGAACGTCGAGGGCATCGTGCTGCACGACCTGGCGACGCTTGACGCACGCACCCTGCTGGCGCGCGAGGATGTACGTCCGGACCTGCTGGCGCCGCCGCGCTACGAGGCGCGCTTCGAGAAGGACTGGTCGATCGGCTCGTTCACCTCGCTGGTGCGCCACGCTGTCGCGCCACCGCCGACACCGATGACGGCGCAGGAAGCGACGCTGCTGGAAGAAGACCCGCAGCTGGCCATGCCGCCGCGCATCGAGGACACGCCCTGGCACCGCTTCCCGCGCGGCTCGGTGCCCGGCAACTTCATGCACGAGCAGCTCGAATGGATGGCGCAGGAGGGCTTCCACCAGGCCGACGAACCGGAATTCCTCGCACGCCTCGGCCAGCGCATCGACCGCGCAGGCTGGGGCCACCGTGTCGATGATGCGCTGGCCTGGCTGCACATGGTGGCGACCACGCCGCTGCCGCCGATCGGCATCGCCCTGTGCGGCCTGCGCGATCCGGTGCCGGAGCTGGAATTCTGGTTCCCGAGCGAGCGCCTGGATGCGGTGAAGCTGGACCAGCTTCTCCGCAGCCACATCCTGCGCGGCCTCGAGCGCCCGATCCTGCCGGAGCGCGTGCTGCATGGCATGCTCAAGGGTTTCGCCGACCTCGTGTTCGAACACGAAGGCCGCTTCTGGGTGCTCGACTACAAGACCAATGCGCTCGGTCCGGGCGATAGCGCCTATACCCAGGCCGCGATGGAACTCGGCATGCTCGATCACCGCTACGACATCCAGGCCACGATCTACACGCTGGCGCTGCACCGCCTGCTGCGCGCGCGCCTGGGCGACAGTTATTCCCCGCGCCGCCAGCTGGGCGGGGCGATCTTCCTCTTCCTGCGCGGGATCGCGAACGAGGACACGCGCGGCTGCTGCGTGCTGCCCCCGGATTTCGAGCTGCTGGGTGGGCTGGAGAACCTGCTGGACAAGGACGGCCATGGCAAAGCTTGAGGCAAACATCGACACCCTGTGGGCCGAGCTGGCGCGCCTGGCGGAAGAGGGCGAGCTGCGCCGCCTGTCCTGCGCCTTCGCCCGCTTCGTGGCCACGCTCGGCGCCGCGCCGCCGGCCCTGGTGCTGGCCTCGGCGGTCCTGTCGGAGCTGGAGGGTCACGGCCACAGCTGCGTGCAGCTGGCCGACCTCGCATCCGGGCCGGCGGAACTGCTGGGCTGGAGCGAGGAGCAGTGGAAGGATCTGGCACGGGCCGCCGGCCCGCTGCCGAAGACCGGCAAGGCCTGGGCCCAGCTGCTGGCGGGCTGCGAGCAGGTCTGGGAGTCGAGCGCCTTCAACTACGACCAGCCTCTGGTGCTGGACGGCGAACGCCTCTACCTGCGCCGCTACTGGCGCGACGAGACCCAGGTGGCGCATGCCGTGCGCGAGCGCGCGCTGCAGGCCCGCGACGTCAATGCCGGCGCCGTGCGCGGCTGGCTGGAACTGCTGTTCGCCTCCGATCGCCAGGCCGAGGGCCCGGACTGGCAGAAGCTGGCCTGCGCCATCGCCCTGCGCGGTTCGGTCGCCATCATCACGGGCGGCCCCGGCACCGGCAAGACCTATACCGTGGCGCGCCTGCTGGCGCTCCTGTTCGCGACCGCGCCGGAAGCCGGCAGCCAGCGCATCGCGCTGGCCGCGCCGACCGGCAAGGCGGCCGCGCGCCTGAAGCAGTCGATCGACAAGGCGCTGGGTGAACTGGCCGACCGCGTCGGCCCGCGCCTGCCGCTGCGCGAGCTGACCCTGCGCATGGGCGCCGCGCGCACCCTGCACAGCCTGCTCGGCGCGCGTCCGGACAGCCGCGCCTTTGCCCACCACCGCGGCAACCCGCTCGACGTGGACGTGCTGATCGTCGACGAAGCCTCGATGGTGCACCTGGAGATGATGGCGTCCCTGCTCGACGCGCTGCCCCCCGGCGCCACCCTGATCCTGCTGGGCGACAAGGACCAGCTGGCCTCGGTGGAGGCGGGCGCGGTGCTGGGCGACCTGTGCCATGACGCCCAGGCCGGCGCCTACAGCCTTGACACCCGCGACTACGTGCAGGCCGCCTGTGGCGAAACCCTCCCGGGCGACTTCCTCGGCGACGGCGGCCCGCTGGCCCAGCAGACCGTGATGCTGCGCCACAGCCGCCGCTTCGGCGGGCCGATCGGCCAGCTGGCCCTGGCCGTGAACGCTGGCGACGCGGTGCGCGCGGAAAGCGTGCTGCGGAGCAGCCAGGACGGGGTGCGCTGGATCGAGAACGCCCAGCAGCAGCATGTGCTGCAACTGGCGCAATCCGGCTATGGTGCTTATCTGGACGTGTTGAATACGGGCTTGAAAGCCGGATTCAACACGAATCGTGAAGAATGGGTGCGCCAGGTCCTGCAGCGTTTCGAGTCTTTCCGCATCCTGTGCGCGGTGCGCGACGGCGAGTGGGGCGTGTCCGGCCTGAACGAGGCGGTGGCCGGCCGCCTGGCCCAGGCCGGCCTGCTGCGTCCCCAGGGCGAGTGGTACGTCGGGCGCCCGGTGATGGTCACCCGCAACGACTACGCGACCTCCGTCTACAACGGCGACATCGGCGTGACCCTGCCGGATCCGGCGCGTCCCGGTGCGCTGCGTGTCTATTTCCTGGAAGGCGACAATGTCCGCAGCGTGCTCGCCACCCGCCTGCGCAATGTCGAAACGGCCTTCGCCATGACCGTGCACAAATCGCAGGGCTCGGAATTCCGCCACACCGTGCTGGCGCTCCCGCGCGAACGCGGCGCCGTCCTCACGCGCGAGCTGGTCTACACGGGCATCACCCGCGCCAGCGAGCAGTTCACGCTGGTGTCACCGGCCGGCGCCGTGCTGGCGGAGGCCATTGCGCTGCGCACCCACCGCACCAGTGGCCTGCGCGGCATGATCGGGGCGGCGGCGCACTGAGCTGCTTGATCCAGCATAAGGGCAGGGCGTGGGCACGTTTCCACGACTGAACCCGGCGACTTTCTCAACAGTCTCACTATCGTTTGCGAATATGATATTCGCGACATTCGCCACCCTGGGAAACAGGTGAACATCCGGGGTGACGCCGGTGGCGCCGCATGGCAAGCGCGCGCAGGCCAATCTGGAGCAGACATGCGGCGACATGCCCCGAATCCGGTGCCTCACGCTTCCCACCTCGATGGCCCTGCGCTGGCCCGGGTGCGCTTCGCCCTCCCGAGCGAGTCCCCGGCGCGCGCCTGGCCGCGCTGGTTTGCCCGCACCTTCGACGTCTGGTGGCATACGGGCCTGGTGGCCACGGTGCTCGGCTTCGCCTTGTGCCGCACCTCGCCGGGCTTCCTGCGCTGGCTCGAAACGCCCTTCGGCTGGAAGCTGTTCGGCCTGGCCTGCATTCCCGCGGGCCTGCTGCTGGATGCAGTGGTGCAGGCGGTGGCGGGCAACACGCCGGGCAAGGCCATGCTGGGCTTGCGCGTGGTGACGGCGGACGGCCGCTTTCCCGGGCTCAGGGAAATTCTCGGGCGCAATATGGGCGTCTGGAGCGCCGGCTTCGGCTTCGGCCTGCCGGCTGTTTCCCTGCTGACGATGGCGCGCCAGGGCCTGCGGCTGCGGCGCGGGGAGGCGGCAAGCTACGACGACGACTATTTCCTGGTGCGCGCGCGGCCGGTCCGGTGGTGGCGCAAGATCGTCTTCGCGATTTCCTTCTTCCTCCTCTTCCTGGCCGTCGTGGTACTGGACGCGATGGACCGCCAGGACAGCCGCGAGATGGCCGCGGTGCTGGCTGCCTCGCCCTATGCCTGGACCAATCCCGCCACCGGCCGCATGGCGACGGTGCCGCCGCAATGGCGTCACGAGACGTTCACCGACGAGGATGGCCTTGTGCTGCACGTGTTCACCGAACACACCGAGCACGCCGTGGTCCTGCTGGCGCGCGAGGCCCATGGCGAGGCGACCATTGCGCAATACTCGCGCGCGCTCGTGGAGCGGCTGGAAAACCAGTTCGCACTGCCCGGCGGCCAGTTGGAAGAGTTTCGCGGCAAGCCGTCCTGGGTCGTGACCGGTGAAGAAAAGGACGGGGCGGCGCGCGTGCGCCTGCGTGTGGTCGAAGTCAATGGCGCGGCCTGGCGGGTGATGGCGATGCAGTCGCCGCCGGCCGCCTACACGGATGCGCTGGTGCTGGCCCTGGAGCAGGGCTTGTGGGATACGGTGACGCCGCGCGAGTAGCCGGGTACGGCAGGCGCCAATGAAAAAGGGGCCTTGCGGCCCCTTCGTCTTGCTGCGCACGGCAGCGCCGGATTACTTCTTGCGGCGCTTCGGCACCACTTTTGCCTTGCTGCGCTTCTTCACGACCTTGACCTTGGTCTTGCCGGCGCTGGCCTTGATGCGGGCGCGGCTCGAGGAAGCCTTGTAGCGCGGGGCGCGGCTCGAAGCGCGCGCCACCACCGGAGCCTTCTCGCCGGTGATGAAGCGGCGGATGTTCAGCGCGTCCAGGATGCGGGCCGAGGAGGCGCCCGCATTGAGCAGCACCATGGTCGCGTTCTTGCCGCCGGCCTTGATGTTCATGATCAGGCAACGGCCGGCTTCCTGGATGTAGCCGGTCTTCGACAGGCCGATGTCCCAGCCCTTGGCGCCCACCAGGCGGTTGGTATTGCGGTACTCGACTTCGCGGCCGTTGATGTTGATCAGGTCCTTCGACTCGGTGGTCATGGCCGTGATCTCGGGATACTTGGCGGAGGCAGCCGCCATCTTGACGAGGTCGCCGGCGGTCGAGCGGTTGTGCGGGTTCAGGCCGGTCGGCTCTTCGATCACGGTCTGGGTCATGCCCAGTACCGCGATCTTGCGGCGCACCGCCGCCTTGAAGCCTTCTTTGCCGCCCGGGAAGGTGCGGGCCAGCGCGGCAGCGGCGCGGTTGTCCGAGGACATCAGGGCCAGTTGCAGCACGTCGCGGCGCGAGATCAGGGCGCCGACCGGCACCCGCGAGCTGCTGTGCTTGACGGTGTCGACGTCGCTGCGGTCGATCTCGATCAGTTCGTCCATGTCCTGCCTGGCGTCCAGCACGACCATGGCGGTCATCAGCTTGGTCAGCGAGGCGATCGGCACGACGCGATCGGCATTCTTTTCGATCAAAATCTTGCCGGTGTCATCTTCTACCACGAGCACCGACTGCGAGCCGAACGGTACCGCGAATGCGGAAACCGAAATGGACATCACAACGGTGGCAAACAATTTTTTGAGCATTGTCGGGTCAGGAAAGGGTTGCGTTGAGCGGGGGCAGCGCAGTGTACGTACATTTAGCGCGCAGTCAACTATCTAGCTGTAGGGCAACTACAGAGGTTGAACGATAGCATCATGACTGATGCATGTCTATGGCGCACAGGCAAAAATAGGCTTGTGAACGGGTATTTTTATGCAGAATAACGACGCGCTTGGCAAGCTGTCCATGAGAATGGTCAGTCTGACTCCAGAACCTCTGCCACAAAAACAAAGCCCTGCGCGAAGGCAGGGCTCGTTCATTCAGCTTATTTCGACTGATAGATCTTGTCGAATTCGCCGCCGTCGTCGAAGTGGCGATCCTGGGCCTTGCTCCAGCCGCCGAACAGCTCGTCGACGGTGAAGAGCTGGATCGGCTTGTAGTTCGCCGCATACTTCTTCATGACCGCGTCCGACCGCACCCGCAGGAAGTGCTTGGCGCCGATTTCCTGCCCCAGCGGCGAGTACAGGAAGTTCAGGTAGGCCGTCGCTTCCTTGCGCTGCTTGCGGCGGTCCACCACCTTGTCGACCACGGCGACCGGCGACTCGGCCAGGATCGAGACGGTCGGGTAGACCACCTCGAAGTTGTCGCCGAATTCCTTGCGCACCATGCTCACTTCGTTCTCGAAGGTCACCAGCACGTCGCCGATCTGGCGCTGGGTGAAGGTGGTGGTGGCGGCGCGGCCGCCCGCGTCGAGGATGGGCACGTTCTTGAAGATGCGGCCGACCAGCGCGCGCGCCTGGGCGTCGTTGCCGCCCTTCTTCAGCACCGAGCCCCAGGCCGCCAGGTAGGTGTAGCGGCCGTTGCCGGCGGTCTTCGGGTTCGGAATGATGACCTGCACGCCCGGACGCGCCAGGTCTTCCCAGTTGCGGATGCCTTTCGGGTTGCCCTTGCGCACCAGGTAGACCATGGTCGAGTAATACGGCGCCGCATTGTTCGGGAACTTCCTGGCCCAGTCTTTTGCCACCAGGCCGCGCTCGGCCAGCATGTCGATGTCGTTGGCCTGGTTCATGGTGACCACCGAGGCTTCCAGGCCGTCGGCGACGGCGCGCGCCTGCTTGCTGGAGCCGCCGTGCGACTGCTTGATGCTGATGGTTTGTCCGGTCTGCTGCTTCCAGGCGGCGATGAAGGCCGGGTTGATGTCCTTGTACAGCTCGCGCGCCACGTCGTAGGAAACGTTGAGCAGCTCGGTGTTGGCGGCGCTGGCGCTCAGGGGCAGGGCGGAGAACAGTGCGAGGGACAGGAGGATGCGACGAACGGGGGAGGTCGGGGTCATGTCGTGTGCTCTTTTCATGAACTTGTTTGTACAAGCTGAATCATCCGTACATTCGGCAAATTACGGAACAATAGTTTTGTCATATGCTTAGTACGGATGAGCGCAGCGCCCGCCCGCACGGCCGCCCGCAGCAGGTCCCTCCGGTTTCGGTGTATAGTCGGGCCCTGCAGTGCGCCGGCGGCGCGCGTGTTGACCGTATTTGAACGAACCAGATTGATGCTAGATGTCCATGCGTTTTGAAATCCGACAGGCGGCGCCCGCTGACGCATCCGCTGCCTGCGCGCTGCTGCGACGATCCATCGAGATCGGAGGCAAGGCCGACCACGAAGGCAAGCCGGCCGTGCTCGAAGCGTGGCTGGGCAACAAGACGTCCGCCAACGTGGCGACCTGGTTTGCGTCGCCCAGCAATTTCGCCGTCGTCGCCGAGGGCGATGAGGGCAGCCTGCTCGGCCTGTGCCTGCTGACCCAGGCAGGCAAGGTGGCGCTGTGCTACGTGCTGCCGGAGGCGCTGCGCCTCGGTGTCGGCCGTGCGCTGCTCGACGCCGCGGAGCAGCAGGCGCGTGCCTGGAACATCAAGAAGCTGCACCTGCACAGCCCGCCGAGCGCCAGCGCCTTCTTCGAGCGCCAGGGTTTCGTGAATGCCGGCAAGGACACCTCCTGCTTCGGCATGGAAAGTGACCTGCTGTGGAAGAGCCTGGAGGCGAATTGCGAGCTGGCGCCGGGCGCGGCACGCAAGCGCTTCTGCAATTGCAACGGCTGAGTTGGCAGGTCGTGGCGGCTGTAGGACCGCAACACATGCACGATCACATCTTTTTCGATTGAGAAGCTTACGTTATAGTAACCATCTCATCTAGAAGAGTGTCTTATGGTTTCACGTAGAGAATTCCTGCAAGGGGGCGCCGTCCTGGGCGCCCTGGGGGCCATCGGCGCTCCCCTGACTGCGGCGGCCCGGACCACCGACATGGCGCCGCCGCCCGACCTGTTCGACGCCCAGTTGCTCGACATCGATTTCTGGGTCAAGCCGCGCACCCTGTCCGTCGTCAGGCCCCAGAGCGGCGAACGGGCCAAGGTGCTGTACTGGAAGGACGGCGAAGTGATCGACTCGGCCTACCAGGAGTTGTGCCACATCCTGCGCGACGTCAACGGCCGCGAGACCGCGCCGATCGATCCCAAGCTGTTCGAAGTGCTGTGGGGCACCCAGGCCTTCATCGCCCGCTACGGCATGAACCAGCCGCTCGAGATCCTGTCCGGCTACCGCACCGAGGCGTCCAACAAGCGCCTGGTCGAGGAGGGCGTGCCGGCCGCGCGCAAGTCCCTGCACATGGTCGGCAAGGCGGCCGACATCCGCATCGCCAGCCTCAACGAAGAGGTGCTCGGCGGCCTGATCCGCAGCTTCCGCCAGGGCGGGGTCGGCTACTACTACCGCTCCGGCCCCAGGGGCGGCTGGATCCATGCGGACACGGGCCTGAACCGTACCTGGAAGGGCTGATCCGGCACGGGCGACCCGTGCGAGCGGGGCATCGGACTTGGGCTAATATGAAGTCGTCAAGGCTGGGACGAGCGTCCCGGCTCCATGTCAACTTTCCCAAGGAGGCAAGCATGGCAACGATGAATGCTCCAACGATGGACCGCAGGACCACGGGCGAACGGCGCGTCGCATCGCATACGCGCGAGCGCTCGGCGATGTCCGCCCTCGACTACCTGGCGATGGCGCTGCTGATCATCGGCGGCCTGAACTGGGCGATGGTCGGCCTGTTCGACGTCGACATGGTCGCCACCATCTTCGGTCCGGGCACCCCGGCGACCCGCATCGTCTACGTCGTGGTCGGCCTGGCGGCGCTGTATTCGATCTATACCACCGCCAAGATGGCGGGCAGCAAGCGGCACTGAGCCGGATGCGGGTCGGCTTGATTTCCGACACGCACGGGTTGCTGCGCCCGCAGGCGCTGGATTTCCTGCGGGGCAGCGACCACATCATCCACGCCGGCGACATCACCGGTCCCGAGATCCTCGCGCCCCTGGCAGCGCTTGCGCCCCTCACCGTCGTACGCGGCAACAACGACCGCGGCGCCTGGGCGGCCGAGCTGCCGCATGCCGCCACCGTCCAGGTGGGCGGCGTCGCCATCTATGTCATCCACGACCTCAAGGAACTCCCCATCGATCCGCGGGCGGCAGGCGTGCACGTGGTGGTGTCGGGGCATTCGCACAAGCCTTCGAGCAGCGAGCGAGACGGGGTGTTGTTTGTGAATCCCGGAAGTGCAGGGCGCCGCCGCTTCACCTTGCCGATTTCGGTCGGCGAACTGCTGATAGACGATGGCCAAGCGACGGCCAGAATCGTAACGCTGGCCGTCGATTGACCCGTAGGGTGGACGGCTTCGCCGTCCGCGCGTTCAACTCCCGCATGAACGGATGCAGCGCGACCATTCACGGGCTGGTTGGACGCGCGGTCGGCAAAGCCGACCACCCTACAAGAACGCCACATGCATGCGGCGTCGATCTCGCTTACTTCATCGTATGGCTCGCCCAGGCGGTATCCACTGCGAAGTTAAGCGTGGTATCCCAGTAGGTGAAGCTGTATCGCACCACGTCCCCGATCTTCAGGCCGCCGGCGCTATACGTGTTGGTCGTGCCGTCCAGCCGCATGCGCAGGTTCTGCTGCGGGCCGTTGTTGACCGTGTAGTGCACGTCGGCCCAGCTGCCGGTATTGGTGCTGAACTGCAGCGCGGTGGCCGAAGTCTGGGTGACCCAGGTCGGCCCGGTCGGCGTCGGCGTCGGGTTGGTGGTGCCGCCGCTGCCGGAATCCCAGACGATGTCGTCGATCGCGAACTGGAAGGTCGAGCCGGGCAGGCGGTTGGCGTCGCTCGAGATCATGAAGACGTCGAGCAGGGACTGGGCCGCCACCTTGCTGCCGAGCAGGGTCGAGACCGGGATGCTGCCCTGGGCCCACTCGCCGTTGCGTACCAGGCCGTGGGTCGTGGTGTTGGCCGGGAAGTTGACCCAGTTCTGGTTCGTGTAGGTGTCGCCCACGCCGATGTTGAAGGAGACGTTGGCCGGGATCTTGATCCGGAAGCGCATCGTGCCGTTGCGGTAGTTCGTCAGGTCCCGCGCCTGGCGCGCCTGCACGCCGCCGCCGAACCACTGGCCGGGCGCCGTGTAGGCCCAGGCGATGACGTTGCCGCCTTCATAGGGAGGCGTAGAGCCGGCCCCGCTCGAGGCGCCGTTCCACAGGAAGATGTCGGAACTGGTGCCGGCCACCAGCTTGCTGTTCACGGCCGTGGTGTCGGTGAAGACGCCGAACTTGCCGGCCACTTCGGGCACGGTCTGGTTGCCCAGCTTGACCTGGCCCTTGCCGTCCATCTGGTAGACGCGCACATAGTCGACGTACATGGTGCCGGGCAGCGGCGCCGTCACCTGGCCGGGATTCGCCGCGTCGGTGAAGTTGCCGCCGACGGCCAGGTTGAGCAGGAGGTAGAAGGGCGCCTGCAGGGCCGTCGAGTTCACCGGCAGGGGCGCGTCGTACATATTGCGCTCGACGCCATTGTCGACCACGGTGAAGCGCATCTGGCTCTCGTCCCAGTACAGGCGGTAGGTGACGAAGCGGTTGGCCAGCGAGGTGGTGGGCACGTACCAGTTCTTGGTCTGCCAGGCGGTGGAGGCGGCGCAGCTCTCGTTGCCCGGCACGCAGGCGGCCTGCTGCCAGGTGATGACATTCGAGCCGACGAAGTTGTTGGCCGAGGGGTTGCCGGCGGCGGCGCGCACCGAGGCCTTGTGCCCCATCTCCATGATGTCGATCTCGCCGTTGCGCGGCCAGGTCTGCGGGCTCACGCCCAGCATCCACGCGGCCGGCCACAGGCCGGTGGCGATGTTCGGCGTGGCCATGCGCACCTCGATCATGCCGTACTGGACCTGGACCTTGCCCTTGGTGTCGATCTTCCCGGAGGTGAAGACATTGCTGCCGACGGTCTGCGAACGCGCCTGGATCGCCAGCGCGCGGGTGCCGGACTCGAAGGGCACGTTGACGATCGAGAGGTTGTTGGGGCTGTAGTATTGCAGTTCGGCGTTACCGTAGCCGCACAGATTGATCTGGCAGCCGTTGCCGTCCGAGGGTGTCCAGACGGTGGTGTTCAGCGTGGTCCCGTTGAATTCCTCGGACCACAACAACTGGCCGATGACGGGATTGGTGACGCCCGCGCCGGCCTGCGCGCTACAGGCGAGCAGGACAGCGGCAGACAGCTGCTGGAAAGGTTTCCAATACGAGTGACGATTCTGGTTCTGATTATTCACTTCGGCTCCTCATGTACTCCGTGAAATATAGGAAGCGCCAGGACGGCGTTCCACGGTTTGCCAACTTGGTCGTTGGTCTCGAATGGTCCTGCTGAGGCTGGGAATGGAAACCTTTCCATTTCGTGATGGAAAATATATGCCGTATTGACGAGCGCGTCAAATCCAATCGTGCGGATGGGTTTGATGTGGATCAATGCACACGACTCCGTGGCGTCAAAATGCCGTAAGATACTGCTCCTCCCGCTTTCACCTGCATCACATGACTTCGCCATCCGATACCGCACCGCAGCCGCGCTTCCGTCCCCGTCCCTGGATCCATCTCGAAACGCCGCAGGACGTCGAGCTCTGGATCGACGAGCACAATCGCGCGCTGCAGGAACTGGTGAAGCCTACCGAGACCGGCGTCGGCATCTGCTTCACCCTGGCCGAAGGCGGCAATGTCTACATGCAGACCACGGGCGACGCCGTGCTGCTGGACGTCGAGCCGGATGCGGACTGGATCGCGCCCCTCATCAGCGCCGCCACCGGCGCCGAGCCGCCGCGCGGCCAGGTCTGGGTCCTGCCGGACGATCGCCTGGTGCAGCTGATCCTCGGCCTGTCGACCCTGGTCCTGAGCACCACGCTGGTGGTCGGCCATCCTTTCGGCGCACGGGCCCGCCGCCCGAGCTACTAAGTACTCGCCCCGAAATAAATGTGTTTTTGGCTTCCATAACCGGCGCGCTGCTGCGTTGGCTCCTGCTTGCAGTGCTCGCACTGCGGCGCACTCGCCGCCTTGCATCGCATCCGGTTCTGTTCGCCAAAATTCACATTTGTTTCTTGTCGAGTACTTAGGCAGGGAAGGCCGGCCCTAGCCGCGGCTGTCATTTTTCGGTTATAAAGTCAGTTCTCCTGTCGATTGAGCGAGGATTGATGGTCAAGCACTCGAACCTGTTTTCGCGCCGCGCCGTCCTGGGCGCCGGCCTGGCCCTGGCTTTCCTGGCCGTGCAAAGCCCTGCGCAGGCGGCCGACCTGCTGCAGGAGGCGAAGAAGCGCGGCGTGCTGCGCATCGCGATGGAAGGGACCTACCCGCCCTTCAACTACAAGGACCCGAAGACCGGCCAGCTCACCGGCTACGACGTCGACGTCGCCAAGCTGGTGGCGAACAAGCTGGGCTTGCGCCCCGAATTCGTCGCCACCGAATGGGCCGCCATCCTCGCGGGCCTGGCAAGCGGCAAATACGACGTCATCGTCAGCCAGGTCGGCATCACCCCGAAGCGTGAACAGGCCTTCGATTTCTCGCGCCCCTACACCTATTCGCACCCGCAGCTCATCGTGCGCAAGAACGACCGCGCGACGTATGCGAGCCTGCAGGAACTGAAAGGCAAGCGCCTGGGCGTGGGGCAGGGCAGCGTGTTCGAGCAGCAGGCCAAGGCGGTGCCGGGGATCGAGGTCAAGAGCTATCCGGCGGCCCCGGAAAACCTGCAGGACCTGGCCTTCGGCCGCATCGACGCGGCGCTGAACGACAGCCTGATGGTGGCCTACCTGCTGAAGAATTCCCAGCTGCCGATCAAGGGCGGCGCAAAGGTCGGCGCGGTCGAGCGCATGGGCATTCCCTTCCGCAAGGGCAGCCCGCAGTTCAAGGCGGCGGTCGACAAGATCCTGCTGGATGCCGCCAACGATGGCACCCTGAAGGCATTGTCGCTCAAGTGGTTCGGCATCGACGCCAGCCGCGCGCCATGAACATGAAGCACACCATGCGCGTGCCGGCGTGACGGAGCTGATCGCGCTGCTGCGCGACGCGGCGCCGGTGATGCTCACGGGCGCCGGCTACACGCTGCTGTTCGCCGTCGCCTCCATGATCGGCGGCCTGGCGATCGGCCTGCCCGTCGCCCTGATGCGCATCTCGCCATGGGCGGTGCTGCGCCTGCCTGCCGGCCTGTACGTGAGCGCGATGCGCGGCACGCCGCTGCTGGTGCAGATCTTCGTCATCTATTATGGGCTGCCGAGCGTGGGCATCGAGTTCACCCCGGTGACGGCAGGCGTGCTGGCGCTTTCGCTCAACAGCGGCGCCTACCTGTCCGAGAGCCTGCGCGGCGCCATCCGCGCGGTCAGCGAAGGGCAGTGGCGGGCGGCGTTCAGCCTGGGCCTGGGTTACTGGCAGACCCTGCACCACATCGTCATGCCCCAGGCCCTGCGCATCGCCGTGCCCTCGATGAGCAATACCCTGATCAGCCTGATCAAGGACACCTCGCTGGTCTCGGTGATCGCCCTGACGGAACTGATGCTGGCGACGAAGGAGGTGATCGCCACGACCTTCCAGCCGCTGCCGCTCTACATCGCGGCGGCCTGCATCTACTGGGTGCTGAGCCTGTTCTTCGAGGCGCTGCAGCGGCGCGCCGAGCGGCGGCTCAACCGCGCCCACGTGACGCGCTGACCAAATGGAAACGCGCACCGGGACTCGCCTCGGTGCGCGTTGGACAGCTGGCGTGCCGGTTCAACGATTGGCGCGCTGCTGGTCGGCCTGGCCGCCTTGCTGCTGACTACCTTGTTGCTGACTACCTTGCTGGCCAGACTGCTGCTTGCCGGTTTGCTGGTTGCCGGACTGTTGATTGCCCAGTCCCTGGCCCTGGCCGGCGGTGCTGACTAAGTCCTTGTCGGGATCCGCGACAGCAGGATCGGGACGCGATTGCTTCTGCTGATTGCTCTGGTTTTCACCCATACTCGGCTCCATGCTTGCTGCGATGACTCCATCATAGGCCTTCCACGTGAGACGGCAATCGGACAGCTTCAGGTCTGTTTGTCGGAGGGTTCGCACAAGCCCGGCAGTACGCACAAGCAAAAACACCGCGGCGGCCGGAAGGCCTGCCCGCGGTGTCGCCCCTGCCTTGAGGGTGCCGTCTAGCGGTTGCCGCGCTGCTTGTCGATGCTGTTGTCCTGGCTCCAGGCCTGGGACGCATCCTTTGCGGATTCCCCCTGGCGCGAACCGAGGTCATCCAGTGCCGGCGTGCCGCCGGAGGCATGCTGGCCGCCCGATTGCTGGCTGCCCTGTTGTTGCTGGCCGGATTGCCGGCTGCCTTGCTGTTGCTGGCCGGACTGCTGGCTTCCTTGCTGGCGCTGCCCCGATTGCTGGCTGCCCTGCTGTTGTTGACCGGACTGCTGGCTGCCTTGCTGCTGGCCTGACTGCAGATTCCCCGATTGGCGTCCCGATTGCTGGTTGCCCGACTGTTGCTGGCCGCCCTGGTTCATGCTCAGGTCGTCCATGTCGTTATCGTGACGCGGTCCCTTGACTCCATGTCCTTTGTTTTCACCCATGCCAGTCTCCTCGATCGATGGTTGAGGAGTCCATCTTAAACCCCTGAGGGGCAGGGGCAATCGGAATCGGGGCGGGGTGCCCGTAGGACTGGGCGTACATACTCAGCCGCCAACAAGGCGGCTGCGGTAGGGGTTCAAGGCGCTTTCGGCGCAAGTCCCAGTTCGTGCAGGAAACCCTGCATGCCCTTGTAGGCCCCCTGGACCTGCTCGAGCTTGAAGCCGCCGTGCCCGCCGCCGGGAATGGTGTGCAGCACGTTCTTCACGCCGGCCTTGTCGAGCGCCGCCTTCAGGCGCAGGCCGTGGGCGTAGGGCACCAGGGGATCGGCGTCGCCATGGATCGTGTAGACGGCCGGGCCGCCGGGGCGCACGTAGCTCAAGGGCGAGAGCGACTTCGCCAGCGCCTCGCGTCCCGGCATGCTGCCGAACCAGCTCACCGCATAGGAACGGATATTCGGTCCCTGCAGCATGTCGGCGACGTCGGTGATGCCGTACCAGTTGATCACCGCCGCCACCTTCGGCGCCGCGTTCGTGTAGGGGCCGCTCCAGGCGCCCTCGTTGGCCGCGCACTGGTAAGTGAAAGGCGAGTCCGAGGGGATCATCGCGGTGGCGAGCGCCAGGTGGCCGCCTGCGGAGTCGCCCGAGGTCACCACCTTGTTCACGTCGAAGCCGTACTTCTTCGCATTGATGCCGACCCACTGCAGCGCGCACAGAGTGTCCTCGACGGCGGCCGGGGCCAGCGCCACATTGGCCAGGCGGTAGCTGACGTTCACCACCGCGAAGCCCATGTGCAGGAAGGGCAGGCTCGACAAGGCAGCCCGCTCGCGCGAGCCGGCAACCCAGCCGCCGCCGTGGAAGTAGAGCACCACGGGCAGCGCTTTTGCCTCGCTGCCGGCCGGACGGTAGATGTCGAGCTTGAGCTCCTTGCCGCCGGCGGTCAGGTAATCGATGTCCGGCTGGATGCTGAAGCCCTGCTTGCGCAGGATCTCGAAGCGCGGATTCTCGGCTTTCGGGGCCGCTTTCGCCGCGGCCGCGGGCGCCGCCTGTGCGGCGCACAGGGCGGACATGGCCAGCAGCAGCGCCGCCGGCCGCAGGTAAGTGGCTCGCATGGCAGCCCTTACATGTTCGGGTAGTTCGGCCCGCCGCCGCCTTCCGGCGTCACCCAGACGATGTTCTGGGTCGGATCCTTGATGTCGCAGGTCTTGCAGTGCACGCAGTTCTGGGCGTTGATCTGCAGGCGGTCACGGCCTTCGTCGGTCTTGACGAACTCGTAGACGCCGGCCGGACAGTAGCGCTGCTCGGGGCCCGCATACTTGGCCAGGTTGACTTCGACCGGCACGCTCGGATTCTTCAGGGTCAGGTGCACCGGCTGGTCTTCGCTGTGGTTGGTGTTCGAGATGAACACCGAGGACAGGCGATCAAACGTCAGCTTGCCGTCCGGCTTCGGATACACGATCGGCTTGAATTGCGCGGCCGGCTTCAGGCATTCGTGGTCGGCGTGCTTGTGGTGCAGGGTCCAGGGCGCCTTGCCGCGGAAGATGAGCTGGTCGATGCCGGTCATGATGGTTCCGACGTACAGGCCCTTGCTCATCCAGGGCTTGAAGTTGCGCGCCACGTGCAGCTCTTCCTTCAGCCAGGACTGGTCAAACGCGGCCGGGTAGCTCGCCAGCTCGTCGTGCTGGCGGCCCTCGATCAGCGCCGCGAACGCGGCATCGGCGGCCAGCATGCCGGTCTTGATCGCGGCGTGGCTGCCCTTGATGCGGCTGGTGTTCAGGAAGCCGGCATCGCAGCCGACCAGAACGCCGCCCGGGAAGACGGTCTTCGGCAAGGACTGCAAGCCCCCTGCGGTGATGGCGCGCGCGCCATACGAGATGCGCTTGCCGCCCTCGAAGTAGTGGCGGATCGCCGGGTGGGTTTTATAGCGCTGGAATTCCTCGTAGGGCGACAGGTAGGGGTTCTGGTAAGCCAGGCCCACCACGAAGCCGACCGCCACCTGGTTGTTTTCCAGGTGGTAGAGGAAGGAGCCGCCGTAGGTGTCGTTGTCGAGCGGCCAGCCGGCGGTGTGCACCACCAGGCCCGGCTTGTGCTTGGCCGGGTCGATCTCCCACAGCTCCTTGATGCCGATGCCGTAGACCTGCGGGTCACGGCCCTTGTTCAGGTCATACTTGGCCATCAGCTGGCGGCCCAGGTGGCCGCGCGAGCCTTCGGCGAAGAAGGTGTACTTGGCGTGCAGCTCCATGCCGAGCTGGAAGTCCGAGCCCGGCTCGCCGTCGCGCTTGACGCCCATATTGCCGGTGGCGACACCCTTGACCGAGCCGTCGTCGTTGTACAGGATCTCGGCGGCGGGGAAGCCCGGGAAGATCTCGACGCCCAGGCTTTCCGCCTGCTGCCCCAGCCAGCGCACCACATTGGCCAGCGAGATCACGTAGTTGCCGTGGTTGGTCAGCATCTTCGGGACCATGAAGTGCGGGGTCGCGATCGCCTTCGTCTCCGTGAGGAACAGCACCTGGTCTTCGGTCACCGGGGTGTTGAGCGGTGCGCCTTTCTCTTTCCAGTCGGGGATCAGCTCGTTCAGGGCGATCGGGTCCATCACCGCGCCCGACAGGATGTGGGCGCCCAGCTCGCCGCCTTTTTCCAGCACGCAGACCGAGACCTCCTGCCCTTTTTCTGCCGCCAGCTGCTTCAGGCGGATCGCCGCGGACAGGCCCGCGGGGCCGCCGCCGACGATGACCACGTCGTACTCCATTGCTTCACGCGGTCCGTATTGTTCGAGGATGTTGGTTGGCTCAGTCATGTTTTTTATAGGGGTAGAAAAAATTTAAGCACGAGTGTGCGGGTTTTTATCGACGTTTGCAACTTTGGGCGCCATTTTACGGACATTATTAGATGCGGCAATCTAATACTGATGATTTGTGTAAGATGGTGCCTTCTGTGAAGGAGGGCGAGCGTGGGTATCGAAGTCAATTACGAAGGAAAGATCGCCATGGTCACCGGCGCCTCGAGCGGCCTGGGGGCGCGCTTCGCGAAAGCGCTGGCCGGCGCCGGCGCCCAGGTGGTGCTGGCCTCGCGCCGCGTCGAGCGCCTCAAGGAGCTGCGCGCCGAGATCGAGGCCGACGGCGGCGCCGCGCACGTGGTGCGCCTGGACGTGACGGATCTCGGCTCGATCAAGGCGGCCATCGCGCACGCCGAGACCGAGGCGGGGCCGATCGACATCCTGGTGAACAACTCGGGCGTGTCGAGCACCCAGCGCCTGCTGGACGTCACCGAGGACGACTACAACTACATCATGGACACCAATCTGCGCGGCGCCTTCTTCGTGGCGCAGCAGACGGCCAAGCGCATGATCCAGCGCGCCAAGGGCGACCCGCGCAAGCAGCACCGCATCGTCAACATCGCCTCGGTGGCGGGGCTGCGGGTGCTGCCGCAGATCGGCGTCTACTGCATGAGCAAGGCGGGCGTGGTGCAGATGACCAAGGCGATGGCGGTCGAGTGGGGCAAGTACGGCATCAACGTCAACGCCATCTGCCCCGGCTACATCGCCACCGAGATGAACGAGGATTACTTCGACACCGAGCAGGGACGCAAGCTGATCGACATGCTGCCCCGCAAGCGCCCGGGCCGGCCGGAAGACCTCGACGGCCTGCTGCTCCTGCTGGCGGCGGAAGAGGCCCACTTCATCAACGGCGCCATCATCACGGCCGACGACGGGATGACGGCACAGTGAACCTGCCTGCGACACGGGCCCACGTGCACACCATGCGCATCCCGATCCGCTGGGGCGATATGGATGCGATGGGCCACGTCAACAATACCGTCTATTTCCGCTATATCGAATCGGCGCGCATCGCCTGGCTCGGCGAGGTCGGGGCGCTGCCGGATCCTGCCGCGTCCAGCGAAGGACCGGTGATCGTCAACGCCTACTGCAGCTTCCTGAAACAGCTGACTTACCCGGGCGAGATCGAGGTCGCTACCTTCGTCAGTCCGCCGGGCCGTTCAAGCATCGAGGTGACGCACGAGATCCGCCTCGTCGAGGCAGGCGGACAGGCGGGGGCGCTGCATGCCGAGGGCGGCGCGAAGGTCGTGTGGATCGATTTCAAGGCCGAGAAGTCGCGGCCCCTGCCGGAGCGCCTGCGCGCGCTGCTGCCGGCCTAGCATATCTGCATGCATACTTGCCTTGTTTTCAAGGCTGCTTGCACTTTGCTAACTTCTGAGTAATTCTTCCAGCTTTCGTGACAATCGGAGAGATTGTCCGTCGTATTGCTGTGGCAAGATCGCGCCTCCTCGATTTCGCCCCCAGCGCAGCCTGTTCAACTGTTGCAAAACGGTTGCGGCCCTGTCAGACAGTTCCTACAAGGCAAGTCGAACGATTATAATTCCGTTCAATCTGTCGCGCCGCACCATTGCGCATTTCACCTTTCCACGTAGCGAACCATGCTTGATTCCGAGGTTGTCTTTTCCATTGCGCGGCACGCCGCGTGGGCGCCTCGCCTGACGACGCAGGAGCGCTGGGCGGAGTGGGCGCGCGAGCCCTGGGTCATCGAGCCTGGCGAAGAACCGAAGGTCGCCGCCATGCCTGCGATGCTGCGCCGCCGCGCCGGCTTCCTGGGCCGGATGGCCCTCGAAGTCGCCTACGAATGCCTGGGCGGGGAAAAGGACGTCCCGACCGTGTTCTGCTCGCGCCATGGCGAAGTCGCACGCGCCGTGGAACTGCTGGGCGACCTGGCGCGCGGCGAACCGCTGTCGCCGACCGCCTTCGGCCTCGCCGTGCACAATGCCAGCGCCGGCCTGTTCTCGATCGCGCGCGCCGACCGCGCCAACCATGTGGCGCTCGCCGGCGGTAGTTCCACCATCGAGCACGCGGTGATCGAAGCCTGCGGCCAGCTCGCCGACGGCGCGCCGAAGGTGCTGCTGGTCGCCTGCGACACCACGTTGCCCGATCCGCTGCGTGCATTCGAGGACTGCGAAGAGCAGCCCTGGGCCTTCGCCTGGACCATGGTCCCGGCGGACGTTGACGCCATCCGCCTGTCATGGCGCGCCCAGGACGCAGCCAGCGCTGCGCGCATGCCGGGCGGGCTGGAGGTACTGCGTTTCCAGCACGGCGCGGATTCCCAACTGGTGCGCGAAGCCGGCGGCAAGCGCTGGACCTGGAGCCGCCATGCTGGCTAAGCTCGGCCATGCCTGGCGCGTGTTCGCGACGGGCCTGAGTTTCGCGCTCTTCGGCCTCGGCGGCCTGATCCTGCGCGTGATCGTGTTTCCCTTGCTGGCCCTGTTCGTGCGCGAGCCGGGCGCCCGCCAGCGCGCCGCGCGCGCCACCATCAGTGCGAGCTTCCGCGCTTTTGTCGGCATCATGCGCGGCCTCGGCGTGCTGCGCTACGAGGTGCGGGGCCTGGACAAGCTCGGGCGGGAAGGGCAGCTGATCCTGGCGAACCACCCGACCCTGATCGACACCGTGTTCCTGATTGCCTTCGTGCCCAACGCCGACTGCATCGTCAAGGGCGCCCTGGTCAACAACCCGTTTACCCGCGGTCCGGTGCGCGCGGCGCGCTATATCTGCAACGACCGCGGCCCCGAGCTGATCGACGACTGCATCGCCTCGCTGCGCGCGGGCGGCAACCTGATCATCTTCCCGGAAGGGACCCGCACCCCGCGCGGCGCGGTGGCGGAACTCAAGCGCGGCGCGGCCAACGTCGCCGTGCGCGGCGAACGCGCGATCACCCCGGTGGTGATCAGCTGCGAACCACCAACCCTCGGCAAGGGCGACAAGTGGTGGCATGTGCCGCCGCGCCAGGCGCACTTTCGCATCGAGGTCAAGGACGACATCGGCGTGGAGCATTTCCGCGCGGACGACACCAGCGACGTGGTGGCGGCGCGCCGCCTCACCGAATACCTGCAACAGTTTTTTATGAAAGAAGGCCAGCACCATGCTTGAACAGGAAGTGAAGACGTTGATCATCGACGTCCTGCAACTCGAAGACATCACCGCGGACGACATCGACAGCGAAGCGCCGCTGTTCGTCGAGGGCCTGGGACTGGACTCGATCGATGCACTGGAAATCGGCGTGGCGCTGCAGAAGCGCTATGGCATCACCCTGTCGGCGGAGTCGCAGGAAACCCGCCGCCATTTCGCATCGGTGCGCGCGCTGGCCGCGATGATCGAAACGAACCGTAAGAAATAAGGATTAAGGAGTTGTCATGGTAAGCATTCACGACATGAACCGGGACGAACTGTTCACCTGGGTCGCCGACCTGCTGGCGGAGATGTTCGAACTGGACCGCGCGAGCTTGAGCCCGGCATCGAACCTGTACGCCGACCTCGACATCGACAGCATCGACGCCGTCGACCTCGCGGTCAAGCTCAAGCAGATGACCGGCAAGCGCCTGCAGCCGGAAGTGTTCAAGACCATCCGCACGATCGAAGACGTGGTGGACGCGCTCGCCGGCCTGGCCGAAGAGCAGACGGCCGCGGCCTGATTCCCACGTGATCTGGAACGTCCTGGCGGCGGCGCTGACGCTGCTGTATCCGCTGGCGATCTGGTTCGGCCACGGCAGCATCGAGCCGCGCTGGCTGGCCGGCCTGCTGCTGCTGGCGGCCGCCACGCGCCTGCCGGCCCTGCGGGTCAGCCCGGCCGCGCGCTGGACGGCGGGCGGCGCGCTGCTGCTGGTCGCCATCGCCGTCGGGTCGAATGCGGTGCTGCCCCTGAAGCTCTACCCGGTGCTGGTCAACGTCGCCATGCTCGCAGCTTTCGGAGCCAGCCTGCTGACGGGCATGCCGATGGTCGAGCGCCTGGCGCGCCTGCGCGAGCCCGAGCTGCCGCCCGCAGCCGTCGCCTATACGCGCCGCGTGACCCAGGCCTGGTGCCTGTTCTTCGCAGCCAACGGCACGATCGCCCTCGGCACCGCGCTGTTCGCCAGCGAGGCCGCCTGGTCGCTCTACAACGGCGTGATCGCCTATATTTTGATGGGCCTGATGTTCGGCGGCGAGTACCTGCTGCGCATGAGGTTCAAGCGTCTGCACCATGCCTGATCTGTTTTATCGCATCGCCACCCGTTCGCCGCAAGCCATCACCGGCTGGCGTCTTGGTGCGCCCGTGCGCCACGGCGACTTCCTGGCGCGCGTGCGCGCCTGGGCCGCGCTCGGCCGGCGCAGCGCCGCCACCCGGGTCGCGCTCTACCATGAGGACAGCCTGGAATTCGCGGCCGGCCTGCTGGGCGCCTGGCTGTCCGGGAAGACCGTCTGGCTCGGCGCCGACGTGCTGCCCGCGACCTGCGCCGCGCTTAGGGGGCAGGTGGATGCCCTCTGGGGCGCCTTCCCCGACGGGCTGGCGCCGGGCGAAGCCGACGACTGGCAGGGTGAGTGGCCGGTGCCTGCGCCGGGTTTCCCGGCGCTGGTCGTGTTCACTTCCGGCAGCACCGGCGAGCCGACCCCGATCCCGAAGCAGCTGTCGCAGCTGACCAGCGAAATCGCCGCACTCGAGCAGCAGTTCGGCGCGCGCCTGGGCGACGCCGCCATCCTGGCGACCGTCTCGCACCAGCATATCTACGGCCTGCTGTTCCGGGTCCTGTGGCCGCTGGCCGAGGGCCGTCCGGTCCACGCCGAACGCCACGAATTCCCGGAAACGCTGGCGCCCGCGCTGGCGCAGGCTCCCTGCGTGCTGCTGGCCAGCCCGGCCCACCTGAAGCGCCTGCCCGAGCATCTCGACTGGCGCGAAGGCAGCAGGCAGCTGCGCGCCGTGTTCTCGTCCGGCGGCATGCTGGAAGAGGGGGCGGCGCAGCACGCGGCCGCCTTGCTGGGCCAGGCCCCGGTCGAGGTCTACGGCAGCTCGGAGACCGGTGGCGTCGCCTGGCGCCAGCGTCGCGTGAACGAGACCTGGACGCCCTTGCCCGGCGTGCAGTGGCGCCAGGATGCCGACGGCCTGCTCGAAGTGCAATCCGGCTTCGCCGGTCCTGGCCGCTGGCAGCGCCTGGCCGACCGGGTCGAGGCCAGCGGCGCAGGCTTCGTGCTGCGTGGCCGCGCCGACCGCATCGTCAAGATCGAAGAAAAGCGCATCTCGCTGGACGCCATCGAGGCGGCCCTGTGCGCGACCGGCCTGGTGCGCGAAGCGAAGGTGCTGGCCGTCCCAAGCCCGGGCCGCCAGGTGCTGGCCGCCTTCGTCGTGCCGACGCCTGAAGGACAGGCCTTGCTCGAGCGGGAAGGGCGCGCGGCAGTGAGCGGCCGGCTGCGCACCGGGCTGGCGGACGGCCTGGAAGCCGTGGCGCTGCCGCGCCGCTGGCGATACCTGGAACGCCTGCCCGTGAACGCCCAGGGCAAGACCACCCAGGCCCTGCTGCTGGCACTGCTGGAGGAGCGTCCGCGCCTGCCCGCCGTGCGCGTCCTGGAGCAGGAAGCGGCACGCACGCTCCTCGAGCTGACCGTGCCCGCGAACCTGCTGTATTTCGATGGCCACTTCAGCGTCGCGCCCGTGCTGCCGGGCGTGGTGCAGGTCGATTGGGCGATCCACTATGGACGCCAGCATTTCGGCCTGGAACCCGGGTTCAAGGGCATCAACGCCCTGAAATTCCAGCAGATGATCCGCCCGGAGCAGCCGGTGCAGCTCGAACTCGTGCACGAGGTGGCGAAGGCCCAGTTGCACTTCCGTTATTTCTCGGACGTTGGCGCCCATGCCAGCGGCCGCATTTTGTTGAAGACCCCATGAGCACCCTGAACAAGAAATTTTCACCTAGCGGCCAGAGCGCCTTCGAGGCCCGTTTTGAAGCCCAGAAGATCGCTTTTGCCCCAGTCGTCTTCCAGTGCGTGCGCTTCGCCTGGAAGCGCGGCATGCTGCAGGCCATCGCCGACGCCGGCGACACCGGCCTGTCGGTGGACCAGATGGCCGCGACCGGGCGCTGGACTGCCTACGCCCTGAAACTGGTGCTCGAAACCTGCCTGTCCGCCGGCGTGGTCTACCTCGATCAGGGCCGCTACGTGCTCGACAAGGCCGGCTTCGTGATCCTGACCGATCCGATCACCCAGGTGAACATCGACTTCAACCATGACGTCTGCTACCAGGCCCTGTTCTCGCTCGACGCTTCGCTCGACGAGGAAAAGCCGGTCGGCCTGAAAGTGTTCGGCGACTGGCCGACTGTGTACGAAGGCCTGTCCCAGCTGCCGGAAGCGGCGCGCACCAGCTGGTTCGCCTTCGATCACTACTACTCGGACACCTCCTTCCCGGACATCCTGCCCGACGTCTTTGCAACAAGCCCGCGCCGCCTGATGGACATCGGCGCCAACACCGGCAAGTTCACGCTGGCGGCCCTTGGCGCCAATGAGAGCGTGGCCCTGCACCTGGTCGACCTGCCGGGCCAGCTGGCCGTGGCCGAGAAGAACCTGGAGGCTGCCGGCCTGCGCGAGCGCGCCAGCCTGCACCCGACCAATCTGCTGGACTTCGAGGCGCCGCTGCCCGGCGACATGGACCTGATCTGGATGAGCCAGTTCCTGAGCTGCTTCTCGGAAGAGGCGATCGCCAGCATCTTCCGGCGCGTCGCCGACGCACTCGGCCCGCGCGGCCAGGTGCTGGTGCTCGACACCTTCTGGGACCGCCAGCGCTACGACATCGCCGCCTACTGCCTGATCAACACCTCGCCCTACTTCACGGCGGTTGCGAGCGGCAACAGCAAGGTCTACGAGAGCGCCGACTACGTGCGCCTGGCG
This sequence comes from Pseudomonadota bacterium, assembly GCA_040758275.1. Taxonomy (GTDB): domain Bacteria; phylum Pseudomonadota; class Gammaproteobacteria; order Burkholderiales; family Burkholderiaceae_D; genus Telluria. The sequence continues at coordinate 92,095 of JBFLVV010000001.1, forward strand.
CAAGCCGCCGGCCTGAAGCTGGTCACCACGCGTGACAACATCGGCTATTGCCACTCGCTGCTGCGTTTCGAAAAGGCTTGAGCCGTGAACCCTTGCGTCGTCATCCCCGTCTATAACCACGAGCACGCCATCGGCCGGGTGGTGGACCAAGTGCTGGCCCACGATCTGCCCTGCATCCTCGTGGACGACGGCAGCTCTGCCAGCTGCGCCGCGGCGCTGGATGCGCTCGCCGCCAGGCACCCGGGACGCGTGGTGCTGGAGCGCCACGCCGTCAACCAGGGCAAGGGCGGGGCGGTGCTCACGGGTTTCCGCCGCGCGCAGAAAGACGGCTACAGCCACGTGCTGCAGGTCGACGCCGACGGCCAGCACAGCGTGGCCGACATCCCGCGCTTCCTCGATGCGGCGCGCGCGCATCCGCAGGCGGTGGTGGCGGGTTGCCCGGTCTATGACGAGTCGGTGCCGGCCCTGCGCCTGTACGCCCGTTACCTGACCCACGTCTGGGTCTGGATCAACACGCTGTCGCTGGCGATCCGCGACTCGATGTGCGGCTTCCGTGTCTACCCGGTGGCGCCCGTGCTGGCCTTGGCCGCGCGCCGCAAGCTCGGCCTGCGCATGAATTTCGATATCGAGATCCTGGTGCGCCTGTACTGGGACGGCGTCCAGGTCGTGAACCTGGCTACCCGCGTCGGCTACCCGGAAGACGGCGTGTCCCACTTCAAGGCCTGGACCGACAACGTCCTGATCACGCGCCTGCACGTGGCCCTGTTCTTCGGCATGCTGCCGCGTATCCCTTCGCTGCTGGTCCGCACATGGCGCGCCTGAACACCGCCACGGATACCCGGCACTGGGCCGCCATCAACGAAGCAAGCTTCGTGGCCGGCATGCGCCTGCTGTTCTGGGTCTGCCGGGTGTTCGGCCGCTGGCCCTTCAGGGTGCTGCTGTACCCGGTGCTGCTGTGGTACGTCGCGACCCAGGCCAGGGCGCGCCGGGTCTCGCGCGACTACCTGCGCCGCGTCGGCCAGCCGGCCGGCCTGCTCGGCGTGCTGCGCCATTTCGCTTCCTTCGCCGAATCCATCCTCGACAAGATGCTGCTGTGGGGCGGCGTGTTCGACACGTCCCGCGTGCGCGTGAGCGGGGACGAGCCGCTCCTGCAGCGCATCAGGGAGGGCAAGGGCGCCATGCTGATGTGCGCCCACCTGGGCAACCACGACCTGTGCCGCGCGCTGTCGATGCACACGCCCGGCCTGAAGATCACGGTGCTGGTGCACACCCGCCACGCGCAGGCCTTCAACAATATGCTGGGCAAGCTCGACCCGCGCAGCCAGATGAACCTGATGCAGGTGACCGAGATGAGCCCGGCCACGGCCATGCTGCTGTCCGAGCGCATCGGCCGGGGCGAGTTCGTCGTCATCGCCGGCGACCGCGTGCCGGTATCTGGCAATCCACGCGTGGCGCTCGCGCCTTTCCTCGGCCAGACTGCCGCTTTCCCGGTCGGGCCCTATGTCATGGCCTCGGTGCTCGGTTGCCCGCTGTATACCATGTTCGCCACCCGCCACGGCGACGGCTACGAGCTGCACTTCGAGCGCCTGCGCGAGGAGGTACAACTGCCGCGCCGCGATCGCGAGGGGGCGCTGGCCACACTTGCCGGCGACTATGCGCGCCGCCTCGAATACCACGCCCGGCGCGCGCCGCTGGAGTGGTTCAACTTCTACGATTTTTGGCACTTACCCGATCCGGACCTTGCCCATGCAGCTCACTGACCTGAACACTCCCCAGCGCACCGTGCGCTTCGACCGCGAACGCCTGACGCTGGAAGACATCAATGCCATCGCCCGCGGCACCGCCAAGCCGGCGCTGTCCGACGATCCGGCGTTCCGCGCCGCGATCGCCAAGGGCGCCGACTTCCTCGACCGCCTGCTGCGCGAGGACGGCACCATCTACGGCGTGACCACCGGCTACGGCGACTCCTGCACGGTCGAGGTGCCTTTGAGCCTGGTGCCGGACCTGCCGCACCACCTCTACACCTACCACGGCTGCGGCCTGGGCGCCTATCTGGATGCGGGCCAGACCCGCGCCGTGATGGCCGCGCGCCTGGCCTCGCTCTCGAAAGGTTTTTCGGGCGTGAGCGTGGGCCTGCTGGAACAGATCGTGCGCCTCTTCGACGCGGGCCTGCTGCCCCTGATCCCGAGCGAAGGCTCGGTCGGCGCCAGCGGCGACCTGACCCCGCTGTCCTACCTGGCCGCCGTGCTGTGCGGCGAACGCGAGGTGCTGCGCGACGGCGTGCAGGTCCCTAGCGCCCAGGCCCTGCAGGAAGCCGGCATCACCCCGTTGCGCCTGCGCCCGAAAGAGGGCCTGGCGATCATGAACGGCACCGCCGTCATGACCGGCCTGGCCTGCATCGCCTACGACCGCGCCCAGTACCTCGCGCAGCTGGTTACCCGCATCACCGCGCTGGCCTCCTTCGCCCTGGACGGCAACGACCACCACTTCGACGAAACCCTGTTCTCGGTGAAGCCGCACGCCGGCATGCAGGGCGTGGCCGCCTGGCTGCGCCAGGACCTGGAATACGCGGGTCAGCTGGAACGCAACGGCAAGCGCCTGCAGGACCGCTATTCGATCCGCTGCGCCCCGCACGTGATCGGCGTGCTGGCCGATGCGCTGCCGTTCTTCCGCGACTGCATCGAAAATGAGCTAAACAGCGCCAACGACAACCCCATCATCGACGCCGAAGGCGAGCGCGTGCTGCACGGCGGCCACTTCTACGGCGGCCACATCGCCTTCGCCATGGACGGCATGAAGAACGCGGTGGCGAACCTGTCCGATCTGCTGGACCGCCAGATGGCCCTGCTGGTCGACGCCCGCTACAATGCCGGCCTGCCGGCCAACCTGTCGGGCATGCAGGGCGAACAGGCGCCGATCAACCATGGCCTCAAGGCCCTGCAGATCAGCGCCTCGGCCTGGACCGCCGAAGCCCTCAAGCTCACCATGCCGGCTTCGGTGTTCTCGCGCTCGACCGAGTGCCACAACCAGGACAAGGTCAGCATGGGCACCATCGCCGCGCGCGACTGCCTGCGTGTGCTGGAACTGACCGAGCAGGTGGCGGCAGCCTTGCTCATCACCGTGCGCCAGGGCGTGTGGCTGCGCCAGCGCGTCGACCCGGCGAAACAACTGCCGGCGCCGCTCGCCCGCATGCTCGACCTGCTGGGCGAGGACATCAAGCCGGTCACGGAAGACCGCCGCCTCGACCCGGACCTCAAGCTGCTGCTGGGCCGCATCCGCGACCAGGCCTGGAGCCTGTATGCGTAAGAAGAAGGAGCCGAGCCGCTGGTGGGCCGAGGCCGAGGTGCAGGTGCAGTTCTTCGACCTCGACCCGATGGAGATCGTCTGGCACGGCAACTACGTCAAGTACCTCGAGGTGGTGCGCTGCGCGCTGCTGGACAAGATCGACTACAACTACGGCCAGATGCGCGACTCCGGCTATATGTGGCCGATCATCGAGATGAACCTGCGCTATGCCGGATCAGGCGTGTTCGGCCAGCGCCTGCTGCTGCGCGCCGAGATCGTCGAGTGGGAAAGCCGCCTGCGCATCGACTACACCGTGAGCGACGCCGCCACGGGAAAACGCCTGAACCGCGCCACCACCACCCAGGTGGCGGTCGACCTCGAGACCCGCGAGATGTGCTTCGCCTCGCCGCCCATCCTGTTCGAAAAGCTGGGAGTACCCGCACCATGAAACGATTCGTCCTCACTCTCGCGCTGGCTGGTGCAGCCTCGATGGCCGGCGCCGCCGCGCCCGTGGCCAAGATCCAGTCCATGCTCGCCAAGCCGGAGCAGCTGTGCGGCCGCTTCGAGCAGACCAAGCAGCTCGCCGGCATGAAGAAGCCGCTGGCGTCCAGCGGCCGCTTCTGCGTCGTCGCCGGCAAGGGCGTGCTGTGGCGCACCCTGAAACCCTTCCCGAACACCCTGCGCCTGAAGCGCGACGAGATCGTCCACATGCAGGGCGACCGTGTCGCCATGCGCCTCGACGCCAGCCAGGAACCGACCGTGCGCATGATTAACGGCGTGCTGTTCTCGCTGCTGGGCGGCGACCTGGGCCAGCTGGAGAACCTGTTCGAGGTGGACGGCGCGGTCAACGGCGACACGTGGAAAGTGGCGCTGAAGGCGCGCAACCCGGCGGTGGCCAAGGCAGTCGGCGCGATCTCGCTGGAAGGCGGCGCCTATGTGCGCAGCATCCACATGGTCGATGCCGGTGGAGACAAGACCGACATCGTCTTCAGCGACATCAAGACCGGCCCGCAGGCGATCCTGCCAGAAGAGGCGGCCCAGCTGTGAACCTGCAACGCCGCCTCGCCCTGGTCTGGGCCCTGGTCGTCTGCCTGCTGCTGGGCCATAACGCCTGGCTGTGGCTGGGCCAGCGCATCACGCCCGACACCGACATCCTGGCGCTGCTGCCGGCTGAGCAGCGCGACCCGGTGCTGCAGCAGTCCTTCACCCATATGGTGGACAGCGCCCAGCAGCGGGTGGTGGTGCTGGTCGGGGCAGGGCAGTGGGACGAGGCAGTGCGCGCCGCGCAAGCCTTCCGCACGACGCTGGCGCCGCACATGGCCCTCTTGAAGCCTGACGCGGCGAGCGGAGAAGCCCAGGCCAGCTGGCTGGCGAGCCTGCAGCCGCACGCGACCCTGCTGGTGTCCGCGGAACAGGAAAAGCAGCTGCGCGAGCAGCCACAGCGCTTCTGGGTCGACTCCGCCCTGGCGCGCCTGTACAGCGCCTTCTCCGGCCCGAAACTCGGCAGCTTCCGTGACGACCCCTTTGGCCTGTTCGCAGGCTGGGCCCAGGAACGCGCCGGCGAGACCCCGGTGCGTCCGCGCGACGGCGAGCTGTTCGTGGCCGGCGAAGGGCGCGAATACGTCTTGCTCACCTTCACCCTGGCGCAGTCGGCCTTCTCGCTGTCGAACCAGGAGGCCGTGGTGCCGCTGCTGGACAAGGCGAGCCAGGCGGCGCAGGCCGCGGTGCCGACCGCCGAAGTGATCAAGGCCGGCGTGATCCTGCACGCGGCCGCCGCAGGCCGCCAGGCCAGCAGCGAGGTCCACACCATCGGCGTGGGATCCATGGTCGGCATCGTGCTGCTCACCTGGCTGACCTTCCGTTCGATCAAGCCGGTGACGCTTACCGTGCTGGCGGTCGGCGTCGGCTTCCTGGGCGCGCTGTCGCTGTGCTGGCTGCTGTTCGGCCGCATCCACCTGCTCACCCTGGTGTTCGGCGCCAGCCTGATCGGCGTGGCCCAGGACTACGGCATCTACTTCCTCTGCCATCGTCTCGGGGCCGACCCGGCGCTCGATTCGCCGCGGCTGCTGCGCCGCCTGCTGCCCGGCCTCGGCCTGACCCTGCTGGCGGCCGTGATCGGTTACATGGGCCTGGCCCTGACCCCGTTCCCGGGCCTGCGCCACATGGCCGTGTTCTCGGGCCTGGGCCTGGTGTTCGCCTGGCTGACCGTGGTGTGCTGGTTCCCCGCGCTGATCCACGGCCGGACGCTGCGCGCCGGGCCGCTGGCGCGCGGCTACGGCGCTTTTGTGAAGCGCTGGCCGCGCGTGTCCGGCGGCCTGGCGCCGATGCTGGTGGTGGCGGTGCTGGCCGGCCTCGCCGCGCTGGGCCTGTCCCGCCTGAACGTGAACGACGACATCCGTTCGCTGCAATCCTCGCCTTTCGCGCTGGTGCGCGACCAGATCAAGCTGGGCAAGCTGCTCGACGCCCCGAGCCCGGTGCAGTACTACCTGGTGCGTGGCGGTACGAAGGAACAGGTGCTGCAGCGCGAGGAAGCGCTCAAGCGCCGCCTGGATTCCCTGGTTGCAAAAGGCGATATCGCCGGCTACCAGGCGCTGTCGAACTGGGTGCCCTCAACACAGGCCCAGGCCGCGAGGATGAAGCTGGTCGAGGACAAGCTGCTGGGCGCCAAGGGCCCGCTGGCCGTCCTCGGACAGGAGATCGGCGAGGATGCCGGCTGGGCCGTGGAGACCGCCGCCCACCTGCGCAGCACCGCCGCCCCGATCCAGGTCGACGCCTTCCTCGAGACCCCGGCCGCAGAACCCTGGCGCCACCTGTGGATCGGCGAGACCGAGGGCGTCCACGCCAGCATCGTCGCCCTGCGCGGCATGCGCTACGCCGCCATTCCACAACTGGCCCAGGTGGCCGAGGGCTTGCCAGGCGTGCAGTGGGTCGACAAGGTCGCCGGCATTTCCTCGGTGCTCGGCAAATACCGCGCCTACATGGGCTGGGTGTTGCTGGGCGCCTACGCCATCGTGTTCGCGGTGCTGCTGCCGCGCTACCGTGGCCGCACCTGGCGCGTGCTGGCGCCCACCGCCGCTGCCAGTGTCCTGGCCCTGGCGCTGCTCGGTTTTACCGGCCAGAACCTGCAACTGTTCCACGTGCTGGCATTGATGCTGCTGCTGGGTGTGGGCGTCGACTACGGCATCTTCCTGCAGGAGGATTCCGGCCATGGCGACGACGCGCCCTGGCTCGCCGTTGGCCTGTCGGCCGCCAGCACCATCCTGTCCTTCGGCCTGCTGGCCCTGAGCGGCACGCCGGCGCTGCGGGCCTTCGGCCTGACCATGCTGGCCGGGACCGCCCTGGTCTGGCTGATCGCTCCCTGCTTCATCGTTACCAAGGAGGAAGTCCATGCGACGCCTGTCCTGGCTTGAACGCGCCATCCCCTTCGCCGGCGCGCTGCTGCTGGCTGCCTGCACCGCGACGGCGCCAACGCCCGCGCGCCTCGGCCTGCGCCTGGCGCCCGCCGCCCTGGGCGAAACGATCAGCGTGCAGCAGCACCTGACCGTCGAGCGCGACGGCAAGACGAATGACCTCGACGCCGCACTGGAGGTGGACGGGAAGAACATCAACCTGGTCGGCCTTGCCTTAGGGATGCGCGTGCTGAGCCTGGACTACGACGGCCGCGAGATCAGCGAATGGCGCCATCCGATGCTGCCCAGCCAGGTGAAGGCCGCCGACGTGCTGGAAGACCTGCAACTGACCCTGTGGCCGGTCGAGGCGATCGCGCAGGCGCTGCCCGCCGGCTGGACGATCGAGGACAAGGGGCTGCGCCGCACCCTGCGCCGCGATGGCGAAGTGGTCGCGACCATCGATTACAGCGGCATGCCGCGCTGGCAGGGCAAAGCCGTGCTGGACAATGTGCGCTATAAATACCGGCTGACCGTGGTATCGGCCGAATGAGGAACCCATGCTGTACCTGAACGAATGCGCGCTGCTGTGCGCGCTTGGCGAGGACCTGGCCACCAGCCGCCAGCGCCTGCTGGTCGAGGCCGAGAGCGGTCTCGAGGAAAGTAGCGCCTGCTCTCCCGGACGCATGCTGCCGATCGGCCGCGTGAAGGCCGCCTTGCCCCCGGTGGACCACCTGCCGCTGCCCCTGCGCAGCCGCAACAACCAGCTGGCCCTGGCCGCGCTGGCCCAGATCCGCCCGGCGGTCGATGCCGCCGTGGCGCGCTACGGCGCCCACCGCGTCGCCGTCATCCTCGGCACCAGCACCTCCGGTGTCGGCGAGACGGAGACCGCCATCGCCGCGCACGCGGACACGGGCGAACTGCCGCAAGGCTTCCACTACGGCCAGCAGGAAATGGCGTCCTGCGCCGAGCTGCTGGCGCGCGAACTGGGTGTGACCGGTCCGGCCTATGTGCATTCGAGCGCCTGCTCCTCGAGCGCCAAGGCGCTGGCCAGCGCCGCGCGCCTGATCCGCATGGACCTGGTCGATGCGGTGCTGACGGGCGGCGTCGACACCCTGTGCGGCTTCACCGTCGCCGGCTTCAGTGCGCTGGAGTCGGTCAGCGACACCCGCTGCCATCCGCTGGGCGAAGGCCGCAAGGGCATCAATATCGGCGAGGGCGCCGCGCTCTTCCTCATGAGCCGGGAACCGTCAGCGGTCGCCCTGTGCGGCTGGGGCGAATCGTCCGACGGCCACCACATGTCGGCCCCGGACCCGGAAGGCGGCGGCGCCCGCGTCGCCATGAACGAAGCGCTCGAGCGCGCCGGGATTACGGCGGGCGAGATCGACTACATCAACCTGCACGGCACCGCGACGCAGCAGAACGATGCGATGGAGTCGCGCGCCGTCGAGGCGCTGTTCGGCCTGGACGTCGCCGTCAGCTCGACCAAGCCTTTCACCGGCCACACCCTGGGCGCCGCCGGCGCGATCGAAGCCGCCTTCTGCTGGCTGGCGATGCAGGACGATAACCCGGAGGGCCTGCTGCCGCCCCACCTGTGGAACGGCGCACCCGATCCGGCGCTGCCGGCGCTGAAGGTGGCGGGGAAGGGCGCCCGCCTGGGCCGTCCGATCCGCTTTGCGCTCAGCAATTCCTTCGCCTTCGGCGGCTCCAACGCCAGCCTGGTGTTCGGGAGAACGCGATGAGCGAGATCGACATCCACAGCCTGGTCCCGCACAGCGGCGCCATGTCCCTGCTGGGCCGCTTCCTCGACGCCGACGACGAGAGTCTGCGCGCCGAAGTGACGATCACGCTTGACACCATGTTCTGCACTGAGGGCGAAGTCGGCGCCTGGGTCGGCGTCGAGTACATGGCGCAGGCCGTGGCGGCCCACGCCGGCTGGTGCGCGCGTTTGCGCGGCGAACCGGTGCGCGTGGGCTTCCTGCTCGGCAGCCGCAAGTACGCCTGCAGCGTGGCGTCCTTCCCGGTCGGCAGCGTATTGAAGATCGAAGTGCGGCGTGCGCTGCAGGGCGAGAACGGCCTGGGCGCATTCGATTGCCGCATCGAAGACGGGACGGGCGCCGAATTAGCGAGCGCCACCATCACCGTCTTCCAGCCCCATAATGTTGAAGAGTTTTTGCAACGGAGTTCCGTATGAGTAGTATCCAGAAAAGCGTGCTGGTGACGGGATCGTCGCGCGGCATCGGCAAGGCCATCGCGCTGCGTCTCGCGCGCGACGGCTACCAGGTGGTCGTGCATTGCCGCAGCCGGCGCGAAGAAGCCGACGCTGTCGCCGCCCAGATCGTGGCGGGCGGCGGCGCGGCGCGCGTGCTGCAGTTCGACATCGGCGAGCGCGAGGCCACGGCCAATGCCCTGGCCGCCGACATCGAAGAACATGGCTGCTACTACGGCGTGGTCTGCAACGCCGGCGTGGCGCGCGACACCGCCTTCCCGGCGATGACGGGCGAGGAGTGGGACCAGGTACTGGGCACCAACCTGGACGGATTCTTCAACGTGTTGAATCCCCTCGTCATGCCCATGGTCCAGCGCCGCAAGCCCGGCCGCATCGTCACCATGGCCTCGGTCTCGGGCCTGATCGGCAACCGCGGCCAGGTCAACTACAGCGCGGCCAAGGCCGGCATCATCGGCGCCACCAAGGCGCTGGCGCTGGAACTGGCCAAGCGCAACATCACCGTCAACTGCGTGGCGCCCGGCCTGATCGAGACCGACATGATCGCCGAGGTTCCGATGGACGAAGCACTGAAACTGGTGCCGGCGCGCCGCGTCGGCCGTCCGGAAGAGGTGGCGGCCGCCGTCAGCTACCTGATGTCCGAGGATGCCGGCTACGTCACCCGCCAGGTCCTGTCGGTGAACGGAGGCCTGGCATGAAGAAACGCGTCGTCGTCACCGGCATGGCCGGCATCAGCCCCCTCGGCAACGACTGGCCCACGATCCGTGCACGCCTGGGTGAGTATCGCAACGCCATCGTGCACATGGAGGACTGGGTCGCCTACGAGGGCCTGAACACCCAGCTGGGCGCCCCGGCGGCGCCTTTCGAGCTGGGCAAGCGCTACGACCGCAAGTCGATCCGCAGCATGGGCCGCGTGGCCTTGCTGGCGACCCGCGCCACCGAGCTGGCGCTGGCGGATGCCGGCCTGCTCGACCATCCGCTCCTGAAGAGCGGACAGATGGGCATTTCCTTCGGCTCTTCGGCCGGCACGCCGAGCGCCATCGGCGACTTCGGCCGCATGATGGAGGAGCGCACCACGCGCGGCATCAACGCCACCACTTACATCAAGATGATGGCGCACACCGCGCCGGTGAACATCGGCGTGTTCTTCGGCGTCACCGGCCGCGTCGTCACCACCTCCTCGGCCTGCACCTCGGGCAGTCAGGGTATCGGCTACGCTTTCGAAGCGATCCAGAGCGGCAAGCAGATCGCGATGATCGCCGGCGGCGCCGAGGAACTCGACGCCACCGAGGCGGCGGTGTTCGACACCCTGTTCGCCACCAGCACCCGCAACACCGCCCCGGAAACCACGCCATCGCCTTTTGACAAGGGACGCGACGGCCTGGTGATCGGCGAGGGCGCCGGCTGCCTGATCCTGGAAGAACGCGAGCACGCCCTGGCCCGCGGCGCCACCATCTACGCGGAACTGGTGGGCTTCGGCACCAACAGCGACGGCACCCACGTGACCCAGCCGAACGCGGCGACCATGCAGCAGGCCATGGAGCTGGCGCTGCACGACGCGAATCTTCCGCCCGCGGCGATCGGCTACGTCAACGCGCACGGCACCGCGACCGCCCAGGGCGACCTGGCCGAGTCCCAGGCGACCAATGCGGTGTTCGGCAGCCGCATGCCGATCAGTTCCCTGAAGAGCTATATGGGCCACACCCTGGGCGCCTGCGGCGCGCTGGAAGCCTGGATCAGCATCCAGATGATGCGCGAAGGCTGGTTCGCGCCGACGCTCAATCTGAACGAGGTCGACCCGGCCTGCGGCGAACTCGATTACATCCGCGGCGAAGGCCGCCGGATCGACTGCGAGTACGTCATGAGCAACAATTTTGCGTTCGGCGGCATTAACACGTCGCTGATTTTTAAGAAGTAGTCCAACCGAGGAAAAAGAAGATGAAAAAACTTGCACTGTCCATCGCCATCACCGCCGCCGCCATCGCCGCAGTCGCACCTGCCCAGGCACGCGACAACAAGATGATGATCTCGATCGAAAACGCGATGAACGACAACGACGCCCAGAACCGCCTGGGCGACAGCGTCAAGTTCTACTTCGGCAAGCAGAAGACCCCGGCCATCGCCAAGAAGCTGAGCACCGACCAGACCAGCCAGAAGACCAACTCCTTCGGCAAGACCCCGGAAAAGGCCTGCAACTGGGCCTTCCTGTCGGCCATGCTGCGCCTGCAGGCACGCGCCAAGGAACTGGGTGCGGACGGTGTGGTGAACATCGTCAGCAACTACAAGAACGTCGAGAATTCGAGCGAGACCGAGTTCGAATGCCATGACGGCACGATGATGACCGGCGTCGCCCTGAAGGGTGACTTCGTCAAGTTCAAGTAATCGCGGCGTGACGGTGGCGGCGCCACGACGCACGCTCGTGTGGCTGGCGGACGCCGCTACTCTCGGCGGGGATGCGCTGGCCGCCGGCGCCGCCTGGCTTGGCGCCCACGAGCGCCAGCGTCTCGCGCGCTTTGTGCGCGCCGAGCGGCGCACCCAGTTCATCGGGGGCAGGGTGCTGCTGCGCCGCGCCCTCGGCGAACTGCTTGGCGTTCCGCCCGGCGCCATACTATTGCAGGAACGGCCCGGCCTCGGCCCGGCGCTGGTCCACCCGGCGGCGCCCGCCGTCGGCTTCAGCATCTCCCACAGCGGCAACTGGATTGCCTGCGCAGCCAGCACGGAAACGGCGCTCGGCCTCGATATCGAGCGCATCGACCCTGGACGCGATGTCATGCGCCTGGCGGAGCAGGCGTTCACGCCGGAACAAACCGCGCGGCTGGCAGCCTGCGACAGCGCCGAGCGGATCGATCTTTTCTACCGGATGTGGTGCGAACACGAGGCCCGCATCAAACTCGCATTGCCCGTTGGCAAAATCTATGCGCTCGGTCGCCCCGGACTTGCCGGCGCATTGGCATGCGCCACTTCCCTGGCCGCCGACCCAGTCGTCGAGCTCGCCACCCTCGACTGAGTCCTCAGCGCGCCCCCACCAGCTTATGCACCAGCTCGGATGAAGTCGATGCCGAGAACTTGCGCATCAGGCTGGCCCGGTGCATCTCCACCGTACGCGGGCTCAGGTCGGTCTCGCGCGCGATGATCTTGCTGGTCTTGCCCTCGACCAGCAGCGCCGCGATCTCGCGCTCGCGCGGGGTCAGCTCGGCCGATACCGGACGCTTCTCGCTCACGTCCTCGAAGGTCCATACGCCCGCGCCCAGCGGCTGGGCCGGGTCGAGCGCGCGCCCGGTCACGTGGCACCAGAACAGCTCGCCATTCGCGCGGCGCATGATGCGCTCGTCCGAATAGCGTCCCTTGGCGTTCATGATCGGCACGATGCGGTCGCCCGTGCGCAGGAATTCGTCCATGGTGGGGTAGAGCACACTGAAGGAATGTCCCTCCAGCTGGCTGCGCGCATAGCCGAACATGGCGGCCAGGGCGCCGTTGCAGGAGCGGATCACGCGGTCGAGGGATACGCACATGCCTACCGGCGCATGCTGGAATATCATCTCGTAATCGATGGCGCCAGCCTGGTTCATGTGATCTGGATCGACTGCTCGGTTCATGGAGGGCTCGCCCGTAGTTCTACGGTATTGTTATTCGGTACAGCGTATTTTATGCTGAGACTCTACTCTGCATCACAGAAGAGCTTTCGCTTAAACCATAAAAGGGACGAGTATGAACAAAGTGTATCCTGATGCGAAGTCGGCACTGGCCGGCATCGTGGCAGATGGCCAGACCATCGCCGTCGGCGGCTTCGGCCTGTGCGGCATTCCGGAGGCGCTGATCGCGGCGCTGCGCGATTCCGGCGTGAAGAACCTGACTGCCATTTCCAACAATGCGGGCGTGGACGGTTTCGGCCTGGGCCAGCTGCTGGAGACGCGCCAGATCAAGAAGATGATTTCGTCCTACGTCGGCGAAAACAAGGAATTCGCACGCCAGTTCCTGGCCGGTGAACTCGAGCTCGAATTCACCCCGCAGGGCACGCTGGCCGAGAAGCTGCGCGCCGGCGGCGCCGGCATTCCGGCCTTCTACACCAAGACCGGCTACGGCACCATCGTCGCGGAAGGCAAGGAAACCCGCGAATTCGACGGCGAGCACTATGTGATGGAACGGTCGCTGCTGCCGGACGTCTCCCTGGTCAAGGCATGGAAGGCCGACAAGGCCGGTAACCTCCTGTACCGCAAGACCGCGCGCAACTTCAACCCGAACGTCGCCACCGCGGGCAAGATCTGCATCGTGGAAGTCGAGGAACTGGTCGAGATCGGCGAGATCGATCCGGACCAGGTGCACACCCCGAGCATCTTCGTGCACCGCATCGTCCACAACCCGACGCCGGAAAAGCGCATCGAACAGCGCACCGTGCGCGCTTAACCAAGACTAGAGCGGAGACAAGAACATGGCATGGACTCGTGATGAAATGGCCGCGCGCGCGGCGAAGGAACTGCAGGACGGTTTCTATGTGAACCTGGGCATCGGCCTGCCGACCCTTGTGGCCAACTACGTCCCCCAGGATATCGAGGTCTTCCTGCAGTCCGAAAACGGTCTGCTGGGCATCGGCCCCTTCCCGACGGAGGATGAGGTCGACGCCGACCTGATCAACGCCGGCAAGCAGACCGTGACGGCGCTGCCGGGCGCGGCCTACTTCAGCTCGGCCGACTCCTTCGGCATGATCCGCGGCGGCAAGATCAACCTGGCGATCCTGGGCGCGATGCAGGTGTCCCAGCAGGGCGACCTGGCCAACTGGATGATTCCGGGCAAGATGGTCAAGGGCATGGGCGGCGCGATGGACCTGGTGGCCGGCGTCAAGCGCGTGGTCGTGGTGATGGAGCACGTGGCCACCGCCAAGGACGGCTCGACCTCGCACAAGATCCTCAAGAAATGCGACCTGCCGCTGACCGGCGTGGGCGTGGTGGACCGCATCATTACCGACCTGGGCGTCATCGACGTCACCGATCAGGGCTTGAGGCTGGTGGAACTGGCGCCGGGCGTCAGCACCCAGCAGGTGGTCGAGGCGACCGGCTGCGAGCTGGACGTCTCCAGCGTATAAAAAAAGCGCCGGGGCGATGTCCGGCCCGGCGCTCGTGCATCGCAGCCCGCAGCTCTCCTGCGGGCTTTTTTACTTCAGGCTGCGCAGGTGCTTGCGTAATTCCTGGGCGCGCTCCTCGTCAACTGCCGACTTCAAGAGCTCGGCAAGGGCAAGGCCTTGCGCGGTACGCAGTGCCTCCGCCGCTTTCACCTTCACGTCCGGCACCACGCCTGTGCCTTCCCAGTTGGTCTTGCTGACCGGATTGATCGCGCGGCCGCCGGGGATGAAGACCGACAGGTGCGGATGGATCCGGTAGCTCCGTCCCGGATGGGCCCCGCCGCCCGTGGTCTCGCCGACGATCACGCCGCGGCGCAGCTGTTGCAGGTTGTAGCTGAATTCCTCGGCGCCGGAGAATGTGTCCTTGCTGGTCAGCACATAGACCTTCTTCGCGCCGCCGAACTTCTGGCCGGGCACGTCGGCCTCGGTCCAGAAGGCCTGGGTACGGTCGCCTTCGCGCCAGAACATATCGTTCAGATGGGTGCGGTCCTCGAACAGGTAGCTCTGCATCCAGGCGACGGCGTAGGGGTCGCCGCCGCCGTTGTTGCGCAGGTCGACGATCAGGGCGTCGGTGTCGGCGACGAGGCTCATCATCGCACTGAGCGCCGGTTTGGCAAAGCGGACCGACGAGAACTCGCGCAGGTCGATGTAGCCGATGTTGCCGGGCAGGGTTTCGACCTTGCGGATGCCGTAGTTCTGCGACCTGAAGTAGTCTGCGAACTTGCGGTCCATCTCCGGCGTCGGATCGGGACGGTTTTCGTCTTTCGGGATAGGCTTGACGGCGTAGCGCACGCCCAGGTGCTTGTCGCGGGTCGGCTGGCGCAGGTCGTCGGTCAGCATGTTCGAGAACTGCTCCATGTCCCTGGCCGCGCGATAGGCGCCGCTCTTTTCGCGGGCGTCGAGGCGCGCGACGATCTGTCTGGCCTTGTCGGGGAACACATAAACTTCGCTGACCTTGGCGCTGAGTTCAGCGATGACTTGCTTGCGGGTGGCATCGTCGACGCCGGCACGGGCGTCGAGGGACAATGCGGCGAGGACGATCGGTGTGAGCAGGAGTGTGCGGAGAATGGTCATCGGTGTCGAAGCGAGGTAAAAGGGGAGGGCGGCGCAAGGGCGTCTCCGTGCGCCGCCCGCATTCAGTGCTTGCCGAGGTTTATTCCAGCGTCCAGACGTACTGCACCGCCGTCCAGGCTTCCACCGGCTTGCCCTTGGTGGTGGCCGGCTTGAACCTGCACTTCACGAGGGCGCTCTGCGCCGCGTCGTCCAGCAGGGGGTGGCCCGACGATCTCGTGACCTTCGACTCCTTCACGCCGCCGTTCTTCGCGACCAGGAAGCCCAGGGTGACCGTGCCCGTATGCTGCTGCTTGACCGATTCGGCCGGATACTCGGGACGCTTGCAGCTGTTGAAGTCGGCGACCGCGGACGTGTCCGGGTCCTTGGTGGCGGCAGCCGGGGCGGCGTGGGCGAAGGCCGCGACGCTCAGGGCCGCGAGGCCGAGGACGGGAATGGCCGCCTTCCAGTTCAGGACTTGTACATCGGGACGGATCAAGCGTTTGATGCGTGACATGAGATCTCCCCCGTTGGCCGCCTGGGCCAGGTGGTGGGTGGAAAACTGGAGTTTCTCCAGCTCGGAAAGGGCCAGGGCCAGGCGCCGCGGTTCGCCCAGTATCCGTGCCGCATGATCGTCGGCGATCTGCTCCCGCTCGCTGCGGATGCGGTTCGAAATCCACCAGACCGCCGGGTGGTAGAACAGCAGGGTCTCGACCACGTTCTGGCCCAGGTTGACCAGGTAGTCGTGGCGCTTGATGTGGGCCATCTCGTGGGCCAGCAGGGCTTCCAGCAGGTGGGCGGGCATGCCGGACACGAGGGATGCCGGCACCAGCACCACCGGCCGCCACCAACCGGCGGTGATCGGGCTGGCGAGCTGCTGCACCACGCGCAGGCGCACGGCGCGGTCCACGCCGAACCCTGCTGCGAGGCGCTCCAGGCGCGCCTGCCAGGCGGGGTCGACGCGCTCCTGCGTCGCCGCCCGTTCGATCCAGAACAGGCCCAGCACCATCCGTCCCGCCAGCGCCACGGCGCACAGCGCCCAGGTGCCGACGATCCAGCCCAGGTGTTCGGCGAGCAGGATGCTCCAGCCTGCGTCGATCGGCGAACCGGCGACCAGGCCGGCGGCCGCCAGCACCGCGGCGTCGCCTCCGGTCCCGGTGTCGCCACTCAGGCGCAGCGCCAGCTCGAGCGCGGGCCAGGCCAGGCAGAGCACAAGGCCGGTGCAGGCCACCAGGTAGCGCGATTCGGGACGGGCGTTGCGCAGCACGGTGAGGCCGACCGCCGTGGCGCAGCCGATCAGGGCGCCCTGCCAGAGGAAGTGGACGAGGGTCCAGCCGATGCTGCCGACGATGTCCGCGGCGCTCATTTCTCGTTCCCCGGATGGTCATCCTTGAGCAGCTTCTCGATCTCGTCACGTTCCTTCTTCGAGATGCCGGTCTTGAGCGCGGCCAGCACCAGGGCCTTGGCCGAGCCGGCGAAGGCGCGCTGCATCAGGTCCCTGAGCAGATTGGTCTCGACCGAATCCTGGGCGTGGGCCGGCGCATAGACGTGCGAGCGTTCGCTCTCGTCGCGCACCAGGAGGCCCTTGCCGTGCATGACCTGCATCAGGCGCAGCACGGTGGCATAGGTGACTTCGGGTTTGCTCTTCTGCATTTCCTGGTGCACCTGCTTGGCGGTGCCGGAGGCCAGGGGCCAGAGCACCTGCAGGAGCTCGAGTTCGGCCGGAGTCGGCTTGGGGGTATCGGGTTTGCGTGGCATGAGCGTCCTCATCGTTTTTGGAATTCCAGCTTCAGAATAATCGGTCTAGACACGGCTGTCTATCGTTTTTGCATACTGTGTACGGCATGTAGACAAACATGTTTATGTGGAATATCCTCGGCCTCCCATCGTCCCCATGGAGGCCGCGTGTCCACCACCCCCGCCGCATGCAAGCTGCGCATCTGCGCCGCACTGGTCCTGCCCCTGCTGCTGGGCGGCTGCGAATACGGCAGCCACCTGGTCGCCATGACGCGCTCGACCTCGGCCTTCACCGTATGCACGCCGGATCCGCGCATCCTGTGCGAGCCCGGCGCGGAAGCGCTCGCGGCACGCATCGCCCCGCTGGTGCCGGAGGCGATGGCGACGATCCAGGGCAAGCAGTTTCCCGCCTTTGACGAGCCGGTGCGCATCCGTGTCTATACCAGTCCCGAGAGCTTCTCGCGCTCAGCGGCGCGAGCGCGGACGCGGCCGGCATCGCGACCCGGGGCGCGGTCCACATCTCGCCGATGATCCTGCGCCACCCCGACGGGCTGGCCGAGATCGTGGCGCACGAGCTGTCGCACCTGAACATGGCGCTGCGCCTCGGGCGCTGGCGCATGGTGCGGCTGCCCGGCTGGTTCTCGGAAGGACTGGCCACCTGGGCCTCCGGCGGAGGAGGCGGGCCGGCCTACGAGCCGAACATCCGCCATGCGATCCGCAACGGCAGGCACTTCGAGCCGATCGCGCTGCAACCGTGGTGGCGCCCCTTCCAGAAGCCGCCCGAGCACATGAGCTGGACCGTCTATTACAACCAGACCCGGATGTTCGTGACCTTCATGCACGATCGCGATCCGCAGGCGTTTCGCCGCCTGCTGGACCGGCTGGGCGCGCGCCAGCCCTTTGCCGAGGCGCTTGCCGCGGCCTACGGCCGGCCGCTCGAGGACTTGTGGCGGGAATTCGTCGCCAGCCTCTCGGCATGACGCCCGGGAAGTGCTACATTGCGCTGACGATGAGAACGAAAACACGCCTGATCCTTGCCATCGGCGTCCTGTCGCTATCCGCGTGTACCCATCGCGAGTCCGATCGCCTGACGCCGCTGATGTCCGCGGCCCGCAACGGCGACGCGGCATCGGTACGCGGCCTGATCGCGGCCGGCGCCGACGTGCATGAAGTTCGCGGGACCCACCGCGTACCCGGCATGCGCATCGAGGGCGACAATCCGCAGCATGGAGAGACGGCGCTCCTGTTCGCAGTCGAATCCGGCAACCTCGATTCGGTACGGGCGCTCCTCGACGCCGGCGCGAAGATGGATGTCAGGGCAAACTGGGGCGACGATGTCTGGTCCGTCATGACGCGCACGATCGGCGCCCCGGACAGCGCCGCCATGCTGCGTTTGCTGCTCTCGCGCGGACTGGCGCTGCTGCCCGGCAGGGCAAAGCTGATGCTGGGGGCGGCCGTCGCGGCCGCGAACCGTGAGGCGGCCCTTGTCCTGCTGGACCGTGTTGGCGACCCCATGGGCGCTTACTGCGCCGCCGCCGGGCCGCTGCGCGACGAGGAGTTCCCGGCCATGGTTGCGCTGCTCGAACAGCGCATCGGGCCGCCAGGGGGCGAGGCGCTGGAATGCGGCGCGCACGCGGACACGCCCCGCAAGCTTGCGTATTTCCTGGATCACCATGCGAACCCGGACCATCTCGGCAGTACTTTCCGCCCGTTGACGGGGCTCGCCTTCGAGATCACAAAGGGCGGCGGCATGAGCGAGGAGCGGCGCGCCATGATCACACTCCTGTTGCGTCACGGCGCTGATCCGGCCCTTTCGGACAAGACCGAAAATGGCAGCGCGATCGAGGTCGCGCGCCGCAGCGGTAATACCGAGCTGCTGGCTTTGCTGACGCAGGCCGTGCCGCGCCGGTAGAAACGCCGTTGCCGATGCGCCGGCCACTTCAGCGGCCGGCGCCGGGCTCCGCCCGGGCCGCGGCAAGCGCGGCGTCGAGGGCCTCGGCGGCCGGGACCGGCACATCCGGCACCACGCCGCCGCGCCAGTCGCCCTTCGTCACGGCGTGGATGGTGCGCTTGGTGGCGATCATCGGCACCAGGTGGCTCGTCACCGGCCGGCCGAAAGCGCCATGGGCGCCGCCTGGCGTGCGCTCGCCGATGACCCTGGCGCGCTTGAGCTGCTGCAGGGTGTAGGCGAAATTCTCGGCGGCCGAGAAGGTCTCCCGGCTGGTCAGGATGTAGACCGGCTTGCGGCTGCCGAAGCGCTTGCCCGCTGCCTGCGGCGTGGTCCAGCTCTCCTCGTAGGTGCCCAGGTGCCGGTTCGACTGGTCGAACAGGTGGACGGGCTGCCCGTCGAACAGGTAGCTAGCGATGACCGGAATCAGGTCGCTCGACCCGCCCGTGTTTTCGCGCAGGTCGAACACGATCGCGGCGGCGTCGGCCGCATCGCTCATCAGCTGCCGGACGAAGGGCGCTGCGTCGACCGCGCGTTCGAATCCGGTGAAGCGGATCAGCGCGACGTTTCCCGGCAGGCGCTGCGGGGCCGCGAAGCCGAAGTTGGCGGCGGCCATGCGCGC
This sequence comes from Pseudomonadota bacterium, assembly GCA_040758275.1. Lineage (GTDB taxonomy): Bacteria > Pseudomonadota > Gammaproteobacteria > Burkholderiales > Burkholderiaceae_D > Telluria. The sequence continues at coordinate 111,466 of JBFLVV010000001.1, forward strand.
TTTCCGCTGCTCCGCGCGCTTTTTGGCAAGGGCGGGATCGCTTGATGGCATGTCGGCCAGTTGGTCTTCCTCGAAATAGGCGACTTCCGTGTGCGAGTCCTTGCAGATGGCGTCGATGTGCCGGCTCAGCACCTCGGCCAGCTTGGGCGAGGCCGTTATGCGGTCGTAGTCGCCGCGCATGAGGCGTGCGCGCAGGTCCTTGGCTACGAGCTCGCCGACTGAAGGGATGAAGTAGATCCTTTCGAATTCCCGGGCGATGTCCTCGATCGCCTTCGCGCGCTGCTGTGCCGTCAGTGGCGCCTCGGGTGATGCATGCGTGCCCAGCGACAGCATCAGGAGAAACGCAGCTGCCAGTGCCAATACCTTATTCATGCCATATCCGGGTAGTGATTATTGCTCCAGAGTAGCAAGAAATGAGGGTGGGCGGCAATGCGCCTTGCATAGGGTGCGTCGAGCGGACAAAAAAAACCGCGTCACGGGACGCGGTTCCTGTTCACGGCGGGGAGAGGGCTCCTCCCCGCAGCGCACTGCCTCAGACCGGCGCGGCGCCGTCCAGGCTCGTGCTGATCGTCCCGACCAGCGCCACCTTCTCGGTCGATTCCGCGAACTGCAGCAGTACATCGCCACGATCGAGCCTGCCGCTGTCGAGCATGCCGGTCCAGAAGCCGACTTCGTCCTGGCTTGCCGTGCGGTGCATGGCGTGCTGGTACAGGGCCTCGGTGAAGGCCCGGTTGTCCAGCGCGCCGTACATGGCCTGCGCTTCCGTGGACGCCACGAAGTAGTCGGCGATCGTGTCCATCGACATGCCGGCTTCCGAGAGCGACAGCCAGAAGCTGATGCCGCTGCTGTCGGCCGTGCGGTCGAACAGGGACGCATACATGCGCACCAGGGTGCCGATGTCGGTTTCGGCGACGTCGACTTCCTGCGTGACCGGCTTGGCCAGCTTCTCGCTTGAATCGGCGAAGGCCAGCGCCACCCCGGCGCGGTCCAGGTGTGCACTGCCGAGCAGGCCGGTCCAGAAGGCCAGGCCCTCGCTGTCGGCGGCACGCTCGAGGGTGCGCGCATACAGGGCGCGCACGAAGTCCGCGTCGCTGGCGGCCGGCTGCTGGGCCGCCTCCGCGCTCGACAGCATGGCGCGCGCCACCTCGTTCAGGGCCAGGCCCTTCTCGGCCCCGCCGGTCCATGCGGCCAGGCCGCCCAGGTCGGCTTCGCGCCCGAGTACGGCTTCGTACAGGCGCGCCACGCTGCCGCGCAGGCTGGTATCGGCCGCCGCGTCGGTGAAGCGCAGGACCTCGACATTGGCGATCACGTCGCTGCCGTCGGCGCCGCCGTTGCGGTGGGTGAGCACCAGCTGGCCATTGTCGAAGCGGGCCGTGTAGTCGGCGCGGCCGCTGCCGGCGAGCTGCACGGTGTCGAGGCCGGCGCCGCCGTCGACGCGGTCGTCGCCGATACCGCCGAACACGACGTCATTGCCCTCGTCGCCGTAGATGCGGTCGTTGCCGCCGGCGCTGCCGACGACGTCGTCGCCGGCGCCGCCGTGCAGGATGTCGTCGTCCGCGCCGAGGAAGATCGTCTGGCTGGCGCCATCGCCCCACACGGTCTGCGAGCCGTTGCCGCCGTTGACGGTCACGCTGCCGACGATGGCGGCGAAGTCCACGTTCTGCAGCTGGATGACCGAGCCGCTCGCCAGGCCCTTGGCGTCGATGACGAGGGCGGACAGCGGGCCGCCCGCACCCTGGGCCGCGCCCTGGATCACCAGCGGCCCTGCGGCAGCCGTACCCGGCGCCACGGTCGGGACCACCGTCTGGACCAGCAGGTTGGCGCCGCTCGGAATGCTGGACAGGAAACCGGAACCGCCGCCGGTCATCTGGCCCTGGTCATGCGAGCCGGCCACCGTCACGCCCTTGATCTCGCGGATCAGGTTGGTGAGCGCATCGGCGGCATTGGTCGGCGCCGCATTGCCGGTGACCTGCAGTCCGATGCCGACCGGCACCTGGGCGCTGAGGACCGGCGTGCCGCCGCTGCTGACCAGCGGGATGTCGGCCACGTCGTTGTTACCCACGGTCTCGTCGCGGGTCGGCTGGATCACAGGAATGCTGATGACCTGGCTGGTGCTGCCGTCGCTGTTGCCACGGGTGCCGGTGCCGACATCCACGCCGTCCACGACGACGGTGGGCGGCGGAGGCGGCGGGGCAGGCGGGGTCGCGGTGACACGCACGGCTAGCGCCTGGGTGTCGCAGCCGAATGTGTCGCTGGCCGTCACGCTGACTTCGTAGACGTTGTCGGCGCCGGCATCCAGCGGGGAGCCGTGGGCCGGCGCGTTCACGAAGCGCAGCACGCCGGTGGCGGCGTCGATCTGGAACAGCGCGGCGTCGGCGCCGCCCGTGATGGCGTAGCTGGCGCCAGGGCCGGCCTGCACGGTGGTCACGCCGGCCGCGCCCTCGGTCACGGACAGGCTGGCGCTGGGCTGGCCGCCGTTGCTGGTGATCGCAGGGGCGATCGTGACGAGGCCGCCCGGATCGCTGATGCTGCCGTTGACCACGCCGTCGTCGTCGTACTGGCCGCCGTCGGTCAGCGAGAAGGTGACCTTGGTCTTGCTGCCGACCGTGGTCACGGAGGTGGCCAGGTTGACCCAGTTTCCGCTGGCGTCCTTCTTGTAGTAGCCGTTGACCTTCTGCGCCGTGTCGACATAGATGCTCATCTGGGCGGTGCCGCCCGGCGCTACGCCGCCGATGGTGAAATCGAACTGGCCGACCGGCATCTTGACGTTGCGCGGCAGGCCGCTTGCCGCCGGGGTGCTAGCGACCGCGGACAGGCTCAGGCCCGGCGCCACTTCCAGCGTCGCATAGGGTGCGCCGGCGACGATGGTCGGCAGCGAGGCCACGTTGAGCTGGGCGCCGTCGGCAATGCCGTCGCCGTTGCCGTCGCCGGCCACGCCGCGGGCGCCCGGGACATTGTCTTCCACGCTGTTCGGGCCGCCGTCGTTGTCGGCGTCGGTGTCGGCGACGTCGGGCGTGCCGTCGCCATCGAGGTCGCCCTGCACCGTGACCGACAGGGCCTGGCTGTCCTGGCCGCCCTCGGCGTCGCGGACGGTGACGTTGACTTCGTAGACGTTGTCCTGGTCGCTGTCGAGGGCCGTGCCCAGATGCGGCGCGGCGATGAAGCGCAGGACGCCGGTGGCGGCGTCGATCTCGAACAGGGCGGCGTCGGCCCCGCCGTCGATGGCGTAGCCGAGCGCTTGGCCGTCGGCGTCGCTGGCCGTCACGGTGGTCACGGCGCGCTGCTTCTCGGCCACGCCGATGCTGGCGCTGGCGCCGCCGCCATTGCTGCCGATGAGCGGCGCGGCATTGAAGGAGACCGTGTGCGCATTCCCGGCCGTGTAGCCGGCGGCGGCCGCGTTGCCGGCGCCATCCTCGATGCCGGTGCCGCTGCCGTTCAGGTCGAGCCGCAGGCTGCCGCTGCCGCCGATGCCGGTGACGTTCACGGTCCAGGTGGTGCCGGAACCGCTGATGCCTGCCAGCGTGCCGGTCGCGCTGCCGCCGGCCACGAGCGCGAAGTCGGCCAGGTCGACGCCGGTGACGGCTTCGTCGAAGACCACCGTGTAGTCGATCGCGGTGGCGTCCGGGCCCGGCGTGCCGGCTACCGTGATGGCGCGGATGTGCGGCAGGATCGCGTCGACCTGGACGCCGGACGGGCTGGACTGCGCGGTCCTGTTGCCGGCGTCATCGGTGACCGCGACCGCGACCTGGCGGTTGCCGGCATCGATGTCCGCTTGCGCGATCGTATAGCTGGCGCTCCAGCTGCCGCCGCTGTCGGTGCCGGCGACGAGACCGCCGCCGAAGCTGCTGAAGTCGAACTGCACGCCGGCCACGTCGGGGTTGGCGCCGGCGGTGTTGTCCCAGCTCGCAGTGACGATGTCGCCGACGCGGTAGACGCCGCCGTTGCCGCTGGCGCCGGCCACGGCGATGGCGGCGCCGCTGAGCGTGGGCGCCTGGGTGTCGACCGAGGCATTGCTGCCGTCGGTGGCGCTGCCGCTGTTGCCGGTGGCATCGCGCGCGGTGACGGTGACGTTGCGGCCGGTGGCGTCGAGCGCGCCGGCGGCGAGCTGCCAGCTGGCGCTCCACACGCCGCCGCTGCGCGTGGCCGCGACCACGGCCGGCCCGCCGAATGCGCTGAAGTCCACGCTGGCGCTGCTGGTGGCGGCGTTGTTGTCGCCCGAGGCGCTGTCGTCCCAAGTGGCGGTGATGGTGTCGCCGGCGATGAAGCTGCCGTTGCGGCCGGTGGCGCCGGAGATCGCGATGTGCGCATCGCTGACGGTCGGCGAGCGCGTGTCGCCGGCCAGCAGCAGGCTGTCGGCCGCGGTATTGGCGTTGCCCTGGGCGTCGGCGAAGGTCCCGGCCGCGATGCCGATGGCGCCGGACAGGCTGTCGGTATCGGCCGTCGGCGTGAAGGCCGCGGTGTATACCTTCGGGTTGGCGGTCGCGGTGAGCGGGCCCAGGCTGCCGCCCGTGGCGACGATGTCGGCATCCGAGAAGCCGGCCGGGGTTTCGCTGAAGGTGAAGGTGATGGTGGCGGTCTCGCCAGCCTTGAACGTGGCCTGGCTGCTGCCGATGACCACGCTCGGCGCGAGGGTGTCGCCGCCGATCACGGCGTTGCTGGTGCTGGCGGTGTTGTCCAGGCCGTCCGCGTCGGCGAAGGTGCCGGCGCCGACCGAGATCGTGGCCGCCAGGTTCTGCTGGCCGGCCGCCGGGGTGAAGGTCGCCGTGTACACCTTGGGGTTGAGCGGATCGACGCTGAGCGCCCCCAGCGTGCCGCCGCTGACCGTGATGTCGCCCTCCTCGAAGCCCACCGGGGCGTCGGTGAAGGTGAAGGTGATGAGGGCGCTGCCGTCCACGCCCAGCGAGGACGGGCTGGCGCTGATGGCGACCGTCGGCGGGGTGGTGACGGTGATTGCCAGCGCCTCTTCGAAGCTGTTGCCGGCGGCATCGGCGGTGCGCACGCGTACCGACTTGGACCCTTCGGCCAGCGCGGCGGCATCGATCGCGCGCAGCACGCCGCCGATGATCTCGAAGGCGGCGTTGTCGTCCGCCCCAGCGCCGGCCACCAGGCTGTAGATGAAGCTGTCCTGCGGGGTGGTGTCGGCGCTGCTCAGCATGCCGACCTCCGCGTGGGCGCCGCCCTGGGTGCTCACGCTTGCCTTGTCGAGGGTGATGGCGAACGGCGCGCTGCCGTCGACCCGGATGGCCTTGTTCGCGCCCAGCGAGCCTGGGGCGCCCAGAGCGGCCAGCGCCAGGTCGGCCTCGTTGCCGGCTTCGTCGCGGATGCTGCCGCCATTGAGCTGCAGTGCGCCGCCGGCGGCGACGTCGAGATCGGCTGCCAGGTCGCCTGCCTGCACGGTGTAGGTAAAGGTGAGGGTGTTGCTGCCGTTGCCGCCGGTGAGGATGGCGCTGCGGTCGCTGGTCCCGGTCTCGAGCAGCAGGGTCGGGGCCCCGGTGACGTGCACCGCTTCCGAGAAGCTGACCTGGATCGACACGGTGTCGCCGAGCTTGCGGGCGCCGTTGGCGGTGCTGGCGCTGATGCCGGTGACGGTCGGCGGCACGGTGTCGATGCCGGTCATGGTGAAGACGGCCGGGGTCGAGGCGCCGCCGTCGCCGTCGTTCACCGTGAGCGAGAATACGCGCGCACCGGCCGTCGGGGCGGTGTACATCAGGTAGCTGACCAGGGTTTTCGTGGTGCCGGCGTCGGCGAAGGCGCTGGTGAACGTGATCACCAGGTCGCGTCCGTCCTGGCCGTCCATGAGCGCGTGCACCCGCCCGATCTCGGTCCAGGTCCCGAGGTTGATGAAGATCCTGTCGCCTGCGTGCAGGGCGCCGCCGAGCGACTGGGCGTCGGGACCGGCGCCGACGACCCCGCCGGCGAAGTCGATCACTAAGCGCCCATCGGTCTTGCCGGCGGTGCGCGTGATCGCCAGGCCGCCGCCGTTGAAGTCGCCGCCATCGGCTTCGTAGACGTCGAACATCTGCGCGCCGGGGCCGTCATAGAAATCGATGTATGCCTGGTCGATCGCAGGGTCGGCCGCACCGGCCGTGAACACGACCTCGTCGCCATCGAGCCCGCTCAACACGGGCGCGGCGTTCGGCAGGCCGAAGTCGCCCTCGCTGCCGCTGGTGAACTCGAGCACCTTGAGCTGGCCGGATTCGGCCACCACGATGACCTGGCCTGTCGGCGAGACGATGAAGGTGCCCTGGTCGAATTTATCGCCGCCTCCCAGGGTCAGCGATGGCATTGACAGCTCGCCTTCGTAGCCCTTGGACCAGGCGCCGCCGTCCTTGCGCAGCACGGAGAAGCTCGACTCGCTGGCATCGGTGGCGGTGTACTGGACCAGCATGTGCAGCTTGCCGGCCGCGTACTGCAGGCCCGCGATGGCGGCGCCTTTCTGGTAGCTCAGGCTGGCATCGTCGGTCCAGCTGTTGCCCTGGTTCGTGACGATGTGCAGCGTGGTGCTGGTCGGGCGCCAGTTGGCGTCGACCGTGGTGTCCTGGTAGCCGACGGCGAACTTGCCGGCGCCATCGCTTGCCACCGATATGGCGCCCGCCACATTGGCGGCGATCTGTTCGGCGGGCGTCCAGCTCGTGCTGCCGGCGGCCTTGCTGGTGTGGTACAGGTTGGCCTTGCTGAGGGCGAGGTTGTCTTCGCGCAGGTAGAACATGTGGACCGTTCCGTTGGCGTCGGTCACGATGGTCGGCTGGCGCAGGTCGTCCTTGCTGCTTGCCGTGGTCAGGTAGGTCGATGCCGACCAGGTCGCGCCATTGTCGCTGCTGGACGCGTATTTGATCGAATATTCCCGGGTGGTGTCATAGGCATGGGAGTAGTAGTAGACCGCGTGCAGGGTGCCATCCCCGGTGACCGTGAGCACCGGGTCGTAGTAGTTGCGCGCGCCCATCGGGTGCGAGGCCACGTCGATGTTCGTGGTCGTCCATTAATGCGTGGCGAGATCGTAGTGGCCGGCCTTGATGCCGCGCAGCGATTCGAGACCGGTCGTGATGACTTTTTCGCCGGTATACAGCAGGGTCGGGTTGCCGTCCGCACCGATTTTCAGGCTCAGGTCGTCCGAGAAATTGGTATCGCCGGTCATGGCGGTCGTCAGGGTCGTCAGCGCGGTCCAGCCCGCGCCGTTCCACTGCTTGAGGGCGATTGCCGAGCTGCTGAGTTTGTGGGCGAGGTAGATATTGCCGGCGGCGTCTTGCGCCAGGCTGCTCCATGCCCAAGTGTTCTCGCTGTAGGTATGCACGCTGCCGCTGCCGAGCGCCAGCGTGGCGCTGTAGGCGTCGGCGCCGCCGGCCAGTGCCGACGCGGCGTCCACCTGTCCCAGCCGGGCTTCCAGCTGCCAGTCGCCGCCCGCGCGCGCGCCGCCGCTGGCATCGTCGGAAGCGGCGATGTCGGCGCCGGTGGTGTCGGCCAGGGCCTGCAGGAAGCCGACGCCGGTATTTCCGGCGCCGGTCTCGCAGCCGTACACCAGGATGTCGCCGCCGGCCGCCAGTGCGGCGCCGATGTCGGCCAGCACGCCGGCGTTCGCTTTCAGGTAGTCAGCGTCGAGCGTCACCTCGCCCAGCTGGAGCAGGCCGGCAGCGCCGTGGCCGACCAGGTGGATGGCATCGAGACCGGTGTGGCCGGCGAGGGCCCGGGCGATTTGCGCGAGGCCGTCGCCGGCCGGATCCAGCACGACGACGTCGATGCCAGGACGCATGCCTGCGATCAGCGTCTGGAAATCCGCCAGATTACCGTTGATGAAGGCATTTTCTTGGCGGGGCGCCGGGGTGGTGTCAAACATGGTAAATCCCTAATGATTGTTGCAAAGAAGTCAGTTATTTTGCTTTTTGGCAGCATAGTACTGACACTTTGCATGAATGAAAAGCTAAGTTACTGAACAATCAAGGCTTTTTTGACACATTTGACAACTGTCGTTCGCAGATCCCGGGTCGGTAAACGAAAAAACGCCGCTGGCGAAACCAGCGGCGTTCTCGTTCATGAAGACTGGATCAGGCGGCGGCGCGCACCGGCTCCAGGTCCTTGTCGCCTTCCAACGGCACGCGGCCGTGCAACACGTTGTCCATGCGCTCGCTGTCGAGTTCTTTCTCCCACTTCGACACCACGACCGTGGCCACGCCGTTGCCGACGAAGTTGGTCAGCGCACGCGCTTCGCTCATGAAGCGGTCGATGCCGAGGATCAGGGCCATGCCGGCCACCGGGATGGTGGGAACCACGGCCAGGGTCGCGGCCAGGGTGATGAAGCCGGCGCCGGTGATGCCCGATGCGCCCTTCGAGGTCAGCATGGCCACCGCCAGGATGGTCAGTTCCTGCGTCAGGGTCAGGTCGGTGTTGGTCGCCTGGGCCACGAACAGGGCCGCCATCGTCATGTAGATGTTGGTGCCGTCGAGGTTGAAGGAGTAGCCGGTCGGGACCACCAGGCCGACCACCGGCTTGGAGCAGCCGAGGCGTTCGAGCTTGCGCATCAGGGCCGGCAGGGCGCTCTCCGAGGAGCTGGTGCCGAGCACGATCAGGAGTTCTTCCTTGATGTAGGCGATGAACTTGAAGATCGAGAAGCCGGTGAACCTGGCGATCAGGCCCAGCACGACGACCACGAACAGGAAGCAGGTCAGGTAGAAGGAACCCATGAGCTTTGCCAGCGGCAGCAGGGCGTCGAGGCCATATTTGCCGATGGTGAAGGCCATCGCGCCGAAAGCGCCGACCGGGGCGGCCTTCATGACGATGTTCACGACGCCGAAGATCACGTGCGAGAAGTCCTCGATCATCTTCGTCACCGGGCGGCCACGCTCGCCCATCATCGACAGGGCGAAGCCGAACAGGATCGCGATCAGGAGGACCTGCAGGATGTCGCCCTTGGCGAAGGCATCCACGAAGGTGTTCGGGATGATGTTCATGACGAAGTCCGTGGTGGACTGGTGCGACGCCTTCTCGGTGTACTGGGCGATCGCCTTGGTGTCGAGGTGGGCGACGTCGACGTTGAAGCCGGCGCCCGGCTTGAGCACGTTGGCCACCACCAGGCCGATGGCCAGGGCGAAGGTCGAGACGATTTCGAAATACAGCAGGGCCTTGCCGCCGACGCGGCCGATCTTCTTCATGTCCTGCATCCCGGCGATGCCGGCGACGACGGTGCAGAAGATCACGGGGGCGATGATCATCTTGATCAGTTTGATGAAGCCGTCTCCCAAAGGCTTCATCTTGGCGCCCAGTTCGGGGTGGAATACCCCGAGCAGCACGCCGAGAACGATGGCGAACAGCACCTGGACGTACAGGACTTTATAAAAAGGCTTTTTCATGGCAACTCTTCTCAGAGAAGTTTGTGGTGTTGCCATCTTGTCGGAAGCGGCCTGCCTTATCTATTGTGGATATCCGCAGGCCTTATATCTTGCTTTGAGATATGCCTTTCCCTTATTCCGAGGTATAGCCTCATCGAGGCATCAGGGGCGGCGGACCACCTCGCCACCCTTCATGACGAAGGCCACCTTGCCTGCCGCGGCGATGTCCTGGGTCGGGTCGCCGTCGACCGCCACCACGTCCGCCAGCAGGCCGGCCTTGAGCTGGCCCAGGTCTTTCGACTTGCCCAGGATATCGGCCGCGACCACGGTGGCCGCGCGCATCGCCTCCATCGGCGACATGCCCAGCTTGACCATCCAGGCCAGCTCGCGTGCATTGGTCCCGTGCGCGAAGACGCCGACGTCGCTGCCGTTGCCGATGGTGACGCCGACTTTGCGCGCCAGCGCGAAGGCGCGCGCCGCCTGCTGCATGGCGGGCGTGGGCGCGCCGCCGCGCACGTGCTTCTGGAAGTATTCGCTCGTCGCTTCCGGCGCGGTCAGGGTCGGGATGTAGGCGACGCCGCGCTCCTTCATCAGCCTGAAGGTGGCTTCGGAAGCGCCGTAGCCGTGCTCGATGGTGTCGGCGCCGGCCAGCACCGCCATGCGGATCGCCTCGTCGCTGCTGGCATGCACGGCGACCTTGCGGCCGGTGACGCGGGTGGCGGCGACCATGGCCTTCAACTCTTCCATGGTGAAGGTCGGGCGCGCCGTACCGTCGATGCCGGTGCGGTAGTCGCCATAGATCTTGATCCAGTCCGCACCGCGCGCCGACTGCTCGCGCACGGCCTTCGTGACCTCGTCGATGCCGGTGGCGGCTTGGGCGCCATAGGGAATCTCCATGTCGGGGCGGTAGCTGCGTTCGGCCGGGCCGTAGCTGTAGCTGGCGACGATGGCTTTTGTGGCGATGAACAGGCGCGGCCCCGGCGCCACGCCCTCGTCGATGGCGCGCTTGATGCCGGCGTCGGCATAGTCCGCGCCTTCGGTGCCGAGGTCGCGCAGGGTGGTGAATCCGGCCTGCAAGGTAGCTGCCGCATGGCGGCCGGCCAGCATGATGCGGTAGGCGACCGGCTCCTTGATTACCTGGTCGTCCCAGCTGGTTTCGTTGTAGGGGTGGAGCAGCACGTGGGAGTGCAGGTCGATCATGCCTGGGATGAGGGTTTTACCAGGGAGGGTGATGCGCTCGGCGTTGGCGGGTACCGCCATCTTGTCGGCCGGGCCGACCGCCTGAATGCGGCCACCGTCCACCAGTACGCTCCAGCCGGCGCGGGGTGCGCCGTCGCCGGTCCAGACCTTGTCGGCGGTGATCAGGACCGGACCGGGTGCGGCCTGGGCGTGGCCAAGTGGGCTGAGGAGTGATAGGGCGAGCAGGGTAGCGCGAATTCGCATGAGTTTCTTTCTTGTGTAGGGTGGACGGGTTCCCCGTCCGCGCGTTCAAATCATGCGTGAACGGATGCTACGTGATTGATCGTCGGCCGGTTGAACGCGCGGACGGCGAAGCCGTCCACCCTACAAATCGCCGAGCGACTGCTCGATCCCGAGCTGCACGTCGCGCAGGAAGGCGCCGCCCTTGTCGGACAGCGCAATCCCCGGCACCGCCAGCTCGACCAGGCAGACGAGGGCCTGGCGGAACCATTCCATATCGGTGCCCATGAGGGGCAGGGCGTGGGCGTCGATCAGGTAGTGGACGGCGCGCGCCAGCAGGTTGGGGTCGCGCCCCGCGCGGGCGATGCCGGGCGCGAAATCGACGGCTTCGCGGTAGAAGCGGTCGGCCAGGGTCTCGAGGATGTCGTGCGAGACCTGGGGCTGGCCGGCCGCGAGCACCACCCGGGCCAGGTCCAGGCAGGCGTCGCGCAGCTGTTCTTCGTCGAGGCGGTCGGTCACCAGCGGCTCACTGCGCGGCCCAGCCGCCGTCCATGTTCCAGGCCACGCCGCGCACCTGGTCGCCGGCCGGGCTGCAGAAGAACACGGCCAGCGCGCCCAGCTCTTCGGGCGTGACGAACTCGCCCGACGGTTGTTTCTCGGCCAGCAGGGCCTTGCGCGCGGCGTCGCCCGAGAGGCCGTCGCGGGCGGCGCGGTCGTCGACCTGCTTCTGAACCAGCGGGGTCAGGACCCAGCCCGGGCAGATCGCATTGCAGGTCACGCCCGTGTGCGCGTTCTCCAGCGCGGTGACCTTGGTGAAGCCCACCAGGCCGTGCTTGGCCGCGACGTAGGCCGACTTGCCGGCGGAACCAACCAGGCCGTGGACCGAGGCCAGGTTGATGATGCGTCCCCAGTTCTTCTGCTTCATGCCGGGCAGGGCCAGGCGGGTGGTGTGGAAGGCCGAGGTCAGGTTGATGGCGAGGATGGCGTCCCACTTCTCGACCGGGAACTCGTCCACATTCGCCACGTGCTGGATGCCGGCATTGTTGACCAGGACGTCGACGCCGCCGAACTTCTCGGTGGCGAAGCGCATCATCGCCTCGATCTCGGCAGGCTTGCTCATGTCGGCATTGTGGTAGGCGGTCTGGACGCCGAATTCGCTGCCCACGTCGGTGTACAGCTTCTCGATCTGCTGGGCGTCGCCGAAGCCGTTGAACACGATATTGGCGCCCTGTTCGGCGAGCGAACGGGCGATGCCGAGGCCAATGCCGGAGGTCGAGCCGGTGACGAGGGCGGTTTTACCGCTGAGCATACTGGATTTCATTGTGTCCTCAAGGTGGGAGTAATCGGGTTGCTTCCTCAGAATTGGTAGAATTCTAATCGCAACGCCAGCTAGAATGGTGAACTGCGTGGTGCATTGCACCGAATGATCAGACAATATTGCCATGACGGGACCGGGGATGAGCGAAGCCAGATTAAACAGCGTGCAGTGCAGTTCGCCCGCCGGCCTGCACCGCATGGCCTACAAGGAGTGGGGCGACCCGGACAATCCGAAGGTGCTGGTCTGCGTGCATGGCGTCACCCGCGTGGCCGACGATTTCGACCACCTGGCGCGCGACCTGAGCCGCGACTACCGCGTGGTCTGCCCGGACGTGGTCGGCCGCGGCCGCTCCGGCCGCCTGCGCGACCCGCAGTACTACACCGTGCCGCAGTACGTGGCCGACATGGTGACGCTGATCGCGCGCGTCACCCGGGACGACGCACTCGGCGTGCACTGGTTCGGCACCTCGATGGGCGGCCTGATCGGCATGATCCTGGCCTCGCTCCATGAGACGCCGATCCGCAAGCTGGTCCTGAACGACATCGGCCCGGTGCTCGACGGCGCGGCGATCGCCCGCATCGGCGAGTACATCGGCCAGGACATCCGCTTCCCGGACTTCGACACCGGCGCGGCCTACGTCAAGACGGTGTCGATGTCCTTCGGCCCGCACACCGAGGAAGAATGGTTCAAGCTGGCCAGCGACGTGCTGCGCCAGGACCAGGACGGCCAGTGGGTGCGCCACTATGACCTGGGCCTGGCCCAGCCCTTCCGCGCCATCACGCCGGAAAGCGCGGCCGATGACGAGGCGGCGCTGTGGGCGGCATGGGATGCCATCCGCTGCCCGACCCTGCTGGTGCGCGGGGAACTGTCCGACCTGCTGTCGCATGAGACCGCGCAAGCCATGTGCGCGCGCGGACCCAGGCCGCGCCTGGTCGAGATTCCCGGCGTCGGCCATGCGCCGACCTTCGTGCGGCCCGAGCAGATCGCGATCGCACGTGAATTCCTACTCGGCGCGCCCTAGCAGCGCGCCATATTCAACCAGAAGAAAGCAATTATGGAAATCAAACGACTCCACGTAGGCAAGCGCCTCTCCGAAACCGCCATCCACAACGAGACCGTCTACCTGGCCGGCCAGATCGCCGAAGACACCACCCAGGACATCGAGGGCCAGATGCGCGAGGTGCTGGGCCACGTCGACCGCCTGCTGAACGAGGCCGGCAGCGACAAGTCCTGCATCCTGATGTGCCAGATCTTCATCGCCGACATGGCGCATTTCGCCGGCATGAACGCGGTCTGGGACGAGTGGGTCCCGCAGGGCCACACCCCGCCGCGCGCCACCGTCGAGGCCAAGCTGGCCAATCCCGCATGCCTGGTCGAGGTCTGCGTCACCGCCGCACTGCGTTAAGAAAACCGACTGAATGGTATCAACCGTTTTACTGGGCGACGCCAGCACCCAGCTGGTACAAGGATTGAGCGTCGAAGACTGCGCGCGCGTGCAGACGGCGCTTGATTATGCCAACGCCGCCTATGGCGAACGCAACGCCGCGACCGGCCAGAACGCCTTCGAGTTCTCGCTCGGCGTGGCCGGCACGCTCTCCTACCTCAGCACCGATGCCGAGACCCGCATCGCCGGCCTGCTGTTCGAGCTGGCGATGATGGACCCCCAGGTCGCGGGCTCGCTCGAGGAACGCTTCGGCAAGGAAGTGTCCGACCTGGTGCAGGGCGTCTACCAGCTGATCAAGCTGCGCGACCTCACTACCGGCAAGGAGCAGATCGCAGGTGGGAAAAATGCGGGCAAGAACGCCGCCCAGCAGGCCGCTGCCCAGGTGGAAACCCTGCGCAAGATGCTGCTGGCGATGGCGTCCGACATGCGCGTCGTGCTGATGCGTCTGGCCTCCTGCGCCACCACCCTGCGTTACTTCGCCGAGCAGAAGCGCTTCGACGACGTCACCCGCGCCTATGGCCGCGAGGTGCTGGACTTCTACGCGCCGCTGGCGAACCGGCTCGGGATCTGGCAGCTGAAGTGGGAGCTGGAAGACCTGTCCTTCCGCTTCATCGAGCCGGACACCTACAAACGCATCGCCAAGATGCTGGAAGAAAAGCGCATGCAGCGCGAGGGCTTCGTCGAGTCCTCGATCGCGCGCCTGCAGGGCGAGCTTGCGGCGGCCGGCATCAAGGCCGAGGTCTCGGGCCGGCCCAAGCACATCTACAGCATCTACAACAAGATGCGGGGAAAAGAGCTCGATTTCTCTTCGCTCTACGACGTGCGCGCCTTCCGCGTCATCGTCCCGGACGTGAAGACCTGCTACACGGTGCTCGGCATCGTGCATAACATCTGGACCCCGATCCCGAAGGAATTCGACGACTACATCTCGCGGCCGAAGCCGAACGGCTACCAGTCGCTGCACACGGTCGTCACCGCCGAGGACGGGCGGCCGCTGGAGGTGCAGATCCGCACCCAGGAGATGCACAACTTCGCCGAATACGGCATCGCCGCCCACTGGCGCTACAAGGAAGAGGGCGGGTCCAACTTCAAGAGCCAGAAGTACGACGAGAAGATCGCCTGGCTGCGCCAGCTGCTGGCCTGGAAGAGCGACGTGGCCGACGTGGTGGCGGGCCAGGAAGACCTGCAGAAGGAATGGGTCGAGAAGCTCAAGGCCACCACGCTGGACGACCGCATCTTCGTGCTGACCCCGCAGGCGCGGGTGCTGGAGCTGCCGCAGGGCGCGACCCCGATCGACTTCGCCTACCACCTGCACAGCGAGGTCGGTCACCGCTGCCGCGGCGCCAAGATCGACGGCGTGATGGTGCCCCTGAATACGCCGCTGAGGAATGGCCAGACCTGCGAGATCATCACGGCCAAGGGGCCGGCCGGCAGTGCGGGACCCTCGCGCGACTGGCTCAGCCCGGGCTACACGGTCAGCAGCCGCACGCGATCCAAGATCCGCGCCTGGTTCCATGCGATGGAGCAGGAAGAGACCCTGGCCACCGGCCGGGCGCTGGTCGAAAAGTCGCTGCAGCGCGAGGGCAAGACCGCCGTCAACCTGGAAGCGCTGGCGCACAAGCTGGGGTTTGCGAAGGTCGACGAGCTGTTCATCCAGGTCGGCAAGGAGAAATTCAGCCTGCGCCACGTGGAAGCGGCGCTGCACGACACGGTAGAAGCGCCGCCCCAGGTCGACGAAGCGGTGGTCAACAAGAGCCGCGCCTCGAGCGTGGAGCAGGGCGCCAAGTCGGGTGTGCTGGTGGTCGGCACCGAGGGCCTGATGACGATGCTGGCCAAGTGCTGTAAACCTGCGCCCCCGGACCCGATCTGCGGCTTCGTCACGCGCGGCAAGGGCGTCTCCATCCACCGCCTGAGCTGCAAGAACTTCGCCGAGATGCGCGCCAAGTCGCCCGAGCGCGTGATCCAGACCGAATGGGGTTCGGCCGGCCTGGAAACCGTCTACCCGGTCGACCTGTTCATCCTCGCGATGGACAGGCAGGGCCTGCTGCGCGACATCTCGGACGTGTTCATGCGCGAAAAGATCAACGTCATCGGCGTGAATACCCAGAGCAGCAAGGGCCAGGCGCGCATGGTGTTCACCGCGGAGATCGGGTCGACGGCGCAGCTGAACAAGGCGCTGGGCGCGATCGGCGAGGTGAAGGGGGTGATGGAGGCGCGGCGCCAATGAGGGAGCTGGGCGTAGCAATTCAATACAAAAATCCGGCACAACTGCCACTATTTGTATCATATTGACATCATGCGCCGAACCCTCGACCTGTACGCCCGCCCCAGCCTGTGGGGCCTCGCCTTCCTGCGCTACCTGCGCAGCTGGTGGTATATGGTGCACCTGGGCGCGGTGGCCATTGTGATGGCCCTGTCGCCCTCGACCTACAACCGCGAGAACCGCCTGGCCGCCGCGCGCTACATCTATGCCAGCACCTGGCAGGTGCTGCCCTGGTTCGGCCTGGCGTCGAGCCTGATCAGCCTCGTCATCATCCGCATCGTGCTGGTCACGGCCAAGAGTTACGGCCTGTCGCATTTCGCCCTGGAGATGGTGGTGCGGGTGCTGGTGCTGGAGCTGATTCCCCTGTCCGCCGCGATGTTCGTGGCCCTGCGCGCCAGCATGGCCTTCGACGCCTCGGCCCTGGGCCTGGCGCGCGCCGGCATGTCCCCACAGGCCGCCAACGACGAAGCCCTGCGCCGGCTGCGGCGCGACATGGTGCCGCAGCTGCTCGCGAACTCCTTCGGCGTGCTGAGCATGGCGATGGTGACCAGCACCATCGTGCTGGTGCTGGCCTACCTGAACGTCTACGGCCTCTCGCCCTGGGGCCTGAACGACTACACCCGCACCGTCGGCCGCGTCTTCTCGCCGGCGGTCACAGGCGGCTTCGTGCTCAAGACCGTCTTCTTCGGCCTGGCCGTGGCCCTGATTCCGACCGCCGCCATCCTCGAACTGCAGCGCTATCCGCGCCGCGTGAACTTCACCGTGCAGCCGGGCGCGCTGCGCCTGCTGTTCGTGCTGCTCGTGATCGAAGCGGCCTCGCTCGCCCTCAAATACATCTAAGAAGAACAGGAAGTCATGACCGAACCCTTGCCGGACGAACCGAAACACGTCGAACTCAAAGCGATGATCCTGCTGGTGGCGATCGGCATCCTGGTCGCCTCCTTCATCGGCTACGTGATGCATGCGCGCGGCGTGTTCGAGCCGACCCAGCGCCTGGTGCTGGAGACCGACGACTCGTCCGGCGTCATCCCCGGCATGGACATGACCTTCGCCGGTTTCCCGATCGGGCGCGTGAGCCAGGTCGAGCTCTCGCCCGAGGGCAAGGTGCGCATCCTGGTCGACGTGCAGAGCAAGGACGCGAAATGGCTGCGCACCTCGAGCGTGTTCACGCTGGAGTCGAGCATCGTCGGCGAGACCCGCCTGCGCGCCTTCACGGGCCTGCTCAACGATCCGCCGCTGCCCGCGGGCGCCGTGCGCTCCGTGCTGCGCGGCGACGCCACCGCCGAGATCCCGCGCATCGTCGCCACCGCCCGCTCGCTGCTGGAGAACCTCGAGACCATGACGGCGACGGACTCCGACATCAACGCCAGCCTGGCCAACATCAATGCCGTGACCGGCCGCATGTCCGGCCCGGCTGGCGTGCTGGGCGGCGTGATGGGCAGCGACGTGGAAGCGCGCAAGCTGCGCGAGGCGCTCGACCGCATCAATTCTCTGCTCGACAAGACCGAGCGGCGCGTCTACGGCAAGGAAGGGGTGATGGACGACGCCCAGGCCGCCGTCCGCCAGCTGAACACCGTGCTGCAGGATGCCAGCGCAACGCTGAAGAAAGTCGATGCCGTGCTGGTCGAGGCCCAGGCCGTCGGCGCCAATGCGCGCGTCGCCACGCAGGACCTGGGGGCACTACGCGGTGAAGTCGATGCCAGCCTGCGCAAGGTGAACCGCCTGGTCGACGAGATCAACCGCAAGTGGCCCTTCGCCCGCAGCAACCAGGAGATCAAGCTGCCATGAGAATCGCCGCCATCCTCGCCCTTGCCTTGCTTGCCGCCTGTTCCAGCAAGCCGCTGCCGCCCGACTGGCAGCTTGACGCCAAGGGTTCGCTCGACGGTTCGGTCGACGATTACCTGAAAGGCCATACGGCAGCCGCAGACGCGGGCTTCCGCAGCGCGCGGATGGCCACCACGGCCACCGGCCGCGCCGACTACGTGGCCCAGGTCGAGCTGGTGCGCTGCGCCGCGCGCGTGGCCAGCCTCGATTTCGACGACTGCCCGGGCTACGTGGCGCTGGCGCAAGAAGCCACGCCGGAACAGCGCGCCTACGCCGACTATCTCTATGGCCGCTGGCAGAACGTGAACGCGGCGCAGCTGCCGGAGCAGCACCGCCCCGTAGTGGCCGGTGGCCAGGTCGCGGCCGTGACCGATCCGCTGGCGCGCCTGGTCGCGGCCGGCGCGGCCTTCAAGGCGGGGCGCATCACACCCGAAGGTATCACCCAGGCCATCGACACGGCCTCGAACCAAGGCTGGCGCCGCCCCTTGCTGGCCTGGCTGGGCGTGCAGGCCCAGCGTGCCGAGGCGGCGGGCGACGCCGCTGAAGCCCAGCGCATCCGCCGCCGCATCGCCCTGGCATCGGGACAGGGCTGAGCACCGACGAGGCGACCATGCCGGCCACCCAGGACCTGACAAGGCAGCTGAGCGAGCTCGGGCTGCATCCCGGGGAGACGGTCATGACGCACGTTTCCCTGCGCGCTGTCGGGCCACTCCCGGGCGGGCCTGCCAGCCTCCTCGACGCCATCCTGGCCTGCATCGGCCCGGCCGGCAACCTGATGGCCTTCGTTTCCTGGCGCGACTCGCCGTATGAGGAGACACTGGGGCAGGCCACGGCGCCCGATGCCGTGCGCGATACCTGGCCGGCCTTCGACCCGGAGCAGGCCCCGTCCTATCCCGGTTTCGGCGCATTCAATGAATTCATCCGCAAGCACCCATGGTGCCGGCGCAGTGGGCACCCCGACGCCTCGATGGCGGCGATCGGGCCTGATGCGGCCTGGCTGGTCGCACCCCATGGCATGGGCAGCGCCTATGGGCCCGGCTCGCCGATCGAACGCTTGCTGCACAAGCGCGGCAAGGTCCTGTCGATCGGCGCCGGCCCTGATGCGGTCACGGTGCTGCACTATGCCGAAGCCGTCGCGCGAATACCGGGCAAACGCCGCGTGGTGTATTCGATGCCCTTGCTGGTCGACGGCGAGCGGCGCTGGGTGACGGCAAGCGACTGGGACTCGAACGGCATCCTGGGCGAGTATGCCAGGCCAGAGGGGCCGGATGCGGTCGAGCGCATCGCACGCGACTATCTCGCGCTGGGCCGGCACCGGGAAGGGCGGGTCGGTCGCGCCGCGGCGCGCCTGATCGACGCGAACGACATCGTCCGCTTCGGCCAGGACTGGCTGGAAGAGCGTCATGGGGGCACCGCCTGAGCGGCCGGCCCGTGCACTCTTACAGCTGGCATAGCCTCCCGCCGTCGACCAACAGCGAAGCCCCCTGGATGAAAGCCGCGTCGTTTGATGCCAGGAAGGCGACAGCCGCCGCCACGTCCCCGGGCTTGCCCACCTCGTCCGCATCGAGATGCTCGGCCCCCGACTTCACCTGCGGGTTGTTCCACAACATCGGCGTATCGACGGCGCCTGGCAACACGGCATTGACCCGGATGCCTTTGGCCTGGCCCTCGATGGCGGCCGAGCGCGTCAGCGACAGCAGCGCCGCCTTGGCGGCCGCGTACGGCGCGACGTGGGGCTCGGTGGCGACGGCATGGATGCTGGACAGGTTGACGATCGCGCCGCCGGGCCGCATGTGCAGGAAGGCCTGCTTGATGAAGTAGAAGGCGCCGAGCAGGTCGACCTGCAGCACCTTCATCCAGTCGGCGCCGCTCAGGCCCTCGATGGGCTTGAAGACCATCAGGCCGGCGTTGTTGACGACCACGTCGAGCCGGCCGAAGCGATGCATGAGCCGGTCGACCGCAGAGCTGACATCCTCTTCCACGCCCACGTCGCAGACCAGTTCCATCGTCTCGCCTTGCAGTTGCGCGGCCGCCGCCGGCAGGGCCTGCGCATCGCGGTCGACCAGCGCCACGCGGGCGCCTTCGCCGGCGAAGCGCCTGGCCGTGGCCAGGCCGATGCCGCTGGCGGCGCCGGTCACGAGCACGACCTTGTCGGCGAAGCGCATGGCCGGCCTACTCGGTGTTGCGCGGCGCGCCCGTGGCGACGCCTGCATCGAAGCGCCGCGGCGGGATGGGCGGCGTGCATTCGGCGTAGTCCTCGTCCAGCGCCAGCGGCACCTGCAGGCATACGCTCTGGGTCGGCAGCACCTCGGTCCAGTCGCGGATCAGGTCGCGGTATGCGTGGCCGACGGGGCGCATATTGCGGTCCAGGTCCACGAGGCCGAGCGCGTTGACGTGGCCGTTGTTCTCGCGCAGAGCGGTGTCCCAGTCGACCTGGTCGGTGAGCGAATACCAGGTGAAGCCGACCAGGGGCACGCCGTTGTTGCGCACCCGCAGGACGTTCGCCCACTCCTTGCGCAGCCATTTCACCGCCTCGTCCCCGCAAGTCCCCTCGCACAGATTGGTCTCCGTGTGCATCACCGGCAGGCGGTAGCGGTTGTAGTACTGCTGGGTGATGACCGCGTAGCCGAAGATCTCGCCCGAGGCCCGGGTGATGCCGCTCGCGTCGACCAGGTGCTCGTTGGTCTGGTAGTAGTCGTTCCCCATGATGCAGTGGTGCTTCAGGTTGTTGTTCAGGAAAAAGTGGTACTCCTCGCGCGTCATGCCGCTGTCCATCAGGTACTCGTACATGGTCGAGTCCACCCGGCGGCCGTAGTTGAGGTCGAGCGACAGGAAGCGGCGTGCGTTCATGGTTTCCGCAGGACCGATGGCCTTCGGCGCCATGGCGTGGAAGTACTCCGTCGACTCGCTCTGGATGAACAGGGCGTCCGGCCGTACTTCGAGGATGGCGCGCATGGCGAGCAGGTTGGCCTTCACCAGGTGCTTGAGGGCGGTCACGAAGGCCCGGTCGCTGCGCTGCTGTTCGTTCCACCAGCCGTACAAGCTTGAAAACAGGGCGCAGATCGACATCTCGTTGACCGGGGTGTAGAGCTGGATCCAGGGATAGCGGCGTGCGAACGCGCGCGCATAGTCGGCAAACAGGGCAGGGAAATCCGGGTTCTGGAAGTCGCCGAGGAAGCCTGGCAAGCCGAAGTGGCAGAGGTCGACGATGGCGACCAGGCCGCGCCGGCGCAGGTCCGGGAAGGTCTCGTCGGCGAAGGACCAGTCGTAGCGTCCCGGCCCCAGGAGCGTCGTGTGCAGCGGCGGGCCGTAGCGCAGGAAGCGGATGCCGAGTTCCTGCACCAGGTCGAAGTCGCGGCGCCAGTGGCGGTAGTGGCCGCATTTCTCCATCTCGTCCATGCGCACGGCGCCGCCGTCGATGGTCGGGATGCTGTTTTCGATGCCGGTGGCGAAGATGAAGCCGGGCTGGTTCGGGACCATGCGCCCTCCCTCCGATGGGGGCGGCATTGGCCGCCACCCGGACACTATACGCCTGGCTGGTCGGCGCTGCTGCCCGGGCACCTGAAGCGCGCCGGCGCCGCGGACAGCGCGTTGCCGGGGAATGCCTTGTCCCACACCTTGGGGTCGCCGGGTTTGCGGTCGGCGGTGTCGTAGCCGAGGCCGACGTCGACAAGGAAGAGGTAGGGCGGCTTCTCGCCGGGCCAGCAGCCGTCGGCGCACTTGAGCCGGAAGGTCATGCCGTATTTCTTCGGGACGCGCAATTCGGCGGACTGGCTATGGCCCGGCTCGAACATCCGCTGGTAGAGGCGCTTCTTGCCTTCCGGCGTCAGGTCGAACCACGTGCTGCCATCGTCGGCCCACGGTTCCCAGCCACCCGCCTTGAACTGGTCCTGCAGGTTTTCCAGGACCGTTACCGCCTGATCGAAGGGCAATTTGTCCAGCATCGGCGACGTGGAAACAGAAACGACGACGTTGTGCAGGTAGCTGACGAACGCGAACTTCGTCGGGGGCAGGATGAACCCGTGCTGCGGGTCGTTGAAACACAAGGCAACGGCCGGTTCCGTCACGAACGTGCCCCCCGAAAAATCAAGTTCCTTTCCAGGAACGAGTGAGCGTTGCACGACGGGGTAGGTGGAGGCACGTACCACCTCTTCAAAATGCTGTCCGACCCGGAACGACAGCATGGTCGGCGCCGTGTCCGAACGTGGCGACCGCTGCCAGGCGCCGAGCCCAAGGACAAGCGCTGTGACGACAAGTATCAGCATGAGAGGGCGGCGCTTCAAGCCACGCCCCCACCTGCGGCAATTACGCGCAGGGATTCCTCGACATGGGGACGCTGCTTGCCCTTCAACAGTTCGTCGAAACGCTTTGCCGCCTTGAAAACGAAGTTCATTCGTTCCGCAGCCACCCACAGCTTCGCTTCTTTCAGGCGAGGAAAGTACGAGGTCCAGCCGTCTTTCGGTTTGCACTGCGCCGACAGGGTGAGTTGTACTTCCATGTACACGCCGGACGGGAACCCTATCGCCCAGGCAAACTGGTTGTTTGCCAGCGCACGCTGGATGTTCGGATCGTTATACATTAACGCTTGCAAGACATTAACCTGCTCATGTTGGGCGAGGGCTTTGACGCTATCTACTAGATTCCCTTCGCCGATCAGGTCGAACCCCTGTCGGATTTCTTTGAAAGGGACCCCGAACTTCAGCTGCTTCTCGACTTCCCACTTGACCTTCCCGGCGATGACCTGCCTCTTGGCGAGGTGTGCATTGAACTCTTTTGGGCCACGCTCCATGTAAAAGCGGTGCAGCGGATAAATGTCGAGGAAGAGGTGCATGTTCCCGAATCCCAGACGGGCATACATGTCGTCCGCGCTGTTCCTGATCGTCACGGCATCGCGCTCATGCCAGCTGCCTCCGTGCTGCTGCCCGCCCAGTTCCCCAGCGCCAGGAGTTCGTCCCGGCTCCTGTCCGACAACTGCCGGGCATGGAGCAGGCCGCACCCGACCTGTTTCGACGCGAAGGCCGCCAGCCCGGCCCACTGGAAGCGGTTGTCGGCCAGCCACAGCCTGGCATAGGCTGCGTTGATACGTTTGTTACGCACCGCGTCGTCCGCGATGATCTCGCCGTCGGTCCGGAGGATGTCCTCGGCCTCCTGCTGGAAGTTCATCCACAGGTGTTCAGGGCTCAGCTGGTAGCTCAGGATGCCTTGCTTCACGTTGGCAGCCGGGCCGACATAGTGATGTAAGCGGCATTCCTTCAGCGGCTTGAGGTTTTGCCCGATGGCGACCCCGTGGTACTTGTGCCTGGAGAAGTAGAGGCTGTGCCTGCCCGGAACATAGCTGGTGGGCATCAGAGGTCCCCGGTCAGGCAGAGGCGTCGTCGCTTTCGACATGCCATCGGATGAAGGAGGCGCGCTCCTGGGCCGTCAGCGGCCGGGTGGCTCCGTCCAGGTCGGTCATGCCTTCGATAATGCCCCCTTTCAGTTCGAGCCTGTAGGGGCGATTCCTGTATGGTTCTTCGGTATTCGGGTCCAGCAGCAGGAGCGGGACGGCGTCGGCATCCACGCCTGCACAGGCGCGGGTTTCGTTGCGCTTCGCGGCTGTTTCGGCGGCGGCGGCCCGCCCGGCGTGCCAGTCGCCGTCGATATACTGGCCAGAACAAGTCTGGCTCTCGATCAGCCGGGGCGGCTGACTGCACTTGCATATGCAAAGGTCGCCGCTCAAGGCCACCTGCTTGCCGTTGGAAATATCGCTGAGCCGCGGGCCATCCGGCCGGATAACTCCGATCGTGTTACATGCCGGGCAAGACACCGAATCTCCTTCGTGAGCGACGGCGGTGTCGTCGATCTTGAGAAACGGGTCAGCCGAGATGACCTCGCCGCCGGCCGTCGTCCTTGCGCCAAGCGTGATTTCGTAACGGATCGTCATGACTTCCCTTTCAATGGGCGTTTTCAGCGAAACGCCAGTCTAGTCGGGGATGTGTCCGCTACTTTGACCGACAGCAATATTCCTCAGTTGACGGCGCACCTGCAGGGCGAGTCTTGCCATGCCGCCTTACCCGGTGTTCTTCGCCGGCCGCAGGGCCCAGGGCAGCGTGTTGTGGATGGTCGTGGCGGCCAGCGCCGCCTGGCCCGTCGCCACTGCGATCTGGTTCAGTCCGCGCGTCACGTCGCCCACGGCGAACAGGCCCGGCACCTGCGTACGGCAGTGGTCGTCCACCAGCAGCTTGCTGCACTCGACGGTCTCGGCGCCCAGGCTGCTTGCCAGGTCCGAGCGCGCGTTCTCGCCCAGCATGGGGTAGAACACGTCGCAAGGATAGTCTTCGCCATCCTTGGTATGCAGGATCGGCTTCATGTCCTCGCTCATCGTCACGCCCACCAGGGGCGACTCGATGAGGCGGACCTGGGCTGCCGCCAGTTGCTGGCGTTCCTCGTCGTTGAGCGTGGAGACCGGCCCGTGTTCGAACAGCAGCACGTCGGCGCTAAAGGTGCGCATGAAGAGTGCGTGGCCGACCGGGTTGATCTCGGAGGTCACCACGCCGATGCGCTTGTCGATTACGTCCCAGCCATCGCACACCGGGCACAGGCGCACGGCGCCGCAGCGCACCGCCTCGTCCCAGCGCTCGACCGGCATGCCGGCGTCGGCCACGCCGGTGGCCAGCAGAACCGTGTGGGCGCGAATCTGGCAGGGCTCGCCGCCGTCCGTGGGAGCGTAGTCGCCCACGAAGATGCCGTCCTCCAGGCGCAGGCTGGTGATTTCGCCCGGCATCACGCTGCCCCCGTAGTTGGCCAGCTGGGTGCGCAGGTTTTCCAGCAGCTGCACGCCATTGACCCCGTCCGGAAAGCCGGGGTAGTTGTGCGAGACGGGAATCCAGGACAGGCGGCTGTTGCCCTTGTCCACCAGGGCGATGTGGCGCGTGAAGCGGCGCAGGTAGACTGCGGCCGTGAGGCCGGCCGGTCCGCCGCCGATGATCAGGGTGTCGAATACGGTGCGTGCGCAATCCATGCGTGGATTATGCGCGAGCGGAACAAGCCTGCGCTATCGGCGTGCGGGCCCGCGCCGGGTAAGACGCGGCTTACAGGGACTTGCCGCCGGCGGCCTCGGGCTGCAGGGTCACGTGGTCGATGCCATGCTTTTCGCGCAGTATGGCGCGCACCGCGGCGAGCACGGCCGGCCACTGTTCCAGGCTGGCGATCTCGAGGTGGCCGATCAGGGCAGGGTGGCCGGGCGACATGTCCCACACGTGCAGATCATGCACGTCGAGCACGCCGTCCACGGCCTTGAGGTTGGCGCCGACCTCGAGGTAGTCGATCCCGGCCGGCACGCCTTCCATCAGGAAGTGGTAGGACTCGCGCAGGATGCCGCTGGTCGAGCGCAGGATGAGGAGGGCGACGAAGATCGACAGGATCGGGTCGACCCGCACCCAGCCGGTGAAATAGATGATGGCGCCGGAGGCGATCGCCGCCAGCGAGCCGAGCAGGTCGCCCATCACGTTCACCAAAGCGGCGCGGGTGTTGATGCTGGCGTTGTCGCGCGACAGCACCCAGGCGACCAGGATGTTGATGCAGGCGCCGATGGCGGCGACCACCAGCACCACGCCGCCCTGCACGGCTTCCGGGTGCATCAGGCGCTGCACGGCTTCCCACACGATCCAGGCGACCAGCGCCAGCATCGCCAGGCTGTTCACGAAAGCGGCCAGGGCCTCGGCGCGCACGAAACCGAAGGAATGGCGGTGCGAGGGCGGGCGGCTGGCGATGGCCTGGGCCATCAGGGCCAGGCCCAGGGCGGCGGCATCGGTGACCATGTGGCCGGCATCCGAGATCAGGGCCAGCGAGTTCGAGATGAAGCCGGTGACGACCTCGATGACGGCGAACAGCAGGGTCATGCCGAGCGCCACGCCGAGCGCCAGCTGGCTGCGCCCCTCAATGGTGTGGGCATGTTGCGCATCGCCGTCGAGGTGGGCGTGCAGGTGTTCGGTAGTAGGTTCGGCTTGTTGGCTTGACATGCCGATAGTGTAAATCAAAGCCGTCGAAGCGATCCTGGCAGGCTCGCCAGGAAACTTTTTCCGGGACAAGCCTTGCTTAAGCGCGGTGCGCTCCTTATAATGCGGGAATCGGGCGGTTAGTTCAGCTGGTTAGAATACTTGGTCGACATCCAAGGGGTCGCAGATTCGAATTCTGCACCGCCCACCAGATCACACAAGCAGTACACAGGTAAGAGCGAGAAAGGCACCGACGGTTATGACACCGCGAACTACGACTATGTTGTGGGGGAATCGCTAGACGCGGTACGGTGGTCTTTTGTCCAAAGAAGCTCGACAACACTGAAGAAAACGCGCCTGGTGCGCGTTTTTTTTTTTCGTCTCCAGAATCCTGCTTTCATTTTTTTCAATATCTTACGGCGCGCTGCGCCACATTGGAGAACAGCAATGCTTAACGTTCGACTTCCAGATGGTTCCAGCCGTCAGTTCGACGGTCCCGTCACGGTCGCCCAGGTGGCCCAGAACATCGCGCCGAGCCTGGCCAAGGCCGCGCTCGCCGGCAAGGTCAACGGCAAGGTGGTCGACACCTCCTTCCTGATCGAATCCGATGCGGATATTGCCATCGTGACCGACAAGGATCCGGAAGGCCTGGACGTCATCCGCCACTCGACCGCCCACCTGCTGGCCTACGCCGTCAAGGAACTGTTCCCCGAGGCGCAGGTCACCATTGGCCCGGTGATCGAGAACGGCTTCTACTACGACTTCTCGTACAAGCGTCCCTTCACTCCCGAAGACCTGGCGGCGATCGAGAAGAAGATGGCTGAACTGGCCAAGAAGGACGAGCTGGTCACCCGCAAGGTGCTGCCGCGCGACGAAGCCGTGGCTTACTTCAAGTCGATCGGCGAAGCCTACAAGGCCGAGATCATCGCCTCGATCCCGGCGAACGAGGACGTGTCGCTGTATTCGGAAGGCAATTTCACCGACCTGTGCCGCGGCCCCCACGTGCCGTCGACCGGCAAGCTGAAGGTCTTCAAGTTGATGAAGCTGGCCGGCGCCTACTGGCGCGGCGACTCGAAGAACGAGATGCTGCAGCGCGTCTATGGTACCGCCTGGACCAAGAAGGAAGACCAGGAGCAGTACCTGCACATGCTGGAAGAGGCCGAAAAGCGCGACCACCGCAAACTCGGCAAGCAGCTCGACTTCTTCCACTTCCAGGACGAGGCCCCGGGCCTGATCTTCTGGCACCCGAAGGGCTGGACCATCTGGCAGCAGGTCGAGCAGTACATGCGCAAGACCTACCAGACCACCGGCTACAACGAAGTCAAGGCGCCGCAGATCATCGACGTCACCCTGTGGCAGAAGACCGGCCACTGGGACAACTATCGTGAAAACATGTTCACGACCGAGTCGGAGAGTCGCACCTATGCGCTGAAGCCGATGAACTGCCCGGGCCACGTGCAGATCTACAACGCCGGCCTGCGTTCCTACCGCGACCTGCCGCTGCGCTACGGCGAGTTCGGCCAGTGCCACCGCAACGAGTCCTCGGGCGCGCTGCACGGCCTGATGCGCGTGCGCGGCTTCACCCAGGATGACGGCCACGTCTTTTGCACTGAAGAACAAATTGCGCCGGAAGTCGTCGCCTTCCACGCCCAGGCGATGAAGGTCTACGAGGACTTCGGCTTCGAGAACATCGACGTCAAGATCGCGCTGCGTCCGGAAAACCGCATCGGCTCCGACGAAGTGTGGGACCAGGCCGAAGAGGCCCTGCGTTCGGCCCTGCGCGGCTGCGGCGTGGAATGGACCGAGCTGCCGGGCGAGGGCGCCTTCTACGGCCCGAAGATCGAGTACCACCTGAAGGACAGCCTCGGCCGTCCATGGCAGGTCGGCACCATGCAGGTCGACTTCTCGATGCCGGGCCGCCTCGGCGCGGAATATGTCGCAGAAGACAACACCCGCAAGGTCCCGGTGATGCTGCACCGTGCGATCGTCGGCTCGATGGAGCGCTTCATCGGCATCCTGATCGAGAACTACGCCGGCGCGCTGCCGCTGTGGCTGGCGCCGGTGCAGGTGGCGGTCTTGAATATTTCGGATGCGCAAGCAGATTATGTGAAAGAGGTCGAGGCCAAGCTGCGCGCGGCAGGCCTGCGTGTTCACGCTGATTTGCGGAACGAGAAGATTACTTATAAAATTCGCGAGCATTCCGTCCAAAAACTGCCGTACATTCTGGTTGTTGGCGACAAGGAACGCGAAGCGAATACGGTGGCCGTGCGTGCCCGCGGCAATGTCGACCTGGGCGTCATGCCCGTCGACGCGCTCGTGGAGCGCCTGGTGGGCGAAGTCGCCGCCAAGGCGAAGTAAGCAAAATCTGCGACAATAGCGCCGGCCAAACTCAATACTTTCAAAGGAAACAAAATAGCTACTGACAAACAGCATCGCATCAACGGCGAGATCACCCATCCCGAAATGCGCCTGAACGGTGTGGAAAACGAACCGCTGGGCATCGTGAGCCTGGCGGAAGCGTTCCGCCTGGCCGAGGAAAAGAACGTCGACCTGGTCGAGATCGCGCCGAACGCGGTTCCGCCGGTCTGCCGCCTGATGGACTACGGCAAGTTCAAGTACTCGGAGCAGAAGAAGGCGCACGAAGCCAAGCTGAAGCAGAAGATCATCCAGGTCAAGGAAGTCAAGTTTCGTCCGGGTACCGATGAAGGCGACTACAGCATCAAGCTGCGCAACCTCATCAAGTTCCTGGAAGACGGCGACAAGACCAAGATCACGCTGCGCTTCCGCGGCCGTGAAATGGCGCACCAGGACATCGGTATGCGCATGCTCGAGCGCCTGCGTGGCGACCTGGAAGAATACGGCCAGGTCGAGCAGTTCCCGAAGCTAGAGGGTCGCCAGATGATCATGGTGGTCGCGCCGAAGAAGAAGAAGTAATCCCGCAAGGGGTCTTCGTGCCGTCAGAATGCCGGGCCGGGCCCGGGTGCCAGCGCAAGCTGCATCCGGACCCGGCCCGTGTTCGTTTGTACAGTCCGGTCCAGGCATTCCTGTAAAACGCATTCTCCACCCCAACCATTCCCCGCAAACCTGTGCTATGATCTGCGGTTCCTGTTTTTTAAAAGCAGGTTGTAGTCGGCAGGGTAGTGGCGCCGGCTGCAAGACAAGTGAAAGCAGGCATCCAAGAGCGGCGTTGCCGCCACCTGCAATCCTGTCGTATAGAGGCTGCCTATAAAAGGGCAGAATACTATGCCAAAAATGAAAACCAAAAGCTCCGCGAAGAAGCGTTTTCGCGTGCGTCCGGGTGGTACCGTCAAGTCGGGTATGGCGTTCAAGCGTCACATCCTGACCAAGAAGACCACCAAAAACAAGCGTCAACTGCGCGGCACCCGTAACATCAATGCATCGGACGTGACGAGCGTCTACCGCATGATGCCTTCCGCTTAATCTCACTAATCATCTACAAAGGGAGCTACCATGCCTCGAGTAAAACGTGGGGTTACTGCACGTGCCCGTCACAAGAAGGTCCTTGAACTTGCTAAAGGCTACCGCGGCCGTCGCAGCAAGGTATTCCGTATTGCCAAGCAAGCAGTCATGCGCGCTGGCCAGTACGCCTACCGCGACCGTCGTAACAAGAAGCGCGTCTTCCGCGCTCTGTGGATCACCCGTATCAACGCAGCATCGCGTTCGCACGGCATGACCTACAGCGCCTTCATGAACGGCCTGAAGAAGTCCGGAATTGAACTGGACCGTAAAGTCCTGGCCGACATGGCTGTGCACGACAAGCCGGCATTTGCCGCGATTGTCACCGCCGCCAAGGCCAAGCTGGCTGCCTAATTCAGTCAGTTAGCTAGCAAGACCAGCTTTCCCGGCAACGGGAAGGCGAAAAGAGCGGGGCACGGTTTTCAACCTGTGCCCCGTTTTTGATTGTGGCTCCTGCCACCACCCAAACAGGAAAAGAACAAGCATGCAAACGCTGGAAGATCTCGTCGTCTCGGCCCAGGCTGATTTCATCGCCGCCCCGGATGCCGCCGCGCTCGAAAATGCAAAAGCCAAATACCTGGGCAAGACCGGGCAAGTCACCGACCTCATGAAGGGTCTGGGCAAGCTCGACCCGGAACAGCGCAAGGCGCAGGGCGCCCTCATCAATGCCGCCAAAGAAAAAATCGAACAGGCCTTGACCGCCCGCCGCGATGCCCTGGCCAATGCCCAGCTGGAAGCGCGCCTGAACGCCGAATCGATCGACGTGACCCTGCCGGGCCGCGGCCGCGCGAAAGGCGGCATCCACCCGGTGATGCGCACCTGGGAGCGCGTCGAACAGATCTTCCGCTCGATCGGCTTCGACGTGGCCGACGGCCCCGAGATCGAAACCGACTGGACCAACTTCACCGCACTGAACAGCCCGGAAAACCACCCGGCCCGTTCGATGCAGGACACCTTCTATATCGAGGGCAATGACAGCACCGGCAAACCGCTGCTGCTGCGCACCCACACCAGCCCGATGCAGGTGCGCTATGCGCGTACCCACACGCCGCCGATCAAGGTGATCGCGCCCGGCCGCACCTACCGTGTCGACAGCGACGCGACCCACTCGCCGATGTTCCACCAGGTCGAAGGCCTGTGGATCGGCGAGGACATCAGCTTCGCCGACCTCAAGGGCGTCTACCTGAACTTCGTGAAGGCCTTCTTCGAGACCGACGACCTGCAGGTGCGCTTCCGTCCGTCCTACTTCCCCTTCACCGAACCGTCGGCCGAGATCGACATCGCCTTCGGCTCCGGACCGCTCAAGGGCCGCTGGCTGGAAGTGTCGGGCGCCGGCCAGGTCCACCCGACCGTCGTGCGCAACTTTGGCCTGGATCCGGAAAAGTTCATCGGTTTCGCGTTCGGCTCCGGCCTCGAACGCCTGACCATGCTGCGCTATGGAATCAACGACCTGCGTCTCTTCTATGAAGGCGATCTGCGTTTCCTGAAGCAGTTCAACTGATACCTCGACGTTAGAAGAAGGCAAAGAATATGCAATTCTCTGAAAACTGGCTCCGTTCCATGGTCGATCCGAAGATGACCTCTAGCGAACTGTCGCACCTGCTCACCATGTCCGGTCTCGAAGTCGAGGAAGTCGAGGCCGTTGCGCCGCCGTTCTCGAACGTCGTCGTTGCCGAAGTCAAGGAAGTGGCCAAGCACCCGAACGCCGACCGCCTGAACGTCTGCCAGGTGGACGTGGGCACCGGCACGCTGCTGAACATCGTCTGCGGCGCGCCGAACGTGCGCGCGGGCATGAAGGCGATCTGCGCCATGGCCGGCGCCGTGCTGCCGCCGGGCGCCGATGGCAAGCCTTTCGAAATCAAGGTCGGCAAGCTGCGCGGCGTCGAGTCGCAGGGCATGATGTGCTCGGCCAAGGAACTGAAGATCTCGGAAGAGGGCAGCGGCCTGATGGAGCTGCCGGAAGACGCGCCGGTCGGCACGAACATCCGCGACTACCTCGGCCTGAACGACCTGAAGTTCACCATCAAGCTGACCCCGAACAAGGCGGACTGCCTGTCGGTGCTGGGCGTGGCGCGTGAAGTCTCTGCCCTGACCGGCACGCCGCTGCACGTGCCCACCACCCGCCTCGTCCCCGTCACCACCGACGAAAAACTGCCGGTGAAGATCTCGGCGCCGGATCTGTGCGGCCGCTTCTCGGGCCGCGTCATCCGCGGCCTGAACGCGCGCGCCGCAACGCCTGACTGGATGGTGCGCCGCCTCGAGCGCAGCGGCCAGCGTTCGGTGTCGGCCCTGGTCGACATCTCGAACTACGTGATGCTCGAAGTCGGCCGTCCTTCGCACGTCTTCGACTTGTCGAAGATCCACGGCGGCCTCGATGTCCGCTGGGGCAAGAAGGGCGAGAGCCTGAAGCTCCTGAACGGCAACACCATCGAGGTCGACGAATGGGTCGGCGTGATCGCCGACGACAGGGAAATCGAATCGCTGGCCGGCATCATGGGCGGCGACTCGACCGCCGTGACGCTCGACACCACCGACATCTACCTGGAAGCCGCATTCTGGTGGCCGAACGCCATCCAGGGCCGCGCCCGCAAGTACAACTTCTCGACCGACGCGGCGCACCGCTTCGAGCGCGGCGTGGACTATGCGACCACCGTCGAACACATCGAGCGCATCACCGCCCTGATCGTCGAGATCTGCGGCACGCCCGAGACGAAAGTGGGCCCGGTGGACGACCAGTCGGTGAACCTGCCGCAGCCGAAACCGGTTGCCATGCGCACCGCGCGCGCCGCCAAGGTGATCGGCGTGCCGCTGACCGACGACGTCGTGGCCGACATCTTCACCCGCCTGCAGCTGCCGTTCACGCACGAAGCCCGTGAGGACGGACCCGGCGTCTTCCACGTGACCTCGCCTTCGTACCGCTTCGACATCGAGATCGAGGAAGACCTGATCGAGGAAGTCGCGCGCGTCTACGGCTTCGAGAACATCCCGGCCAGCCCGCCGGTTGCGGCAAGCAGCATGCTGATCGAGCCGGAGAACACCCGCTCGCTGTTCGCGATCCGCCACCAGCTGGCCGACATCGGCTACCAGGAAGTGGTCAACATGAGCTTCGTGGAAGCCGTGTGGGAGCAGGACTTCGCCGGTAACGACGCCCCGATCCGCCTGCAGAACCCGATCGCCAGCCAGCTGAGCGTGATGCGTTCGAACCTGGTCGGCAGCCTGCTGGCCAACGTCCGCTACAACGTCAACCGCAAGGCCGGCCGCGTGCGCGTGTTCGAGATCGGCGCCGTCTTCCACCGCAATCCGGACGCCCAGGACGGTCCGCTGGCCATCGCCGGCTACGACCAGCCGAAACGCGTCGCCGCCATCGCCTACGGCCCGGCTGTCGACGAGCAGTGGGGCGAGAAGACCCGTGCGGTCGACTTCTTCGACGTCAAGGCCGACCTGGAGGCGCTGTTCGCCCCCGCCACGCTGCGCTTCGTGAAGGGCGAGCACCCGGCGCTGCACCCGGGCCGCAGCGCCTTCGTCGAGCTCGATGGCCGCCGCATCGGCTTCATCGGCGAACTGCACCCGCGCTGGCTGCAGAAGTACGACCTGCCGCAGGCGCCGGTGCTGTTCGAAGTCGACGCCGAGGCCCTCCGTCTTCGCGCCGTGCCGAGCTATGCCGAGATCTCGAAGTTCCCGGGCGCCACGCGCGACCTGGCGCTGGTGGTGAAGCAGAGCGTCGCCGCCCAGGAGGTGCTGGACACCTTCCATGCCGAGATCGCTTCGAATCCTGCTGGCAAGATCGTGCAAGCCGTTGTTTTGTTTGATGAATATCGCGGCAAAGGGCTGGAGACGGATGAAAAAAGCCTTGCTTTCCGCTTCACCTTGCAAGATACTCAATCGACGCTGCAGGACGAAGCGGTCGACGGCATCATGGCCGCGATCGCCCGTGCAGCCGAACAAAAAGTCGGCGCCAAGCTGCGTGCCTGATGTGTTTTACCGGACGCTCGGCGAGCGTCCGCGTAACGCTGTCATATCCAAAACATCGTTCTTGAAGGTAGGGCTTCAAAATTAATAACAACGACGTTGATTCGGCCGTGTTCCAGGAAGCGCTGGCGGCCGATCTGCATCGCGCGATGCAAGTCGCGCGGGTGCGGAAGGAAGCGGAACAGGAACTGCCGACCCTGACCAAGGCCGAGCTGGCCGAGCTGCTGTTCGAGCAGGTCGGCCTGAACAAGCGCGAAGCCAAGGACATGGTCGAAACCTTCTTCGACGAGATCCGCAACGCGCTCGAACGCGGCGAAGCGGTCAAGCTGTCGGGCTTCGGCAACTTCCAGTTGCGCGACAAGCCGCAGCGGCCGGGTCGCAATCCGAAAACCGGGGAAGAGATCCCCATCACGGCGCGCCGCGTCGTGACTTTCCACGCCAGCCAGAAGCTCAAGGGAATGGTTGAGGAAACCAATCCACCAGGTAACTCGCTGGCACGTGCTGCCTGAGTGTTAGATGACTGATCGACCGAACAAACCTGAACCGGCCGTGCTGCCGCCGATCCCGGCCAAGCGTTATTTCACGATCGGCGAAGTGAGCGAGCTGTGCGGTGTGAAACCGCACGTGCTGCGCTATTGGGAGCAGGAGTTTACCCAGCTTAAGCCGGTCAAGCGCCGCGGCAACCGCCGCTACTACCAGCACCACGAAGTGCTGCTGATCCGGCGCATCCGCGAACTCCTGTACGAGCAGGGCTTCACCATCAGCGGCGCCCGCAATCGTCTCGACGGCCGCGGCCACGAGATCCCGGAGCCGGACGAGCTCGCGCCCATCCCGGCGCCGGCCGCGCCGGGCATCGACGTCGAGCAGGTGCGGGCCGAGCTGCAGGACATCCTGCTGCTGCTGCGGCATGGCGCCAGCGTCGCCTGAGCGGCGGCCGGGTCCGGGCGGACAAGCACTCGCAAGCTTCATCACCTCCGTTGATTCAGGTCCCTCATGCGGCGCTTCATGCGTCGCACGATACGTCCGCTGCATGTAATGCAAACTCAGCAAGTGTGCGCCTTGATGCGCTGCGCCGTAGTGTTAGAATGTCACCTGCGGTCATGCTGACATCAACGCATGCAAGCCGGGGCGTGGAGACGGACCTGGCACTTTCCTGAACAGGGAAAATTTAAGGGAAGACAATGATACGCGTTGCCATTTGTGACGATCACCAAATAGTTCGAGCAGGGTTCAAGCAGATTTTCTCGTCGTCGGGCGAATTCGAAGTCGTCGCCGAAGGCGCCACCGGGCGGGAAGCCCTCGACATCGCGCGTCGCGAGATCTGCGACGTGCTCCTGCTCGACATCGCGATGCCGGATCAGAGCGGCATCGACATCCTGCGCACCATCCGCCAGGGCCAGCCCAATCTGCCGGTGCTGATCCTGTCCGGTTATCCGGCGCAGCAGTACGCGCTCAACCTTTTCAAGATGGGCGCCAACGGCTACCTCAACAAGGAATGCGAAGCGGATGAGCTCAAGACCGCCGTGCGTACCGTGTACCAGGGCCGCCGTTACGTGAGCTCGACCGTGGGCGAACTGCTCGCGCAGAGCTTCGACCGCGATCCGAATACCGCACTGCACACCGAGCTGTCGGACCGCGAGTTCCAGGTCTTCCTGCGCCTGGCCAAGGGCGCGACCGTGTCCGACATCGGCAATGCGCTGTCGCTGTCGATCAAGACGGTGTCCACCTACCGTACCCGCATCATGGAAAAAATGGGCCTGCAGTCGAACAGCGACCTGACCTATTACGCCATGAAGAACAACCTGCTCGACTGAGCTGTCCCACCGCGCCCGCGGCCCTCGCCGCGGCGCGCGTCCGTCTTGCCTCTTCCTTTCGTCCAGCCCCTCTGCCACTTGTATTGACGGCGCGACAGGCGCATACTGCCGTCGATGCCTGCTGTGCAGGCGAGGCGCCAGTGCCATGCTCTTGCTTTTCTGCGGGAAAGCGCTGTGACCTGTATGCAACCCAACCGTGAATTCTACCCTTCGCGGCGGTGCAACATTTCGCTAACGCGACTATAATCCCCGGGACGGCATAAGTTGCGCGAAAGGAAGCCCATGTACTTTTCCACTGCCTTCGACGGCAAGCGGTTGCGCGGTTTGCCGCTCTCCAAGACCTTGTTGTGCGTGGCGTGCGTGATCATCCTCGTCATCAATGGCGTCTTCCTCATCCGGAATCTCGACGACCTGCGCTCGGCGAACGCCCTGCAGGCCCAGACCGCGCGCGTCTCCGACGAACTGCAGTACCTGAACCTGCTCGTGACCGATGCCGAAAGCGGCTTGCGCGGCTATTTCCTGTCGGGTTCGGAAGTCAACCTCGGCGCCCTGCGCGAAGCGCCCCAGCAGATCGACAACCAGTTGCGCGCCCTGGGCGTGCTGCTGGCCGACAGCCCCTCGCAGACCCGCAACCTGGCGCAGCTGCGCTCGCTCGTGCAGAAGAAGCTCGGCCTCATGCACCAGTCGCTCGAAGTCTACCGCCAGGGCGGCCTGGTCGACATCGTCGCCATCTCGGCCGCGGCCGATGCGCGCGGGGAGATGGACGAGATCCGCCTGCAGGTCGTGATCATGACGCGCGAGCAGAACGAACTGCTGGCCGCGCGCACCGCCGCCTTCTATGAACAGTCGCGCCGCACGGTGCTCTCGGGCGTGGGCATCAATGCCGCCGCCATCCTCGTCATCCTGCTCTTCTATAACCTCGTGCAGCGCAGCTTCGGCCTGCGCCTCGAAGCCGAGCGGGCGCTGCAGCAGACCAACGACAGCCTGGAAGCCATCGTGGCCGAGCGTACCGAACAGCTGTCGGTGCTGTCGCGCCACCTGATCCGGGTTTCGGAAGAAGAGAAGTCGCGCCTGGCGCGCGAGCTGCATGACGAAATGGGCGCGAACCTCACCGCGATCGGCATGGACGTGAGCTCGGTGAGCGAACAACTGAAGGGCAGTCACCCGGAACTGGTCACGATGCTTGGCCGCGCCCGCAGGACCCTGGTCGACACCGTGCAGCTCAAGCGGCGCATCATCGAGAACCTGCGTCCGAGCCTGCTCGACAATATGGGCCTGTCGGCCGCGCTGCAGAGCTATTGCGCCGATTACGCGCGCGTCACGGCTCTCGACTGCGACGCCCTGATCGACCACGAAGCCGATGCGGCCGGCCCCATGCAGGCGATCGCGCTGTTCCGCATCACCCAGGAAGCCCTGAACAATATCGCCAAGTACGCGAAGGCGCGCACCGTGATCGTCAACCTGACGCGCGAACCGGACGGCTGGGACCTGGAAATCACCGACGACGGCATCGGCATCCCGCCTGACGCCATGGCCAAGTCGAAGTCGCATGGCCTGCTGGGCATGCGCGAACGTGCGCTGCTGCTGGGCGGCACGCTCAGCGTGGCGCGCGGTGTGAACAATGTCGGTACCTGCGTGCGCGCCTGGCTGCCGAAGGCGGCGCCGGGAGGCGAGGGGGCGAATACCGTTCCGCCTGCCTTGATCACGCCAGGCCTGGAAACGGCGACGCCGCCACCGGGTGTGCCGGGGACGGCGTCGAGCAGTCTTTCAGCAAAACCGCCGGCCAACTCAAGCGTGGCCGGCGAACTCCCGATTAACGCGCCACATCCATGAGCAGGCGGTCGTATTCCGACTTGGCGACCTTGTAGCATTCGCCGGCGTATTCTTCCAGGCCGGCACGGTCCAGTACGGTGATATTGCCGCGGCGGTACTGGATCAGGCCTTCGTCCTGCAGCTTGCCGGCGGCGGCGGTGATGCTTTCGCGACGCACGCCCAGCATGATCGAGATGAGTTCCTGGGTCACTTTCAGCTCGTTGCTGGCCGAGCGGTCGAGGCGGTCCAGCAGCCAGCGGCACAGTTTCTGCTCGATCGAGCTGTGGCGGCCGCCGACGGCGTTCTGGGCCATCTGGGCGAACAGGGCGTTGGTGTAGCGCATCAGGAGCTGGGGCAGGGCGCCGCCGCGGTTGAAGGCTTCACGCAGGTACTGGGTTTTCAGACGGTAGCCGTAGCCGGCGCTCTGCACCACGGCGCTGCAGGTGGCGCGTTCGCCCATGAACAGCGACACGCCGACCGCGCCTTCGTGGCCGACCACCGCGATCTCGGTGGTGGCGCCGTCTTCCATCACATAGAGCAGCGACACGATTGCCGTGGTCGGAAAATACACGTATTCCAATTTGCTGCCATACTCGAACAACTCCTTGCCGAATGGCAGAGGGACGAGTTCCAGGTGCTCGAACAGGGTTTCCAGGTCTTGGCGGGGAAGGGCGCCGAGCAGTTCGTTCTGCTGGGTGCCGCTGTAGCTGACAACGGGGCGGGACGCGGATTTCACAGTCTCACTCGTGGCTGGGATCTTGTGTTGCAGTTTCTGCGTACCACCAAGTTGAGTGTTGTTCATTTGTTGTCCTCTTTATCTCTAACATGCATCGGGGGCGATCTCTGCGGCCTGTTTTTCTTTGCCTCATCGCGATGTGTGTACATTAAAGCTATAGTCCGTTGCCGAACATAAGACTGGCAGTCGCCCCTGTGTAGGCTTGCCCCATGGTGTTTTGTCAGTCCAGTCCTACTGGAGAGATGTCGTTCTGATATCTCTTTTTGTTTGGCTGGGGCAACCAAATCGCGCATAATGGGCCTTTCACTTTCCCCCTTGCGCCGATGCCCCTGCCGCTCCTGCTGGTCGAAGACGATGCCGTGCTGGCCGATGGGCTGGTCCGCGCCCTGCAGGCGCAGGACATGCAGGTCGAACTGCTGCGCGACGGCCTCGCGGCCGACGCCCGCCTGCAGGCGGCAAGCCCCGGCGCACATGCCGTTCTCGTCCTCGACATCGGCCTGCCCGGCATCGACGGTTTCGAGGTGCTGCGCCGCCTGCGCACCCGCGGCAGCCAGCTGCCGGTCCTCCTGCTGACCGCCCGCGACGCCGTCGAGGACCGGGTGCGGGGGCTCGAATCCGGCGCCGACGACTACCTGGTCAAGCCCTTCGCCACGGTCGAACTGGTCGCGCGCATCCGCGCCCTGGCGCGGCGCCACGCCCCGCCGCCCGCCCAGTTCGGGCTCGGCCACCTCGTGCTCGACAGCGCCACCCGGCGCGCGCGCGTCAAGGAGCGTGCCCTGGAACTGTCGGCGCGCGAATGGGCCGTGCTCGAATACCTGCTGCAGCAGGCCGGGCGGGTGGTCTCCAAGCAGCAGATCATCGACACCATCGCGCCCTGGGGCGAAGACCTGACCCTGAACGCGGTCGAGGTCTACGTCTCGCGCCTGCGCCTCAAGCTCGAGGGGGCCGGTGTCGCGATCCGCACCATCCGCGGCTTCGGCTACCTGCTCGAAGCGGCGAACACGTAAGCAATGGGCAGCATCCGCCTGCGCCTGCTCAAGTGGCTGGTGCTCCCCATCCTGGTCTTCAACCTGCTCGCCGCCAGCCTGACGTACCTGCTGGCCTGGACCCCGGCCCAGCTGGCCTTCGACCAGGGCCTGCTCGACGCCGCCACCGGCCTGGCCACGCGCCTGCGCATCGACGGCGGCAGGGTGGAGGTCGAGGCGCCGGCTTCGGCCGGCCGCCTGCTGGGCGCGGGCGCGCCGGACGCCAGCTGGTTCGTGGTGCGCCTGAAGGGTGGCCGCGTGCTCGCCGGCGATCCGGCCTTCCCGCAGCTGGGCGCGGCCGGCGCCGTGCGTGACGCAAGCATCGACGGCCAGCCGGTGCGCGCGGCCACGGTGCTGGTGGCCAGCCCGCAAGGCCCGGTCGAGGTCGGCGTCGCCCGGACCCTGGTGCAGCGGCAGCAGGTGCGTTCGGCCATCCTGCGCGCCCTGGTGCTGCTCGAAGTGCTGTTCAGCCTGGCGCTGGTGGGCCTGGTGTGGTTCTCGGTCGGCAACGGCCTGGCGCCACTGGCGCGCCTGCGCGCCCGCCTCGATGCGCGCGCCAGCGGCGACCTGGCGCCCCTCGACGATGCCGGCATGCCGCGCGAACTGGCGCCCCTGGTCAGCGCCTTCAATGCCCTGCTCGAGCGGACCGCCGCCGGCAGCCGTGCCCAGGATGATTTCCGCGCCAACGTCGCCCACCAGCTGCGCACGCCGCTGGCCGGCCTGCGCCTGCAGCTCGAATGGCTGGCAGGCCGGCACCGCGACGATCCGGAAACGCTCAAGGTGGTGGAGCTGCTGCTGGCCGCCAACGAACGCATGATCCGCCAGGCCAACCAGCTCCTCTCGCTCGAGCGCGCGGGGCCGGACCGCCTGGCGCGCGCCCGGCTTGCCCCGCTCGACCTGGCCGACATCGTCGCCGAGGCCGTCCAGACATTCGTCGAACAGGCCGCGCGCAAGGACATCGACCTGGGCTTCGAACTCGCCCCATGCCCGCTCGCAGGCGACCGTCACATGCTGCGCGACCTGGTCGACAACCTGGTCGACAATGCGCTGCGCTACACGCCGGAGGGCGGCATCGTCACCGTGCGCTGCGGCGCCACGCCGGATAGCGCGGTGTTCGCGGTCGAGGATTCCGGACCCGGCATTGCGCCGGAAAAACGGGCCCGGGTGTTCCAGCGCTTCGTCCGCCTGGACGAGCACAGCAGCGGTAGCGGGCTTGGCCTGGCCATCGTGCGCGACATCGCCGCCCTGCACGGCGGCACCGTACTGCTGGACAGCGGGCCTGACGGACGGGGCGCGCGCTTCACCGTCCGCTTCCCGCTGGCCTGATTCGCAGCGCCGTGTGCGGCTGTCAGGAATTTGTCAGCTTTTCCTCAGGGAAATGCAAGCTTCCTGCGGTATGATTCCGTACGGAAACATTCCCTCAGGAGAACAGCATGCACAAGCGCCAGGCCGGGTTTACCCTCATCGAGATCATGATCGCGGTCGTCGTGATCGGCATCCTGACGGCCATCGCCCTGCCGTCCTACAACGGCTACATGATGCGCGCGCGCCTGTCCGAGGCCTTCACCGGCCTGTCCGGCGCCCAGCCGAAGCTCGAGCAGCACTGGGCGAACGAGCGCAGCTACGCCGGCTTCGACACGGCTGCCGGGCAGATGCCACCGGCTTCGCAGAACTTCACCTTCGCGCTGACCGCGTCCTCCGCCAGCGCCTATACCCTGACCGCCACCGGCCGCAACGGCGCCGCCGGCTTCACCTTCACCCTTGACCAGAACGGCAACCGCGCCACCACCGCCGTGCCGAGCGGCTGGACCTCGAATGCCGGATGCTGGGTCGACCGCAAGGAAGGCAAATGCGCGCAATGACGCGGGCCCAGGCCCTGCGCGCCGCCGGCTTCACCCTGGTGGAGGCGATGGTGGTGCTCGCCATCATGGCCATCATGCTGGCCATCGGCGTGCCGCGCATGAGCGACTGGCTGGCCGCCACCAAGGCCAATGCGGCGGGCGGTTTCTACGCCGAGGGCTTCACCCTGGCGCGCGCCCAGGCCCTGGCCAACAACAGCGCCAGCCGCCTGGTCCTGAGCCCGAACGCGGCCAGCGGCCAGTACGACTGGCAGGTCGACGTCTGCTTCCCGACCCCGGACGCGCCGTGCAGCGACGCCACGGGTAACTGGTCCACCACGAGCGCCGCCGTCAAGGCCGCGCAGGATGCGGGAGCAGGGGTGAAATCGATCGCGCGCAACGCCGATGCGCTGCCCCCCAGGACCCGCGTGCTCGTCACCCCCGGCCCGAACGGCGACACCGCCGTCTACTTCACGCCGCTGGGCTGGGTCGACACCCGGACCGCCAGCCGCATGATGCGCATCGACCTGACGGCGCCCGGTAACGCCGGCAGCAACAACTTCCGCGCCACCAGCGTGGTGCTGACCCTGGCCGGCGTCGCCGCCAGGTGCGAACCGAATGCCGCCGACAACGACTCGCGCAGGTGTCCCGAATGATGCGTCCACGTTACCCGTACTCCAGGCGCGCCCGCGCCCAGCAGGGCATCGCCATGCTCGAAGCGCTGCTGGCCATCGTCATCCTCGCCATCGGCGTGATCGGCACGGTCGGCCTGCAGGCGCGCTCGGTGTCGGCGCTGGCCGACGCCAGCCTGCGCGCCGAGGCGGCGATCGCCGCCAACAAGCTGCTCGGCGTGATGAACACCGATATCGCCAACATCGGC
Source organism: Pseudomonadota bacterium (assembly GCA_040758275.1). Classification (GTDB taxonomy): domain Bacteria; phylum Pseudomonadota; class Gammaproteobacteria; order Burkholderiales; family Burkholderiaceae_D; genus Telluria. The sequence continues at coordinate 152,581 of JBFLVV010000001.1, forward strand.
GAATACAAGGTCGCTGCCGGCGCGGTGCCGCCGGCGCGCCTGGCGGCCTGGCATGCCGAGACCAGGCGCCTGATCCCGGGCGCCTCGATCACGGTCGGCGTCGCCGTTCCGGTCGCCGTGGCCGCGCCCTCGGTGGTCGATATCACGATCAGCTGGCGCCGCAAGGCCGACACGCCGACGAATACCCACCGCATCGTTTCCTACGTGGCGGGGGCCGAATGAGCATCCTGCGCAAGGACAAGGGTTTTTCCCTGGTCGAGCTGATGGTGAGCGTCGTCATCGGCCTGCTGGCCGTGATCTTCGCCACCCGCCTCATGACCGATTCGCAGAAGAACAAGGAAGCCGCGCTGGGCGGCTCGGATTCGATGCAGAACGGGATGCTGGCCATGTTCTCGATCAGCGGCGATGCCGAATATGCCGGCTTCGGCATCAACGAACCGCTGATCGCCGGCTGCGACACCGTGCTCACCGACAGCGAGGACTACCAGCTGGCCCCGGTCCAGCGCGGCGGCGTGACCGTGCGGCCGCTGGCGGCCGCCGTCATCGAAAACGGCGGCGCCGGCTCCGACCGCCTCAGCCTGTATGCCGGCAGTTCGCCCTCCGGCACCGGCATCATGCGTCTGCTGCAGGACTACCTCGGCGGCACCCAGCTCACCGTCGACCGCCGGCCCTACGGCTTCACCCAGGGCGACGTGATCCTGGTGGCCCCGGAGAAAAAGGGCGGCAAGTGCTCGATCGCCCAGATCTCGAACGACATCGACCTGGTCCCGGCGCCTCCCGCCGACCAGTTCGTGATGATCGGCGGCGCGGGCTACCGCTTCAATAGCGGCGCACTCGGCGACCAGTACAGGGCGGGGGCGGCGCGCGTCTTCAACCTCGGCCCGGCCGCCAGCCTGGCGCTGCGCACCTGGTCGGTGGAGCGCGGTTTCCTGCGCCTCTCCGCCACCGACCTTGCGGGTTCCGGCCAGGCCTCGCAGGCGGTGGCCGACAATATCGTCGCGCTCAAGGCGCAGTACGGCCTCGACACCCGCGTCGGCGCCGCCTTCGAGCCGGAAACCGGCATGCGCGTGGGCGCCTGGTCGAGCGACATGATCGACGCCGACAGCGACGGCGTGGCCGCCAGCGCCGGCGACTATACGCGCATCGCCGCGCTGCGCATCGCCGTGGTGGCGCGCTCGAAGAACCCGGAACGCCCGAACGCCGCGACCGGCCAGTGCACCGCCACCACGGCGCTGCCGACCGTGTTCGCGACCCTCGGCGCGGACAACGGCAACACCGCGCCGGTGCAGGTGGAGGTCGCCGTCGCCGGCGATACGGTGGACTGGCGCTGCTATCGCTACCGTGTCTTCGAGACCATCGTCCCGCTGCGCAACGCGGGCTGGAGGCCGACCTCGTCATGAAACCGCTTCGTCCATTCCTCCTGCCGCGCCAGCGCGGGATCGCGCTGCCCGTGATGCTGATCATGCTCTTGATCTTGCTGGTCTCGAGCATCTACCTGCTGCGCTCCAGCAATTCGACCACGCTGACGGCCGCCAACCTGGCCTATGACGCCCAGCTGGCGCGCGCCACGGACTTCGGCCTGCATACGGGCTTCCAGTGGCTCAGCCAGACCGCATCGGCGAACCGGGCTACGCTCAACGGCAACGTGGCGGCCCAGGGCTACCGCGCCACCATGAACACGCGGCTGAGCGTGCGTTCCGGCGAATTCTGGGACGGCTCGCGCCTGGTGGACGATGGCAAGGGCAACACGGTCCGCTACGTGATCCACCGGATGTGCACCCTGGCTTCGCCCACCAACGCGCCCAACAACTACTGCGTCCGGACCACCGCCAACACCGCCGAACTGGGGAATGTGGTCCGCATCGGCGACAGCATGAAGACCGACGGCGCCCTGTTCAACGGCGTGCCGCAGACCCACTTCGTGATCACGGCCCGGATCGACGGGCCGCGTGGCGGCAACGTGATCACCCAGATGGTGGTCCTGATGGCCATCTAGGCCAGGCCCCCTACAGAACATCAAGAACGGAGCGCGCATGAACCGCATCTCTTCCCGCATCCTGTCCGCGCTGGCGGCATTCCTGCTGCTGGCCGGCCCCATCGCGCCGGCGGGCGCCGGGCCGACCGAGATCGCCAACCTCCCGCTGCTGAACATGACCGGCAGCGGCACGGTGAAGCCGAACCTGATGCTCCTCTACGATAACTCGGGTTCGATGAGCAGCGCCTTCACGCCCGACTACGTGGACGACAGCACCACCTGCCGCTCGCGCGAGACCATGTCCGGCGGCACCCGCGGCTGCCGCATCGGCGATCCGCCCTTCGCCAGCCCCGACTTCAACCGTCAGTACTACGACCCGCGCGTGCGCTTCGCACCGCCCGTCCGCGCCGACGGCAGCAGTTACCAGGGCCAGACCCGCGCCGCCACCAATAACTGGACCTCGGTCACCACCGACGGCTTCGGCGTCAACCGGTCCGACCTGACCGGCGCCGGTGTGAACAACACCAACCTGGCGACGGGCTTCCCCGACCTGCGCTGGTGCGACGGCGACGGCAACTGCAGCGCCAACGTCAGTGGCTACGTCTACCCGAACGACGAGCGCTACACGGCCCAGAGCTTTACCGCCAACCCCTATTACTACCTGATCAACGTCGCCGAATACTGCAGCGACCAGGCGCTGACCAACTGCCGCGTCACCGCCGTGAACGCGGCTGCCCCGGCCGGCTATCCTTATCCGGCCCGGGTGCGCTGGTGCGACACCCGTGCCCTCAGCAACTGCCAGGCCAAGTACGTCGGCAACTTCAAGTACCCGCGCTTCTCGGACCCGAACCGCCCGGCCGAGTGGTACGGCACCATCACCATCGGCGCTTCCAGCGGCACCGCCTCGGTGACCCTGAACAGCGTGACCGCGACCAGCGCCAGCGGCTCGGTGGTGATCACGAATACCGCCGTCACGGCCTCGAGCGGCACCAACACCACGACCAAGCAGCAGGCCGTGGCGAACGCCCTGGCGGCCTCGATCATCGCCAAGTCCGGCCTGGCCCAGCCCTTCACGGCCTGTGTGAAGAGCCCGTCCGGCGGGGTGCCGGCCTGCTCGAGCTTCGGCATCAACCTGGAAAGCAACAACATCGTGGCGGTGGTGCCGATCAGCTGCCCGTCCGGCACGGTCGGGAAATCGGTCGGTCCCTGCACCCTGGTGAAGGACGGCAGCCGTGCCGGCACCTCGCTGCACGTGTTCTCGGGCACGGCGGCCACGGCGTTGCTGGCCATCAGCGGCAAGACCAACCCGAGCAAGACCCAGGTGCTGTCGCAGCTGACCTACGGGGGCGTGAACATGTTCAGCAGCAGCCTGAGTTTTAACCGCGACATCGGCGCGGCTAGCGTGGCGGCGGCGATCCGCGACAAGATCGGCACGAAGGGCACGGTGCGCGCCTGGGTCGGCGGCCAGAACGGCAGCGGCGCCGTCTGCATGGACCAGCCGAATACCACGCTGTGCCTGGTCGACAGCGCCGCCGACGCCGAAGGCAAGAACATCGGCGTCAACCTGCCGAGCAATAACACGAGTGGCAGGACGACTTATCTGCGTTTTTCCGTCAGCGCCGCCGTCAGCGACGGTATTCCGACGTCGAGCACCGAACTGGGCGCCTCGGTCTTCGTGCGCACCGACATCGTCCCGACCCGCGACAGCTATCCGAAGAGCGTGAACCGCACGGACTGCGCGGGCGCCACCTGCACCTATGACGAGGAAATGACCAACTTCGCCAACTGGTATGCCTACTACAAGACGCGCAACCAGATGATGAAGACCACGGTGGGCCAGGCCTTCCAGCCGATCGGCGACAACTACAACGTCGGCCTGGTGTCGCTGTCGAGCGCGGCGGCCGAAGGCACGATGATGAAGCCGAACCGCTTCTCCGGCACCCACCGCAGCAACTGGTACGACAGCCTGTACGCGATGAACGGCAGCCAGTCGACGCCGATCCGCCAGGCCTTGCACGCGATCGGCAAGCTGTACGCCAACCAGTCGCCCTACAATTTCGATGCCGACAACCAGGTCGTGAAGTTCCCCTGCCAGCAGAACTTCACCATCGTCACCACCGACGGTTACTGGAACGGCAATGCCGCGGCGACGGTCGTCAGCAACGACGAGGAGGAGAGCGTCAGCCGCTTCTGCCTGCGCTCGAAGGGCTGCGTGGACAGTAGCGAGCAGAGCGCCAACTCCCTGGCCGACGTCGCCCTGTACTGGTACAACGGCGGCTCCAACAACAGCACGACGTCGCTGCGCCCGGCCATGGAAGACTGGTCCAAGCCCGGCCTGGTGCCGGCCGCCCCGGGCGAGAACACGCGCCTGCACATGAAGACCTACACCCTCGGCCTGGGCGTGGACGGCATCATGAACTACGAGCCGAACTACGACACCGCGGCCACGGTCGGCGGCGACTTCTACAAGCTGATCACGGGCGTGACCAGCGGCTGCCCGTGGAACGGCGGCGGCGCCTACGTGTGGCCGGATCCGAAGACCGGCGACAACAGCGGTTCGGCCGCCTACCAGTCGCGCGTGGACGACCTGTGGCACGCGGCCATCAATGGCCACGGCAAGTACTTCTCGGCTTCCGACCCGCTGCAGGTGGTCGACGGCCTGCGCTCGGCCCTGTCGAACATCGAAGTCAAATCCGGCGCCGCCGCGGCGTCGGCGACCTCGACCCCGAACGTCTCGCAATACGACAACGACATCTATTCCGCGACCTTCACCACCGTGAAATGGTTCGGCCAGCTCGCCAAGCGCAAGATCGATCCGGTCACCGGCGACGTCGGCGCGACCGAGGTCTGGAACTCGTCAACCATCGTCGGCCGCAAGGTGGGTGAGAATACGGACTCGCGTCGCATCCTGATGCTCGACCTCGGCACGAAGACCCTGGAAGAGTTCGACTACGACAATATGGAGCCGGCCGAACAGGCCTGGTTTGACAACAAGTGCGCGGCGCTGTCGCAGTGCGCCAACCTGTCGAGCGCCAACCGGACCCTCGTCAACAGCGGCGCCACCATCGTCGACTGGCTGCGCGGCCAGCAGCAGTATGCCGACGACACCATCCTGCGCGCCTATGCGCGTTCGGAAACCATCCCCCAGGGCATGAGCACGACGGTGCCGGTGGTGCTGGGCGACATCGCCTCGGCCAAGCCGGCCTTCGTGCGCGATCCGCGCAAACTGTATCCGCGCGCCGGCTACGAAACGTTCAAGATCGAGAATGCCGACCGCCCGGGCACGGTCTACGTCGCGGCCAACGACGGCATGCTGCACGCCTTCGCGGCGGAAAGCGGCGAAGAGCTGTGGGCCTATGTGCCGCGCATCACGATGAAGAAGCTGCACCTGCAGGCCAGCGTCAACTATGGCGTGAACCACCAGTACACCGTGGACGGTTCGCCGGAAGCGGCGGATGTGCAGATCAACGGCGTGTGGCGCACCGTGCTGGTCGGCGGCCTGAACGCTGGCGGGCGCGGCTATTACGCGATCGACATCACCGATCCGACCGACCCGAAGGCGCTGTGGGAACTGTGCGCCGACGCCAGTGTCTGCAGCGGCATCAACCTCGAGGAGGAGATCGGCCTGTCCTTCGGCAATCCGCAGTTCGGCACCTGGAAGAACGCCAGGGGCGAGGAAACCTGGGTGGTGTTCCTGACCTCGGGCTACAACAACATTCCGGGCTCGGACGGCGTCAATACCGGCACCGGCAAGGGTTTCCTGCTCGTGGTCGACGTCGCCAACGGCAAGGTTCTGGACCGCATCACCACCGACTCCGGCAGCACCGCGACCCCGTCCGGCCTCGCCAGGATCACCGCGATCACCGACAACCCGGTCATGGATCCGCTGGTCACCTACGTCTACGGCGGCGACAACCTGGGCCAGATGTGGCGCTTCGATTTCACCAGCCCTGGCACGATACGCATGATCAAGATGGGCGACGCCGGCACCAACCAGCCGATCACCACCCGTCCGGACGTGGCGCTGTGCCGCGTCGACCGCGTGGGCAGCGACGGCTCCACCACGCCCGACACCCAGCGCGTGGTGACCTTCGGCACCGGCCGCCTGCTCGACATCGGCGACATCGCCAACACCGCGGTGCAGTCGGCCTATGTGCTGAGCGACACCGGGGTGCCGATCACCGCCGCGCAGTGGCGGACGTCCTCGAGCATGGTCAAGCAGACCCTGGCCAAGACCAGCAGCGCGGCTGGCGACCTGTACACGATCAGCGGCGGTGAGGTCGACCTGACCAAGCACGCCGGATGGTACGTGGACTTCGACCGCAACGCGGGCGAGCGCGTCAACCTGGATCCCGCCATCGTGCAGGGCACGCTCACGGTCGTCACCAACATCCCGAGCTCGTCCTCATCCTGCTCGGTGGGCGGCACGGCCAATATCTACGGCCTCGACCTGTGCACGGGCAAGGCGGTCGACGACTACGCCGGCAAGACCCTGTCGAACAATGCCGGCGTGGTGGGCTTCATCACCATCGGGCTGTCGGACGGATCGACCCACACGATCGCCACGCCGGCGACCGGCGGCTTCATCCGGGCGGGCAATCCGCCGCCGAAGAAGGTGCCGACCCGCCGTTCGGGCGTGCGCCGGGTGCACGAATGAGGATCTGACAAGGTATCGCGCCCCGGCCCGCACGGCCGGGGCGCGAATCTTCACACGGCATGCGCCAGAATCGGTAAAATCGAGGGTTTTCTTACCAGGGCCGCTTTGCAAGGCTCGACTATGGCCAACGACACCGATTTCACCGCCGACGACAGCGCAGCTGGCGCCGATAGCGCAAGCACCACCGCCAGCCGCCAGGCCGGCCAGATTGGGCGCGAAGTACAGCGCCGCCGTACCTTCGGCATCATCTCCCACCCCGACGCGGGTAAAACCACGCTGACCGAGAAGCTGCTGCTGTTCTCGGGCGCGATCCAGCTCGCCGGCACCGTCAAGGGCCGCAAGAGCGGCCGCCACGCAACCTCGGACTGGATGGACATCGAGAAGCAGCGCGGCATTTCGGTCGCGTCCTCGGTGATGCAGTTCGAATTCCGCGACCACGTCATCAACCTGCTCGACACCCCGGGCCACCAGGACTTCTCGGAAGACACCTACCGGGTGCTGACGGCGGTCGACTCGGCCCTGATGGTGATCGACGCGGCCAAGGGCGTGGAAGAGCAGACCATCAAGCTGCTCGACGTCTGCCGGATGCGCGACACCCCGATCGTCACCTTCATGAACAAGCTCGACCGCGAGACCCGCGATCCCCTCGAGCTGTTGGATGAGGTCGAGTCGGTGCTGAAGATCGAGTGCGCCCCCGTCACCTGGCCGATCGGCATGGGCAAGAACTTCCGCGGTGTCTACCACCTGCTGAAGGACGAGATCATGTTGTTCAAGGCCGGCGAAGAGAAGGCCGACGGCGCCTTCGAGATCGTCAAGGGCATCGACAACCCGAAGCTGGCCGAGATGTTCCCGCTCGAGATCGAGCAGCTCAAGATGGAAGTGGAGCTGGTGCACGGCGCCTCGCACGTGTTCGACCTGGAGCGCTTCCTGTCGGGCGTGCAGACCCCGGTGTTCTTCGGTTCGGCGATCAACAACTTCGGCGTGCGCGAGATCCTGTCGGCCCTGGTCGACTGGGCCCCGGCCCCGCGCGAACGCGACGCCACCGTGCGCGCGGTCGAGCCGACCGAGCCGAAGTTCTCGGGCTTCGTCTTCAAGATCCAGGCCAATATGGACCCGGCCCACCGCGACCGCATCGCTTTCCTGCGCGTGTGCTCGGGCCGTTTCGAGAAGGGCATGAAGGTCAAGCACCTGCGCCTGGGCCGCGAAGTGAAGCTCTCGTCCGTCGTGACCTTCATGGCCTCGAGCCGCGAACAGGTCGAGGAAGCCTATGCGGGCGACATCATCGGCCTGCCGAACCACGGCAATATGCAGATCGGCGACAGCTTCTCGGAAGGCGAGATGCTGACCTTTACCGGTATCCCGTACTTTGCGCCGGACCTGTTCCGCACGGTGCGCATCCGTAATCCGCTGAAGGTCAAGCAGCTCCACAAGGGCCTGCAGCAGCTGGGCGAAGAAGGCGCGGTCCAGGTCTTCAAGCCGGTGCTGGGTTCGGACCTGATCCTGGGCGCGGTCGGCGTGCTGCAGTTCGAAGTCGTGGCGAGCCGCCTGCTCAACGAGTACGGCGTCGACGCGGTGTTCGAGAGCAGCAGCATCAGCAGCGCGCGCTGGGTGTCGAGCGAGGACAAGAAATCGCTGTCGGATTTCGAGAACCAGCTCGGCCACCAGGTCGCCTACGATGCGGCCGGCAACCTGGCCTTCCTGGCCACGTCAGGCGTCAACCTGCGCCTGACCCAGGAACGCTGGCCGAAGCTGACCTTCCACGCCACCCGCGAGCACGCGGCCAAGCTGGCGTAATCGCGGTGGGCGGGCGCGAGCGCGCTATGGCGCCGGCGCCCGCCTGATCTCCGTCACCACCTGCGTTGCTACGCTCCCGTCCGGCGCGGTCGCGCGCAGCTGCACCGGCAGCCAGCCCTGTTCCGGGGCCAGCCACACTTCCAGGCGCGCCGCGCCCGCGCGCGCCAGGTGCAGCGTCTCCATCGCGCCCAGCGGCGTCTCCACCGTTTCCTTCCCCAGCACCTGGAAGCGCTCCACTGCGGCGCCGTCCAGCCTTCCCACATAGATGTCGACCATGTCCTGCAACTGGTCCGGGTCGGCCAGGCCGATGCCGGCCAGCTGCAGCAGGACGCTGGCGCCGTCCTGGCTGCCCGGCGTGTCCTGCACGCTGCGGCCCAGGGTCTCGAGCACGATGGCGCCACGCTCGCGTTCGAAGGCGATGGCGGCGCTGCCCGCGCCCAGGCGGTAGCGGGCGCGCAGGGGCGCGATGCCGGCGTCGTCGGTGCCGCCTTCGCTTTGAATCGCGCCCGTGATGCCGTCGAGGGCGAGGCGGTAGTTCACGCCATCGGTCTGCCAGTCGAGAAGGGCTTCGCCGGCGCTGCCGTCGCTGCCACGCACCGCGTAGCGCACGGTCGCGCTGGGCGGCACCGTGACGCGGTAGCGGCTCGGCATCTCGACCGCGGCGACGCCGGCGCCCGCAGGCTGCGCGACCGCTGCGGGGGCTGGGGCCGGCGCCGCTTCGGCGCTGGCCTGCGCGGGTGCCGCAGCAGGCCGGACGGGCGCGGCGGGCATGGGGGAAGGAGCTGGGGCAGCGGCCGGAGGGGCGGCAGGGGCAGGGCGTGCCGGCGCGGCAGGCGCCATGCCGGCGAGGCGCACGGCCAGCGCCGCGTTGCCGATGCGGGGCAGCGGCGCCGAGATGCGCGTATCCAGCCAGGCGATGACGATCAGGTGCAGCAGCAGGGACAGGCCGCACAGGGCCAGCAGGCGAGCGTGCCGGCCTAACAGGGCGGCTGCATTGTTCCCGATTCTCATGCCGCCAGTGTAACCGGGCGGCCGCCGGATCAGAAGTGGCTCAGAAGCCGATGCCGACGCTGCCCCGCAGGCCGCTGGCATTCGACACGCTATCGAACTTGCTGGCGCTGCCGTTGCTGCGGGCTTCGGCCTTGATCGTGGTGCGCTCGTTCACCCTGAACTGCGCACCGATCGCCCCGTAGGCGCCCTTGCCGGAGCTGCCGAGCGGCTCGCCCCCTGCCGTGGCGCCCGGTGGCAGCAGGCCATCGTTCTTGACCTGGCTGTGCGCGATGCCAAACTTGCCGTAGGCGCTCAGGCGCTCGCCCAGCGGCACCGTGAGTTTGGCCGCGACATAGGTCGTATTGCTCTTGACTCCAAGGGCGCCGGCCGCCACCGCCTGGTCCACCGGGCCCGGCTCGATCTGGTGGAAGCCCCGGTCGCGCAGATGGGAATAGCCGGCCTCGATCGCGAAGTTCTTCGTGAAGGCATAGCCGAGCACGAGGCGCGGATCGGTGCGAAAGCCGGAGAATTGCCTGTCATTGGGATTGGCCGCCTCGTTTCCGCCATAGAGCGGCTCGTAGCGCCTGAAGCCCTCGGCGAGCGGCCCAAAGCGTCCATTGGCGTCGGCGCTCAGGCGCAGCGCGTCCGGCGCCTTCTCGAGTTCCTGCGCCTGTGCGCCGATGGCAACCAGTCCCGCGGTAAAAATCAAGGCCTTGACGTGCATGTGCATCCTCATCGTGGTGGTGGGGCGGTCGACAGCATACAGGATGCCAGCCTGTCAATCATGGCAAATTGGTAAGCGACTGTTTCACAAATGCATACATTGGCGGGCGGAGCCGCAAGGGGCGCGTCCCGGTCTGCGCCATCGCAAATCCTCTCGCAATTGAACCGCGTAGATTGTTTGAATGCGCTGCGGAAATAGAGCGCGTTCAACATCGGGGAGGCATCATGCTGTCGCGCCTGAAGATCGGTCCCAAGCTCCTGCTCGCGCCTGGCGTCGTCCTGCTGCTCCTGGTCCTGCTGTCGAGCGGAGCCTATTATGCGATGGTGCGCCAGCATGCCTCGCTGCAGGACATCGTCGGCCCACGTGCCGACCAGATGCGCAGCGCGGCCGGGCTCGCGGAGCAGGCCCAGCGCGTCCATGCCGACACCTACAAGCTGCTCACCTGGCTCGGCAGCAGCTTCTCGCGCCCGCGCATCGAGGCCCTGGTCACCGGGGTGAAGCGGCAGCACGAGGCGATCGAGCGTTCCTTCGCCGAACTGACGCGCCTGACCCCGCCAGGAAGCCAGGAACGCCGCTATGTCGATCAGGCGGCAGCGGCCCACCGCGCCTACGTCGGGGCGGCGCGCGAGGTGGTCGAGCTGGCGCATTCCGACGAAACCATCGGCGCGAGCGCCATGATCAAACCGGAGGCCGCATTCGCCCTCATGACCCAGCGCATGGCCATGCTGGCAGCGCTGGAGCGCGAGCTGTCCGAGCAGGCCTCGAACAGCGCCGCCGCCGATTTCCGCCTCAGCGCGGTGCTGATGCCGGTCGTGATCCTGCTGGCCGTTGCCGTCTCGCTGGCGATCACGATGGCGGTGCGGCGCGTGCTGCTGAGCGAGATCCAGGGAATCGGCGCCGCCGCCCTCGGCCTGGCCAGCGGCGACCTGACGATCCGCGACCGCGATTACGGCAAGGACGAGATCGGCGAGACTTCGCGGGCGCTGGACGCCGGTATCCGCAACCTGAGCGGCACCCTGCGCACGGTGCTGGAATCGGCGCGCACCATCGGCAGCGCCTCGCGCGACATCACACTGGGAAGCCTCAGCAACCAGGGCCGCACCCTGTACCGGCAGCGCGAGCTGCGCGAGACGGCGACCTCGATGCGCGCGCTCTGCGAGGCCGCACAGGCTACCCTGGACGGCGCGCATACCGCCGACGGTCTGGCGCGCACCGCCGCGAGCAGCGCCCATTTTGGAAGAAGCAACGTCGAACGGATCGCTGCGACCATGGTCGCGGTGAAGGAAGATGCGCTGCGCGCGGCCGAGGTGGCGACCGCCATCGACGCGATCGCCTGCGAGGCCGGCGCCCTGGCGCTGAACGCGGCCCTGGAAGCGGCGCGCGGCGGCGAGGAGGGCAAGGAGTTCGCCGACGCCGCCGCCCAGGTGCGCCAGCTGGCCCAGCGCGCAGCCAGCGCCGCGCGCGAGGTGCGCGAACTGGCGGCGCGTTCGGTACGCGAGATCGACGGCTGCGCCGCCTCGGCGAGCGCCGCCGGCAGCAGCCTGGCCCAGGTGGCGGGCTCGGTGCGCGCGGTGGAGAACATCGTCGGGCGCCTGCGCAGCGACAGCGTGGGGCAGGGCAAGCGCCTGCGTGAGGTCGACCAGGCCATCGTGCGGATGGACGAGGTCACCCAGCGCAACTGCGCGCTGGTGGAAGAAGCGGCCGCGGCCGCGCGCACGCTGCAGACCCATGCGCTGGCGCTGTCGCGCACGGTCGCGTCCTTCCGCCTGGATGAATCGGAAGCAGCAGCGGCGCCCGAGGTGGAAAAAGAAAGCGGCGTTCCCAGGGACTTGCCCAGGGAACGCCGCCGTCACGAGCGTTCGCACTTGCGGCTGGCCTCCAGCCGCAAATGAACCAGCGGTTTACTCGTAGTCGCTGATCGGCGCGCAGCCGCAGAACAGGTTGCGGTCGCCGTAGACGTTGTCGGCGCGGCCGACCGGCGGCCAGTACTTCTTCTTGCGCAGCGAAGCCACCGGGAAGGCCGCCACCTCACGGGTATAGGTGTGCTGCCAGTCGTCGGCGGTCACCACTTCCGCGGTGTGCGGGGCGCCCTTGAGCGGGTTGTCCATCTTGTCGTACTCGCCGCGCTCGACCTTCACGATCTCGGCGTGGATGGTGATCATCGCTTCGATGAAGCGGTCCAGCTCGGCCTTCGACTCCGACTCGGTCGGCTCGATCATGAGGGTGCCCGGGACCGGGAAGCTCATGGTCGGGGCGTGGAAGCCGAAGTCCATCAGGCGCTTGGCCACGTCTTCGTTGCTGATGCCGGTCTTGTCCTGCAGCGGACGCAGGTCGATGATGCACTCGTGGGCGACCAGGCCGTCATGGCCGGTGTACAGCACCGGGTAGTGCGGCGCCAGGCGGCGGGCGATGTAGTTGGCGTTCAGGATCGCCACTTCGGTCGCGCTTGTTAAGCCTTCCGCGCCCATCATCGCGATGTACATCCACGAGATCGGCAAGATCGAGGCCGAACCGTAGGCCGCCGCGCTGACCGCGCCGATGCCCTGTTCGTCACGCACATAGCCGGTCGAGAGCTGGTTCGGCAGGAAGGGCGCCAGGTGGGCGCCCACGCCGATCGGGCCGACGCCCGGGCCGCCGCCGCCGTGCGGGATGCAGAAGGTCTTGTGCAGGTTCAGGTGGCTGACGTCGCCGCCGAACGCGCCCGGCGCGGCCACGCCGACCATCGCGTTCATGTTGGCGCCGTCGACGTAGACCTGGCCGCCGTGCTGGTGCACGATCTCGCACAGTTCGCGGATGCCTTCTTCGAACACGCCGTGGGTCGACGGATAGGTGACCATGACGCAGGCCAGGTCCTTCGAGTACTGCTCGGCCTTGGCCTTCAGGTCGGCCAGGTCGACGTTGCCGTTCTCGTCGCAGGCGGTGACCACGACCTTCATGCCGACCATGCTGGCCGATGCCGGGTTGGTGCCGTGGGCCGAGGAAGGAATCAGGCAGATGTTGCGGTGGCCTTCGCCACGCGACTGGTGGTACTTCTGGATCACCAGCAGGCCCGCATATTCACCCTGCGAACCGGCGTTCGGCTGCAGCGAGATCGCGGCGTAGCCGGTGGCGGCGCACAGCATGGCTTCCAGCTGGGCGATCATCTCGCGGTAGCCGACGGTCTGCTCGTTCGGCGCGAAGGGGTGGATGCTCGAGAACTCGGGCCAGGTGACCGGGATCATCTCCGAGGTCGCGTTCAGCTTCATGGTGCAGGAACCCAGCGGGATCATGGTGCGGTCCAGCGCCAGGTCCTTGTCCGCCAGGCCGCGCAGGTAGCGCAGCATCTCGTGCTCGGCGTGGTAGCGGTTGAAGGTCGGGTGGCTCAGGTAGGCGGTGGTGCGCGCCAACGCGGCCGGGTAAGCGTCCGAGACGTCTTCGTCCAGCGCGTCGATGTCAACGCTCTTGCCGTTGCCGAAGACGGCGAACAGGGCGACGAGGTCTTCGCGGGTGGTGGTTTCGTCCAGCGACACGCCCACGTGCTGGTCGTCGATGCGGCGCAGGTTGATGCCGGCGTTGGCGGCGGCTGCGTGCAGTGCTGCCGCGTCGCCCTTGATGGTCAGGGTGTCGAAGTAGGTGGTGTTCAGGACTTCGGCGCCGAGCTGCTGCAGGCCGCGCGCCAGGATGGCGGTCTGGCGGTGCACGCGGGTGGCGATCTGCTTCAGGCCTTGCGGGCCGTGGTAGACCGCGTACATGCCGGCCATCACGGCCAGCAGCACCTGGGCGGTGCAGATGTTCGAGGTCGCCTTTTCGCGGCGGATGTGCTGTTCGCGGGTCTGCAGGGCCAGGCGGTAGGCCTGGTTGCCCTGGGCGTCGACCGTCACGCCGACCAGGCGGCCGGCCATGCTGCGCTTGTATTCGTCACGGGTGGCCAGGTAGCCGGCGTGCGGGCCGCCGAAACCGAGCGGCACGCCGAAACGCTGGCTGTTACCGACGACCACGTCGGCGCCCCAGGTGCCCGGTGCTTCCAGCAGGGTGAGTGCCAGCAGGTCGGCGGCCACGACCACCATGGCGCCTGCGGCATGTAGGTGCTCGCAAGCGGCGCGGTAGTCGCGCACTTCACCGTTCACGCCCGGGTACTGCAGCAGCACGCCGAAGCAGGTTTCGTTCAGGGTCTCGATCTCGCCGGCGGCGATCACGCGCACTTCGACGCCGATCGGCTCGGCGCGGGTGCGCACCACTTCCAGGGTCTGCGGCAGCACGTCGTCGGCCACGTAGAAGACTTTCGAGGCCGACTTGCCCACGCGCTGCAGCAGGGTCATGGCTTCGGCTGCGGCGGTGCCTTCGTCCAGCATCGAGGAGTTGGCGATGCCCATGCCGGTCAGGTCGGTGATCATCTGCTGGAAGTTCAGGATCGCTTCCAGGCGGCCCTGCGAGATTTCTGGCTGGTAAGGCGTGTAGGCGGTGTACCAGGCCGGGTTCTCGAAGATGTTGCGCAGGATGACCTTCGGGGTGTGGGTGCCGTAGTAGCCCTGGCCGATCATCGACTTCATGACCTTGTTCTTCGATGCCAACGCCTTCAGGGTCGCCAGCGCGTCTTCTTCGCTGCGCGGTTCGACGAACTGGCCGAGGTCCATCGTGTCCTTGCGGCGGATGTTCGCAGGTACGACGGCGTCGATCAGGGCGGCGCGCGAGGCGTAGCCCAGGGTCGACAGCATGGCTGCCTGTTCGGATTCGGACGGGCCGATGTGGCGCGGGATGAAGGAGTCGCGCGCTTCGAGTTGGGTAAGGCTGGAGCGGGTCATGGTCAGGTCAGGAGAGCAGGGGGGAATCAGGAGAATCCGCCAGATCGGGGCGGAACCGCAAAACAAAAGGTGCGCCCGAAGGCGCACCCGTATATCGGCTTAGTTGCCGGTAGTCTTGCCGTAGGCGTCGGCATCCAGCAGCTTGTCATAGGCGCCGGCATCGCTCGGAGCCAGCTTGAACAGCCAGGCGCCGTAGGCGTCGCTGTTGATCGAGTCCGGGGCGTCGGCGACCGGCTGGTTGACGGCGGTGACGGTGCCCGAGACCGGTGCGTAGATGTCGCTGGCGGCCTTGACCGACTCGACCACGGCGGCGTCGTCGCCGGCCGTGAATGCCTTGCCGACCTGCGGCAGTTCGACGAACACGATGTCGCCGAGCGCGTCCTGCGCATACTCGGTGATGCCGACGGTCAGGGTGCCGTCAGCCTCGCGGCGGACCCACTCGTGGGACTCGGTGTATTTCAGGTCGGTTGGGATGTTCATGTAAAGGCTCCGGGTTGGGTGAGGCGGTAGTATAAACGGTTGTTCTGGTTATTCTGGGTCAGGCAGCGAGGACTTTGCCGTTGCGCACGAACGGCAGTTTCACCACGCTGGCGGCCAGCTTCTTGTCGCGGATTTCCACGTGCACGGTGTCGCCGATGGCGACGTCCAGCGGCACGCGCGCCAGGGCGATCGCCTGCTGCATGCTCGGGCTGAAGGTGCCGCTGGTGATTTCGCCGACGTTGCCGGACGCGGCGATGACCTTCTGGTGGGCGCGCAGGATGCCGCCTTTTTCGCGCAGGATCAGGCCGACGAAGTTGGCCTGCTGGCCCTTGGCCTGCAGGGCGGCCTTGCCGATGAAGTCGCGCTCGGACACCAGGTCGACGGTCCAGGCCAGGCCTGCGTCGAGCGGGTTCACGCTGTCGTCCATGTCCTGGCCGTAGAGATTCATGCCGGCTTCCAGGCGCAGGGTGTCGCGCGCGCCCAGGCCGGCGGGCTTGATCCCGGCCGCGGCGAAGGCATTCCACAGGGCTTCGACCTGGGAGGCCGACACGCCGATCTCGAAGCCGTCTTCGCCGGTGTAGCCGGTGCGCGCGACCATCACTTCGCCGAATTGCGTGTCGGGGACGATCACGACGTTGAAAGGCTTCAGCGGTTCGGAAGCGGCCTGGGTGCTCGGCAGCACCTGCCAGACCTTGGCGCGGGCATTCGGGCCTTGCACGGCGATCAGGGCGATCGGATCGTTGCCGTCACGGCGCTGGGTGATGGTGATGCCGGAATTGGTGGCCTCGTTCTGCTGCGTCATCCAGGCCACGTCCTTTTCGGCCGTGCCGGCGTTGACGACCAGGCGGAACCAGTCTTCGCTGAAGTAATAGACGATCAGGTCGTCGATCACACCGCCTTCAGGGTTCAGCATGGCCGAGTACAGGGCCTTGCCGGACACCTGCAGCTTGTCGACGTTGTTGGCCAGCAGGCCACGCAGAAAGGCGCGCACGTTCGCGCCCTTGAGGTCGACGACGCACATGTGGGAAACGTCGAACATGCCGGCGTCGGTGCGCACGGCATTGTGTTCCTCGATCTGGGAACCGTAGTTGACCGGCATGTCCCAACCGCCGAAGTCGACCATCTTGGCTCCGAGGGAGCGGTGTGCGGAATTGAGCGGGGTCGCTTTGAGCGTCATGGAATCCTCGGGCAGTGAATAGGGGTGCGTGGGCGCCCTTGCGGGCGCCTTGTATCCCCTCTGTCCTTGGTACCTGAGAGATAGCGGCATGGCCGCCTGCCCCTTCGGTGGGCCCCGTGTCGGCGGGGCCGCTCTCCAGAGTGTGAGCCTGCGCGCCGTGCGCGACATGCCCCTTGACCAGTCCTTTTTGCCTGAGAGTTTGTGGGTAGTGCCCCTTCGGCGGCAGGTGTTCCTGCGCTCTCCCGGTCAAGACTGCGGAGGATATGCCAGCATTGGTTCCATGTCAACCAAAGGGGCGGGCAGCCAGGGGGAAGAGCGGGTCATTTCAAAGGTTGCCTGAAAGCATTGCCGCACACTATTGGCGCGGGACCGGCAAGGCCTTTCCCCGCGTTTTGCTACACTTATCCCACACACTTTGCAGTGGGAAAAGACTATGAGCGAAGACAAAGCGCAAGGAGTAAAGGAAGCCTGGTTCACGCTGTCCGGCGACGTCAACAGTGACATGGTGCACCGTGTGTTCGAGGCGGTGTCGATGATGACCGAGGACGGCATCGAAACGGCGCACGTGCTGGTGCAGTCGAATGGCGGTTACGTCAGCGACGGCCTGTGCCTGTATAACTTCCTGTCCAACTCGCCGATCAAGTTCGTGATGTACAACGGCGGGGCGGTGGCCTCGATCGCCGTCATCCTCTACCTGTCCGGCAGCGAGCGATACTGCAGCGAGACCGCGCGCTTCATGGTGCACAAGTCGCATGCGACGGCGTCCCCGGGTTCACGCCCCGACGCCCTGAACATCATCGTCGAAGGCCTGCGCGCGGACGATGCCCGCACCGAATCGATCCTGCGCAAATGCGTCGAGCTCACGCCCGAGCAATGGGCCATTCACCAGTATTCCGACCTGCACCTGAATTCGCGTGATGCGAAGGCCGCGGGCCTGGTCAACGACGTGCGCGACTTCCGTCCGCCCAAGGGCGGGATGCTGCGCAACATCTGATTCCGTCAAGAGAAGGGCCCACCGCATCGAAGCCGGTGGGCCCGCGACATCCGCTACACGCCTGTCAGCGGTTCTTGTCGTTCTTGTGGCTCTGACGGCCGGCTTCGGCGTGCTGTTCCGGGGTGCCGCCGCGGGTGCCGCCGCTGCCACCCGAGCGCGAGCCCGAGCCGGAGCCGGACTGCTTGTTGCCGCCCTGGCGGCCCGCTTCGGCGTGCTGTTGCGAGCTGCCGCCCTGCTTCGACTTACCTTGATTCGAGGCCATCTGCATTTCCTTTCAAAGTGGGAGAAATGTCCTGCTTGCCGGGCTGCGACCGTTAGCGCAGCCTTACCGGTCGAGCCATCATGCTGCCCGGCCTGATCCCTCGCTATCGGATCACGGCGTGATCCAGTGTAGGACGCCCGCGGACAATCTCAAGGCAAATCTTCTGACGCGATCATGACCCGTGTGGGTAAAAACGCCACGGTATGCATGATCCCTATTGCCATGTGGAAATAATATGGCACAATAGGCGAAATCCCTTCGATCACGCCCATGGCCAGCTCCACCGCCCAGACACCCGCAGTCCGCAAGGCCGCCGCTGCGCAGCAGGCAGCGCTGGACGAGCTTGTCGCCATGGCGGCCGCGCACGCGCTGGAAGCCATGCCGGGCGTGGCCCAGCGCATGGCCTCCGCGCTGCTCGACATGACCGCCGCCGGACCGGACCCGCAGCTGGCCGGGCGCCGCATCCGTTCCGGCAACCTCCTCAAGGACAATTCCTACGCCTTCGTTCACCTGGCCTCGACCGGCATCGAGCTGGCCCTGCGCAAGGAAGTCGCGCGCCTCGCGCCCGCCCTGGGCAAACCCGCCACCGAGGCACCGCTCACCCTGAGCCTGGTCCCGATGGAAGAGATGGACGACCAGCTGGCCTTCGCCGGCATCAGCCGTTCCTTCGACATCGCCTGCTCCGAGCGCCTCGCCAGCCTGGGCGTGCGGCTCGGCATGCTGCTGGGGCGCGAACTGGTGCGCGCTTCGCACAATCCCTTCCGCCCCGAGGTCTTCCTGCGCGCCCTGCAGGAAGCCTGGCGCGAGTTCGAGCCCGACACCGCCGCGCACGAGCTGATCCTGCCGCTGCTGCGCACCGGGATCGTCTTCGATTTCGGGCCGATGCTCGATGCCTTGGGCGACAAGCTCAAGCCCGCGCGCGGCGAACGTTTCGCCAAGACCGACGACAGCGCCGCCGCCAGGGCCGCCAGGGCGCGCCGCGATGCGGCCGTCACCCAGGGGCTGAAACAGCTCTTCGGCGCGGCTGAACCTGCGCTCGGGGCCGACCTCGATATTCCGCTGATCGCCAATCTGCCGCAGGGCAGCGGCGGCTGGCGTCCGAGCGGGGCGGCCGGCTTTGCCGTGGCTGCGCCCGTGACTGCGCCCGTGTCCGGTGTGGCGAACCCGCCCGCACCGCACGCTGCGGCGGGCCAGCCTGCAGGCGCCCACCCGGCGCCGCCCGCAGGGCAGGGCGTCCCCATGGCCGCGATTCCCGCGCCATTGATCGAGATGCTGGAAAAGCTGAGCGCCGGTGGCTTTGTTGCCGGCGCGATGCCGGCAGCACAGGCGCCGGGGATCCCGTCCCATGACGTGTTCTACCTGCCGCGCCTGAAGCAAAGCCTGCCCCAGGGCAGCCTGTCGCGCGGTGATGAGACCACCCTCGACCTGCTGTCGCGGATTTTCGAAACCGTGCTGCTGGACGAGTCGATCCCGCAGGAGACCCGCGAGCTGATCGCCTTCCTGCAGGTGCCGGTCCTGAAGGCCGCCCTGAAGGACCGCAGCTTCTTTTTCGAGGAAGCACACCCGGCGCGGCGCATGCTCGACCTGCTGTCGAACGTCGGCTGGGAGCAGCCGGGCGGCCAGGACGATCCGGTCTACCGCGCCATGCAGCGCGGCGTCGAGAAGGTGCGCGACGAGGCGCAGCCGGAAGCTTTCGCCGCCGCCGTGGCCGAGCTGGAAGCGAGCATCCTCGAGCGCGAGAGCATCGAGGCGCAGGCGATCGCCGGCCCGATCGCCCAGGCCACGCGCCAGGAAAAGCAGCAGGCGGCGACCCGTTCGGCAAAGAAGGCGGTTTCAACTCGCCTGGCCGGAGAGCAGGTGGTGGCCTTGGTCGGCGCCTTCCTCGAGCAGCGCTGGACCCCGGTGCTCACCCTTGCCTACGTGATCGAGGACAGCAAGCCGGGCGCCATCGACAATGCCACCCGTGCCATGGACGACCTGATCTGGAGCGTCAAGCCCAAGGCCACCCAGGAAGAGCGCAAGGCCCTGATCGCGCGTTTGCCAGGCCTGCTCACCACCCTCAACAAATGGCTCGATGCCGTCAAGTGGCAGGATGCCGAGCGCCTGCAGTTCTTCGCCGAGCTGGCCGAATGCCACGCCGCCATCGTGCGCGCCCCGATCGAGCTCTCGCCCGAGCGCCAGCTGGAGCTGGCCGTGGAGGCGGCCCAGCAGGACGCCATGCGCCGCATCGCCCAGGAGCAGACGGCTGCCACGGAAGAGGACGTCCCCGACCAGAAGGACCCGGCGGCGGCCTCGCTGGCGACGCTGGTGCGCGGCATGCGCGTCGAATTCAATGGCAAGGAAGGCATCCGCAAGCTCAAGCTGGCCTGGGTCAGCCCCCTGCGCACCCTGTTCATCTTCTCCGGCGCCGGCAAGAAAGAAGCCTTCTCGCTGCCGGCCGAGCGCCTGCTGGACGCCTTCCGCACCGGCAGCATCCGGGTGCTGGCGCTTGACGGCGTGGTCGGCCGCGTGCTGACCCAGGCGGCGGGGGAGGCCGCCATGAACGACGCCCACCACGACGCCTTGCACGCCGCCGGCTAAAATTGTCGAGTTCGCAAGCTTGCTTCTTGGCTTAAAGCTACGCAACAGATGGTATGATGGGGCCTTTGCGACTCCCTTACCAGCCAGAAGCACGTGCGCCTCTCCTCCATCAAATTGTCGGGATTTAAGTCTTTCGTCGATCCCACCAATTTCCAGGTGCCCGGCCAGCTCGTGGGCGTGGTCGGCCCGAACGGCTGCGGCAAGTCGAACATCATCGACGCCGTACGCTGGGTGCTGGGCGAATCCAAGGCTTCCGAGCTGCGTGGCGAGTCGATGCAGGACGTCATCTTCAACGGCTCCACCTATCGCAAGCCCTCGGGCCGCGCCTCGGTCGAACTGGTGTTCGACAACAGCGACGGCAAGGCGGCCGGGCAGTGGGGCCAGTACGCCGAGATCGCGGTCAAGCGCACCTTGACGCGCGACGGCACCTCGACCTACTACATCAACGGCCAGCCGGTCCGCCGGCGCGACATCCAGGACATCTTCCTCGGCACCGGCCTGGGGCCGCGCGCCTACGCCATCATCGGCCAGGGCATGATCGCCCGTATCATCGAATCGCGCCCGGAAGAGCTGCGCGTCTTCCTGGAAGAGGCGGCCGGCGTCTCGAAATACAAGGAGCGCCGCCGCGAGACCGAGAACCGCCTGTCGGACACGCGCGAGAACCTGCTGCGGGTCGAGGACATCCTGCGCGAGCTGAACGCCAACCTGGAGAAGCTGGAAGGCCAGGCGGCGGTGGCGAACCGCTTCCACCAGCTGCAGGCCGACCAGGAAGAAAAGCAGAAGCTGCTCTGGCTGCTGCGCAAGAACGAGGCCAAGGCCGAGCAGCTGCGCTACTTCCGCGAGGTCGAAGAGGCGCAGACGGCGCTGGAGGCCCAGACCGCCAAGCTGCGCAACGTCGAGCTCGAACTCGAGCACATGCGCCAGGCCCACTTCTCGATCGGCGACCGCCTGCACACGGCGCAGGGGGCGCTGTACCAGACCAATTCCGAGATCGGCAGCCTGGAAGCGCAGATCAAGTTCGTGGTCGAGTCGCGCACCCGTCTGCAGACCCAGCTCGGCACCCTGGCCGCCCAGCGCGACGGGTGGCTCGCGCAGCGCCAGGAGTTGGAGGAGCAGATCGGGGAAGCCGAGATGACGCTGGAAGAGCTGGGCGCGCGCGCGGAAGGCGCCCAGATCGCCGTGGAAGCGGCGGGCGAGCGCGTGCCGGAGCTGGAGACCGCCTGGCGCCAGGCGCAGGAGCTCTCGAATGCCTCGCGCGAGCGCATCATGCAGGTGCAGCAGCGCATCGAACTGGCCAGCGCCCACCAGCGCAATGCCGCCGGCATCCTGAGCAACCTGGCCAGCCGGCGCGAGCGCCTGCAGCAGGAGAGGAACGGCCTGAACCTGCCCGACAGCGCGACCCTCGACAACCTGCGCATGCAGCTGGAAGAGAAGCAGCTGGCGCTGGAAGAGCAGACCATGGTGCTGGACGAGGCGACCTCGCGCCAGGATGCGGTCGAGCAGGAACGCAAGGACGCCCACGCCCTTGTTGCAACGGAGAGCGCTGCGAGCGCCCAGCTCGAAGCCCGCCTGGGCGCGCTGCGCCAGATGCAGGACCGCGTCCAGACCCAGGGCAAGGTCCAGCCCTGGCTGGAAAAGCACGAACTGGCTGCCTTGCCGCGCCTGTGGCAGAAGCTCGACGTCGAGGAGGGCTGGGAGACCGCGCTGGAAGCCGTGCTGCGCGAGCGCTCGGCCGCGCTGGAACTGTCCAACCTGGACTGGGCCAAGGCCTTCTTCAGCGACGCGCCGCCGGCGCGCCTGTCGCTGTATTCGCCGGCGCCCTCGGCTCCGGCCGCGCCGGATACACCGGGCCTGAAGCCGTTCTCCAGCCTGCTGCGCCTGAACGACCCGGGCCTGCGCGGCGTGCTGAACGACTGGCTGCACCACATCTACGTGGCGCATGACGCCGCCGAAGCCTTCGCCAACCGCGGCCGCCTGCCGCAAGGCGGCGCTTTTGTTACCCGCCAGGGCCATCTGGTCACGGCAACGAGCGTGCGCTTCCACGCCCCCGACGCCGAGCAGGACGGCATGCTGGCGCGCCAGCACGAGATCGACAATATCGGTAGGCAGCTTCGTGCGCAGGCCTTGTTGGCCGACGAAGCGCGCAGCCGCGCGACCCGCGCCGATGCCGCCGTGAGCGACCTGACCCGCCGCCTGCAGGATGCGCGTCAGCGCGTCGCCACGCTCACCCGCGAGGTGCATGCGCTGCAGATCGAGGTACTCAAGCAAAGCGAGATCGAGGCGCGCTTCAACCAGCGGAGTGGCCAGATCGCGGCCGACCTCTCCGAAATCGCGGCCCAGGAAGCCGAGCAGCGCCAGCTCGCGGCGGAGGCCGAAATGGAATTCGAGCAGCTCGACATGGAACTGGCCGAGCTGCAGGGTTCCCATGAAGACGGCCAGACCGCCTTCCTGGAAAAGGAGCAGGCCCTGTCGGATGCGCGCCAGAAGCTGCGCGACCTCGAGCGCGGCGCCCAGGAAGCCCAGTTCGCGGAGCGCGCCCAGCGCGCCCGCATCGAGGAGCTGCGCCGCAGCATCGCCACCGCCAGCCAGCAGGCGGAGCAGGTCGCCGCCAGCCTGGGGGCCGGCAGGCTGGAGCTGGAGGCCCTGGAGGCCGGCACCGCCCACGAAGGGCTGCAGGAACTGCTCGACCGCCGCAGCACGCAGGAGCGCGCCCTGGCCGACGCCCGCCACGAACTCGACCAGATCACCCAGCAGCTGCGCCAGATGGAAGAGGCGCGCATGGGTAACGAGCGCAGCCTGCAGCCGCAGCGCGACCGCATTACGGAGATGCAGCTGAAGGAACAGGCCGCGCGCCTGAACCAGGAGCAGTTCGCCGAAGCGCTGGCGACCACGGGCGCGGTCGAATCCGAGCTGGAAGGGAAGCTCACGCCGGACATGAAGCCGCAATACCTGCAGGGCGAGGTGACGCGCCTGACCAATGCCATCAGCGCCCTGGGCGCGGTGAACCTGGCGGCGGTCGACGAGCTGGCCCAGGCCACCGAGCGCAAGCGCTACCTCGACTCGCAGAACAACGACCTGCAGGAAGCGATCAACACGCTCGAAGACGCGATCCACCGCATCGACCGCGAGACACGCGACCTGCTGCAGGACACCTTCGACCGGGTCAACACCCATTTCTCGGAACTCTTCCCCATCCTCTTCGGCGGCGGCAATGCCAAGCTGGTGATGACGGGCGACGAGATCCTCGACTCCGGCGTGCAGGTGATGGCCCAGCCGCCGGGCAAGAAGAACGCGACCATCCACCTGCTGTCGGGCGGCGAAAAGGCGCTCACGGCGACGGCCCTCGTGTTCTCGATGTTCCGCCTGAACCCGGCGCCGTTCTGCCTGCTGGACGAGGTGGACGCGCCGCTCGACGACGCCAATACCGAGCGCTTCTGCCGCATGGTCAAGCGGATGTCGGACCATACCCAATTCCTCTTCATCTCGCACAACAAGATCGCGATGGAGATGGCCAATCAACTGATCGGTGTGACGATGCAGGAGCAGGGCGTATCGCGCATCGTGGCGGTGGACATGGAGTCCGCCGCGAATTTCGCAACTGAGGCACAAGCAGCATGACAGATCTCCAAATGAGCATGATCGCGGCGGGCGGCGTATTCGTCGTCGGCGTCGTCGTTTACAACAAGTGGCAGGAGTACCGCGCCCGCAAGAGCGTCGAACGCGCTTTTGCCTCGGACCATGACGATGTCTTGATGCGCAGTAGCGAGTCGGAGCTCGAGCAGACCCCGGTCGAGCGCCAGGAGCCGGTGCTCGACCTCGGCGCCGAGACGCCGCTGTCGCCGCTGGACGTCGAGCCGGGCGAGTCGAAATTCGATGCCGCCGCGCCCATCGATGCGCCGGCGGCAGGCGCCCCGAGCGCGCCGACTGCGCCGCGCGCGCCGACCACGGTGGCGCAGCTTTCGCCCGCCGCTCCGCTGCCCGGCGCCAAGCCGGACACCCCGCCTTCGGAACTGGCCGAAAGCCTGGTCGATCCGCTGATCGACTGCATTATCCCTTTGAGCGTGGAAGGCGCGGTACGCGGCGACAAGCTGCTGCCGGCCCTGCAGAAGCTGCGCCGCGTCGGCAACAAGCCGATCCACTACATCGGCTTCGCCGTCAGCGGCGACTGGGAGCCGATCGTCCACGGCGGCGTGTACACCAAGCTGCAGGCCGGCGTGCAGCTGGCCACCCGCACCACGGCCCTGAACGAGATCGAGTATTCGGAACTGGTCACCCGCCTGCACGCGGTCGCCGACGAGATCGGCGCCGTGCCGGAAGTGCCGGACATGATCGAGGTGATGAGCGAAGCGCGCACCCTGCACCGTTTCGTTGCCGGTCACGACGCCCAGCTGGGCGTGAACCTGGCCGCCAACGGCGCGCCCTGGGCCATCGCGACCCTGATCCAGGCGCTGGAGAACCAGGGCTTCGACGTGCGTCCGGACGGCCGCTTCTCGATGCCGGACAAGGAGGGCGGCGTGCTGTTCACCCTGTCGACCAACGTGACCCTGGGCGCCGACACCACCTCGCGCCTGACCCTGCTGCTGGACGTTCCCTGCGTGGCGCCGAGCCGTGACGGCTTCGGCGCCATGGTCAAGTGCGCGAAAGAGCTGACCATGCGCCTGGACGCGACCATCGTCGACGATTTCGAGCAGCCGCTGTCGGACGCTGCCCTGGAAGAGATCAAGGGCCAGGTGGCCGAGTTCTACCAGGAGATGGACGCTTCGGACATCCCGGCCGGTTCCACGCGCGCGCTGCGCCTGTTCGTCTAAGGGGGCGACGTGTCGGTCCCGCAGGAGGTACAGCAGCGCATGGCGTGGCTGGTCGAGGAACTGAACCGCCACATCTACAACTACCACGTGCTCGACGCGCCGACCATTCCGGACGCCGAGTACGACCGCCTGTTCAAGGAACTGCAGGACCTCGAATCCGCGCATCCGCAGGCGGTCAAGAACGATTCGCCCACCTCGCGGGTGGGCGCGGCGCCGATCCCCGAGTTCAGGCAGGTCACGCACTCGGTGCCGATGCTCTCGCTGAACAACGGCTTTGCCGATGAAGACGTCGACAACTTCGACCGCCGCGTGCGCGACGGCCTGGACGTCCACAGCGTCGACTATTCGGCCGAACTGAAATTCGACGGCCTGGCCATCACGCTACGCTACGAGAACGGCGTGTTCGTGCAGGCCGCCACCCGCGGCGACGGCTACACGGGCGAGGACGTCACCGCCAACATCCGCACCGTGAAGGTGATTCCGCTGCGCCTGCATGGCAGTGAAGTTCCCGCAGTGCTCGAAGTGCGCGGCGAAGTCCTGATGTTCAAGGAAGACTTCGCGCGCCTGAACCAGCGCCAGCGCGACGCCGGCCAGAAGGAATTCGCCAATCCGCGCAATGCGGCGGCCGGCAGCCTGCGCCAGCTCGACGCACGCATCACGGCGCAAAGGAAGCTGCGCTTCTTCGCCTACGGCATCGGCCTGCTCGAAGGCGCCGAACTGCCGGATACCCATTCCGGCGTGCTGGACTGGTTCGATCGCCTCGGCCTGCCAATCTCGAAAGAGCGCGCCGTGGTGACGGGCTGCCAGGGCCTGCTCGGCTACTACCGGGATATCGGACAAAAGCGCAGCGCGCTTCCCTATGAGATCGACGGCGTGGTCTACAAGGTCGACCGCGTGGCCGACCAGGCGGCGCTCGGCTTCGTCTCGCGCGCGCCGCGCTTCGCGCTGGCCCATAAATTCCCCGCCGAAGAGGCGCTGACGGTGGTTTCCGCCATCGACGTGCAGGTCGGCCGTACCGGCGCGATCACGCCGGTCGCGCGCCTCGTGCCGGTGTCGGTGGGCGGCGTGACCGTCACCAATGCGACCCTGCACAACGAGGACGAAGTCCTGCGCAAGGACGTGCGCGTGGGCGACACCGTCATCGTGCGCCGCGCCGGCGACGTGATTCCCGAAGTGCTGTCGGTGGTGCTGGAGCGTCGGCCAAGCCCCGCACCGATGCGCTACGTACTGCCGAAGACCTGCCCGGTGTGCGGCTCGCACGTCGTGCGCGAGGAGGGCGAGGCCGTGGCGCGCTGCTCCGGCGGCTTGAGCTGCGCCGCCCAGCGCAAGGAAGCGGTGCGCCACTTCGCGGGCCGCCGCATGATGGACATCGAAGGCCTGGGCGACCGCTACATCGACAGCCTGGTCGAGTGCAATCTGATCCACGGCGTGGCCGACCTGTACAAGCTGACGCTGGACGACCTGCTCGCCATGAAGCGCCTCGCCGACGAGCGCGAGGGCACCACCCCGGAGACCGTCAAGCAGGGCAAGGTCGCCACCAAGTGGGCGGACAACCTGCTCGCGGCCATTGCTGCAAGCAAGAACCCGCCGCTGGAGCGCCTGCTGTTCGCGCTGGGCATTCGTCACGTGGGCGAATCGACCGCCAAGACCCTGGCCGACTGGCTGGGCCGTTTCGAACTGATCCGCCAGGCGCCGGAAGCGCTGCTGCGCGTGCTGCCCGATATCGGCGGCACGGTGGCGGAAGCGATTGCCGAATTCTTCGCGGAAGAGAAGAACCAGGGGGCGATCAATGCCTTGCTGGCGGCCGGCGTCGCGCCGCAGGGCGAGCATGCGCCCAAGGCCCAGCTGCGTGAAAAACTCGACGAGGTGAACCTGCTGGCGGCACTGGGCATCCCGAAGCTGACCGAGCCGCGCGCCCGCCAGTTGATCGGCGCGGGCCAGACACTGGAGTCGCTGGCCCACCTGAACGTGTTCGGCGTGTTCGGCCTGCCCGCCACCGTGTCCGGCGCGCTGGAAGAATGGATGGCGGTGCCGGCCAACCGCGAGAAGCTGGCTGCCCTGGCGCAGCTGCGCGCCGAGCTGCTGGCCCAGCTGCCGGAAGCGGCTGCCGCTCCGGAAGGCCATTTGAGTGGCAAGACTTTCGTCCTGACCGGTACACTGCCGACCATGAGCCGCGACGCTGCCCAAGGCCTGATCGAGGCGGCCGGGGGCAAGGTGTCCGGCTCGGTGTCGAAGAAGACCTCCTACGTGGTCGCCGGCGCCGAAGCAGGCAGCAAGCTCGCGAAAGCCGAAGAACTCGGCGTCACCGTCCTCGACGAAGCGGGCTTGATGGCGCTGTTGGGACAATAACATGTGAATGGAGGGCGCATGCCCCTGATCCGCAAAGCTGTATTCCCGGTGGCCGGCCTCGGCAGCCGCTTCCTGCCCGCCACCAAGGCGCAGCCGAAGGAGATGCTGCCGATCGTCGACAAGCCGCTGATCCAGTACGCGGTCGAAGAGGCGGTCGCCGCCGGCGTCACGGAACTGGTCTTCATCACGGGCCGCAACAAGCGCGCCATCGAGGACCATTTCGACAAGGCCTACGAGCTGGAAGCCGAGCTGGAAGCGCATGGCAAGCAGGCCCTGCTCGACGTGGTGCGCGGCGTGATCCCGAAGCACGTCAACTGCATCTACATCCGCCAGTCGGCGCCGCTGGGCCTGGGTCACGCGGTGCTGTGCGCCCGGCCGGTGGTCGGCAACGAACCCTTCGCCGTGCTGCTGGCTGACGATTTCATGGACACCCCAACCGGCACCAAGCCGGTGCTGGCCCAGATGACCGAGCTCTACGCCTACGAGCGTTCCAGCATCCTGGCGGTGCAGGACGTCCCGCGCGAGAACACGCGCCAGTACGGCATCGTCAGCGCCTCGCCCTACCGTCCCGGCCTGGAACTGGTCTCGAACATCGTCGAGAAGCCGGCTCCCGACGTGGCGCCATCGACCCTGGCGGTGGTGGGGCGCTATGTACTGTCCGGCTCCATCTTCGGCTACCTGGAAAACCTCGGCACCGGCGCCGGCGGCGAGATCCAGCTCACCGACGGCATCGCCGCCCTGATGCAGCACGAGCGCGTGCTGGCTTACCGCTACGAAGGCCAGCGCTACGACTGCGGCTCCAAGCTCGGCTACCTGAAGGCCACCGCGGCCATCGGCCTGAAGCACCCCGAGACGGCCGAGGGCTTCCGCGCCTGCCTGGCCAGCCTGCTCGAGGAAGGCAAGACATCATGACCGTCCGCGAAATCCTGCGCATGGGCGATCCGCGCCTGCTGCGTGTGGCCGAGAAGGTCGAGGCCTTCGACACGCCCGAGCTGCACGCCCTGATTGCGGACATGTTCGAGACCATGCACGCCGCGAACGGGGCGGGACTGGCCGCGCCGCAGATCGGCGTCAACCTGCAGCTCGTGATCTTCGGCTTCGCGAAGAACGAGCGCTACCCGGACGCGCCGCCGGTGCCGGAGACCGTGCTGATCAACCCCGTGCTCACGCCGCTGCTTGATGACATGGAAGAGGGCTTCGAGGGATGCCTTTCGGTGCCGGGCCTGCGCGGCAGCGTGCCCCGGTATACGAAATTGCATTACGAAGGCTTCGATCAATACGGTAACGTATTGCGCCGCGACGCCGAGGGCTTCCACGCCCGCGTCGTGCAGCACGAGGTCGACCACCTGCTCGGCATCCTCTATCCGATGCGTATCCGCGATTTCTCCCGCTTCGGCTTCACCGAAGTCATGTTCCCCCATCTCGACCCCAAGGCCGACGACTGATGCGTGCATTTCTCCTGGCAGCGGCGCTGCTGCTTCCCGTTTCCGCGATGGCGCAGGACGACGGCTGGTTCAGCAAGATCGAATCGGATCCGAAGAGCGAATTCTGGCTCGACACCGGCTTCGCGACGTACCACTTCGACAGCGACAAGGACCTGAACGGCGCCAACAAGGGCCTGGGGGCGGAGTACCGCTTCAACGGCACGACGTCGGCCACGATCGGGCGCTTCTACAATAGCGACCGGCAGTGGTCGAACTATGCCGGCGTGATCTGGCAGCCGTATGCGATCGGCCAGGTGAGGGTGGGGCTGGCGCTGGCGGCTTTTGATGGCTATCCGAAGATGCGCGATGGCGGCTGGTTCCCGGCGGCGATACCGACCCTGACCTATGAGTACAAGCGGGTTGGCGTGAATGTCGGGATCATCCCGTCATATAAGGACCGCTTGTATGGCGGGATTTCGGTGCAGCTCAAACTGAAACTGTTCTAGTAGGGTGGGCGGTCCTCCGCCCACGCGTCCACATCACCGGAGCGGGCCAGCGGGCATGATTTGAACGCGTGGGCGGACAAGCGTGGTCCAGTCCACTGGACTGGACCACCCCTACGGATACGGCGACTTCCCACCCTCCGCAATGAACTGCTCGATCCGCTGCTGCAGCACCGGCAGCGGCACCGAGCCCAGTTGCAGCACCGTATCGTGGAAGTTCCGGATATCGAACTTCGCCCCCAGCGCCTTTTCCGCCTTCGCCCGCGCCTCCTGGATCGCCATCTGCCCCAGGTAGTAAGAGAGCGCCTGCCCCGGCCACGAGATATAGCGGTCGACCTCGGTCTCCACTTCGTGCTTCGCCAGCGCCGTGTTCTCCATCAGGTAGGCTTGCGCCTGCTCGCGCGTCCAGCCCTTGGCGTGGATGCCGGTGTCGACCACCAGCCGTGACGCCCGCCAGGCCTGGTAGCTCAGCATCCCGAAGTGCTCGTACGGGGTCTCATAGATCCCCATCTCCGTCCCGAGCCGCTCCGCATACAGCGCCCAGCCCTCGCCGAAGGCCGAGATGTAGGCGCGGCGGAAGTGCGGCACGCCTTTCTGTTCCTGCGCCACCGGCATCTGGAAGGCGTGGCCCGGGGCCGATTCGTGCAGGGTCAGGGCGGGCAGGCTGTAGAGCGCGCGCGCCGGCAGGTTGTAGGTATTGACCCAGTAGGCGCCCGGCCCGCCGCGGCCGGCCGTGTAGAAGGGCGCCTGGTCGTCGGGCACCGGCAGGATGGCGAAGCGGCGGCGCGGCAGGTAGCCGAAGTACTGGTCGGCCTTGGCGTCGAATTTCTTGGCGACCCAGGCCGCGCGCATCAGGAGTTCCTGCGGGGTTTTGGCATAGAACTGCGGGTCGGTGCGCAAGAATTGCAGGAAGGCCGGCAGGTCGCCCTGGAAGCCGGCCTTCTTCATGGTGTCGAGCATCTCGGCGCGGATCTTCGCCATCTCGGCCAGGCCGATGGCGTGGATCTGCTCGGCCGTGAGATGCGTGGTGGTGTACTCGACGATCTTCGACTGGTAGTAGGCTTTCCCGCCGGGCATGGCTTCGGCGGCCAGGGTGGCGCGCGCCTGCGGTACGTACTCGTTGCGGAAGAAGGCCAGCACCCTGGCGTAGGCGGGCTGCACCTGCTCGCGGATGACGGCGGCGGCCTGGGCCCGCAAGGCTTCCTGCTCGGCGGCCGGAATCGACGCCGGCATGGTCTTGAAGGGCGTGAAGAACACCACTTCCTGCGGCGTCGTCGCCTCGGCGATCGAGGCCAGGGCCACGTCGCGCCCAAGCAGCGTCACGCGCGGCGGCGTGAAGCCGCGCGCCAGGCCGGCGCGCATATTGTCGGTCTCCTGGGCGAAGTAGCCGGGCAGGGCGGCGAGCTGCTGCAGGTAGTTGCGGTAATCCTCGGGCTGGGCGAAGGGACGGCGGGCGCCATAGGCGACGTCGGTCCAGAAGGCGCTGTCGGCATTGACCGGCTGCTCGTAGTCGCGGAAGCGCTGGGCGTCGAGCAGGGCGGCGACCTGGGCGCGGTAGACGGCGAAGTTGACCCGCTCGCCTGGGGACAGCGCGGCCGCCTTGATACCGTCGAGTTCCTTCAGGATGCCTTCCCAGTAGACACGGCGCGCCTCCTGGGCCGCCGCATCGACGCGCGCGAACGAGGGACTGACGCCGCGCTCGCCTTCGCCGCGGGCGAGCTGCTCCGCGACGCGCCACTTCCATTCTTTGGTGTAGATTGTCTTGAAGCGTGCATCGGCGCTGGACGCAGCCTCGGCAGGAGAGATCGCCAGGGCCAGCACGACCCACGCTGCCGGAACGATGCTGCTCAGTGTCATGTTCATGTTCTTCCCGCATTCATCGAGCAACATTACTCGGCAATATGTATCTTAGCGGGCAAGTGCCTGTTTGACATCACCCAAAATGTTTCTGGACGAGCGTAGGCGAGTTAATCTTTTTGCCGGAATGACACGGTATAATGCTTGCTGCACTGGGAGCCGGCCCCGGCAACCGTTGCCGCCTGCTGGCGCCAGTCCAGTTGATCCAGACCACCATCAGCGGCATTCATTGTTCAACGACGAAGACATGACGAATCGTACGGACGCGCCGACGCCCGCGGCCGGCAGCAAGCTATT
Organism: Pseudomonadota bacterium; assembly: GCA_040758275.1. Classification (GTDB taxonomy): domain Bacteria; phylum Pseudomonadota; class Gammaproteobacteria; order Burkholderiales; family Burkholderiaceae_D; genus Telluria. Next base: position 184,233 of record JBFLVV010000001.1, read on the forward strand.
GCTGCAGCCGTGGCGGCGCATCGCACAGCAGCTTTGCCCGTTGATCGGCGAAAGCGGCTTCTGCGCCTTATTCGGGCGGGCCGTCCATGTGATCGGCCCCGAACACGCCTGGTTGACCCAGCAGCAGCCCTGCCGTTCGCCCGAACAGCTGTTCACTTCCCTGGAGGAGCGCCTGGCCGGCGTCGACGCAGAGCGCGCCGCCGTGGGCAACGAGGCCTTGCTGCGGACCTTTACCCAACTACTTGCCGCACTCATCGGTGAAAGACTGACCCAGCGCCTGCTGGCGTCGGCCACGGCCACTGCGGAACCCGCGCCAGGCCAGCAGGCGAATGTACAGGAGCAGAAATAAATGAGCGACAAAGTAAGCTTGGGAAAACTGGCTACCGGTGTGCCGGGGCTCGACACTCTCCTGGGCGGCGGACTGAATGAATTCTCGTTCAACCTGATTACCGGAGCTCCCGGCAGCGGCAAGACGACCCTGGCGCACCAGATCATGTTTGCGCTGGCCAATCCGCAGCGGCGCGCGCTGTTCTTTACCGTGCTGGGCGAGCCGCCCCTGAAAATGCTGCGCTACCAGCAGCAGTACAGCTTCTTCGACATGGAGAAAGTGGGTACCGCAATCCGTTACGTGAACCTGGCGACCGACCTGCGGGCGGGCGACTTCGGCGGCGTGCTGGAGCGCATCACGAAAGAGGTCGAGGACTTCGCGCCCAGCCTGGTGTTCGTCGACTCCTTCCGCTCCGTGATCCAGACCGGCAGGCCGGGCATCGAGGGGATCAACGACCTGCAGTATTTCGTCCAGGAACTCGGCACCCGCATGACGAGCTGGATGGCGACCACCTTCCTGATCGGGGAATACCAGAACAACGAGATCGAGGCCAATCCGATCATGACGGTGGCCGACGGCATGATCAGCCTCAGCCAGAACCACGACAGCAATGCGGTGGTGCGCAAGATCCGCGTCGTCAAGATGCGCGGCCAGGCCCACATGTCCGGTTCACACACCTTCCGCATCACCGACGCCGGCCTGCGCATCTATCCGCGCCTGTTGCCGCCGCTGGCGGCGGATCGCCAGCCGGGCGTGGTGGTCGACAGCGATCCGCGCCGCATCCCGACCGGCGTGACCGGCCTGGACGAATTGCTGCACGGCGGCCTGCCGCAGGGCCATTCGCTGCTGGCGGTCGGGCCGACCGGCTGCGGCAAGACCATCCTGGGCTCGAGTTTCCTGCGCGCCGGTATCGAACAGGGCGAGAACGGGGTCATGATGTGCTTCGAAAAGGGCACGTCGCGGCTGCGCAACGCGGAGCTGGCCGACATGGTGCAGTCCGGCCACGTCGCCATCGTCGAGACCCGCCACATCGACATGACGGCCGAGGAATTCGAGGACGACCTCCTGCTGGCCATCGATCGCCTTGGCGCGCGCCGGGTGGTGATCGACTCGCTGTCGGAATTCAGCCTGTATCTCGCGCCCGAGGGCCGGCGCGACCTGCGCGAGGGCGTGTTCCGGATCCTGAGCAGCCTAGCCAAGAAAGGCGTCTCGGCACTGGTGACGGTGGGCCTGGACGACCGCAGCGTCGATATGAACTTCGCGCGCGCCGACCTGGCCTACCTGACCGACGCCATCGTGGCCATGCGCTACGCCGAGGTCGACGGCCTGGTGAAGCGCTTCATGTCGATCGTGAAGGTGCGCGGCAGCAGCCACAGCCACGATCTGCGCGAATACAGGATCACGGACGAGGGGATCGAGGTCGATCCCTTGCCGGCCCCGGTCAATGGCGTTCTATACGGGCGCGTGGATAGCGTCAACTCAGGGAAATGAGGATGGCATGGGAACGAACGACGAATCGGCTGGCCGCTCGGAGCAACGTTCCCTGATGGACGAGGACGCGCTCCCGCCCGGCATGCAGCGCGAACAGCAGCTGCAGCAGCGCATCCTGGCGCTCGAGGCGGAGCTGTCGTCGAGCCGCGTACTGGCTCGCGAACATGCCCGGCTCACCGAGCAGGTCGAGCAGCTGCGCGAGGCCAACGAACACCTGGTGATGGCCACCGTCAGCGCCCAGTCGCTGCGCGACCTGGCCGAAGCAAACAACCGCCGCCAGACCGAGTTCCTGGCCATGCTGGCGCACGAGCTGCGCAACCCGCTCGCGCCGCTGAGCATGTCGGCCAGCCTGCTCCAGAGCCTGGGTGGGAGCAACCCCCAGCTGGCCCACGTGTCCGGGGTCGTGCGGCGCCAGGTCGACCATATGGCCCGCCTGCTCGACGACCTGCTCGACGCCGCCCGCATCAGCAGCGGCAAGATCACCCTGTCGGTGCGTCCGCTGGCCCTGAACGGCGCGCTCGACCAGGCCATCGAAACCGTGGCGCCGCGCATTCGCGAGCGCAACCAGCAGCTCCATGTCTCGCTGCCCGACGAACCCTTGAACATCGAGGGCGACCCGGTGCGCCTGACCCAGGTCTTCGCCAACCTGCTCGGCAACGCCTCCAAGTACACCGGCAACGGCGGGCGCATCGCCCTGCGCGCCTGGCGCTCGCAGGAGGAGGTCGTGGTCGAGATCTGCGACAACGGCAGCGGCATCACGGCCGAGATGCTGCCGGAGGTCTTCGATCTCTTCATCCAGGGGCCGCGCTCGCTGGCGCGCTCCGAGGGCGGCCTGGGCATCGGCCTGAACGTGGTGCGCAACCTGGTCGGCATGCATGGGGGGACGGTGACGGCCGACAGCCCTGGCGAGGGACGGGGCAGCACCTTCACGGTGCGCCTGCCGCTGTCCGGGGCTCAGGCGCCGGCGGACGAGACGCCGCACGGACCCAGCGCGGCCGAAGGCGCCAGCCGCATCCTGCTCATCGAAGACAATGTGGACGCCTGCGATACCCTGTGCACCCTGCTCGAACTGGCGGGGCACGAGGTCACCGTCGCCTACGACGGCCATGCGGGCCTGGCCGCGGCCCAGGCGCGGCACTACGACATCGTCGTCTGCGACATCGGCCTGCCCGGCATCGACGGGCTGGAAGTGCTGGCCCGCCTGCGCGACGGCCAGGCCGGCGAGGGCGCGCGCCCCTTCGCAATCGCCCTGTCGGGCTACGGCCAGCACGAAGACCGCGAACGGGCCATCCTCGCCGGCTTCGACCGCTACCTGGTCAAGCCGGCCGCGCCGGACACGCTGCTGGAACTCGTTGGCGAGGCGCGCGAGCTGCGCCTGCTCGCCTGAATCGTCAACGGCCCAGGAAACGCCGCAGGCGCCCGAGCGCCTCTTCGATCCGCTCCAGTTTCGTCGCATACGAGAAGCGCACGTGCCGGCTGGGCGCCGCGAAACCGAAATCGTCGCCCGGCACGATCGCCACGTGGGCCTCCTTCAATACCGACCAGCAGAAAGCCGTGCTGTCGTTTGCCTGCGCATGCGGCAGGGCCGAGATGTCGGCGTACACGTAGAACGCGCCATCCGGCATTACCGGCACCTGGAAGCCCAGCTCGCGCAGAGCCGGGACGAGGTAGTCGCGGCGGCGCTGGAACTCGCGCCGGCGTTCCTCGTAGATGCCGAGGGCTTCAGGCGTGAAGCAGGCGAGGGCCGCCTGCTGGGCCACGGTCGGCGCGCAGATGAAGAGGTTCTGGGCCAGCTTCTCGAAAGTCGGCACGAGGAGCTCGGGCACCACCAGCCAGCCGAGGCGCCAGCCGGTCATGCTGAAGTATTTCGAGAAGCTGTTAACGGTGATGACTTCCTCATCGATGGCCAGCGCGCTGACCGGCTGGTGGTCGTAGGAGAGGCCCTGGTAGATCTCGTCGATGATGGCGAAGCCGCCGCGCTCGCGCACCGCCGCCAGCATGGCGCGCAGCTGATCCGGCGTCATCGAGGTGCCGGTCGGGTTCGAGGGCGAGGCGACCAGCACGCCGCGGGTGCGCTCGCCCCAAGTGACGGCGACCTGAAGGCCGCTCAGTTGGTAACGGTCTTCGCTTGACGCCGGCACCAGCACAGGCTTGCCCCCGAAGCTTGATACGAAATGCCGGTTGCAGGGGTAGCAGGGGTCTGGCATCAGGACTTCGTCGCCCTCGGCCACCAGGGCCGCGCAGGCCAGCAGCAGGCCGGCCGAGGCGCCGGCGGTGACGACGATGCGGCGCGGGTCGATGTCGAGGCCGTGCACGCGCGCGTAATGGCCCGATATCGCCTCGCGCAGCTCGCGCAGGCCGAGCGAATCGGTGTATTGGGTGATGCCGCCCTTGATGGCTTCCATTGCCGCGTGGGCGACGATGTCGGGCGCGGTGAAGTCGGGCTCGCCGACGCTCATGCTGATGACGTCGATGCCGCTGCGGCGCATTTCGCCGGCGGCTTTCACCATTTCCATGACGCGGAAAGGTTCGATGGCGTGGACGCGCTGGGCGACCTGAATATTGGTGGGAAGATTGATGCTCATGCCGGATCCAAAAAATCTGATCCGTCATCTTACCGCAGCGTGGGCGGCCGCGTGGCCGCCCACCGTGCGGATCATTGATGCGCGTGGTGCGTCGCGGTGAGCTTGCGCATCAGGGGCAGGGCGGCCAGCGCGATCAGCGTGCAGGCGATCGCGGCCAGGCCCAGCTTGTTGAACAGGGCCGTGTAGATCGGCAGCGTCTGCACCGGATCGACCACGTCGCGCGGCACGCTGGCCAGGTTCGCCACCACCCCGCCCAGGTACTGCGAAATGCCCACGCCCACGTAGTAGGCGCCCATCATGAAGCCGCCCATGCGGGCCGGCACGTAGCGCGCGATCATCGCCAGGCCCAGGCCGCTCACCAGGAGCTCGCCCAGCGAATACAGGCCGTAGCCGGCGATCATGATCCAGGACGAGGTCAGGCCATCGACGGTGAAGGCGCCGGCCACGCCGTAGGTGAAGAAGCCGGCCGCCACCACGGCGAAGCCGAGGGCGAACTTGGCGGCGATCGAGATGTCCTTGCCACTGCTGCCGGCGCGGGTGTAGATGAAGGCCAGCACCGGGCTCAGCACCATGATCCAGATCGCGTTCAGGGCCTGGAACTGGGCCGGCGACCAGGTCCACAGGCGGTTGCCGAACAGGTAGAAGCCGAGGTCGACGTTACGCAGCGCGAACAGGGACAGCGAGGTCGACATCTGCTGGTAGAAGATGAAGAAGAACACCGTCTGCAGGGTCAGGATGAGGGCCGCGATCAGGCCGGCGCGCTCGCTCGGTGCGCTGGAACGGATCAGGTGGAAGAAGATGCCGAGCACGACGAAGCCGGCCACGTAGACGAAGGCGCGCGCCAGGCCCTGGTATTCGAGGATGACGGCCGAGGCGGCGACTGCCACCAGGCCGCCGCCCAGCACGGCCAGGAGCTTGGACATCTCGAGCGGCCGTGCGTCCGGCGGGGAGCCGACGTGCGACACGGTCGCGCGCAGCACGCCCACCGTCAGCAGGCCGACGAACAGGCCCACGCTGCACACGGCGAAGGCGACGTGCCAGCCCAGTTCGCCGCCATGGCTGGCGTTGACGTAGTCCTTGATCCAGGGCGTGGCCAGCATCGAGAAGGTCGAGCCGACGTTCACCGCCATGTAATACAGGGTGAAGGCCGAGTCGATCTTGGAATCGTCGCCTTCGTAGATCTTGCGCACCAGGTTGGCGGTGTTGGGCTTGAACAGGCCATTGCCGACCACGATCACGCCCAGTGCCGAGAAGGTCATCCAGGTATTCGTGGTGGGCACCGCCATCAGGGCGTAGCCGAGCGAGAGGATGATGCCGCCGAGGATCATGCAGCGGCGGGTGCCCAGCACCTGGTCGCCGATCCAGCCGCCGATGGCCGGCGCGACATAGATCAGGGCCGCGGCAGCGCCCCAGACCAGGTTGGCGCGGCTGTCTTCGAAGCCGAGGCGCTGCACCATGAAGTAGACGATCAGCGCCTGCATGCCGTAGTAGCCGAAGCGTTCCCACAGCTCGATCAGCGCCACCGTGAGGAAGGAGCGGTTTTTGCTCACATTGCTGCTCGCCCCCTGGGCAGCGCCCGGCGGAATCTCGTTTTTCATCTTTTTCCCATGTCAGTACGGTCGGCGCGCCCCGGCGGCCATCCGGCGATGCTACGCGAGGAGCATGGAACGTGCAATCTTGACAGCCGTTGCTGCCAATGCGATAACATACCGTTCCCGGTCATGCAGGCCGGGTGGTTTTTATGTGCGAGGTGTATGTATGAGGCGTGTTCCTGTCCTGCTGTCCGCTGCCGTGATGCTGGCCGCATCAAGCCTGGCCAAGGCGGCGCCCGCCGCGCCCGCGACGCCGATGCGCGCCCCGGTGGCCGATCATCACCAGTACGTCTACAGCCCGGCCGTGGCGGCCTTCCTGTCTTCCAGCGCGCCTTTGCAGCCGGTGACGGCCCAGGACCTGATCGCCCAGCTCGATGCCGCCGGCATCGAGCGCGCGGCGGTGCTGTCGGTGGCCTGGGTCTATGGCCGACCCGCCCAGCTGCCGGACGACGAATACGACCGGGTGCGCGCCGAGAACGACTGGGCGGCGCGCCAGGCCGGCGAATATCCGGGACGGCTGGTGGCGCTGTGCAGCGTCGACCCGCTGAAGGACTACGCCCTGGCCGAACTGGCGCGCTGCGCGGCCAGTCCGGAATTCGGGCGCGGCATCAAGCTGCATCCCGCTGCCGGCGTACGGCTCGACGATCCCGCCCAGATGGCGCGCGTGCAGCGCGTGTTCCGCTCGGCGAACGCCCGCGGCATGGCGATCGTGCTGCAGCTGCGCGGCACCAGTGCCGAAGGCGCGCGCCTCCTGATCGACCAGCTGCTGCCCTTCGCACCGGACGTGCCGGTGCAGGTCGCGTACGCCCGGACGCCGTCGACCGGCGCCAAGACGGGCGAGGGCGCCACGCCGCTGGCCGCCCTGGCCGTGCTGGCGGAAGCCGCCGCGCGCCAGGATCCGCGCATGCGCCAGGTCTGGCTCGACGCCTCATCCTTCGCCCGTCCAGGCCTGTCGCCGGCCGATGCGCGCCGCGTGGTGCGGCGCCTGCGCCAGGTCGGCATGGAGCGCGTGCTCTACGGCTCCGAGACCGCCGTCGGCCTTGAAGTGCCGCCGCGCGACGCCTGGGCCGCCTTCCGCAGCCTGCCGCTGACCGATGCGGAAGCCGCGCGGGTGGCGAACAACGTGATGCCGTATTTGCGCTGAACTGGCAGCTTATGTAATTTTCTTACAGGAAGACTGTCTCGCTGGCGCGATTTCTGTCATGCTCTCGGTTGGCTAAAACGACAACCGGATTCCATGACGCATACGACGATTGCCCGCCTCGTGCTGTGCCTGCTGGCCAGCCCGCTCGCCTTTGCCCAGAACGCTGACCGCCAGCTGCAAGGCGCCAGCCAGAAGCAGAACACCCTGGAACTCGCGACCAGCGACGGCCGCTACCTGATCAAGCCCTATTCGGCGAACGTGGTCGAGACCACCTTCATCCCGAACGGCGAATCCCTTGATGCGAGCTCGCACGCCGTGGTGCTGGCGCCAGTTGGCGTGGGCGCGACGCTGGAGGACGAGGGCGCGCGCCTGGTGTACGCAACAAGCGGCATCACGGTGGTGGTCGACAAGCAGCCCTTCCGCATCAGCTACCTCTACAAGGGCAAGCCCCTGGTGGCGGAGAAGCGCGGCTATGGCCGCAGCGCGGACCTGGAGACCATCGAGTTCGCGCTCGAGAATGGCGAGGCGCTGTATGGCGCCGGCGCGCGCGCGACCGGCATGAACCGCCGCGGCAAGCGCTTCCAGCTTTATAACAAGGCCGACTACGGCTACGGCGCGACGTCAACGTTGTTGAACTACACGATGCCGCTCGCCCTGTCCTCGAAAAAGTACGCGATCCACTTCGACAATCCGCAGACCGGCTGGCTCGATTTCGACAGCCGCAAGGACGGCACCCTGCGCTACGAGGTGATCGGCGGTCGCAAGACCTACCAGGTGGTGGCCGGCGACAGCTGGGACGGCGTGATGGCGAACTACACGGCGCTGACCGGCCGCCAGCCGCTGCCGCCGCGCTGGGCCTTCGGCAACTTCGCCAGCCGCTTCGGCTACAAGAGCGAAGTCCAGACGCGCGAGGTGGTCGACCGCTTCATCGCCGAGAAGATTCCCCTGGATGCCGTGGTGCTCGACCTGTTCTGGTTCGGGAAGACCGTCAAGGACACGATGGGCAACCTGGCCTGGGACCGCGACACCTTCCCGAACGCCGAGAAGATGATGGCGGACCTTAAAAAGAAGGGTGTCAGGACCATCGTCATCACCGAACCCTTCATCCTGAGCACCTCCCAGCGCTGGCAGGAAGCGTCGCAGCAGCCGGGCGTGCTGGCGACCGACAAGGACGGCAAGCCGGCCACCTACGATTTCTATTTCGGGAACACGGGCCTGGTCGACCTCTACACCCAACAGGGGCGCGACTGGTTCTGGAACATCTACAAGGGCCTGAAGCAGGGCGGCGTGAGCGGCTGGTGGGGCGACCTGGGCGAGCCGGAAGTGCATCCCTTCTGGGTGCGCCACGGCGGGAACAAGACCGCCGACCAGGTCCACAACATCTACGGCCACGACTGGGCGCGCCTGATCGCCGAGGGCTACAAGAAAGATTACCCCAATGAGCGGCCGTTCATCCTGATGCGCGCCGGTTATTCGGGCTCGCAGCGCTTCGGCATGATCCCCTGGTCGGGCGACGTCAGCCGCGGCTGGGGCGGACTGCAGTCGCAGATGGAGATCTCGCTCCAGATGGGCATGCAGGGCCTGGCCTATATGCACTCGGACCTGGGCGGCTTCGCGGGCGCGGTGCTGGACGAGGAACTGTATGTGCGCTGGCTGCAGTACGGCGTGTTCCAGCCGGTATTCCGCCCGCATGCGCAGGACGACGTGGCGCCGGAGCCGGTGTTCCGCGCCGAGCGCACCAAGGTGCTGGCGCGCGAAGCGGTGTGGCTGCGCTACGCCATGCTGCCGTATAACTACACGCTCGCTTTCGACAACAGCACTACCGGCATGCCGCTGATGCGCCCCGTGCTGTTCGAGGAAGAGGAAGCGACCGCGATGGCGTCGACTTACCTGTGGGGCCGCGACTTCCTGGTCGCGCCCATCGTGGAGCCGGGCGCGACGCGCAAGGAAGTGCACTTCCCGGTCAAGGGATCAAGCTGGTTCGACTTCCACACCGGCGAGAAGCACCACGGCGGGATCACCGAAGTCGTGAAGCCGGAAGAAGCCAACATCCCGGTTTACGTGCGCGCCGGCGCTTTTGTGCCGATGGCGAAGGTGGTGCAGAGCACCCGCGACTATTCGACCCGCCACATCGACCTGCACTACTACCACGATGCCGGTGTGGCCAGCAGCGAGGGCAAGATGTATGACGACGATGGCGAGACCGCCGACGCGTATGGGAAGGGCAAGTACGAGATCGTGCGCTTCGCCAGCCGCCACGCGGACGGCAAGCTGGAGATCCGCTTCAGCACCGAGACCGGCAAGGCCCAGGCGCCGCAGGAACGTGGCTTCGGGCTGAAGGTGCACAATGTGCAGGCCAAGCCGCGCGCTGTGACGATCGATGGGAAGGCGGTGCGCTTCAGCTGGAACGACAAGCACAAGCTGCTGGAGGTGCCGGTGGCGGCCCGCAAGCAGCCATCGAGCACGGTGGTCGTGACATTGTAGGGTGTTCGGCTCTGCCGAACGCGCGTTCAAACCGTACGTGAACAGTCGATGCGCGACGATTCACCGTGTAGTTGAACGCGCGGTCGGCGAAGCCGACCACCCTACCGCGAGACGATGAGGCGCAGGCCCAGGCCAACGAAAATCGCACCGGCAATCCGATCCAGCCACATCCCCGCACGCGGCGTGCGATTCAGCCACTGCCCGATCGTCCCCGAAAAATAGCCGAGCAGGCCAAACAGCAGCGCCGCCTGCGCCGTGAAGATCAATCCCAGCCAGGCGATCTGCCAGTTCGCATCCCCACGCGAGGCGACCACGAACTGCGGCAGGAAGGACAGGAAGAACAGCACCACCTTCGGATTGATCGCATTCGCCACCAGGCCTTTGATGAAGAGCTGGCGCGCCGATTCGTCCGGCACGCCGGCCGCGACCTTCGCGCCACCGCGGCTGCGCAGGGCCTGGAGACCCATCCAGATCAGATAGAGGCCACCCACGACCTTCAAGGCGGTGAAGGCTACCGGCGAGGCCGCGATCAGTGCGCTCACGCCGATCACGGCGAGCAGGGTGTGGTTCAGGCAGCCCAGCGCACAGCCTAGTCCGAAGGCGATGCCGCGCGCGCGCCCCTTGGCGATGCCGGCGCCCAGCACCATCATGTTGTCGGGGCCGGGCGAGAGGGTGATCAGGATGGCGGCGGTCAGGAATCCGAGGAACTGTTCGGGCGTGAGCATGGTGCTGGTTGGCTAAAGACGGACCAGCATGTTACCGCAAAGCCTGCATGTTCACCCCTTGGGCTGCAGCGCCGCGCTCATGTCCAGCTCGACCCAGGTCGGCGCGTGGTCGCTCGGCTTTTCCTTCGCGCGCTGGAACTTGTCGACGCCGGCGCCGCGCAGGGCGGGCGCGAGGGCAGGGCTGAGCAGCAGGTGGTCGATGCGGATGCCCGCGTCGCGCCCGAAGGCGTTGCGGAAGTAGTCCCAGAAGGTGTAGACCACCTGGTCCGGGTACATCGTGCGCAGCGAATCGGTCCAGCCCTGCGACATCAGGCGCTCGAAGGCCGCGCGGCTCTCCGGACGGAACAGGGCGTCATCCAACCAGCGCTCCGGCTTGTAGACGTCGAGATCCGTCGGAATCACATTGAAGTCGCCGCACATGACGACCGGCGCCTTCGCTTCGAGCAGCTCGGCGCCGCGCTGGATCAGGCGCTCCATCCAGGCCAGCTTGTAGTCGAACTTGGGTCCGGGTGCCGGGTTCCCGTTGGGCAGGTAGAGGCCGCACACCACCAGGCCCTGGTAGACTGCCTCGATATAGCGGCTTTGTTCGTCCGTCGGGTCGCCCGGGAGCCCGCGTTGCAGCTCCTGCGCCGGACCGTCGCGGGTGAGGATGGCGACGCCGTTCCAGCTCTTCTGGCCGTGCCAGATCGCGTGGTAGCCGGCGTCGCGGATCGCGCTTTCCGGGAATTTCTCCTGCGGCGCCTTGAGTTCCTGCAGGCAGACGACGTCCGGCTTGCGTTCGTCCAGGTATTCGAGCAGGGCGCTGATGCGTGCGCCGATGCCGTTGACGTTATAGGTTACGACCAGCATATTGTCTCCGCTTGCGTTCATGGCTTGCTTGCCACTTTAGCATGCCGGGATGCCAAGAGGCGGACTGAAGATTTTGCGGCCTTTATAGTCCAGAGCGCATTTTCTTATGGCTAATTGTTCGTTCAGCCATGCAAGATCATGCCGTATACTATTCCGATTGAATTATTGTAGTCTGGAGAAGAATATGTTCACCCGTCGTTCCCTCATCCTCGGCACGCTCGCCCTGTCCGCCAGCCTGCTGGCCACCGCCGCCCAGGCCGACCAGCTCGCCGACATCAAGAAGAAGGGCACGATCGTCTTCGGCGTGCTGGGCACCGACGAGCCGAACAGCTTCATCGACCCGAAGACCCGCCAGCTGGTCGGTTACGAGATCGACATCGCCACCGCGGTGGCGAAGAAGATCGGTGTCAAGCCGGTGTTCAAGCAGATGTCGGTCTCGAGCCGCATCCCTGAACTGCAGCAGGGCCGCGTCGACGCGCTCGCCGCCACGCTTACCCATAACAAGGAACGCGAATCGCAGGTCGACTTCGCGCTGACCCACTTCGTGACCGGCTCCAAGGTCATGGTCCGCGCCGGCAGTGGCATCACCGCGCTGCCCCAGCTGGCCGGCAAGAAGGTCGTCACTGTGCGCGGCGGCACCCAGGAAACCAATATCCGCGCCGCCGTGCCGACCGCGGAAGTGGTGACCTTCGAGAACACCCAGCAGGCTTTCCAGGCGCTGCGCCAGGGCAAGGGCGTCGCCTACGTCAACGACGAATCCTCGCTGCTGGCCGACTACGGCAAGCTGGGCCCGGCCGCCAAGGGCTTCACCATCCTGCCGACCTCGATCGGCAACGAGTCGATCGCCCTCGGCCTGCGCAAGGGCGAGAAGAGCCTGAAGGCCGTGGTCGACCAGACCCTGCGCGAGCTGGAAGCCAGCGGCGCCGCCGAGCAGCTGTTCAACAAGTGGTACGGCCCGGGCACCCGCGCCAATATCGCCAAGCGCAGCTTCAAGATCAGCACCGACAAGATCTGATCGTTTTTCGAAAGTAGTGTTTTGCAGTTTTTCGATCCCAGCATCCTGCAATCCGGCCAGTACCATGACTGGCTGGTGCAGGGCCTCGTACTTTCCCTGCAGCTGACCGCTGCCAGCTTCCTTATCGCGCTGCCGCTCGGTGCGGCCGTGGCGCTGATGCGCACTTCTTCATTCGCGCCGTTGCGTGCAGTCGGCGCTACCATCGTGGAAGGCATCCGCAACGTGCCCCTGCTGGCGCACCTGCTGTTCTGGTACTTCGCCTTCCCCGAGCTGCTGCCCGAAAGCGCGCGCGAATTCCTGTACGCGAACAACCCGGAAGCCGTCTGCGCCGTGATCGCGCTGTCGCTGTACAGCGGCGTGCACATGGCCGAGGACATCCGCAGCGGCATCCGTGCGGTGCCGGCGTCCCAGCTGGAGGCGGCCCGTTCGCTCGGGCTGGGGCGCTTTGCCGCCGTGCGACTGGTGCTGCTGCCGCAGGCCTTCCGCGCCTCGGTGCCGCCGCTCCTGTCGCAGACCGTCAACCTGTGGAAGGACACCAGCGTGGCCACCGTCATCGGCGCCGCCGAGATGATGTACCAGGCCGCGCGCGTGGAGACCGCGAGCTTTCGTAGCGTCGAAGCGTTTACCTTCGCAACCCTCGCTTACCTGACGGTCTCGCTCCTGATTTCGCTCGCCGCCCACCTGTACCAGCGGCGCTACCCGGTCCGTCCGGCATAAGGCTGTTCACATGCTCGAACTGATCGATACCTACTGGCTGTACTTCCTCGTCGGCCAATATCCCGAAGGGCCGCTTGGCGGTCTGTCGCTGACCGTGCTGCTGTCCTTCGGCGCCCTGCTGCTGGCGATGCCGCTGGGCCTCCTGCTCGGTGTGGCGCGCGTGAGCAGCCACCGCGCGATCCGCTGGCCGGTGGCGACCCTAGTGCAGCTGGTGCGCGCCGTGCCGCTGCTGCTGGTGGTCTTCTGGGTCTACTTCTTCCTGCCGGCCGTGACAGGCGTGAAGACGGGCCAGGCGACCACTATGCTGATGGTGCTGGTGCTGTTCGACGGCGTCTACCTGGCCGAGATCGTCGCAAGCGGCATCCGCGCGCTGCCGAAAGGGCAGCTGGAAAGCGCCCGTTCGCTGGGCCTGTCCTATCCGCAGGCCTTGCGCCTGGTGGTGCTGCCGCAGACGCTGCGCAACGGCCTGCCCTCGATCGTCAGCCAGCTGGTCTCGACCATCAAGGCGACCTCGCTCGGCTACATCATCGGCCTGTCCGAAGTGTCCTTCATCGCCACCCAGGTCAACACCCTGGTGTTCACCCAGGCGGTCGAGGTTTACCTGATCCTGGCGCTGAGCTATTTCATCCTCTGTTTCGGCCTGTCCCGCCTGGCCTTCCTGCTCGAGCGCCGCCTGGCGCGGGCATAGGAATATCAACTTCACGGTAACCCCAACGATGATCGTTCTCGATAAAGTCAACAAATTCTACGGCGACTACCACGCGCTGGTGGATGTCAGCGGACGCGTGGAAAAGAACGAGGTGGTGGTCGTGTGCGGTCCGTCCGGCTCGGGCAAATCGACCCTGATCCGCACCCTCAACCGCCTGGAAGAAATCGACGGCGGTTCCATCGCCATCGACGGCCGCGACATCCACGCCAAGGGTACGAACGTCGACCAGCTCCGCGCCGGCATCGGCTTCGTCTTCCAGCACTTCAACCTGTTCCCGCACCTGACCGTGCTGGAGAATTGCACGCTGGCGCCGGTCAACCTGAAGCGTGCGAGCTTGACGGAAGCCCGCGAATACGCAATGACCCTGCTGGAGCAGGTGGGCCTGGCGCACAAGCGCGACGCCTATCCGAACGCACTGTCGGGCGGCCAGCAGCAGCGCGTGGCCATCGCCAGAGCCCTGGCGATGCGTCCGCCGATCATGCTGTTCGACGAGCCGACCAGCGCGCTCGATCCGGAAATGGTGGGCGAGGTGCTGCAGGTGATGCGCTCCCTGGCCCACCACGGCATGACCATGGTCTGCGTAACCCACGAGATGGGCTTCGCGCGTGAAGTCGCCGACCGCATCGTCTTCATGAGCGAAGGCCGCATCCTGGAGCGCGGCAAGCCGGAAGACTTCTTCACCCATCCCCAGACCCCGCGCGCGCAGCAGTTCCTGGCGGACCGCAACCGCGGCTAACCGCCCCAACATCTCGGTGTCAGGTCTGACATCCGGACACGAACTCGACCATTCACAGGCCTTACGGAAGAGCTCGTGTCTGATTGTCAGACCTGACCCTCCGATGCGCTTCTCAAGTAGCGCTTTCGCTCGTTTCTTCCCCGGTGTCTGGCGGCGGGTAGGTAATGCGCGTTCCTTCCACGTGCGCGAATGGCGTCAGCGTGTGCGGCTTCGTTCTACCCTTGTTGATGATATGTTCGACCGCCACGCCGCGCACGGTGAGCGCATCCGCCACCATCGAGCGGTGGCAGCGCCACGGCACCGCTTCCGCGCACATCAGGGCGCATCGCGTGCCTTCCGCCATGTCCGCCACTTCCTCGACGTGCTCCTTGAAGTCCTGGGTCTGCATGTGGTCGGCGTAGCCGCGGAAGGAGGCGTTGCGCCAGCCGCTGTTCGGCGTGTCCTTGTGCGCGCGCCGCAGGCCACCCAGTTCACGAATATACGCATAGCCAATGCCTGCCGCCTCAAGGGAGGAGGGTAGCTGGTCCTGGCCGAACTGCGGATTGTGGCGCGATTTTGGCACGGTCCTGATGTCAAGGACGCGTTCGATGCCGTGCTCGCGTAGCAGGGCCAGGAATTCCTCGATCGGCCGATTGGACTGGCCGATGGTGTAGACCGTTTCCATGCTCGATTCAGTGCCGTTTGTCAGGGTCCCCATTGTGGCCCGGCGCCGCGGGCGCTGTCGCCAGCTTGAGGAAATGGCAGGTGACTCGTGGCTTGTGGTAGCGTATGAGGATTGACGGTTTCAGCTTCCCCCGACGCACATGCCAGAGCACTTCATCACCGATCTCGCCTCGCTCGAGGCCCTGTTTGGAACAGTCGCAGCGCCATCCATCGCCAAGGAAACCGATCACCTCCACCCGGTCTACGCACGCTGGATCGAGAACGCGCGCTTTGCGCTGCTGGCAACGTCCGGTCCGAATGGTGTCGACGTTTCGCCGCGCGGCGACGCTGGCCGCCTGGTGCGCATCCATGATGCGCGGACGCTTCTGCTGCCTGAACGGCGCGGGAACAACCGCATCGACAGCCTGCGCAACCTGCTCCACGACCCGCACATGGCGCTGATCTTCATGATACCGGGCGTGGGAGAAACGGTGCGGGTGCGGGGCAGGGCGCAGATCGATATCGACCCGACGCTGCTGGAATCGTTCGCGGTGGACGGCAAGCAGCCGCATTGCGTGCTGCGCATCGCCGTCGAGAAGGTGTTCTTCCAGTGCGCACGCTCGATCCTGCGCTCGCGCCTGTGGCACCGCGAGGAACACGATACTGCGGGCGTGCCGACGCCTGGCACGATGCTGGCCGCGCTCACGCAAGGCGGCATGGACGGCAATGCCTACGACAGCGCTTTGCCGCAACGCCAGCGCGACACGCTCTACTAGCTGGAAGGTGTTTTACAACAATCGACGAGGAGACCAGGATGATCTATGAAGGAAGCTGCCACTGCGGTGCGGTGGCGTTCGAAGCGGAAGGGGAGATCGACAGCGGGCTGGCCTGCAACTGCTCGATGTGCCGGCGCAGGGGTTCGCTGCTGTGGTTCATCCCGCGCGACAGGCTGCGCCTGAAAACTCCCGAGGAAGCAGCGAACACCTACACCTTCAACAAGCACGTCATCAAGCACCGCTTCTGCCCGACCTGCGGCATCCATCCCTACGGCGAGGGCGTCGACCCGAAGGGCAATGCCATGGCGGCGGTCAACCTGCGCTGCGTCGAGAACGTCGATCTGGACAGCATCCCGGTGCACCATTACGACGGCCGCTCGCACTGAGCGGCGCCATCCAGCAGGGGATCAGAACTTCTCGTCCGGGAGCAGGTAGCGCCACTGCCCCGGCGGCAGCTCGCCCAGCTTGACCCTGCCGATCCTGACCCGCTTCAGCCCGATCACCTTCAGGCCCACCATATCGCACATGCGGCGGATCTGGCGCTTGCGGCCTTCCTTCAGGGTGAAGCTCAATTGGTCATCGTTCTGCCAGCGCACCTTGGCCGGCAGCAGGGGCTTGCCATCCATCCACAGGCCGTGGTTCAGCTTCCTGAGGTCCGCGTCCGGCAGCTTGCCCGGCTTGGTGTACTGCACCCGCACGAGATATTCTTTTTCGATGTCGGTGTTCTCGCCGATCAGCTGCTTGGCGATGCGGCCGTCCTGCGTCAGCACCAGCAGGCCCACCGAGTCGATGTCCAGGCGTCCTGCCGGCACCAGGCTGCGCAGCTGGGTTGGGTGGAACTGCTCGCTTGACGGGTCGTCCGCCCAGCGGTTTTCGGGCTTGATCAGGGTGACGGCAGGCTTGTAGCCATCCTCGGCCTGGCCGCTGACGTAGCCCACCGGCTTGTTGATCAGGACCGTCACGCGCTTGGATTGCTCGGCGGCGGCCTGGCGCTCGACGGTGATCTTCTGGTGCGGCAGCACCTTGCTGCCCAGTTCCGACACCACCTTGCCGTCCACCCGCACCCAGCCTTTGGCGATCCATTCATCGGCTTCGCGGCGCGAGGAGAGGCCGAGTTCGGACATGCGTTTGGAAAGGCGGATTGGTTCAGTCATCGGAAAACAGGAGAGTAAAAAAGTTAAATCTTGAGCGCATCCAGCAGATCGGTTTCGAGCTGCACCTGCACGCGCGGGTTGTTCAGGGCGGCGCCGTCGATCAGGAAGACGTCCTCGACGCGCTCGCCCAGGGTCATGATCTTGGCGGTGTGCAGGTTGATGCGGTAGCGCGTGAGCACGCCCGCGATCGCATACAGCAGGCCGGGGCGGTCGTTGGCGGCGACCGACAGCACGTGGAACTGGCCGCGTTCGTCCGGGCGCAGGTCGACGGTCGGCTGGATCGGGAAGGTGCGCGACAGGCGCGACAGGCGACCGCGGGACGGCGGCGCCAGCGGCTCCTGCGACATTAGCTGCGCGCACAGCTCATGCTCGATCAGGCTGATGATGTCGCGGTAGCTGCCGGCGAAGTTCTCGTCGGTGACGAGGAAGCTGTCCAGCGCATAGCCGTGGCGCGTCGTGTGGATCTTCGCATCCAGGATACTGAAGTTCTTGCGGTCGAAATAGCTGCAGATGCGCGCGAACAGGTCGGGCTGGTCCTTGATGTAGACGGCCACCTGCAGGCCTTCGCCGATCGGCGCCAGGCGCGCCTTCACGACCGGCTTCTCGCTGTCGACTTTTTCGTACAGCGCGCGGGTCTGCCAGGCGATGTCGGAAGCGTCGTGGCGCAGGAAGTAGGCCACGTCGAGCTGCTTCCACAGCGCCTCGTGGTCTTCGGCGCCCAGGCCGAACAGGCGCAGGGTGGCCAGGGCTTCGCGCTGGCGCGCGCGCAGTTCGCGGTCGGCGCTGTGCGGCTCGCCGCCCAGCACGCGCAGGGTGACCTTGTAGAGGTCTTCCAGCAGCTTGGCCTTCCAGGCGTTCCACACCTTGGGGCTGGTGCCGCGGATGTCGGCGACCGTCAGCAGGTAGAGGGCGGTCAGGTGGCGCTCGTCCTTGACCAGGGCGGCAAAGGCCGAAATCACGTCGGGGTCCGACATGTCCTGCTTCTGGGCGACGGTGGACATGCTGAGATGCTGCTGAACCAGGAAGACGACCAGCTCGGTATCCTGTTCCGAGATCCCGTGGCCACGGCAGAAGTCCTCCGCATCCTGCATCCCGAGCTCGGAATGGTCGCCGCCGCGCCCCTTGGCGATGTCGTGGAACAGGGCGGCGACATACAGCAGCCAGCGGTCGCGGAAATCGGCGATCAGCTGACTGCAGAAGGGGTATTCGTGGGCGTGCTCCGGCATCGTGAAGCGGCGCAGGTTACGCACCACCATCATGATGTGCTGGTCCACGGTGTAGACGTGGAAGAGGTCGTGCTGCATCTGGCCGGTGATGCTGCGGAAGGCCGGCAGGTAGCGGCCCAGCACGCCCATGTCGTTCATGCGGCGCAGCGCGTGCAGCAGGCCCACCGGCGCCTTCAGGATGCGCAGGAACAGGGCCTTGTTGGCCGGGTTGGCCCGGAACTGCTCGTCGATCAGGTTCCGCGCATGCCACAGGGCGCGCATGGTGCGCGCGGTCATGCCCTTGATGTCAGGGCGCTCGGTCATGGCCACGAACACGCCGAGGACGGTGGAGGGGAAGCGCTCGAAGGTGTCGTCGCTTGCCATGTCGATGAAGCCGTTGACTTCGTTGAAGTGCTCGTTGAAGTCGCCGCCGATCGGCACGCAGGCCGCCTGGCGCGGGAAGAGCTGGGCCTCGATATTCTGCAGCATGATGGTGTTGAGCTGCGTGACCACCTTGGCCGCCCAGTAGTAGCGCTGCATCAGGAATTCGCTGGCGCGGCGCCCGTCCGCGTTCTCCAGGCCGAAGGTCTTGGCGATCGCGGTCTGGACGTCGAACACCAGGCGGTCTTCGCGGCGCCTGGTCTGCAGGTGCAGTCGCACGCGGATGTCCTTGAAGGCGTATTCCTTCTCCATCAGCTGGCGCGCCTCGGTGCGCGTGATCAGCTTGGCGCGCGCCAGTTGGCTCCAGGACTGGGCCAGACCCGCCGCCTTGGCCACCCACATGATCACCTGCAGGTCGCGCAGGGCGCCCGGGCTTTCCTTGACGTTGGGTTCGAGCGCGAAGGCGGTGTACTCGTACTTGGCGTGGCGCAGGCGCATCTCGGCCGTCTTGGCCTGGAAGAAGGCCTGCGGGTCGAGGGCCGCGCGGTAGCGGCGCCGCAGTTCGTCGAAGAGCGGCCCGTCGCCCGCCACCAGGCGCGCTTCCAGCAGGCTGGTTTGCACCGTGATGTCGGCGCTGGACTCGACCAGGCACTCGTCCACGGTGCGGATGCTGTGGCCGATCTCGAGGCCCAGGTCCCAGAACAGCTGGACCAGGGATTCCAGGCGCGCCTGGGTGATGGCGTCGGCCGGCTGGCCGAGCAGGATCAGGAGGTCGACGTCGGAATAGGGAAAGAGTTCGCCGCGTCCGTAGCCGCCCACGCCGACCAGCGCCGTGTTGGCAGGCAGGCCGGCGGCGCGCCAGGCGTCGCCCAGGATGCCGTCGACACAGGTGCGCAGGCCGCGCAGGAGTTTTTCCGGCTTGCCGTCCTGGTGGAAGGCGTCGATCAGGGCCTGGCGCTCGGTCTTGAGCCGTTGGCGGAGTATGGTGCGAGAGCTGTCGAGGAGCGCCGGCTGGCCCATGATGGCGTCCTTACGCCTCGGCCGGGGCGTACTGGGGCAGCAGCGGCAGCACGATGGCGGGCGGCGGCGGGCTGCCGGCCGACATCGTCAGCACCTCGACGCCGGTCTCGGTGACGAGCACGGTGTGTTCCCACTGGGCCGACAGGCTGCGGTCCTTAGTTCTAATGGTCCAGCCGTCCGGCATTTCCCGGATCTCGCGGCGGCCGGCGTTGATCATCGGCTCGATGGTGAAGATCATGCCGGGGACCAGCTCTTCGCCGGTGCCCGGACGGCCGTAGTGCAGCACCTGCGGCTCTTCGTGGAACTTGCGGCCCACGCCGTGGCCGCAGAACTCGCGCACCACGCTGTAGCCGTGCTTTTCAGCATGCTGCTGGATCGCATGGCCGATGTCGCCCAGGCGCTTGCCCGGCTTGACCTGGGCAATGCCCAGCCACATGCATTCGAAGGTCACTTCCGACAGGCGCTTGGCCAGGAGCTTGGGCTCGCCGACCAGGAACATGCGGCTGTTATCGCCATGGAAACCTTCCGGCGTGATCGGGGTGATGTCGATGTTCAGCGCGTCGCCGCTCTTCAGTACCTTGTCGCCCGGAATGCCGTGGCAGATCACGTCGTTGATCGAAGCGCAGATCGAGCCGGGGAAGGGCGGGTAGCCGGGCGGCGCATAGTTCAGCGTCGCCGGGACCGTGCCCTGCACCTTGACCATGTAGTCATGCGCCAGGCGGTCGAGTTCCCCGGTGGTCACGCCCGGCTTCACGAAGGGCGTGATGTAATCGAGCACTTCCGAGCCGAGCCGGCAGGCCACGCGCATGCCTTCGATTTCGTCTGGGGTTTTCGGGATGGAGGTCATAAAATGCTTGTCCTGCTAATAAAAACGATATTGCGTGATTATAAGGGTTTTCGTAGGGTGGGCGGGTCCCCCGCCCACGCGGTGATAGTTATCGTCCGGTCCGCCGCGCCCGTAAGCGAAGTCCTGAAGCGTCAGGAACTCTTGAAAATACCGCCAAATCCCGCTAGAATCTCGGGTTGCTCGTATTCGCATCGAGCAATGTTGTAAAAAACGACTTTTTAAATGAAATCGCGAACGTGGCCGCCAAAGGGTGCCGATCAGGTGACTGGCTACGTTCAAGACCCAACCCTGGAGAATTACATGTCCGTTACTATGCGCGAAATGCTGGAAGCCGGTATCCACTTCGGCCACCAGACCCGTTTCTGGAACCCGAAAATGGCCCCGTTCATCTTCGGTCACCGCAACAAGATCCACATCATCAACCTGGAAAAGACCCTGGCCATGTACCAGGACGCAATGAAGACCATCAAGCAGATCTCCGCCAACCGCGGCACGATCCTGATGGTCGGCACCAAGCGCCAGGCACGCGACATCATCGCCGCTGAAGCACAGCGCGCTGGCGTCCCGTACGTCGACCAGCGTTGGCTGGGCGGCATGCTGACCAACTTCAAGACCATCAAGACCTCGATCAAGCGCCTGAAGGACATGGAAGCGCAAGTGGAAGACGGTTCGGTCGAGAAGCTGTCGAAGAAAGAAGCGCTGATGTTCTCGCGCGAAATGGAAAAGCTGCAGAAGTCGATCGGCGGCATCAAGGACCTGGGCGGCATCCCTGACGCGATCTTCGTCGTCGACGTCGGCTACCACAAGGGCGCCATCACCGAAGCCGGCAAGCTGGGCATCCCGGTCATCGGCGTGGTCGATACCAACCACTCGCCGGAAGGCGTTACCCACGTGATCCCGGGTAACGACGACTCGTCGAAGGCCATCACCCTGTACGCACGCGGCGTCGCCGATGCAATCCTGGAAGGCCGCGCCAACGCCACCAACGAAGTCGTTGAGATGGTCAAGGCCGGCGGCGACGACTTCGTCGAAGTTTCCGAGCAGGCATAATACAGGGCAGGGACGACCTGCCTGAGCATCAGAAGGGGGCGCCGAGCCGTGGCACGAGCCCCCCTTTTTTTAAGCATCGAGCTTAGCAATAAATTATCGTGTGGGTGTTCGACGAACATTCGCACTCTCTAAATCAACATTGGGAGAAAACAACATGGCAGCTATTACCGCAGCGATGGTGGGTGAACTGCGCGCGAAGACCGACGCGCCGATGATGGAATGCAAGAAAGCACTGACCGAAGCCGAAGGCGATATGGGCCGTGCCGAAGAGATCCTGCGCGTCAAGCTGGGCGGCAAGGCATCGAAGGCAGCATCGCGTATCACCGCCGAAGGCGTGGTCGCCGCTTACATCTCGGGCAACATCGGCGCGCTGGTTGAAATCAACAGCGAAACCGACTTCGTCGCCAAGAACGACGACTTCCTGGCCATGGCCAACCTGGCAGCCAAGCTGATTGCCGAAAACAACCCGCTTGATGTCGCCGCCCTGGCAGCCCTGCCGCACGACGGCAAGACCTTCGACGACGTGCGTACGGCACTGATCGGTAAAATCGGCGAGAATATGACCGTTCGCCGCTTCCAGCGTTTCGAAACCACCGGCAAGCTGGCTTCCTACCTGCACGGCGCCCGCATCGGCGTGATGGTCGAGTTCGAAGGCGCGGACGAGCAGGTCGGCAAGGACGTCGCGATGCACATCGCCGCGATGAAGCCGGTCGCCCTGTCGGCTGAATCGGTTCCGGCCGAAATGATCGAGAAAGAGCGTTCGGTTGCAGAACTGAAGGCCAAGGAAGACGCCGACAAGGCCGTCGCCGAAGGCAAGCAGCCGCAATCGGCCGAGATCGTCGCCAAGCGTATCGACGGTTCGGTGCAGAAGTACCTGAAGGAAGTCTCGCTGCTGAACCAGGCATTCGTGAAGAACGACAAGCAGTCGATCGAGCAGTACCTGAAGGCCTCGAACGCCACCGTGAAGGCATTCACGATGTTCGTCGTCGGCGAAGGCATCGAGAAGAAGGTGGACGACTTCGCAGCTGAAGTCGCAGCCCAGATGGCTGCCAACAAGCAGTAATGTGAAAGCGGGCCGTAAGGCCCGTTTTTGTAAGGTGGCGCAGTGCGATCGCACCTGCGGCCCGCGCCACCTTCGCCTCCATCTGTTCCTTGCAGATGAGACCGCCGCCAAAAGCGCCGGTCAGACCCGAATTCGAAACACAACATAGGAGCCGCTTCATCATGACAAAACCAGCCTACCAACGAGTCCTCCTCAAACTGTCTGGCGAAGCGCTGATGGGTGACGATAACTTCGGCATCAACCGCGCGACCATCGAGCGCATGGTGACCGACGTGGCGGAAGTGGCGAAGCTGGGGGTGCAGGTGGCGGTCGTGATCGGCGGCGGCAACATCTTCCGCGGCGTGGCCCCGGGCGCCCAGGGCATGGACCGCGCCACCGCGGACTACATGGGCATGCTCGCCACCGTCATGAACGCGCTGGCCCTGGCCGACGCGATGCGCCACGTGGGCATCACCGCGCGCGTGATGTCGGCGATCGCCATCGAGCAGGTGGTCGAGCCCTACGTGCGCCCGAAGGCCCTGCAGTACCTGGAAGAGGGCAAGGTCGTCGTCTTCGCAGCCGGCACCGGCAACCCCTTCTTCACCACCGATACCGCGGCCGCCCTGCGCGGCGCCGAGATCTCGGCCGAGATCGTCCTGAAGGCCACCAAGGTCGACGGCGTCTACACCGCCGACCCCAAGAAGGACCCGAACGCCACCCGCTACGAGTCGATTTCCTTCGACGAGGCGATCGCCAAGAACCTGCAGGTGATGGACGCCACCGCTTTCGCCCTGTGCCGCGACCAGCGCCTGCCGATCAAGGTCTTCTCGATCGTCAAGCCGGGCGCCATGAAAGCCGTGATCATGGGCGAAGACGAAGGTACACTGGTGCACGTCTAAGCTTTAGAATCACAGTTTGTTGAACATTGAACCAAGAAAAACAGGAGAGCAGCATGTCCTTAGCTGATGTGAAAAAGAACGCCCAGGATCGCATGACCAAGTCCATCGATACCCTGAAGGCCAACCTGGCGAAGGTCCGCACCGGCCGCGCCCACGCCGGCATCCTCGATTCCGTGATGGTCGAGTACTACGGTTCGCCGGTCCCGCTGTCGCAGGTGGCGAACCTGACCCTGATCGACGCCCGCACCATCGGCGTGGCCCCGTTCGAAAAGAAGATGGCGAGCACCATCGAAAAGGCGATCCGCGACTCCGACCTGGGCCTGAACCCGTCCGCGCAAGGCGATATGATCCGCGTGCCGACTCCGCCGCTGACCGAAGAGCGCCGCAAGGAAATGGTCAAGCTGACCAAGTCGGAAGGCGAAGACGCCAAGATCGCCGTGCGCAACATTCGCCGCGATGCCAACGAGGCAGCCAAGAAGATGGTCAAGGACAAGACCGCCTCGGAAGACGAAGAGCGCCGTTCGAACGACGAAATCCAGAAGCTGACCGACAAGTTCGTCGCCGAGATCGACAAGCTGCTGGCCGAAAAAGAAAAGGACATCATGACCGTCTGAGGCGGATGATGTCCGGGCCGGCAATGGCCCAGGCGGACCGGCCCCGGCGTCCAGCCGCGGCCGGTCCGATTCCCTTTAAGAACGGCTGTCGCGGCCGCCCCAAGGGGTAAGTCGCCGGCAGCCCTGCTGGAAGCAACGATGTTCAAAAGTTCGACCACTGCCATCCCTGAGACGCTCGCCGTACCGCGCCACATCGCCATCATCATGGACGGCAACGGCCGCTGGGCGACCAAACGCCTGCTGCCGCGCGTGGCCGGCCACGTCAAGGGCGTGGAGGCGGTGCGCGGCGTCGTCGAGCACTGCGTAGAACGCGGCGTGGAATACCTGACCCTGTTCGCGTTTTCCTCGGAAAACTGGCGCCGCCCGGCTGAGGAAGTCTCGCTCCTGATGAAGCTCTTCGTCACCGCCCTCGAGCGCGAAGTGTCGAAGATGCACGCGAATAACATCCGCCTGAAGGTCGTCGGCGACCTGAGCCGCTTCGACCCGAAGCTGCAGGAAATGATCAACGCGGCCGAGCGCCGCACCGCCAACAACACCCGCCTGACGGTCACCGTGTGCGCCAACTATGGCGGCCGCTGGGATATCATGCAGGCAACCGGCAAGATGGTGGCGGCCAACCCCGGCGTCCTTGAATACACGGAAGAGATGCTGGCGCCGCACCTGGCCATGGCCTATGCGCCCGAGCCCGACCTGTTCATCCGCACCGGCGGCGAGGAGCGCATCTCGAATTTCCTGCTGTGGCAGCTGGCGTATTCGGAGCTGTACTTCACCAAGACCTTCTGGCCGGACTTCTCCAAGGCCTCGCTGGACGAAGCGATCACCTCCTACCAGGAACGCGAGCGCCGCTTCGGCCAGACCGGCGACCAGGTGGCCCAGAAGTCCCAGTAGTCCAAGGCAAAGACAACGTATGCTCAAGACCCGGATCATTACCGCGCTCGTCCTGCTGGCAGTCCTGCTGCCCGTCCTGTATTTCAACAACTATATGGCGTTCGCGGTGGTGGCTTCCGTGTTCTTCGGGGCCGCGATCTGGGAGTGCTTCCGCCTGTTCAACCCGGAAAGCAATCGCGCGGCCCTGATCGCCGCCTTCTGGACCGCCGCCTTCGTCTACGCCTTCTTCGTCGCGCCGGGCGGCGACCCGACCTTCTGGTTCGCGATCAGCGTGCTGCTGTGGGCGCTGCGCTTCGCGCCTTCGCTCAAGCTCGGCCTGCCGCCGCTGGCCAGCAGCGGCAACACCTTCCTGAGCCTGGTCTATGCGATCGCCGTGGTCGGCTGCTTCGCCGCCATCGTCACGCTGTTCTCGCATTCGCCGCTCTACCTGCTGTCGGTGATGGCCATCGTCTGGGTCGCCGACATCTTCGCCTACTTCTCGGGCAAGGCCTTCGGCAAGCGCAAGCTGGCGCCGTCGATCTCGCCGGGCAAATCCTGGGAAGGAGCGATCGGCGGCTGCATCGCGGTGCTCGTGATCGCGACGATCAGCGTCGTGCTGTGGGGCGATGCCCTGGCCGACACCTTCCCGGTGCGCGTGCAGGCCAGCCTTGGCTGGGCCGCCCTGTATGCGGTCCTGGTCCTCATCGTCGCGGCCAGCGTGGTCGGCGACCTGTTCGAATCCCAGCTCAAGCGCCGCGCCGGATTCAAGGACAGCAGCAACCTGCTGCCTGGCCACGGCGGGGTGCTGGACCGCGTGGACGCGCTCGTCCCGGTCCTGCCCCTGGCAGCCCTGATCGGCGCCTGGCTATAGCATCAAACAAAGGAATACCACAATGCAGCGCATCACCATCCTGGGCGCCACCGGCTCGATCGGCGCCTCGACCCTCGACGTGCTTGCCCGCCATCCCGACCAGTACAGTGTCTACGCCCTGACCGCCCATGGCCGCGTCGAGGAACTGGCCGAGGCCTGCCGCCGCCATCGTCCGCAACGCGCGGTGGTCGGGACGCCTGAAGCGGCAGGACGCCTGTCCCAGCTGCTCGAAGGCCTCGGCATCGTGGTGGAGCACGGCGAACAAGCCCTGTGCGATGTCGCTTCCAGCCCTGATACCGATACGGTGATGGCCGCCATCGTCGGCGCGGCAGGCCTGGCGCCGACCCTAGCCGCCGCGCGCGCCGGCAAGAAGATCCTGCTGGCAAACAAGGAAGCGCTGGTCATGTCCGGCCAGCTCTTCATGGATGCGGTGCGCGAGCACAAGGCGACGCTGCTGCCGATCGACAGCGAACACAATGCGATCTTCCAGTCGCTGCCGGGCACGTATGGGCGCGATCCCGATGCCGCAGGCGTCGCGAAAATCCTGCTGACCGCGTCGGGCGGCCCCTTCCTGAGCCGCGCCGTCGAGACCCTGGGCGACGTGACGCCGGACGAAGCCTGCAAGCACCCGAACTGGGTCATGGGCCGCAAGATCTCGGTCGATTCGGCCACCATGATGAACAAGGGCTTGGAAGTGATCGAGGCCCATTGGCTGTTCGGCGCACCGGCCGAGCAGATCGAGGTGGTGATCCACCCGCAAAGCGTGATCCATTCGATGGTGTCGTATGTGGACGGCTCCGTGCTCGCCCAGCTCGGCAACCCGGACATGCGTACCCCGATCGCCCATGCGCTGGCCTATCCCGAGCGGATCGCCTCGGGCGTGGCCCAGCTCGACCTGACCGAAATGGCCGCGCTGCAGTTCTACAAACCGGACTTCAACCGCTTCCCCTGCCTGGCGCTGGCCTTCGACGCGCTGCGCGCGGGCGGCACGGCGCCGGCCCTGCTGAACGCGGCCAACGAGATCGCGGTCCAGGCCTTCCTCGACCGCGAGATCGGCTTCCGCGACATCGACCGCGTGATCGCGAACGTGATGGAGTGCGTGCCGCACGGCCCGGCCCCCTCGATCGAGGCGGTGCTGGAGCAGGATGCGCGCGCCCGCGACGCCGCGCGCGCCGCGAT
This sequence comes from Pseudomonadota bacterium, assembly GCA_040758275.1. Lineage (GTDB taxonomy): Bacteria > Pseudomonadota > Gammaproteobacteria > Burkholderiales > Burkholderiaceae_D > Telluria. The sequence goes on from JBFLVV010000001.1 coordinate 211,155, forward strand.
CTCCGCCCAGCGAGGCTAAGCCTATGAGCCTGCTGTACATGATCCTCGCCTTCCTGCTGGCGCTCGGTCCGCTGATCGTCCTGCACGAACTGGGCCACTACCTGGTGGCGCGCGCCTGCGGCGTGAAGGTGCTGCGCTTCTCGGTCGGCATGGGCCGCGTGGTGTGGTCGCGCCGCTTCGGCAAGGACCAGACCGAATGGGCCATCTCGGCACTGCCGCTGGGCGGCTACGTCAAGATGCTCGACAGCCGCGACCCCGAGACCGCCCCAAAAGACGAATCCGAGTTCGCCCGCGAGTTCACGCGCCAGAGCGTGTGGCGCCGCATCGCCATCGTGGCCGCCGGCCCGATCGCCAACTTCCTGGTCGCGATCGGCCTGATGGCGATCCTGTTCATGCACGGCGTCGACGAACCCTCGGCCCGCCTGCGCGCGGTCCCCGGCGGCTCCGTCGCCCAGCTGGCCGGCGTGCAGGGCGGCGATACCGTCGTCGCCGTGAACGGCAACCCGGTCCAGTCCTGGTCCGAGCTGCGCTGGCAGATCCTGCATGCGGCCGTCGACAAGACTGAGGCGCGCCTGTCGCTGCGCGGCCAGCATGGTGGCGGCTACGACGCCGTGATTCCGGCTGCGGCAGTTTCGAAGCTGGACGTCGATGGCGATGTGATGAAGGCGCTCGGCCTGGACCTGTGGCGCAAGCCGGCACGCATCGAGAAGCTGGACCCTGGGGCAGGGGAGCGAGCGGGCCTGAAGCCAGGTGATACTGTGCTGCGTTCCGATGGCAAGAAAATCGATGAGGCGCAAGACTTCATCGCGGCAGTGCAAGCGTCTGGCGGACGGCCGATGCAGCTCGAGGTCCTGCGTGCCGGCCGTATGCTGCCGATCACGCTCGAGCCCGAACGTAACGCTGCAGGCAAGGGCATCGCCAAAGTCTATCTGGCACAGCCGGTCGAGATGGTGACGGTCTCCTCCGGGCCGTTTGACGCGTTCGCAAAGGGCGTCGAGCGAACCTGGGAAACCAGTGTCCTGACCATCAAGATGATCGGCAAAATGATCATCGGGGAAGCATCTTGGAAGAATGTGACCGGCCCGATTACCATCGCCGACTATGCTGCGCAGAGTGCCCAGGCTGGCTTGTCTCCCTTTTTGCAATTCATCGCATTTATTAGTATTAGCTTAGGCGTAATGAATTTGTTACCAATTCCGGTTCTGGATGGGGGCCATTTACTGTATTATTCGCTGGAAGTTTTGACCGGGCGCCCCCTACCTGCGCGTATCGCGGACCTCGCACAGCGCATTGGGGTTGGCCTGCTGTTCATGCTGATGGTGCTCGCCATCTTCAATGATCTGGTGCGGAAGCTCTAGCGGTTGCCCCCAGCAGCCCGCGCGCCGGCAAAAGAATATGTATGTTGTCCAATGACTGACCTGAAATACAGCCAATGAATTCACAACCGAATCGTTTTGCCCTGCCGTTCATCCGTCGCAGCATGATTGGCGCAGCCGTCCTGGCCTTCTGCGCCGGCAATGCACTTGCCGTCAATCCGTTTGTGGTCAAGGACATCCGGGTCGAAGGCATCCAGCGTACGGAAGCGGGCACCGTGTTCAGCTATCTGCCGGTGCGTGTGGGCGAGACCTTCGATGACGACAAGGCGACCGCTGCGATCAAGGCGCTGTTCGCCACCGGCTTCTTCAAGGACATCCGCCTGGAAGAAGAAAACGGCGTGCTGGTCGTGCTGGTCGAGGAGCGCCCGGCGATCTCCTCGGTGGACTTCACCGGCACCAAGGAATTCGAGAAGGACAACCTGGTCAAGGCCCTGCGCGAAATCGGCGTGGGCGAGACCAAGATCTTCGACAAGGCGGCGGTCGACCGCGCCGAGCAGGAACTCAAGCGCCAGTACCTGTCGCATGGCCTGTACGGCGTGAAGATCACGACCACCGTCACCCCGATCGAACGCAACCGCGTGACGATCATGTTCAACGTCGACGAAGGCGACATCGCGAAGATCCGCCAGATCACCTTCGTGGGCAACAAGGCCTTCAGCGACAAGGAACTGCGCGAGCAGATGGAACTGAGGAATTCCGGCTGGTTCACCTGGTATTCGAAGGCCGACCAGTATTCCAAGCAGAAGATCACCGGCGACCTGGAAGCCATCAAGTCCTGGTACCTCGCTAACGGCTACCTGGAAGCCAACGTCGAATCGACCCAGGTGTCGATCACCCCGGACAAGAAGGACATCTACCTCACCATCAACATCACCGAAGGCGAGAAGTACACCGTCTCGAGCGTGAAGCTGGAAGGCGAGACCTTCGGCCGCGAGGAAGAACTGAGCCGCCTGATCCTCCTGAGGCCGGGCAAGACCTATTCGGGCGAGCTGCAGGAAGCGACCAACAAGCTGATCGCCGACCGCCTCGGCACCTTCGGCTATGCCTTCGCGAACGTCACCGCCAACCCGGAGATCAACCGCGAGAAGCGCGAAGTCGCCTTCACCTTCTTCGTCGATCCGGGCAAGCGCGCCTACGTGCGCCACATGAACATCCAGGGCAATACCGTGACCCGCGACGAAGTCATTCGCCGCGAGTTCCGCCAGTTCGAAAGCTCCTGGTACGACGCCAACCGCGTCAAGCTCTCGCGCGACCGCGTCGACCGCCTCGGCTACTTCAAGGACGTCAAGATCGAGACCCCGGAATCCCCGGGCACCTCGGACCAGGTCGACGTCAACGTGATCGTCGAAGAAAAACCGACCGGTAACTTCATGATCGGCGGCGCCTTCTCGCAGGCCGAGAAGTTCACCTTCACGGCCTCGATCTCGCAGGCGAACTTCGCGGGCAGCGGCAACACCGTCGGCATCGAAGTGAACACCAGCAAGTACAACCGCACGGTCGCGGTGTCGCAGACCAATCCGTACTTCACGGACGACGGCATCTCGCGTTCCTTCCAGCTCTACCACCGCAATTCGCGTCCGCTGTACGGCTACGGCACCTACTCGACGCGCCAGACCGGCGGCAACCTGACCTTCGGCGTGCCGTTCTCGGAAAGCGATACCGTGTTCTTCGGCGCAGGCCTTGAACGCACCGAGATCGAGACCGATGCGAACAGCCCCTTCCTCTACCTGCAGTTCGTGAAGGATAACGGCGGCGATCCGAGCGGCATCGGCCGCGCCAGCACCACCGCGATCCCGCTGACCGCAGCCTGGGGCCGCGATACCCGCGACAGCGCGGTGACGCCGACCCGCGGCCGCTTCCAGCGCGCCAACCTCGAGGTCGACGCGATCGGCGACGTCAAGTACGCCCGCGTGGTCTACGAACAGCAGTGGTACCGCCCGCTGACCTCCTGGATGACGCTGGCCCTGCGCGGCGAATTCGACTACGGCAAGGGCTTCGGCGGCAATGCCTACCCGGTCTTCAAGAACTTCTACGCCGGCGGCATCGGTTCGGTGCGCGGCTACGAAAGCTCGACCCTGGGCGTGGTCGATCAGAACTACGGCTACGCGATCGGCGGCGCCAAGCGCATCATCGGCAATGCCGAGCTGCAGTTCCCCTTCCCGGGCGGCGGCAAGGACCGCAGCCTGCGCTGGTTCGCTTTCGTCGACGGCGGCCAGGTCTACCAGGAGAAGGAGAAGATCCTGCTCGACCGGATGCGCTATTCGGCCGGTCTCGGCCTGCAGTGGATTTCCCCGGTGGGCCCGTTGAAGTTGAGTTATGCTAAGCCCCTGAACGCCAAGCCGGGCGACCAGCTCGAACGCTTCCAGTTCCAGATGGGCACCGGCTTCTGATCGGGCCGTGTACGGCCTACCTGAATTGCGGAGAATGACCTTGAATAAGCTGATTGCCTCGTTGCCCCGGACCCTGCTGCTGGCTGCGCTGTGCCTGGCGCCGCTCGGCCAGGCGCAGGCCCAGGGCCAGGCCGGACCGAGCCGCATCGGCTTCGTCGCCACCGAACGCCTGATGACCGAATCGAAGATGGCCAAGACGGCGGACGCCCGCATCCAGGCCGAGTTCTCGAAACGCCAGAAGGTGGTCGAGGAGACGGTTGCGAAGCTCAAGCAGATGTCGGAGAAGTTCGACAGTGAGGCGGCTGGACTGACCGACGTCGAGCGCACCCGCCGCACGCGCGAGCTGTTCAACATGGACAAGGACGTCCAGCGCATGCAGCGCGAGTTCCAGGAAGACCTCATGCAGCGCAAGAACGAGGAGCGCGCCGCCATCGCGACCCGCGCCTACAAGATCATCGAGCAGGTCGCCGAGCAGGAAAAGCTCGACGCCGTGCTGGCCGAAGCAGCGTGGTTCAGCCCGCGCATCGACATCACCGACAAGATCCTGAAGCTGCTGGACAAGTAGTTCCCTGGGCCTCGTTCCCGGACTGCCCCGGCGGCTTGCAGCCACCTGGATTCACGACATTGACTGACACCCGACACTCCCAGCCCGGCGTCCGCCTGGCCGACCTGGTCGAGCGCTTCGGCGGACAGCTGGTGGGCGACCCCGAGCTCACCGTTTCCGCGATTGCGCCGCTCGACAGCGCAGGCAGCACGCACATCAGCTTCCTCAGCAACAGCAAGCTGCGCGCACTCGCCGCGCAGAGCCAGGCCGCGGCCTTGATCCTGTCGCCGCTGGACGACCCGACCGTCTCCGCGACCTACGAGGGCGCGCGCATCGTCACCACCAACCCTTACGCCTACTTCGCCCGCACCGCGCAGTATTTCGTCTCGCTGGGCGAGATTCCCGCCCAGCCGGGGATCCACCCGAGCGCGGTGGTCGACAAGGATGCGCTGGTCGACCCGAGCGCCCACGTCGGCCCGAACGTGACCATCGAGGCGGGCGCCGTCATCGGCGCCCACGTCGTGATCGACGCCGGCTGCTTCATCGGCCGCGAGGCGCGCATCGGCGAAGCCACCCACCTGTTCGCCAACGTGACCTTCCACGCCGGCTGCCGCATCGGCGCGCGCGGCATCATCCATTCGGGCGCCGTGATCGGCACCGACGGCTTCGGCTTCGCGGTGGAGGCTGGCCGCTACATCAAGATTCCGCAGACCGGCGGCGTGGTGATCGGCGACGACGTCGACATCGGCGCCAACACCTGCATCGACCGCGGCGCCCTGGCGGACACCATCATCGAAGACGGCGTGAAGCTGGACAACCAGATCCAGATCGGCCACAACTGCCATATCGGCGCGCACACGGCGATGGCCGGCTGCGTCGGCGTAGCCGGCAGCGCCAAGATCGGCAAGCATTGCACCTTCGGGGGCGCGGCCATGGTGCTGGGCCACCTTGAGATCGCCGACAACGTCCATATCTCGTCCGGCAGCATGGTGTCGCGCTCGGTCCTCGAACCGGGCCAGTACACCGGCTTCTACCCGCTGGCCAAGAACGCCGAGTGGGAGCGCAGCGCCGCCATCGTGCGCAACCTGGCCTCGATGCGCGAGAAGATCCGCTCCCTTGAAAAAACCATTCGAACGATTACAGAAGAAAAATGACCACCGAAGCTCAGACCATGAATGAAGTGAAGACCCTCGACATCAACGCGATCAAGGAATACCTGCCGCACCGCTACCCGCTGCTGCTGGTCGACCGCGTGCTGGACGTCGAACTGGGCAAGCGCATCACCGCCATCAAGAACGTGACCGTCAACGAAGAATTCTTCAACGGCCACTTCCCGCACAAGCCGGTGATGCCGGGCGTCCTGATGATCGAAGCGATGGCGCAGACCGCCGCCATCCTGTCCTTCATGACCATGAACGTGAAGCCGGACGAGAACTCGGTGGTCTACTTCGTGGGCATCGACAATGCGCGCTTCAAGCGCCCGGTCGAGCCGGGCGACCAGCTCAAGATGGACATCGAGATCCTGCGCGTCTCGCGCGGCATCTGGAAGTACAAGGCCGTCGCCAGCGTGGACGGCAAGGTGGCGGTCGAGGGTGAGCTGATGTGCACCATCCGCGCGAACGAAGCAGCAGGTGCCTGAAATGAGCAAGATCCATCCTAGCGCGATCGTCGATCCCAAGGCGGAGCTGGACAGCTCGGTCGAGGTCGGCCCGTATTCCGTCATCGGCCCGAACGTGCGCATCGGTGCGGGCACCGTGGTGGGGCCGCACGTGGTCATCGAAGGCCACACGACGATCGGCAAGGACAACAAGTTTTTCCAGTTCTGCTCGATCGGCGGCGCGCCGCAGGACAAGAAGTGGGCCGGCGAGCCGACCCGCCTCGAGATCGGCGACGGCAACACCATCCGCGAGTTCGTCACCATGAACCTGGGCACCACCCAGGACGAAGGCGTGACCCGCCTGGGCAACGACAACTGGATCTCGGCCTATGTCCACCTGGCGCACGACTGCCGGGTGGGCAGCCACACGATCTTCTCCAACAATGCCCAGCTGGCCGGCCACGTGCACGTGGGCGACCATGCCATCCTGTCCGGCTACTGCGGCGTGCACCAGTTCTGCAAGATCGGCGCGCATGCCTTCATCGGCATGTACACGAGCCTGACCCAGGACGTGCCGCCCTTCGTGCTGGTGTCGGGCAACCCGGCCGGCCAGCGCGGCATCAATATCGAAGGCCTGCGCCGCCGCGGTTTCACGCGCGAGCAGATCGACGGCATCCGCGCCGCCTACAAGCTGCTGTACCGTTCCGGCCTGACGCTGGAAGAGGCGAAGGCCGCGTTGATCGAAGAAGAAGGCCGCTCGCAGGCAGCCGCCGGCGACATCCGCGCGCTGCGCGACTTCCTCGATACGGCGACCCGTGGCATCGTCCGCTGATTCCTCCTTCGACACGCAGCGCCCGGGCGTGAGCCTGGCCATGGTCGCCGGCGAGGTGTCCGGCGACATGCTCGCCGCGCGCCTCATGGCGGGCTTGACCCCGCATCTGCCGAACGTGCGCTTCCATGGCATCGGTGGTCCGCGCATGATCGAGCAGGGCATGGTGTCCGACGTGCCCATCGAAACGCTGACCGTGCGCGGCCTGTTCGAGATCATCCCGCGCTACCGCGAAATCAAGGGCATCCAGAATGCCTTGCGCGACCGCCTCCTGAAGGAACGTCCGGCCGCCTTCATCGGCGCCGACTACCCGGGTTTCAACCTGGGACTCGAAGAGCAGCTGCGCGCCGAAGGGATTCCGACGGTGCACTTCGTCAGCCCGCAGATCTGGGCCTGGCGGGGCGGGCGCATCAAGAAGATCAAGCGTGCGGTCTCGCACATGCTGGTCATCTTCCCCTTCGAGGAAGCGATCTACCGCGCGGCCGGCGTGCCGGTGACGTACATCGGCCACCCGCTGGCCGAAATGATTCCGCTGGCGCCCGATGTGGCCGCGGCGCGCGCTTCGCTCGGCATTGCGCCCGATGCGCGCGTGGTGACCATCATGCCGGGCAGCCGCATGGGCGAGCTGAAGTACCTGGCCGAACCGTTCGTGCGGGCGGCGAAGCTGCTCGCGCAGCGCGACCCGAATCTCGTGTTTATCGCGCCGATGGCGGGCGAGCGCCAGCGTGGCTTGTATGCGCAGATCGTGGAGAAGGCGGGGCTGGCGGACGTGCCTGTGCGCCTGCTCGACGGCCAGTCGCACGAGGCCATTGCAGCCGCGGATGCGGTGCTGGTGGCATCGGGCACGGCGACGCTGGAAGTGGCGCTGTTCAAGAAGCCGATGGTGATCGCCTACAAGGTGATGGAAGCCTCCTGGCAGATCATGCGCCACATGGGCTACCAACCATGGATCGGCCTGCCGAACATCCTGGCGCGCGAGTTCGTCGTTCCGGAGTATCTTCAGCATGCGGCGACGCCGCAGGCGCTGGCCGATGCCGTGTGGCGCCAGCTGGACGATCCGGCCGGGAGCGAGCTTCTGGCGCGGCGCTTCACGGACATGCATCACAGCCTGCTGCGCAACAGCGCCGAGGCGAGCGCGGACGCAGTGCTCCGCGTGATCGGGAAACGGAAATAAGCGTAAATGAGCAAGAAGAAGTTCAATTTCTACCCCGGCCTGCCGCCACGGCTGCGGCCTTTCACCGACCTCGACATCGTCTGCGGCGTGGACGAGGCCGGCCGTGGTCCACTGGCGGGGCCGGTGTTCGCCGCCGCCGTCATCCTCGACCCGAAGAAGCCGATCGAAGGCCTGCGCGACTCGAAGAAGCTGACGGAAGCGCGCCGCGACGAGCTGGCGCCGCAGATCAAGGAACACGCGCTGGCCTGGGCCATCGCCGAGTGTTCCTGCGAAGAGATCGACACCCTGAACATCCTGCACGCGACCATGCTGGCCATGCGCCGCGCGGTGGAAGCGCTGCAAACCGTGCCGACCATCGCCCTGATCGACGGCAACCGCTGCCCGCCCATGGAAATCAAGGCCCACGCCGTGGTCGAGGGCGACGACAAGGTGCACGCCATCTCGGCCGCCTCGATCCTGGCCAAGACCGCGCGCGACGCCGCGCTGGTGCGGCTGCACGCCCAGTATCCGCAATACTGCTTCGACCAGCACAAGGGCTACTCGACCGCGCTGCACCTGGAACGCCTGCGCCTGCACGGCCCGTCGCCGGTGCACCGCCGTTCGTTTGCGCCGGTGCGCGAGCTGCTGCAGACCGACCTGTTCGCAGCATGAAGAGTATTACCTCGCGCGACAACGCGTTCTACAAAGAGCTCAAGGCGCTCGCCACCAGTGCGCAGGCGCGCCGCAAGGCCGGGCAAAGCCTGCTGGACGGCGTGCACCTGTGCCAGTCCTGGCTGGACCTGCGCGGCGCGCCGCTGCATTGCGTGGTGTCGGATGGCGCGCTGGGCAATCCCGAAGTCGCAACCATCGTGGCCGATTGCGAGGCTGTTCACGCACACGTGACGGCGCTGCCGGATGCACTGTTCGGCGCCATCAGCCAGGTCGAGAACGGCGTGAACATCGTCTTCGTCGTCGAGTCGCCCAAGCCTTCCAGGCCGGCGGGACTGATCGAGTCGGCCGTGCTGCTCGACGGTGTGCAGGACCCCGGCAATGTCGGCTCCATCCTGCGCAGCGCGGCGGCAAGCGGCATCAAGCAGGTCTACTGCAGCCCGGGTACCGCTTTCTGCTGGTCGCCGAAGGTGCTGCGCGCCGCGATGGGCGCCCACTTCGTCCTCGACATCTTCGAGAACGTCGAGCTGGCGCCCCTGGTGCGGGAAGCGAAGGTGCCGGTACTGGCCACCAGCGGCTACGCCAGCGAGCAGCTCTACACCCTGGACCTGCGTGCGCCGGTTGCCTGGGTGCTGGGCCACGAAGGGCAGGGCGTCTCGAACGAGCTGCTGGAGATCGCGACCCACCGTGTCGCGGTCCCGCATGCGGGCAAGGTCGAGTCCCTGAACGTGGCCGCCTGCGCCGCGGTGTGCTTTTTCGAACAGCTGCGCCAGCAGCTGGCCAGCGCGGGATAGACGTCGAGCCGGGCTCAAGGTAATCTAGGGCCTGGTAGAGTGGAGCAGAGATGGACATCGCGCATTTGCATTTCCTGGTGGCGGAAGCCGACGCGGCCCAGCGCAGAGCGCTGGTGGAGCTGCTCGGCCAGTTGGGCGCCAGCCGGGTCACCGACGTACCCGACGGGCACCTGGCCCTGCAGCGGCTGGAAGCGGGCATCGGCCCCAGGGTCGACGTCGCGATCGTCGACCTCGCGCTGCCCGGCATGGACGGCCTGGAACTGCTGCGTAACCTGGGCGGCTTCCAAAACGGGCCGCGCCTGATCGTCACCGGCGCCCAGCCGGCCAACCTGCTGTTCTCGGTCGAGACCCTGGCGCTGGCCTTCGGCGTCGACCTGCTGGGCACCGTCGCCAAGCCGGTCACGGCAGTCAAGCTCAAGCCCCTGCTGGACAACTACACCCCGGCGGTGCGACTCGAAGACCGCCCGGCGGCCCCGCGCTTCGGCTTCCAGGACATCGGCATCGGCCTGCAGAAGCGCCAGTTCGAACCCTTCTTCCAGCCCAAGATCGAACTCGCCACCGGCCAGGTGAAAGGGCTGGAAGCCTTCGCCCGCTGGCGTCATCCGGAACACGGCGTGCTCGGCCCCGCCTCCTTCATCGAGGCGCTCGAGCAGAACAACCGGGTCGACTTCCTCGACTGGAGCATGATCGAACTGTCGGCCGAGCGCTGCCGCTGGTTCCAGGACCAGGGCATTCCCGTCCCGATCTCCCTGAACCTGGCGCCCGAAACCCTGGCGCACCCGGCTTTCGTCCGCCAGATCACCGCCTGCATCCAGCGCCACGGCATCATGCCGGAGTACCTGACCTTCGAGATGCCGGAATCGTCGGTCTTGAACACCGACCCGAACTTCATCGAGCGCCTGGTCCGCCTGCGCATGATGGGCTTCGGCCTGGCCATCGACGACTACGGCACCGGCCGCTCGAACCTGCAGCTGCTGGCCCGCATCCCCTTCACCGAACTCAAGATCGACCGCAGCTTCGTCGACGGCGCCTCCAAGCGCCGCCCGCTCGGCACGGTCCTGCGCTCCTGCCTCGGCCTGGCCCACAGCCTGGAGCGCATGTCGGTGGCGGTCGGGGTGGAGACGCGCCAGGACTGGGATTTCCTGCAAAACCTCGGCTGCACCTACGCCCAGGGCTACCACATCGCCAACCCCATGGAAGCCGCCGCCTTCCCCGGCTGGCTCGAAGACTGGCGCCACTTCTTCTAGCCCCCCCACCGCGGGGTCAGAGTCAAATTGTTGAGCAATTCCCCGGAATTTCCTGCAATTCGACTCCGACCCTAATTGCTGGGTAGATTTTGCTCCAAAAATTAAATAGGGTCAGAGTCGAATTATTGGGCAATTATCCGGAATTGCTCCGTAATTTGACTCTGACCCTTGCTCGTTTGGCGTCAAATCTTGCCTTCTGTGATGAAAAATCTTGTGGATCAATTGTCTAGCTAAATTAATTGCTGAGCTAACATTGGATCGATTCTTCCTCGCATCAAAACGATGAGGGTCAGAGTCAAATTATTGGGAAACTCCTGAAAGTTTCCGATTAATTCGACTCTGACCCTAATTAATTTGCAAGACCCGGCGCGGTAGCGCAGTCAGGGTCGGAGTCGAATGATGGGAAATTTTAAAAAGTTTCCCAACAATTCAACTCTGACCCCAGGGTTAATACTCGCGGCGGTCCGGCTTGATTTCTTGCAGGATGGTGGTGGCGATTTCTTCGATGGACTTGGTGGTCGACGAGAGCCAGCGGATGCCTTCGCGTTTCATCATTGCTTCCGCCTCGTTCACCTCATAGCGGCAATTCTCGATCGACGCATACTTGCTGCCGGCGCGGCGTTCGTTCCGGATCTGGGACAGGCGCTCGGGCGTGATGGTCAGGCCGAAGAGCTTGGATTTGAAGGGCGGCAGCGAAGAGGGCAGTTTGCCGCGTTCGAAGTCGTCGGGAATCAGCGGGTAGTTCGCGGCCTTCAGGCCGTACTGCATCGCCAGGTAGAGGCTGGTCGGAGTCTTGCCCGAGCGCGAGACGCCAACCAGGATCACGTCGGCCTCCGCCAGGTTCTTGTGCGACTGCCCGTCGTCGTGCGCCAGCGAGAAGTTGATGGCTTCGATGCGGTTCTTGTACTCCTCGGTATCCACGGCATTGTGGATGCGCCCGATGGTGTGGGTCGACTTGATGTCGAGTTCCTGCTCGAGCGGCGCCACAAACGTCTGGAACAGGTCCATGTGCATGCCGTTGGCCGCCCGGATCACGCTCGACAGGTCGTGCTTGACCAGCGTCGAGAACACGATCGGCCGCTGGCCGTCGCGTGCGAAGCTGTCGTTGATGCGGCGCGCCGCGTCGTGCGCCTTCTCGATCGAGTCGATGAAGGGCAGGCGGATCTGGCGGAAGCGCATCTCGAACTGGCTCAGCACCGCGTGGCCGAAGGTCTCCGCCGTGATGCCGGTGCCGTCGGAGACGAAGAAGACGGTGCGCGCGCTGGGCGTCAAACCGGGGGCTGGAGGGACGGTTGCTTCGATGGTCATGGTGTCGTCTTGCTAAGTCGTCGTGACAAAGTTGCAGCATTGTGCGGTGTGCATCGCCCGCTCACGGGTTAAAATGCTCGGCAACGGGTCTGCATTGTGCTGCACGACGGCCAGAATAACAAGAACACTCCGTCGCCCAGCGCTGCCAAAAGGTTTCTATCTCAAGTAAGGGTGTATCACCATGACTAACCTGTCTGTAGCAGCATTGAAGGAGCCTGACCAGGCCAAGAGTACCAGCACCTACGTGGCGTCGTTCGAAAACCTGCGCATGAGCGACGTCGAATCGGTCGGCGGCAAGAACGCCTCGCTCGGCGAGATGATCTCGCAGCTCGCCAGCGCGGGCGTACGCGTCCCGACCGGCTTCGCCACCACGGCCGATGCCTTCCGCGACTTCCTCGAGTACAACGTTGAAGGCGGCCCATCGCTGGCCCAGCGCATCGCCACGCGCCTCGAGAACCTGGACATCGACGATGTCCGTTCGCTGGCCGCGGCCGGCGCCGAGATCCGCCAGTGGATCGTGGACACGCCCTTCCAGCCGCGCCTGGAAGCCGAGATCCGCGACTTCTACGAGCGCCTCGTGGCCGATTCCAGCACCGAAGTGTCCTTCGCCGTGCGCTCCTCGGCCACCGCGGAAGACCTGCCCGACGCATCCTTCGCAGGCCAGCAGGAGACCTTCCTGAACGTGGTCGGCATCGACAACGTGCTGGAAGCGATGAAGCATGTCTTCGCCTCTCTCTACAACGACCGCGCGATCTCCTACCGCGTCCATAAAGGCTTCACCCACGCCGAGGTCGCGCTGTCGGCCGGCGTGCAGCGCATGGTGCGTTCCGACACCGGCGCGGCGGGCGTGATGTTCACCATCGATACCGAATCGGGCTTCAAGGACGTGGTGTTCATCACCTCGAGCTACGGCCTGGGCGAGACCGTGGTGCAGGGCGCCGTGAACCCGGACGAGTTCTACGTGCACAAGCCGATGCTCGCGCAGGGTAAATCGCCGGTCATCCGCCGCAACATCGGCTCCAAACTCATCAAGATGGAGTTCACCAGCGAAGCCAAGGCCGGCCGTTCGGTGAAGACCGTCGACGTGCCGATCGAACTGCGCAACCGCTATTCGCTCACCGACGCCGAAGTCGTCGAGCTGGCCAAGTACGCGGTCATCATCGAGAACCACTACGGCCGTCCGATGGACATCGAGTGGGGCAAGGATGGCCGCGACGGCAAGCTCTACATCCTGCAGGCGCGTCCGGAAACCGTGAAGTCGCAGCAGAAGGCGAGCGATTCGCAGCAGCGCTTCAGCCTCAAGGGCTCGGGCACCGTGCTCACCAGCGGCCGCGCCATCGGCCAGAAGATCGGCGCCGGCCCCGTGCGCGTGATCCACGATCCGAGCGAGATGGAGCGCGTGCAGCCGGGCGACGTGCTGGTCGCGGACATGACCGACCCGAACTGGGAGCCGGTCATGAAGCGCGCCTCGGCCATCGTCACCAACCGCGGCGGCCGTACCTGCCACGCGGCGATCATCGCGCGTGAACTGGGCGTGCCGGCGGTGGTCGGCTGCGGCGACGCGACTGACACGCTGAAGGACGGCACTTTTGTTACCGTCTCCTGCGCCGAAGGCGACGAAGGCAAGATCTACGACGGCCTGCTCGAAACCGAAGTCACCGAAGTCTCGCGCGGCGAACTGCCGCCGATCCCGACCAAGATCATGCTCAACGTCGGCAACCCGCAGCTGGCCTTCGACTTCCAGTCGGTGCCGAACGGCGGCGTCGGCCTGGCGCGCCTCGAATTCATCATCAACAACAACATCGGCGTGCACCCGAAGGCCATCCTCGAGTACCCGAACATCGATGCAGACCTCAAGAAGGCGGTCGAATCGGTCGCACGTGGCCACGCTTCGCCGCGCGCCTTCTACGTCGACAAGCTGGCCGAAGGCGTGGCCACCATCGCCGCGGCCTTCTGGCCGAAACCGGTGATCGTGCGCCTGTCCGACTTCAAGTCGAACGAGTACAAGAAGCTGATCGGCGGTTCGCGCTACGAGCCGGACGAAGAGAACCCGATGCTGGGCTTCCGCGGCGCCGCCCGCTACCTGGCCGAAGACTTCGCCGAAGCCTTCGAAATGGAATGCATGGCCATGAAGCGCGTGCGCGAAGAGATGGGGCTCACCAACGTCGAGATCATGATCCCCTTCGTGCGTACCCTGGGCCAGGCCGAGAAGGTCATCGGCCTGCTGGCCAAGTATGGCCTGAAGCGCGGCGAGAACGGCCTGCGCGTCATCATGATGTGCGAAGTGCCGTCCAACGCCATCCTGGCCGAGCAGTTCCTGCAGTACTTCGACGGCTTCTCGATCGGTTCGAACGACCTGACCCAGCTGACCCTGGGCCTGGACCGCGACTCCGGCATGGAGCTGCTGGCCAAGGACTTCGACGAACGCGATCCGGCCGTGAAAGCCATGCTCTCGCTGGCGATCAAGGCCTGCCGCGCCCAGGGCAAGTACATCGGCATCTGCGGCCAGGGGCCGTCGGACAATCCGGACTTCGCCGAGTGGCTGGTGGGTGAGGGCATCGAGTCGATGTCGCTCAATCCGGATTCGGTGATCGATACCTGGAACAAGCTGGGATCGAAATAACCGGGGGTGATAGGAAGAAAAAAGGTTCATCGCGGATTACCGGGATAAGCCTGTTGTAAACGCAAGAGAGCAGTAAGGAAGAGTTATTGTGTTTGTGCGACCAAACTCAACCAACTCAACCTACCGCTCTCATGCTAGATCATA
>JBFLVV010000002.1:0-11880 GCA_040758275.1 Pseudomonadota bacterium
CTTCGATCGTCTTGGCATGCCTCGACTCACCTAACCTCAACTACTCGAACCGCCCGGTGCGGACCCGCATGCCGGGTGGTGTGGGAGGGGCCAGCCAGCATGCTGGCTGCCCCTATCCCGATTCCGGAGCAGAAAAACGCTTACTGCTTCAGGTGGCGATCCAGCCACTTCATCACCGTATGGTGCCACTGCACCGAATTGGCCGGCTTGAGCACCCAGTGGTTCTCGTCCGGGAACACCAGCAGCTTGCTCTCGATGCCCTTGCGCTGCAGCGCCGTGAAGGTCCCCAGCGCCTGCGCCGTCGGGATGCGGAAATCGAGGTCGCCCTGGATTACCAGCATCGGCGTCTTCCACTTGTTCACGTGGTGGACCGGATTGAACTTCTCGTGGTTCTGCGGCACGGCGAAATAGGCGCCGCCGTTTTCCCAGTCGGTGAACCACTGTTCCTCGGTCGAATAGGCCATGCCGCGGCTGTCGAACACGCCGTCATGGTTGACCAGGCAGCGGAAACCGTCGTTCCAGTTCCCCGCGATCCAGTTCATCATGTAGCCGCCATAGGAGGCGCCCAGCGCGCAGCTGCGGCCGCGGTCCAGCCAGGGGAATTTCTGCACCGCCGCATCCAGGCCTTTTTGCAGATCCTCCAGAGGCTTGCCGCCCCAGTCGCCGCTGATCGAATCGGTGAACTTCTGGCCATAGCCGGTCGATCCGTGGAAGTCGATGAACACGGTGGCATAGCCGGCGCCCGCATACACCTGCGGATTCCAGCGGTAGCTCCAGCCATTTCCGAAACTGCCCTGCGGTCCGCCGTGCACCAGGAAGGCGACCGGGTATTTCTTGCCCGGTTCCGCATTCCAGGGCTTCATCACATGGCCATAGACGGTATCGCCGTTCGCGCCCTTGAAGCTGAACTGCTCGTATTCGCCCCAGCGAACGTCCGCCAGGCGCTCGGCGTTCAGCGTCGTCAGCTGCACGGGCTTGGCGCCCAGCTTCATCGAGAACAGCTGCGCGCCGGATGCCAGGTTGGCCTGGGTGTAGGCGAGCGTATCGCCGCGCAGGTCGAAGGCGCCGATCGCGCCCTTGTCGGTCAGCGGCGTCACCTTGCCATTGGCGCTCCCTCCAACGTCAATCGAGAACAGGCGATGCTGGCCGATATCCTCGGCATCGACGATCAGCGCCTTGCCGTCGGCGCGCCACTGCAGGCTGCCCGCCGAGCGGTCCCAGTCCGCCGCCAGCTTGCGCTTCTGTCCGGTCGCGACATCCATCAGCATGATCTGGAACCGGTCGGCCTCGAAGCCGGGACGTGCCATCGCGAGATAGGCGAGGGTGCGGCCGTCCGGCGAGAACACACCCTTGGTGTCCCAGGCCGGATTCTCGGGCGTGAGGTTGCGCGGCGCGGCGCCGCCGGCGGCCGGCACGGTGTACAGGTCGAAGTTGGTCGACCAGGCTTCGGTCTTGCCGGCGATGCGCGCCGCGAACACGATGCTCTTGCCGTCCGGGCTGAAGCGGAATTCCTCGCGGTCGCCGAAGGGTTTCGACGGCACGTCGCCATCCAGGGAGCCGGACAGGGAAACCGGCGCGCCGCTCACACGGCCGTTCGCATCGAGCGCGGCCGAGAACAGCACGTTGTTGCGGTGGTCGTTCCAGGTGTCCCAGTGGCGCACGAAGAGGCGGTCGTACAGCTTGCCGGTGGCCTTGTCCTTTTCCCTGGCTTCGGCGCGGGTCTTGGTGCAGGCCAGGTCGGCGCAGTCGCGGAACACGGACAGGCTCAGCGCCAGGCGGTCGCCCTGCGGCGACACGCGGAAGCTCTCGACGTCGAGCGGCAGGTTCGTCACCTGCACCGGCTCGCCGCCGGCGACCGGCAGGCGCCACACCTGCGAGGAGCCCGAGCGGGTCGACAGGAAATAGACGGCGTCTCCGCGCGGTGACCACTCCGGTTCGGTGCTGCTCGAGCCATGATTGGTCAGTCGCTGCGGCGCTGCCTTGGCGGTCTTCAAGTCGAGCATCCAGAGTTCGGTATGGCCGCGGTTCTTGGCCATGTCGGTGCTGCGCACGGTATAGACGACGCGGCTCGCATCGGGCGACACGGCGGGGCTTCCCACCCGTTCCATGTTGACCAGGTCTTCCACGGTAAAGCCGCGCGGCGCCGCCATCGCGGTGGTGGCGGCCAGGGTGGCGGCCGCCATTGTCAGCAGACGAAATCTCATTACATCCTCTTGTTCATGCCGTCCAGGGCCGGATGCCCTGTCCGTAGCCCGGCAATTTAACATGCCGGGCAACAGGGGGATGCGCCTGCAGCGACGCTTACTTCGGCATGATCACGGTGTCGATCACGTGGATCACACCGTTGTCCGCTGCGATATCGGTCTTGGTGACGGTTGCCTTGTCGACCATGACCTTGCCGCCATCGGCCTTGACCGTGACGGAACTACCCTCGACCGTCTTGACCATCCCCGGCTTGACGTCCGCCGCCATCACCTTGCCCGGCACCACGTGGTAAGTCAGCACCTTGGTCAGGGCTGCCTTGTCTTTCAACAGCGCATCGAGCTTGGCCTTCGGGATTTTCGCGAAGGCCGCGTCGGTCGGCGCGAACACGGTGAAGGGGCCCGGACCTTTCAGGGTATCAACGAGGCCCACGGCCTGCACAGCGGTAACCAGGGTGTTGAACGATCCCGCCGACTTGGCGGTGTCGACGATGTCCGCTGCCTGGACGGCGCCGATGGCGAATGCGAAGGGGAGTGCAGCGAGAAATTTTTTCATGGTGTGCTCCTATGGGGTGGATAAAAAGCCGGGTTGCGAGAAGCACTATAGAAAATGAATAGACTTATGTCTAATGTTTGACTCTATAATTCTTAACAAATATGGTTCAAATAAGGGTCAACAAGCATGAATCCAGAAGATAAAGAGGTTCGCAGGCGAGTCATGTATCGTGCCGGTACGGCAGCCAGGCTCGCAGGATTACCGGTCGAGACCCTGCGGGTCTGGGAACGCCGCTATCGCCTGTCGGATGTCCAGCGTTCCGAACATGGGCAGCGCCTGTATTCGGTCGAGCACGTGGAGCGGCTGGCCTTGCTGAAGCAATTGGTGGATCAGGGGCATGCGATCGGCCTGCTGGCCGAACTGCGGCAGGAAGAGTTGAAGGCGATGCTCGGCGGCCGCGAGCAGTCGCCGGCGCAGGAGCCGGTGCGGGCATTGGTGGCCGGCGCCAGCCTGCCCCGCCGGCTTGCGGCCATGGGAAGCGAAGCGAGCGGCATCCGCATGCTCGGGCACTGCGCCGACGTCCGGGACCTCCAGGACCTTGCGCCGGACACGGCTGCCGAGGTGCTGGTCGTCGAGCGAGCGGAGCTGGACGAGGACATCGTGCAGGCAATCGCCTCCTTGCGCGCGCGCCTCGGCATCGATGCCGTGCTGGTCCTATACCGCTTCAGTCCCAGCGCGACGATCCGCGCACTGCGTGGCCTGGGTTGCCTGGTCGCGCGCGTTCCTGCCGACATCGGCGAGCTGACCTTCCTGTGCCGCTCGGCCGTGCGCGGCATGCGCCTGCCCGGGCAAGGCACGCCGGCAGCCCCGCCGCCGAGGCGTTATGACGACGGTACGCTGGCAGCGCTGGCGCAGGTCAACCAGGGCCCGGCATGCGAATGCCCGCGCCACCTGGCTGAAGTACTCATGACGGTGGGAAGTTTTGAGCGCTACAGCGCGCAATGCGGTTCGCGCAATCCGGAAGATGCGGAGCTCCATGCTCGCCTGGGCCATGCGGCAGCCCAGGCGCGCGCCGTGCTCGAAGAGGCAATGGCGCAGCTGATCCTGGCCGAGAACCTGGCCGTGCCGCAGTCCGGCATCACACGATCTTGAGCCGGTCCGCCAGCATTGCTTCGTAGGTCAGGTTCTGCAGCAGCGTGTAGTGCATGGGATCGAGGTCCACGAACTGGACGCCGTAGCTGAACACCTCCTGGCTGTCGCTGGAAGCCTGGGTCGCGGTCCGGTTGCGGACAATGGCGCGCGTCTCGATGCGCACCGAGTGGGTGCCGGACGGTGGCAGCACCCTGAAGTCGAGCGTGACTTCCTCGCCGTCGGGCGGCAGCGGCTGCGCCGAGTGGAGGCGCACACCCGTAACCGAAACGTCGACGATGCTGCCTTTGAGCAGGACCGCCGCGTCGCCGAGCGCCTTGATGCCGACCGGGATGTTGGCCTTGACCCTCGCGGCGCCACGCAGGCTGGTGCCCTGGATGGCGGTCGGGAAGGACAGGTGGACATAAAACAGTGGCCGGGGGAAGACGCGCTGCACCGTGCAGGCGAAGGAGCAGACGTTTAGCCCCGAGAACACCCGTATCGTGACGCGCTCGCCGTCGCCGAGCGTGATCGGGGCGCCGTGTTCCATCGGCATCTTGACGATGATGTACTCGTCCTTGATGTAGCCGATGAGGGTGGAGAAATGCTGGACCGGCTTGACCTGCCGGTGGGTGATGAACTGCAGGCGCATGCCGACTTGCAGGTTCATCGCTTCGAACTCGAATTCCTGGGTTTTGAGTTCGTGAACTTGGCTGTTCATCAGTTGGGCGTTCATGTTATTCGGAATGCAAAGTTGTCATGGTAACCGTTATGCAATGGCCGAAATATGGCGGATTGTAACGCCCGCTGTCTGCTATGACTGAGCTACGCTTCCCGGCTGGTCAATGGAGGTTCAGCTTCCAGGGTGGCTGTCCAGTCGCCCGACTTGCCCCCGTGCTTCTCCAGCACCCGCACATTCGTCATCACCATGCCTCGATCCACCGCCTTGCACATGTCATAGATCGTCAGCAGGCCTACCTGCACCGAAGTAAGCGCTTCCATCTCCACCCCGGTCTTGCCGATGGTTTCCACCTGCGCCCGGCAGTGCACGCTGCTGGCCGCCGCGTCGACCTCGAAATCGACCGCCACCCGGG
This sequence comes from Pseudomonadota bacterium, assembly GCA_040758275.1. Classification (GTDB taxonomy): domain Bacteria; phylum Pseudomonadota; class Gammaproteobacteria; order Burkholderiales; family Burkholderiaceae_D; genus Telluria. The sequence goes on from JBFLVV010000002.1 coordinate 4,920, forward strand.
TGATCGGCAGTGGGTGGCACAAGGGCACCAGGTCGCTGGTGCGTTTCGAGGCCATGATGGCCGCGATCCGGGCGATGCCGATCACGTCGCCCTTCTTCGCCGTGCCCGACTGGATCAGCGCCAGCGTTTCCGGTTTCATGCGGATGGTGCCGGCGGCGACGGCGATGCGGTGGCTGTCCTGCTTGGCGCCGACATCGACCATGTGGGCCTGGCCGGTGGAGTCGAAATGGGTGAGGCCGTCAACGGGTGCAGTAGGGGAATTCATTGCCAGGAAATTATTAAAAGGGGATTAAGGGCGGCTTACAAAGTGTTCAGCAGGCAGCAACGCGGCTGCGGATGGGGTTATCATAGCATTGTGAAATCCGCTCCCAGCCCAGCATCGGCGCGCCGCTGGCGTCCAGCGCTCACTGCCGTGACCCTGTGCACGGCGGCTGCGTTCGCCTTCGCCGCCCCCGCCGATCCCCTGCAAAAGCTCGACTCCACCCGCCTGCCGACGCTCGGCGATACCGCGCGCCAGGATCTGTCGCCCGTGCTCGAGCGCAAGCTCGGCGAGATGATCATGCGCGACGTGCGGCGCGATCCCGCCTATCTCGACGACGCGCCCATCATCGAGTACCTGAACAATTTCGGCAGCGCACTGGTCGCCGCCGTGCCCGGCGCGCGCGGCGAGACCAATGCCGATTTCTCCTTCTTCGCCATGCGCGATGTGAACCTGAACGCCTTCGCGCTGCCCGGCGGCTTCATCGCCGCGCACACGGGCCTGCTGGTGGCGGCCCAGAACGAATCCGAGCTGGCCGGCGTGATGTCCCACGAGATCGGCCACGTGACGCAGCGCCACATCGCGCGCAGCCTGGGGCAGCAGAAGCAGGACATGTTGCTGCCGCTGGCGGCGATGATCCTCGCCGCGCTGGCCGCCAAGTCCAGCCCCGATGCCGCCATGGGCGTGCTGATGGGCGGGCAGGGCCTGGCCATCCAGCGCCAGCTGAACTTCGGCCGCGATGCCGAGCGCGAGGCGGACCGGGTCGGCATCCAGATCATGGCCGCCGGTGGCTACGACACCACCGGCATGGTCGGCTTCTTCAAGCGCCTGCAGAGCGCGACCCGCCTGAGCGGCGACATTCCCGCCCACCTGGCCCACCTGAGCAGCCACCCGCTGACGGCGGAGCGCATCACCGACATGCAGGCGCGCATCCGCGAGATCCCGAAGAAGCCGCGGGTCGACAACGTCGACTTCCAGCTGATCCGCGCCCGTGCCCGCGTGCTGCAGGACGAAACCGTCACCGGCCGGCGCGACACCAGGATGGCCTTCGAAACCCAGCTCAAGGAACAGCACCGGCATCTGCAGGCCGGGGCCCAGTATGGCCTGGCCTTGCTGGCGCTGCGCCAGGGGAATGTGGGCGAGGCCCAGGGCTGGCTCGACAAGGCGCGCGCCACCATGAAGCCGAAGGAAGGCGTGTTCTCGAGCGCGTCGAACGTGGGCGACGGGGCGGCGCTGTTCGCGGGGCTCGAGATCGACATCAAGCTGGCGCCGGGCCAGCCGGCCGCCCAGGTCGAGCAGGCGGTGCAGCTGGCGGATGCGGCGCGCCAGCGCTATCCGCTGTCGCGCGCCCTCGCGCACCAGTATGCCGAAGCCCTGATCGCCGCCGGCAAGTACGAGGATGCGACCCGCTACCTGCGGGAACAGACCCAGCTCTATCGCGAGGAGCCGAAGCTGCACGACATGCTGGCCAAGGCCTATGCCAAGCAGGGCAAGATCGGCCTGCAGCACATGGCGCTGGCGGAATCGTATGTGATGGCCGGCGCCCTGCCGGCCGCGGTGGCGCAGCTCGAGCTGGCGCGCAAGGCGGGGGATGTGTCCTTCTACGACCAGGCTGTCATCGATGCGCGCGAGCGCGCGCTGAAGGCGCAGCAGAAGGCGGAGAAGGAAGACATGAAGGACTTCGAGTAGTCCCTACATCCCCGGCAGCTGGATGAAGCCGAAGCGGCGCTGCAGGGCTTCCGTCACCAGGCGCTCCACGCGCACGCGCCGCTCGCCCAGCACCAGGGACAGTTCTTCCGTATCGTCCTCGAGCCAGGCCAGGATCGCCTCGATCGACGCCGGCCGTCCCGCGAGTTCCATGCGCGCCAGCACCTGCGCCGCGTCGCGGTCGTCCAGTTGGGCGACGATTTCTCCCGACTGCAGCACCACGGCGCCGGCCTCGGTCATGAACACGGCTTCCAGTTCCGGCATCGGCTGCCCGGTCTGCAGGACAAAACCCTGGGCCGGGTCGGTGCGGGCGATGAAGGGCGTCGCCTCGAGGTTGACGTAGACCCGCTGCGGCCCGTTCTGGAAATACCAGTTGCCCTTGCCGTCGTGGCCGTAATTGCGGTTGATGAAACCGACCAGGGCCTGGTTCGCCAGTTTGTCCCCCGGGCCGTTGGCGCGCTGGGCCGCCTCGTCGCGCATGCGCCAGTTGCCGCGCGCATCCAGCGCCAGCCAGCCGTAGCAGTGCGGTACGTTCGGCCACTTGGCCATTGCCTGTTTTACGATATCGTCCATAGTCTCAAGCTTCGCATGGTTCGGTGGCGGCCGCGCTTGCCGCACGCGAACCGGCATGGGAGTCGAAGAAATGCAGGATGCGCCGCGGCAGCCAGTCGATCTGCCCCGGGAGGGGGCCGACGGGGAAGCCGACATGGCCGCCTTCCTCAGGATACTCCAGCGTCACGGCCCTGGATGCCTTCTCCGGCAAATGGCGGCCCGGCAGGAAGGGGTCGTTGCGGGCGTTCAGCACCAGGGTCGGCACGGTGATGGCGTCCAGCACGTGGCGGGCGCTGGCGCGGTGCCAGTAGTCGTCGGTGTCCCTGTAGCCGTGCAGCGGCGCGGTCACCACATTGTCGAAAGCGTAGAGGTCGCGCGCCTGCAGGAGGGCAGTACGGTCGAACAGACCCGGGTAGCGTTCCAGCTTGGCCAGGCACTTGGGCTTGAGCGTCTGCAGGAACATGCGCGTGTACAGCATGTTCAGGCCCGAGGACAGCGCTTCGCCGCCGCGCGCCAGGTCGAGCGGGGCCGAGATGGCGCAGGCCGCCTCCACGAAATCGGCGCCGTGGCCGGATTCGCCGAGCCAACGCAGCAGCGCGTTGCCGCCCAGGGAGACGCCGGCCACGTACAGGGGACCGGGCGCGCGTGCATGCAGCTTGCGCACGATCCAGTCGACCTCAAGCGCATCGCCCGAGTGATAAAAGCGGGGCGTCAGGTTGGCTTCGCCGGAGCATCCGCGAAAATGCGGCACCGCGCCGGACCAGCCGCGCGCGTGCAGCGCCGCCATCAGGCTGCGCGCATAATGGCTGTTCGAGGATCCTTCGAGGCCGTGGAACAGCACCACCAGCGGCTGGCCCGGTTGTCCGTCGACGAAATCGACGTCGATGAAATCGCCGTCGCCCGTCGGCCAGCGCTCGCGCCGATAGGCGACCGGGGGCTTGGCAAGGCAGGTCGCCGGATAGATGGTCTGGAGGTGGCCGCCGGGCAGCCAGGCGGGCGCGCGGTAGAGCATGGCGGAGACGGCGCGGCGGGAGCCGCGCCGGAGGCGATCAGTGGTGCTTGAGCTCGACGCCCGGGGCCAGGCGGTACTGGGTGCCGCAGTAGGGGCACTTGGCGTCGCCGTGGTGATCGAAATCGAGGAAGACGCGCGGGTGCGAGGACCACAGCGGCATTGCCGGATTCGGGCAGTGTGCCGGCAGGTCTTTGGCCTCGAGTTCCACCACGGGCATCGTGTTTTGGGTCATCTGGTTCTCCGTCAAGCGTAGTTTAGGCAAAGACACGATTCTACCGGATTCACCATGCATGCTGAAATGATCGGTAGAATAGCGAACTGATCACAATCCAGTCCGGGCGCGCAATATGTCTTCCTGCAGAGCCCCGGGGCCGCTTTACGAACACCTTCACATGCGTTTCATGCCCGACCGTTTCAAGCCCGTCGCCGCATCCGCCCCTCCGGGCCGTTGCAGGAAAGCCACATGAACGGGGCCGTGCCGCCAGGCCAGCACCTCCCCGAAACGGTCGACATCCATGACCCCGAGGCCTGGCGCGAAGGCTTCAAGACTGGCCTGCCGAGCCTGTTCGGCATCGGCGCATGGGGCCTGGTGGTCGGCATCGCCATGGTCAAGACCGGCCTGACGGCCTGGCAGGCGGTCGGCATGACCCTGCTGGTCTTCGCCGGATCCGCCCAGCTCGCATCACTCCCCCTGATCGCGGCCGCCGCGCCGGTCTGGGTGATTTTCGCCACCGCGCTGGTCGTCAACCTGCGCTTCGTCATCTTCTCCGCCCTGCTCGGGCCGCACTTCGCCCACCTGCCGTGGAAGCAGCGCTTCCTGCTTGGCTATATTTCGGGCGACCTGACCGTGGCCCTCTTCCTGCAGCGCTATCCCACCGTCGAGCGCGTCGCCGGCAAGCTCTCCTACCTGAAGGGCCTGATGTATCCGAACTGGTTCGCCTGGCAGGCAGGCTCGCTGGTCGGCATCTTCCTGGGCAGCGCCATCCCGACCGAATGGGGACTGGGCTTCGCCGGCACCCTGGCGATCCTGTGCATCATGGTCCCGCTGATCATCAACAATGCCGCCCTCTGCGGGGTGGTGGTTGCCCTCGTGATCTCGGTGCTGGCCTATGGCCTGCCGTACAAGCTCGGCCTGCTGCTTGCCGTCGTGGTGGGCATGGTCACATCCATGTTCGTCGAAGAAACCCTGGCCAAGCGAAAGGCGGGCAATGTCTGACTGGGAGATCTGGGCCACCATCGGCGTCCTGTGCGTGGCGACCGCCGCCACCCGCAGTTCCTTCTGGCTGATCGGCCACCGCGTCACCATCCCGCCGCGGGTGCAGGAGATGCTGCGCTATGCGCCGGCCTGCGCGCTGGCGGCCATTATCGGGCCGGACCTGCTGATCGATCCGCAGGGGCAGGTGCAGCTGACCATTGCTAATCCGAAGCTCATCGCGGGCATCGCCGCCTTCGTGTTTTACCTCTGGCGCCGCAGCATGCTGATGACGATCGTGTTTGGCATGGTGGTCTTTACACTGTTGCGTGTCCTGCACGTTTTTGCATAGCCTCGCTAATGTACAATGACGTTTTTTCACTATTACACTGTTGACTAGCCAATGGACGACGTTCTCAGTTTCACCCGCCTGCAAGACCTGATCGACCGTGACGCGCTTAAAACGAAGCGCGTGTTCATCCGTGCCGACCTGAACGTGCCGCAGGATGACGCTGGCAATATCACCGAAGACACCCGTGTCCGCGCCTCCGTGCCGGCCATCCAGGCAGCCCTGAAAGCCGGCGCCGCCGTGATGGTCACCTCGCACCTGGGCCGCCCGACTGAAGGCGAATTCAAGCCGGAAGACAGCCTGGCGCCGGTCGCCAAGCGTCTGTCGGAACTGCTCGGCCAGCCGGTCGAACTGAAGCAGAACTGGGTCGATGGCGTGGATGTCGCGCCAGGCCAGGTCGTCCTGCTGGAAAACTGCCGCGTCAACAAGGGTGAGAAGAAGAACTCGGACGAGCTGGCCGAGAAGATGGCCAAGCTGTGCGACGTCTACGTCAACGACGCCTTCGGCACCGCTCACCGCGCCGAAGCCACCACCCACGGCATCGCGAAATTCGCGCCGGTTGCTGTGGCCGGCCCGCTGCTGGCGGCCGAACTGGATGCCCTCGGTAAAGCCCTTGGCCAGCCGAACCGTCCGCTGCTGGCCATCGTGGCCGGCTCGAAAGTGTCGAGCAAGCTGACCATCCTGCAGAGCCTGGCCGGTAAAGTGGACAACCTGGTGGTCGGCGGCGGCATCGCCAACACCTTCATGAAAGCCGTCGGCCTGAACATCGGCAAGTCGCTGGTGGAAAACGACCTGGTCGGTGAAGCGAAACAGATCATCGACATGATGGCCGCCCGCGGCGCCCAGGTGCCGATTCCCGTGGACGTGGTCTGCGCCAAGGAATTCAGCCCGACCGCCGCCGCGACCGTGAAGGATGTGAAGGACGTGGCGGACGACGACATGATCCTCGACATCGGCCCGAAGACCGCCGCCATGCTGGCCGAGCAGGTCGCCAAGGCCGGTACCATCGTCTGGAACGGCCCGGTCGGCGTGTTCGAGTTCGACCAGTTCGCCGAGGGCACCAAGACCCTGGCCATGGCCATCGCCGATTCGAAGGGTTTCTCGATCGCCGGCGGCGGCGACACCCTGGCGGCGATCGCCAAGTACGATATCGGCGACCGCATCGGTTACATCTCGACCGGCGGCGGCGCCTTCCTCGAGTTCCTGGAAGGGAAGACCCTGCCGGCAGTCGAGATTCTGCTCCAGCGTAAGGCAAAATAAAGAAGTGAACACAGCGCAGCTTTGAAAGCTGCGCTTCTCTTTTCAAGATCAAGGATTCCCGACACATGCAAGCTGCGCGCCCCCTGTACAACGCCACCAAGATCGTCGCCACCATCGGCCCGGCATCGACCGACTTCGACATTCTCGTGAAAATGATCCGTGCCGGCGTCGACGTCGTGCGCCTGAACTTCTCGCACGGCAAGGCACAGGACCACATCGACCGCGCCGCCCTGGTGCGCCGCGCCGCCGCCGAATGCGGCGTCGAAGTGGCGATCATGGCCGACATGCAGGGTCCGAAGATCCGCGTCGGCAAGTTCGAAGAAGGCAAGATCTTCCTGAACAATGGCGACAAGTTCATCCTGGACGCGCGCTGGGGCGAGAACGGCGAGCTGGGCAACCAGGAACGCGTCGGCCTCGACTACAAGGCCCTGCCACGCGACGTCAAGCCGGGCGACAAGCTGTTGCTCAACGACGGCCTGATCGTGCTGATCGTCGACAAGGTCCTCGGCCACGAGATCTGCACCACGGTGAAGGTCGGCGGCGAACTGTCGAACAACAAGGGCATCAACCGCCTGGGCGGCGGCCTGACCGCGCCGGCCCTGACCTCGAAGGACATGGAAGACATCAAGA
>JBFLVV010000002.1:11890-154709 GCA_040758275.1 Pseudomonadota bacterium
CTACCTGGCGATCTCCTTCCCGAAGAGCGCGACCGACATGGAAATGGCGCGCCAGCTGGCCAATATCGCCGGCGAGCCTTACCAGCACAAGCCGATGATGATCGCCAAGATCGAGCGCGCCGAAGCGATCCCTGTGCTGCAGGAGATCCTCGACGCGTCGGATGGCATCATGGTTGCCCGCGGCGACCTGGCAGTGGAAGTGGGCAATGCGGCCGTGCCGGCGCTGCAGAAGCGCATGATCCAGATGGCGCGCGCGTCGAACAAGCTGGCCATCACCGCGACCCAGATGATGGAGTCGATGATCGTCAACGCCGTGCCGACCCGCGCCGAAGTGTCGGACGTGGCGAACGCCGTGCTGGACGGCACCGACGCCGTGATGACCTCGGCGGAAACCGCATCGGGCAAGTACCCGGTCGAAACCGTCGAAATGATGGCCGCCATCTGCCTCGAGGCAGAGAATTCGGAATACAACAAGCGTGACGCAGATTTCCTGAATGTCCAGTTCACACGCATCGACCAGTCGATCGCCAACGCCACCCTGTTCACCGCGCACCACCTGCGCGTGAAAGCAATCGTGGCGCTGACCGAATCGGGCTCGACCGCACTGTGGATGAGCCGCCACTCGATCGACACGCCGATCTTCGCCCTGACCCCGCTCCAGACGACGCAGCGCAAGGCGTCGCTGTACCGGAACGTGCGAGCATTCCACCTCCTGCAGGAAGGTGGCAGCCACGCGGTGCTGCGCAAGGCCGAAGAAGTCCTCATCAAGGAGGGCATGGTGCGCAAGGGCGACCTGATCGTCGTGACCTGGGGCTCACCGATGGGCCAGGCCGGCGGCACCAATGCGCTCAAGATCGTGCGCGTGGGCGAGCTGGACGAAATAGTTTCTTAATTGTTTGGAGTAATCAACCATGGCACTCGTATCGATGCGTCAATTGCTGGACCACGCCGCTGAACACGGCTACGGTCTGCCGGCATTTAACGTCAACAACCTGGAGCAGGTGCAGGCCATCATGGCCGCCGCCGACGCCACGTGCAGCCCGGTCATCATGCAAGCCTCGGCCGGCGCCCGCAAGTACGCAGGCGAAGCCTTCCTGCGCCACCTGATCGACGCCGCCGTCGAAGCCTATCCGCACATCCCGGTCGTCATGCACCAGGACCACGGCCAGTCGCCGGCGGTCTGCATGGCCGCGATCCGTTCGGGCTTCAGCTCGGTGATGATGGACGGTTCGCTGGAAGCCGACGGCAAGAGCGTGGCTTCGTATGAATACAACGTCGAAGTGTCGAAAGAGGTCGTGAAGTTCGCGCACTCGATCGGCGTGACGGTGGAAGCCGAACTGGGCGTGCTCGGTTCGCTGGAAACCATGAAGGGCGACAAGGAAGACGGCCACGGCGCGGACGGCACCATGACCCGCGAGCAGTTGCTGACCGACGTCGCGCAAGCCGCCGACTTCGTCGCGAAAACGCAATGCGACGCGCTGGCCATCGCGATCGGCACCTCGCACGGCGCCTACAAGTTCACCCGCAAGCCGACCGGCGACATCCTCGCCATCGACCGCATCAAGGAAATCCACGCCCGCATCCCGAACACCCACCTGGTGATGCACGGCTCGTCCTCGGTGCCGCAGGAACTGCTGGCCATCATCCGCGAATTCGGCGGCGACATGAAAGAGACCTACGGCGTGCCGGTCGAAGAGATCCAGGAAGGCATCAAGCACGGTGTCCGCAAGATCAACATCGACACCGACATCCGCCTGGCCATGACCGCTGCGATCCGCAAGTACATGTTCCAGAACCCGTCGAAGTTCGACCCGCGCGACTACCTGAAGCCGGCTCGCGAAGCCGCGATGGAAGTCTGCAAGGCGCGCTACCTGTCCTTCGGCTGCGAAGGCATGGCGGCGAAGATCAAGCCGGTGCCGCTGGACAAGATGGCCGAGCGCTACAAGGCGGGCGAACTGGCCCAGATCGTGCAGTAAGCATCGCCGTGGCATTGCGCTGCCGCCCCTGCGGCGGCGGTGCGATGCGAATTGACGTAAAATTACGCATTTGGTCCAGGCCATCCCCGGCCTGGGCTGCTCCACCGGGGATCTTCTCCGGCTCTGTTTCCCTGATATCCCTTCTATGAACAGCCTCTACAAATCCACCATCAAGTCCCTGCCACTGCTCGGTCACGGCAAGGTGCGCGACAACTACGCTGTCGGCGACGACAAGATCCTGATCGTCACCACCGACCGCCTGTCGGCCTTCGACGTGGTCATGAACGAGCCGATCCCCGGCAAGGGTATGGTGCTGAACCAGATGAGCGACTTCTGGTTCGAGAAGCTCGGCCACATCGTGCCGAACCACCTGACCGGCGTCGCACCGGAGTCCGTGGTTGCGCCGGATGAAGTGGAGCAGGTGCGCGGCCGCGCCGTCGTGGCCAAGCGCCTCAAGCCCATCCTGGTGGAAGCCGTCGTGCGCGGCTACATCATCGGCTCGGGCTGGAAGGATTACCAGGAAAGCGGCGCCATCTGCGGCATCCAGCTGCCGGAAGGACTGCGCCAGGCCGACAAGCTGCCGCAGCCGCTGTTCACCCCGGCCGCCAAGGCCGATATCGGCGAGCACGACGAGAACATCTCCTTCGAAGAGATGGAGCAGCGCATCGGCAAGGAACTCGCCGCCAAGATGCGCGACATCAGCATCCAGCTCTACACCACCGCCGCCGAATACGCCGCGACGAAGGGCATCATCATCGCCGACACCAAGTTCGAATTCGGCCTGGACGACAATGGCGTGCTGCACCTGATGGACGAAGTCCTGACCGCCGACTCCTCGCGCTTCTGGCCTGCCGACTCCTACGCGCCGGGCATGTCGCCGCCTTCGTTCGACAAGCAGTTCGTGCGCGACTACCTCGAGACCCTGACCGACTGGGGCAAGACCGCACCGGCACCGGCGCTGCCGCAGGAAGTGATCGAAAAGACCCAGGCCAAGTATTTCGAAGCCATCGAACGCCTGACCGGCGAGAAGCTGAAGGCCTGAGCAATGACCGATCAAGCAAAACCAGTCGTCGGCGTCATCATGGGTTCCTCGTCCGACTGGGACGTGATGAAGAATGCAGTCGATGTCCTGAAACAGTTCGGCGTGCCTTTCGAGGCGCAGGTGATCTCGGCCCACCGCATGCCGGACGAGATGTTCACCTATGCCGAGACCGCACGTAGCCGCGGCCTGCGCGCCATCATCGCCGGGGCAGGGGGCGCCGCCCACCTGCCGGGCATGGTCGCCGCGAAAACCATCGTGCCGGTGCTCGGCGTGCCGGTGCCCTCGAAGTACCTGCGCGGCGAGGATTCGCTGCTGTCGATCGTGCAGATGCCGAAGGGCGTGCCGGTGTCGACCTTCGCCATCGGCGAAGCCGGCGCCGCCAACGCGGCCCTGACCGCGGTCGCGATCCTGGCCGCCACGGACGAGCTGCTTGCCGAGAAGCTGCAGGCCTTCCGCCTCGAGCAGACCGCGGCCGCCCAGGCCATGACCCTTCCCGTTTGAAGCATGACTAAAGCATTTCTCCCGACCGCCAACCAGCCCGCCGTCCTCGGCGTGATGGGTGGCGGCCAGCTGGGCCGCATGTTCGCGCACGCCGCCCAGGCCATGGGCTACCAGGTGGCCGTGCTCGAGCCGAGCCAGGTCAGCCCGGCAGGCCAGGTCGCCGAGCGCCTGATCTCCAAAGCCTATACCGACCCGGAAGGCCTGGCCGAACTGGCGCAGCAATGCGTGGCCATCACCACCGAATTCGAGAACGTCCCGGCCGACAGCATGGCCTGGCTGGGCGAGCGCACCTTTGTGGCACCCGCCGCCTCCTGCGTCTCGATTGCCCAGGACCGCATCCTTGAAAAGCGCTTCTTCGTGGAGTGCGCGCCGACCTCCGGCGTGATGCCGGCGCCGCACAAGACCATCGGCTCGCACGCCGACATCGACGCCATCGCCGATGACCTGCTGCCGGGTATCCTGAAAACCGTGCGCATGGGTTACGACGGCAAGGGTCAGGTGCGCGTGCGCACCCGCGAAGACGTGCGCGCGGCCTTCGACAGCATGGGCGGCGTGACCTGCCTGCTGGAGAAGATGCTGCCGCTGGCCTACGAGGTCTCGGTGCTGACCGCGCGCGGCCATGACGGCGCCTCCGTCGTGTACCCGATCGCCGAGAACGTGCACCGCGACGGCATCCTGTTCACGACCACGGTGCCGGGCCCGAACGTGTCCGACGCCTGCGCGAAGCAGGCCCAGGACGCGGCGCGCGCCATCATCAATCAGCTGGGCTACGTCGGCGTACTGTGCATCGAGTTCTTCGTCCTGCAGGACGGCACCCTGGTCGTCAACGAGATGGCGCCGCGTCCGCACAACAGCGGCCACTACACCATCGACGCCTGCGTCACCAGCCAGTTCGCGCAGCAGGTGCGTGCGATGGCGCGCCTGCCGCTGGGCGACGTGCGCCAGCATTCGCCCGCCGTCATGCTGAACATCCTCGGCGACGTGTGGTTCGAGGGCGATAGCGAAACCCCGCGCGAACCGGCCTGGGACCGCGTGCTCGCGCTGCCGGGCGCTAATCTGCACCTGTACGGCAAGGACGACCCGCGCCGCGCACGCAAGATGGGCCACATCACCTTCGTGGCGCCTACCCTGGCCGAAGCAGAGGCCAGCCTGCGCGAAGCCTGCGCCATCCTGGGGATCCCGCAGTGATGGAGCAGTTGGACCAAGTGGCGATCGACGCTGCTGCCCGCGCACTGGAAGCCGGCCAGCTGGTCGCCTTCCCGACCGAGACCGTCTACGGCCTGGGCGCCGATGCCGAGAACCCGCAGGCGGTGGCGGCCATCTACGCCGCCAAGGGCCGTCCGCAGGATCACCCGGTGATCGTGCACCTGGCGCCCGATGCGCCGCTCGACTACTGGGCCACTGATATCCCGCGTGAAGCCCAGGCGCTGGCCGAGGCCTTCTGGCCCGGCCCGCTGACCATGATCCTCAAGCGCGCCCCGAACATCCCGGACGCCGTCAGCGGCGGCCAGGACACGGTCGGCCTGCGCTGCCCCTCGCACCCGGTGGCGATCGCCCTGCTGCGCGCCTTCAAGGGCGGAAAGGGCGGCGTCGCGGCGCCGTCGGCCAACAAGTTCGGCGCCGTCAGCCCGACCCTGGCCCAGCACGTGCGCGACGAATTCGGACAGGACGGCAGCGTGGCCATGGTCCTCGATGGCGGCGCGTCCCAGGTCGGCATCGAATCGACCATCGTCGACCTGTCGCGCCTGGCCACGCATGGCCCGGTGCTGCTGCGCCCGGGCCACATCAGCGCCGAGGCGATCGCCGCCGTCATCGACCAGCTGCCCAGCAGCCCCGACGCGGCGGCCCCGCGCGCCTCCGGCACGCTCGAATCGCATTACGCGCCGCACACCCCGGTGGCGATGCAGGACGGCGCCCAGCTGCGCCAGACCTTGCTTGATCTCGCAGCAAAGGGACGCAAGGTCGCGCTGATCCACTACTCCGACATGCCGCCGACCCACGCCGCGCAGCTGCTGCCGGCCACCCCGGACGGCTTCGCCCACGCCCTCTACGCGGCGCTGCGCGCGATGGACGGCCAAGGCGCCGACGTGATCCTGGTCGAGGCGCCCCCACAGGGCGGCGACTGGCTGGGCGTCAACGACCGCCTGCGCCGCGCCGCACATGGCTCGACCGGCATCGTGCACGGCCTGCTCAACGGCCGCGTCGACCCCACGGCCTGACCCTCCCCATTTCGCAGACCGCCCGTCTTTACGCAGCACCTCGGTGTCAGGTCTGACATTTGGACACGAGCTCAACCATTGCCAGCGAATTGCGGTCGAGGCCGTGTCCGTTTGTCAGACCTGACACCCACCGCGGACACCCACCGCGCCCACCGCGCCGCACATGGCTCGACCGGCATCGTGCACGGCCTGCTCAACGGCCGCGTCGACCCCACGGCCTGAACCTCCCCATTTCGCAGACAGCCCGTCTTTACGGGCGGTCTGCGGATTCCCCATTACAAATTTGCGCTACTGCCGGGCTCGTGCGCGACGCTATAATCGCTTCCCCCGAGACATTTACCGTTTGTTAGCAAAAACTGACGTTACGGCAACTGTTTCGCTATACAAGCAAGTTGAACACTGGCATATTATTGAGATACGAATAGCACGGCCGTTCGTTTCAGAACAAACCTAACTTCAGGAGACACAATGCGTCATACCAAACTCGCGCTCGCCATGTTGACGGCGGCCGTGCTGGCTGCTTGCGGCGGTACCAGCCCAAGCGGCGGCGACCAAACGCAGAAACTCACTTTCACCCAGCAAGTTTCCTTCGGCGACAGCCTGTCGGACGTCGGCACCTACGCGGTCGGCGCGGTCAAGCAGGCCGGCGGCGGCAAGTTCACCATCAATGGCGACGGCACCGCGAAGAATCCTGAGCTGACCGGCAAGATCTGGGTCGAATTCCTGGCCGCCGAACTGAAACTGCCGGCGCCGTGCGCCGCACAGACCGGCCTGGTCGGCAATGCCGCACAAGGCTTCTCGGTCCCGATCGTCCAGAACCTCACCTGCTTCAACTACGCCCAGGGCGGTTCGCGCGTGACCAACCCGGTCGGCCCGGGCAACCCGGCCACCGGCTCGCCGATCGGCGAAACCACCGTGCCGCTGGTGACCCAGGTCGCCAACCACCTGGCCCGCAGCGGCAACAAGTTCAGCGGCACCGAACTGGTCACCGTGCTGTCCGGCGGTAACGATGTCCTGATGCAGCTGAGCACCCTGTCGGCCCAGGCGACCGCCGCCGGCAACACCGCCGGTGCGCAGACCTTCGCCACCTCGCTGACCATGCAGCTGGCCGCCGGCGCGACCAATCCGCAGACCGCCGCCCAGGCGATCGGTGCGGCCATCGCCACCGAAAGCGCACGTCCGGGCAGCACCACCCAGACCATCGTCGGCGCCGCCGTCACCGCCGCCGCGACCCAGCCGGGCAACGCCGCCGTGGCGCAAGCCTCCGTCTACGGTCCGATGGTCGCCAAGGCCCAGGCCGACGCAACCGCCGCCGGCGCCAAGGCCGGCGCCGACTACGCGACCGCCAACGGTCCGAAGCTGGTGCAGGAACTGGGCGCCGCCGGCGCGCAGATGGCGGCACTGGTCAAGAACGAGATCCTCGCCAAGGGCGCCAAGTACGTGATCGTCGCCAACCTGCCGGACGTCGCCAGCACCCCGGCCGGCAAATCGAAGTCGGCCGACATCCAGGCCCTGATCACCGCGATGATCAACGCCTTCAACACCCAGCTGAAGGGCGGCCTGGGCGGCGAAGACCCGCGCGTCCTGTACGTCGACCTCTACGCCGTCAGCAACGACCAGGTGAAGAATCCAGGCCCGTACGGCCTGACCAACGTGACCACCCCGGCATGCGGCCCGAACCCGCTGGGCACCACGTCCCTGATCTGCACCAACGCCAACACGGTGGCCGGTGACGTCAGCCACTACATGTTCGCCGACGACATCCATCCGACGCCGTTCGAGAACAACCTGATCGCACGCCTCGTCCTCAAGGAGATGGCGGTCAAGGGCTGGCTGTAAGAGTGCCACGGCCCGCCCCCGGGGCGGGCCCACATAACAATCAGGAGAAAACATGAAAGTACGTTTCAACAGTGTCGTCAAAGCGCTGGGCGTGGCCGCCGCGCTGGCCTGCGCCTCGACGGCATCGGCCCAGTCGGCCGGCCAGATCACCGCGAAATTCGGCCTCAACCAGCTGACCCCGAAGGTCGAGAGCGGCGACATCAGCGCGCCGGCCCTGCCGGGTTCGAAAGGTGACGTCGACAGCGACATCCAGCCGGTTCTCGTCCTCGCCTACGGACTGACCGACAACATCTCGCTCGAAACCGCCCTCGGCACGCCGTACAAGCACAAGATCTACGGCGCAGGCGCGATTGCCGGCACCGGCGAGCTGGGCACCGTGGAGGCGCTGCCGGCGACCCTGTTCGCCCAGTACCGCTTCGGCGCACCGAATTCGACCTTCCGTCCCTTCGTGGGCCTGGGCGCGACCTATGCCTACTTCATGAAGGAACGCGGCTCGGCCAAGATGACCGCCGTGACCAATCCGGGCCGCGGCGTGCCGACCACCTTCAGCATCGACAACAAGTTCACCTACACCGTGCAAGCAGGCATGGCCGTGAACTTCAACGAGAAGTGGTTCGCCGACGTGACCGTCAACAAGGCCCGCCTGCGCACCGACGTGCACTTCTCGACCGGCCAGACCCAGCACATGAAGCTGGACCCGGTCTCCGTGATCCTGGCCGTCGGCTACAAGTTCTAAGAAGCGTTTCGCTTCCTTCGAAGGCCCGCCGTGTGCGGGTCTTTTTCTTGTGCGCCCAGCATGGGCGCACTCTTGCGGGTGAAAGTCCCGCCGCGAGCTGACCACAGTGAGCGAAGCGAAGCGCAACTGCGTGAGGGCGACCGAACGTGGGGAGGAAGCGTGGAGCGAAACTGCGAGCCGATGGACAAGAATCGGATACAAGGCGCTGCCGAGCAGGGCGAGCGGGCAAGAAACCGCGAAGCTCTTGTGGTCAAGGCGACGTGGCGTAGATCCGGCGGTTGTGCAGGGAAGGAGTGCGTTCTTACCTGGGGAGATCTCGCCTTATGCCTGAAAGGGCGACGTGGCGACACGGAGCGAGAAGTCAGCAGAGGCCGTAGTAGCTGAGTTTTTTTTTTTTTTTCTCGGTGAAGGGCCGAACGAGTAGGAGTGTCGAACAACTTGTCGATGAATCGTGTACGGCATCAGATGCCCGCTCAAGCGGGGCGGGTCGCGGAAGAGCGGGGTGAAGCCTCGTCCCAAGCGATCAGCGATGAAACACGGTTCCCGCGACAAGAATTGGAAGGCACAGGGCGAGACTTGCTTACGCAAGCGCTCGCGAGGGAGAACATGCAACGCGCGTGGAAACGCGTGAAGGCGAACAAGGGAGCCGCAGGCGTTGATGGACTGGACATTGCCCAGACCGGGCAGCGCCTGAAGCACGCCTGGCCTCTCATCAGGCAGCAACTGTTGGCAGGCACGTACCGGCCCATGCCGGTACGGCGCGTCGGCATTCCGAAGCTGGATGGAAGCGAACGTGAACTGGGGATACCCACCGCGACCGACCGTCTGATTCAGCAGGCACTATTGCAGGTGCTGCAACCGCTGATCGATCCCACCTTTAGTGAGCACAGCCACGGGTTCCGGCCCGGCCGGCGTGCGCGTGATGCCGTGCTAGCAGCACAGCATTATGTACAGCAGGGTTACCGCACCGTGGTCGACGTCGATCTGTCGAAGTTCTTCGACCGGGTCAACCACGACATCCTGATTGACCGTCTAAGGAAACGCGTGAACGACGCTGGAGTCATCCGGCTGGTACGCGCTTACCTAAACGCGGGCATCATGGATGGCGGCGTGGTGCTCGAGCGGGGAGAAGGAACGCCGCAAGGTGGGCCGCTCTCTCCACTCCTGGCCAATGTGCTTCTCGACGAGGTGGATCGGATGCTGGAACAACAGGGGCACCGTTTTGCCCGCTATGCCGACGACTGCAACGTTTACGTGCGCAGCCAGAAGGCAGGTGAGCGGGTGATGGCCCTGCTCAAGCGTCGATACGACAAGCTGCACTTGAAGATCAACGAATCGAAAAGTGCGGTGAGCCAAGCGTTTGGCCGCAAGTTTCTCGGCTATGAGCTTTATATGACCGGGAAAGGCGAGGTAAAACGTGCGGTGTCAAAGAAGGCGCTGGAGGCGTTTCAACAAAAGATCAGGCAACTTACCCGCCGATCAGGCGGGCGCAGTATCGAGCAAGTGATCGAAAGCCTACGCTCTTACGTGCTGGGATGGAAAGGCTACTTCGGCTTGGCGCAAACTCCGAGCGTCCTGCAAGACTTGGACAAATGGATGCGTCATCGAATGCGTGCGATTCAGCTAAAGCAATGGAAGCGAGGAACTACGATCTACCGGGAGCTGCTCAAGCTTGGGGCCAAACCGAACGTCGCGCTGCTGGTGGCTGGAAATAGCCGTCGCTGGTGGCATAACAGCAGGCTTGCCCTCAACAACGTGCTGACGATTGCCCACTTCGACCGTCTTGGCATGCCTCGACTCTCATAACCTCAACTACCCGAACCGCCCGGTGCGGACCCGCATGCCGGGTGGTGTGGCAGGGGACCGGCTAGACTATCTAGCCGCCCCTATGCCGATTGCACGTCGAAAACAGTCTTGCGCGGAGCGCTGTGAATCGCCGGGCAGGGGCGACCTACAATCCTTGCAAGCCCTACTACACAAGGATCACGACATGCATCACTCCACCGCCCCCGACATCTCTCCCGGCATGGTGCGCCTGCTGGCCATCTCCGCCGGCCTGATCGTCGCCAGCCTGTACTATTCCCAGACCCTGGTCGGCCCGATCAGCGCCGCCACCGGCCTCTCGCTCGAGACGGCGGGCCTGATCGTCACGCTCACCCAGATCGGCTATGCGCTCGGCCTGGTCTTCATCGTGCCGCTCGGCGACCTGCTGGAAAACCGCCGCCTGGTCTTCGTCGCCCTGCTGGCCACCAGTGCCGCCCTTGCGCTGGCGGCAGCCAGCAGCAGCGCCTGGATGTTCCTCGCCGCCTCGCTCGGCATCGGCCTCGGCTCCGTCGCGGCACAAGTGCTGGTGCCCTTCGCCGCCCACCTGTCGCGCGAGGAAACGCGCGGCTACAACGTGGGCAAGGTGGTCAGCGGCCTGCTGCTGGGGATCATGGTGGCGCGTCCCGCCGCCAGCCTGATCGCCGACCACGGCGGCTGGCACCTGGTCTTCGGCCTCGCATCCTTTGCGATCCTGGTGCTGGCTTTTGTGTTGCGCAGCAGGCTGCCGCAGCGCGTGCCCGCGCACCAGCTGGGCTATGGCCGCCTGATCGGCTCACTGTGGACCCTGTTCGCGACCACGCCCGTGCTGCGCCGCCGCGCCGCCTACCAGGCCGGCCTGTTCGGATCCTTCAGCCTGTTCTGGACCGTCACGCCGCTGGTGCTGGCAAGCCCGCACTTCCACCTGTCGCAGACCGGCATCGCGATCTTCGCCCTGGTCGGCATGGCCGGCGCCATCGCCTCGCCGGTGGCGGGACGGCTGGCGGACCAGGGCCATACCTTGATCGCGACCGCCATCGCGCTGGCGCTTGGTGTGATCGGCTTTGCGCTGCCCTTGTACGAGCCGGCATCGCGCGAAGTCGCCATCGGCATCCTGGTGCTCGCTTCGATCGTGCTGGACATGGCGGTGGCCGCCAACCTGGTGCTCGGCCAGCGCGCCATCTTCGCGCTCGGCGCGGAGGTGCGCAGCCGCCTGAACGGCATCTATTTCGCGCTGATCTTCAGCGGCGGCGCATTGGGCTCGGCGGCGGGCGCCTGGGTCTATGCCCACCACGGCTGGCATGGCGCGCTGCTGGCCGGCATGGCCTTCCCGGCGGCCGCGCTGGTCTACTGGTTCAGTGAGCTGTCCGGGCGCCCGGCGCCCTTTGGCAAGCCGGTCTGAATCAGGCTTCGGGAATGCCGGCGCGCGTCAGGTGCTGAGCCAGCAGGTCGATGAAGGCGCGGATTTTCTGCGATCCGCGCCGGTTTTCCTGGTACACCGCATGCATGGCCACGTCCATCGGCCCTGGATTGACTTCGTACTCCTCCATCACCCGCTGCAGGCGTCCTTCGCGCAAGTCGGCGTTCACCAGCCAGTGCGCCAGCATGGCCACACCGAGACCCGCGCAAGCGGCCTGGCGCAGCACGTCGGCGTTGTCGGCCTGGACCACGCCGCGGATCGGGATTTCTTCCACCACCGCATCAGGCCCGTCGCGCAGGCGCAGGCGCCAGCTGCGGCGGTTGCCGGTAAAGCTGAACTGCAGGCAGTCGTGACTGGCGAGATCCTGGGGCGTGCGCGGCGCGCCGTGGCGCTTGAGGTAGGCAGGACTGGCGCACAGCACCCGCTGGTGCGCGGCGAGGCGGCGCGCTACCAGCCGCGCTTCGGGATCGATGCCGCCCATGCGGATGGCGACGTCGATCGATTCGTCGGCCAGGTTGACCACCTCGTTGCTCAGGCGCAGATCGAGGACCAGGCGTGGATGTCGCACCCGCAGGTCTGGAAGCATCGGTGCGATGTACAGGGAGGCGAAAGTCGGCGGGGCCGCCACGCGCAGCACGCCCTTGACCTCGTCGCCGCGCTCGCTCACGGCATCGTCGGCGGCCTCGAGCTGCTCGAGGATGCGCAGCGCATCTGCGTGGTAGCCGCGTCCCGCTTCGGTCAGCGTGACGCTGCGGGTCGAGCGGTTCAGCAGGGCTACGCCCAGCCGCGCTTCGAGGGCGTCGATGACGCGCGTGACCGAGGAGGTGGCGACGCCGAGCTGGCGCGCGGCGCTCGAAAAGCCGCCGGCGGTGGCGACGGTGCAGAAGGTCTTGAGTTCGGCGAAGCGGTCCATGAAGTCCTGGCTTGTAGAGGGCAGCCCATCTTTCCACAGGACCCGCGTGCTGACAAGATGGTGCCCTTGTAGGGCGGACGGCGAAGCCGTCCACCCTACGAAAGGCGGCGCCTCGACATGAAAAAAGCCCGCGCAAGCGCGGGCCGAAGGTCACACCAGAGAAAAGCTTAGAACTTGTAGCGCAGGCCGGCCAGGTACTCGCGGCCTGTGACGTTGTTCACCACCACGCTGTTGCGGGCGCGGCTGATGAACTGGTCGCTCGGTTCGTTGGTCAGGTTGATGCCTTCCAGCGTGAACTCGAGGCGCTCGTTCCACTTGTACGAGAGCGACAGGTCCACGTTGAAGGTTTCGTTCTTGCCTTCGACGTCGTTGTTGTTCTGGCCCGGCACGCGGGTCAGGAAGGACGAACGCTTGGCGCCCGAGACGCGCGCGCTGAACCTGCCGTCGTCATAGTAGAAGGTGGCGTTCCAGGATTTCGGCGAGAGGTTCAGCAGGTCGTCGACGATGCGCTCGCTGCTGGTTGCCGATACCGCGTACTCGATCTTGGAGCTGACCTTGGTGTAGTTCAGCACCGTGCCGAAGTTCTTGCCCCAGCCGGGAAGGAAGGTGAAGGGCTGCTGGTAGTTGATCTCGAAGCCCTTCAGCTTGCCGCCGTCGGTGTTGATCGGGGCGGTCACCGCGAACTCTTCTTCGCCGGTGAAGTTCGCCGGCAGCAGCGACAGCGGCAGGCCGGTCTCGCGGAACGGCATCTGGTTGCGCAGCGACTGGATGTAGGTGTCGATGTTCTTCTGGAACAGGCCCAGGCCCACGAAGGCGTTCTTGCCGAAGTAGTACTCGAAGCTCGAATCGAAGGTCTTGGCGCGGAAGGGTTTGAGCAGCGGATTGCCGGTGTTGATGGTCAGGGTGCCGGTAGTCGAGATGGTGCCGCCCGGCGACAGGAAGTTCAGTTGCGGACGGGTCATCACCTTGGCCGCGCCGAAGCGGACGATGAAGTCCTGGGTCAGGTTGGCCGCGATATTAAACGAGGGCAGGGTGTCCTTGTAGTCGTGCTCCACCTTCACCGCGGTCCCGCCGCCTGCCGCCTGGTAGCCGATCGCTTCCAGTTCGGTCTTCACGTAGCGCACGCCGACGTTGCCGCGCACCGGGATGTTCCACAGGTCATACTTGAACTCGCCCATCAGGTAGAAGCCGTTGTCGCGCTCCGTGACGGTGCGGTTGTTGCCGCGTGCGTTGCCGTTGGTGATCGAGGACAGGGTGAAGTCGCCCGGACCGCCGGCGGGGCCGGCCTTGATGCAGTTGCAGTAGATGTCGTAGGCGGCCGCGATGGCGGACAGGTTCGGGATCACCCAGCCGCTCACGTTGCCTTGGCCGAAGCCGGTCACGGTCGTGGTCAGGTTGCCTGCGCCCGCGGGCGGGGCGAAGATCGTGTCGTTCTGGTTCACGCGGCGGAATTCATACGTGTCCGACTCGTACTTCTTGCGGTTCAAGCCGCCCTTGAAGGTCAGGTTGTCGCTGGCCTCCCAGGCCAGGTCGAACTGGGCGACGTCGTTGACGTTGGTCGCGCCCTGCGGACGAATGCGGATCTCGCTGGTGGTGGTGTTCGGCACCGTGGTCGGCTGGGCGCCGCCCGTCACCTGCGGCACGCCGACGATGCCGAGCGCGCCGTTGGCGGCCATCGGGTCGAAGGGGTAGCCGATGATGGCGGCGCGGGCGTCCTGGCGGAAGTCCAGGGTGTAGCCGTTGACGTTGAGCGCGTCCAGCGTCACCGTGGTCTGGACCGGGTTGCGGAATTTCGAGTTGGCGCGGCCGACCTTGGCGCTCATGCTCCAGCTGTCGTTGAACTTGTGTTCGAGGGTCAGGGTCGGCTGGGTGAAGGTGGTGTTCAGCTCGTCGTAGCGCGACTCGGCGCGCACGTCCACGCCGTTGTACTTGCCGTAGAGGAGGGCGCCGTTGGGCGCATACTGGGCCTCGACCACGCTGGTCTGCGGCTTGCCGCCCTGGCTGGCGCTGCGGCTGAAGGAGATCGCTTCCAGGAAGTCTTCCTGGCGGGTCGCGTCCAGCTTCGAGTACAGCATGTCGAAGGTGAGCAGGGTGCCGCGTTGCGGACGCCATTGCACGGATGCCGTCAGGCCCAGGCGGTCCTGGTCGTGGGTCAGGCGGCCGTAGCGCGGCAGGCGCGGGTGGAAGTTGTTCGGGTTGCTGGCGGCGTTGTAGGCGTCGGTGGCGGCCTGCGATGCCGGCAGGCGCGGCACGCCCTGTGCGGCCGGGCCGCAGGTGGTGGCGGTGGAGTTCGCCGGGTTCGCGGCCACGCCCTGCGGCGCGCACCATCCGCCCGAGGACGGGCCGTTGTCCCAGCGGACGGTACTGAAGCCGTCTTCCAGCACGCGGCGTTTCGAGAAGGCGCCCGAGACCAGCACGCCGAGGGTGCGGTCCATGAAGGTGTTCGACAGCATGAAGGCCACGCGCGGGTCGACCTTCTCGGAGCCGTCGTTGTACTTGCCCTTGGCCGCGATGGTGGCGTTGAAGCCTTTCAGGTCGAAGGGACGCAGGGTCTGCAGGTCGACGGTGGCGCCGAGCGAGCCTTCGTCGACGTCGGCGGAGGAGCTCTTGCGCACGGTGAGGGAGCTGAAGAGTTCCGAGGCGAACACGTTGAAGTCGAAGCCGCGGCCGCGGTTGGTGCCGCCCGAGCTGTCGGTGCCGCCGGTGGTGGCCAGGCCTTCGATGCCGTTGATGCGCACGCGGGTGAAGTCCTGGCCCAGGCCGCGCACCGTGATGTTGCGGCCTTCGCCGGCGTCACGGTCGATCACCACGCCCGGCACGCGCTGCAGCGACTCGGCCAGGTTCGTGTCGGGGAACTTGCCCATGTCCTCGGCCTTGATGACGTCGACGATGCCGTTGTCCTGGCGCTTGGCGTTCAGGGCGCTTTCGAGCGAGGCGCGCAGGCCGGTCACCTGCACGGTCTGGACTTGGGGAGCGGCGGCATCCTGGGCGAATGCGGCGCCGACGGAAAGAGAGGAAACCGAGGCCGTGCCGAGCAGGCACAGGGTGAGTTTGCGCAAAACTGCACGCTGCGAACGTTGTTTCATGCTGTCTCCATGCGTTTTTATCAGGGCGCCTGCCACTGCGGCTTTGTATTTATCTGGTCAGGCCGGTTTCCGGATTCTAGACCAAAAATTGCCGTTTTGGTCAGACCAGTCCAAAATAAATACATGGATTGGTCTGACCTGCGCTGGAGAAGAGTTGTTGCCTATTACTTAAGAGAGAGCCGTGTTGTATTTCTTACCCGCAATGATTACGTTCTCGAGCGTCACTGCGGTGGCGTTGTGCAGGAACCAGGGCTGGGCGCCGTTTTTCGGGGTGCCGAAATCGGAGTCGCTGATGCGCACCCGGGTGATCGGCGGGATCGCCACGCCAGCCGGGCCGTTGTAGCTCGAGGCCACGGGGCCCAGCAGCACGAAGGCCTGGTAGCAGGAGAAGCGGCCATCCTTCGTCTGCACATCGTTCGTGCGCACGCCGCGGATGTCGATGTCCGAGACCTGCGGCGGGCGGGTGCGCACCGCGTCGTCGCCCGGCACGTAGTCGCAGTCGATGGTGACGATGGCGCCGGCGGTCGAGGCCACCTGCTGCGTGATTTCCTTCGCACCCGGAAGCGGCTTGTACCAGGACGGCTCGATCTGCACGCCGTTCGGAATCGTCACGTCGCGCACGTAGAGGTGGCGCAGGAAACCGCCGCGGTTCATGTTCGTCTTCAGGCGGATCGCCGTGTTCAGCGGATCCTTCGCCCAGTGGACGTTGCGGAACTCGAGCTGGCGAGCGTAGACGTGTTCGATGCCGCCCGCCATCTCGCTGCCCAGGGTCACGCCGCCGTGGCCGCTGTTCATGACGCAGCGCTGGATCACGATGTTGCGGGTTGGGCCGAACTGGGTATCCAGGTTCTTGCCGGCCTTGATCGCGATGCAGTCGTCGCCGTTATTGAAGGTGCAGTCCTCGACCAGCACGCCGTCGCAGGCCTCGGGGTCGAAGCCGTCGCTGTTCGGGCCCAGGCTTTCCATGTTCACGCCGCGGATCACCAGGTCGCGGCAGTTCACCGGGTGGTGCAGCCAGAACGGCGCCGCATTCACCTGGTAGCCCTGCATCAGGACTTTCGTGCAGCCGATGAACTCGATCATGCAGGGACGCAGGAAGTGGCCGCGTCCGAACACGCGTTTCGCTACCGGCACCCTGGCTTCCGACAGGGCCGGCAGGTAGCGCGAGTCGGTCTGCCAGCCTTCGCCCTGGATCAGCTCACGCTGGGCCTGGGGCATGTTCGGCGCCACCTGCGCCAGCGGCGCGTTGACCGGGTTCGGCGCGATCTCGGTGCGGATGCGTACGGGCTTGCCGCGGCCCTTCCAGTCCCACCAGCATTCGTCCTTCTTGTGCTCGAAGGGCACGCCGCCCTGGCCGTTCAGGATGCTGGTCCAGTCGGCGCCGGTGAGCGCGATATTGGTCTGGTTGTAGGCATAGACCATGGGTGAATAGTTGAGCACGTCGTTGCCCTGCCAGCGTGACAGCGTCAGCTTGCCGTTGGCGCCGCAATCGAATTCGCCGTGGCGCGCATAGTGTTCCGGGTTGGCGGAGAAGTGCACGCGGGCGCCGGCGGCCAGGTGCACGTGCACGTTCGACAGCAGCACGATCGGGCCGGCGCAGTACCAGTCGCCGGCCGGAATCACGACACGGCCGCCGCCCTTGGCGTGACAGGCCTTGATCGCCTGCGTGATGGCGGGGTAGGCGTCGGGAGAATCGGGCGCCGGCGTCTGCAGGGTGCCGTTGACCAGCGAAGCGGTCTGCCCGCGGGTTGCGACCATGGAGCAGGGCTGGGCGCCGTAGGCCGTGATCGGGAAGTCCTCTTCGCGGAAGCGCTGCGGCGTGGCGAAGCGCGCGACGATGTCATCGGCGCGTTTCCACGGATCGGCGCCTCCGGTATTACCGGACTGGGTGGCGCAGCCCGCGCCGCCCAGGAGCAGGCCGGCGGCGGGGACGGTGCGCAGGATGGCGCGGCGTCTAGGCTGGAAGTGCATCGTGTCCCCCTTACTGCTGGCGCGCGAGGGTCACGCGTACCGGGCTGCCGGCGCGGGCCGCGACGTCCTGCAGGTACTTCTGCCACTGCGCCAGCGAAGTGATCTCGCCGGCACGGCTCCAGGCGCCGCCTGCGTAGTAGCGCAACGGCTTGCCGGACGTCGCCTTGGCGAGGATCAGTTCGTTCAGCTGGTCCTGGGCGAAGCCTTCCGCGCCCGGGATCACGACCGCCGTGCCGAAGGCGTCGTTGCTCTTCTGCTCGACCCACTGCAGCAGCACTGGACCTTCGCGCTTGACGGTGATGGACGGATCCTGGTTCTTGTCGCTCGGGTTCTTGTTCAGGCCCACCGCCACGGTGATCGGCTCATTGCCCTCGTACTGGAAGGTCGAGTCGATGCGGTCCAGTTGATGGCCGGCGTCCACGGTGAAGCGCTTGATCTCGCTGACCTTTTTACCTGCCGCGTCCCAGGCTGCATAGTGCAGCTCGAAGATCGCACGCACAGGGCCGTTGGCCAGTACCTTCCACGAAGCATAGTTCACGCCGGTGTAGAGCTGCTTGCCGTCCCACACGCCGGTGCCGCCCGCGCCGCGCGACTTGCCGACGTTGTACATGTCCATGCCCTCACCCTCGTCCTTGTGGTAGTGGTCATGGCCCTTGTTGTACCAGCGGTCGACGATGGGGTAGGGCACGCGCTTGAACCACAGGTCCAGGCCACTCGTCACCAGCACTTCCTTCTTCATGCCTTCCGGCGACGGGGCGGCAAGGGCGGGACCGTAGGTGCGGTGGGCGATCTTGTCGTTCTCCCAGCCGAAGTCATCCAGGCGCTCCGGCACGTAGCGCGCAAAGGCCTTGACCGGGAACACCGGCGCCACGGTGTCGATCTTCTCGACCGTGAAGCTGGCGCTCTTCTCGCCGGCGGCGAAGTTGTGCTGGAAAATCAGCTCGCCGTAGGCGGCGCCCACACCCTTCGGATCCTTGGCCAGCGGCGCCACGTTGGTCACCTGGTAGGGCAGCACATTGCCCTTGGCGTCCTTCACCGCGATCTTCTGGATCAGGGCGCCCGGCAGGGCGGCGTTGACGTCGCTCCAGGGGATGGTGATGGTTTCCGACGGGCGGGCGATGGACAGGTCGTGCTGGACGGTGACGGCCAGTTTCTCGGCCGCGTATGCGTTCAGGGATGCGGTCAGTGCAGCTGCAAGGATCAAACGTTTCATGTGTTCAGTCGCCTTTCAGTGGTGTTCGCGGTAGTCGGTCTTGCCGCCCTTGGGCATGTAATGATACGTGCGAACCTTGTGCTGGACTTCGAAGGCCGGATTCTTGATCAGCTTGATGATCTCGGCGCCGGCCAGCAGCATCGGGCCGTAGCCGTGCAGCGCGTGCACGCTGGTCGGGCGGTTGTAGTAATAGACCATGTCGCCGGCCAGGGTAGTGCCCACGCAGGTGCCTTCGACTTCACCCTTCGCGGTGATGCGGGTGGTGAGGCCCGCCCAGCCGGCCTGCGCGATCGAGCCGTAGGTGGTCGGGCTGACCCAGCCCTGGTTGACGGCGTGCGCGATCACGTAGGTGAAGATGGCGCTGGCCGAGGTCTCGAGATAGGAGTCGTTCCGGTCGATCATCTGGTGCCACAGGCCCGTGCCCGACTGCAGTTCGGCGATGCCCTTGATGGAAAGCCGCAGCTGGTTCAGCACCTTCTCGTAGCCCGGGTGGTCTTTCGGCAGCACGTCGAGCAGGTCGGACATGGCCAGCACCGCCCAGCCGTTGGCGCGCGCCCAGTAGAAGCGCGGCGCGTCCTGGTGGTTGGCGTGCCAGCCGTGGGTGTAGAGGCCCAACTGCGGATTGAACATGCGGCTCGTCATGCCCATCACATTGTTGACGGCGTCGTCGAAGTGCTTGCGGTTGCCGGTCATGCGGCCCATCTCGGCCAGGGCCGGGATGCTCATGTACATGTCGTCGGCCCACAGCGAGACTTCTTGCGGACGCTTGCGCGCCATGGTGCCGTCTTCCAGGCGGAACTGCTTGTTGATGACCCAGTCGCTGCAGGCGTCGATCATGGGCTTGAGGTCCGGGCCGACGTTCTTCAGGCGTGCGCGGATCAGGGCGGCGCACATCGAGCCGGAATCGTCCAGCGAGCGCGGATCGAGGAAGCGGGAGAAGCTGTTGGCCCGTTCGAGGTGGAACTTCTGTTCCTGGGCGCGGAAGTAGGGGAGGGTCCGGGAGAAGAACTGGAAGTGGCGCTGGGTCATCGCCGTGAAGCCCGGGTCGCCGGTGGCCTCCGCCGCTTTCAGGAGGCCCGAGTGGACCACGCCCATCTCGTAGACCTGGATGCCGTAGTCGCCCGCGCTGGGCTCGAAGATCGCGTCCGCGTTCGGCGTCTTCAGGTCGAAGATCTGGTCGCCGGTCTTCCTGTTGATGATCCGGGTCGGCGTCGCGCTGTCCATGTAGGCGCGGATCGACTTCAGCTGGGCCGTGACTTCGGCCACCTGCGGCATCTTGTACGGCACCGGATAAGTGCCTTCGGCCGGATCCTTCAGGTTCTTATTGTCCGGGTTGCGGTATTGGCCGCCCTGGGCCAGGGCAGGGCCGCAAGCGAGTGCGCAGCCTAACAGGGTGGCGAGCGAGGCTGCCAGCATGGTCGTCTTCATGTGTCTCCAGTCGGTGTGTTGTCTAAATACTGCACCAGCTACTTATTTGCATACTTATTGGTCAGGCCATTCTAATTTGGTCGGGCCAAAATCGCAAGGTGGACTAGCCACTGTTCGATTTTGTATGGCATACTGAAAAAGAACCTACCGACCAAGGCATCACACCATGAATCAGCACCTTCCGCGCACCATCCGCATGCAGGCCAGCGACAATGTCGCGATCGTCGCCAACGACGGCGGACTGCCCGCGGGCACCGTCTTCCCCGACGGCCTGACCCTCGTCGAGGGCGTCCCGCAGGGGCACAAGGTGGCGCTGGTCGACTTGCTTGACGGCGACCCCGTGATCCGCTACGGCGTCACGATCGGCTACGCCAACGGCCCGATCCCGCGCGGCAGCTGGGTGTCGGAGCGCGTGCTGCGCATGCCGGCCGCGCGCTCGCTCGACGACCTGCCGATCGGCACCCACGCGGTGGCGGCGGCCCAGGACCTGGAAGGCTATACCTTTGAAGGCTACCGCAACAAGGACGGCTCGGTCGGCACCCGCAACATCATGGCGATCACCAGCACCGTGCAGTGCGTCTCGGGCGTGATCGACTACGCGGTCAAGCGCATCAAGGAAGAGCTGCTGCCGCGCTACCCGAACGTCGAGGACGTGGTCGCGCTCGAACACGTCTATGGCTGCGGCGTCGCGATCGACGCGCCGGGCGCCGACATCCCGATCAAGACCATCCGCAACCTCT
This sequence comes from Pseudomonadota bacterium, assembly GCA_040758275.1. Classification (GTDB taxonomy): domain Bacteria; phylum Pseudomonadota; class Gammaproteobacteria; order Burkholderiales; family Burkholderiaceae_D; genus Telluria. The sequence goes on from JBFLVV010000002.1 coordinate 32,775, forward strand.
CGCGCAACCCGAACTTCGGCGACAGCGTCATGGTGGTGAGCCTGGGCTGCGAGAAGCTGCCGCCGGCGCGCCTGTTCCCGGCCGGCGCCATCCCGATCGGGAATGCGGAACCCTCCGTGATCACCCTGCAGGACCAGCAGCACGTCGGCTTCATGTCGATGATCGACAACCTGATGCAGACCGCCGAAAAGCACCTGCAGGAACTCAATGCGCGCCAGCGCGTCACCTGCCCGGCGTCGGATCTCGTGGTCGGCGTGCAGTGCGGCGGCAGCGACGCCTTCTCGGGCGTGACCGCCAACCCGGCCGTCGGCTTCGCCACCGACCTCTTGGTGCGCGCCGGCGCGGCCGTGATGTTCTCCGAGATCACCGAGGTACGCGACGGCATCGACCAGCTGACCGCGCGCGCAGCCACCCCGGAGATCGCCCAGGCGATGGTGCGCGAGATGCAGTGGTACGACGATTACCTGGTGCGCGGCGGCGTCGACCGCAGCGCCAACACCACGCCCGGCAACAAGAAGGGCGGCCTGTCGAACATCGTGGAAAAAGCCATGGGCTCGATCGTCAAGTCGGGCACCACGGCGATTACCGGCGTGCTGTCGCCGGGCGAGAAGCTGCAGCAGAAGGGCCTGATCTACGCCGCCACCCCGGCCAGCGATTTCATCTGCGGCACCCTGCAGATGGCCGCCGGCATGAACGTGCACATCTTCACCACCGGCCGCGGCACGCCCTACGGCCTGGCCGCCGTCCCGGTCATCAAGGTGGCGACCCGCACCGAACTGGCGAACCGCTGGCACGACCTGATGGACGTGAACGCCGGCCGCATCGCCAGCGGAGAAGCTACTATTGAGGACGTGGGCTGGGAGCTGTTCCGCCTCATCCTCGACGTGGCAAGCGGGCGCAAGACCTGGGCCGAACACTGGAAACTGCATAATGCGCTGGCGCTGTTCAATCCGGCGCCGGTGACCTGACAGAATACAGCGCCGTTCCCGTAGGGTGGGCGGTCCCCCGCCCACGCGTTCAACGTACCGAAGCGCGCCACGGAGCGGGCCGGGATACGTGATTTGAACGCGTGGGCGGCAGAGCCGCCCACCCTACGAACGACGCGACGATATCAAGGAGTGTTGTAATGACCGAAGCCGCAAAAGGCAAACCCTTCAAACGCATCCTGCTGACCGGCGCTGCCGGCGGCCTGGGCAAGGTCCTGCGCGACCGCATCAAGCCCTGGGCCGAGGTGGTGCGCCTGTCCGATGTCGCCGATATGGGCGAAGCGCGCGAGGGCGAGGAAATCGTCCAGTGCGACCTGGCCGACAAGGAAGCCGTGATCAAACTGCTCGAAGGCGTCGACGCCGTCCTGCATTTCGGCGGCATCTCGACCGAGAAGCCCTTCGAGCCGATCATGCAGGCCAACATCCTGGGCGTGGCCAACCTGTACGAGGCGCTGCACAAGGCCGGCACCCGCCGCGTGGTGTTCGCCAGCTCGAACCACGCGATCGGCTACCACCACGTCAACACGGTGCTCGATGCGAACTCGCCGACCCGCCCCGACAGCTACTACGGACTGTCGAAGGTCTTCGGCGAGCAGATCGCGCGCTACTACTTCGACCGCTTCGGCATCGAGACCGTCTGCATCCGCATCGGCTCGAGCTTCCCGGAGCCGGCCAACAAGCGCATGATGAGCACGTATTTCTCCTACGACGACCTCACCGAGATGCTGCGCTGCTCGCTGTTCGCGCCGCGCGTGGGCCACACCATCATCTACGGCGTGTCGGACAACGACAGCGTCTGGTGGGACAACCGCCTGGCCTCGCACCTGGGCTACAAGCCGAAGGACAGCTCCGCGAAATTCGCCCACCTGTTCCCGGATACCTCGGAGTTCCCGGACAAGGACGACGTCACCACCATGTACCAGGGCGGCAAGTTCCTGCTCGACGGCCCGCAATACTGAGCGCCGATGCCGACGCCCGTGCTGGAACGCCTCGCCTTGCGCAACGACTGCCTGCTGGCGGAAGTGCTGCCGCAGGTGGGAGGCGGACTGGCGCGGCTCGACTGGCTGCGCGGCGAGGAAAGGGTGCCGCTGCTGCGCGGCCTGCCCGGGGACTTCGATGGCATGCCGCTCCCCGGCCAGCTGGCCTGCTTCCCCCTGCTGCCCTGGTCGAACCGGATGTCGCCCACGGGCTTCGCCTTCGAGGGTGTGCAGCATGTGCCCCTGCCCAACCGCGAAGGCGAGCCTTGCCCGATCCACGGCGACGGCTGGCAGCAGCGCTGGCGCGTCGCGGCCCACCACGACACCTCCCTGACCCTGAGCCTGGACCGCTGGGACGCCACACCCTTCGCCTACACCGCCGAATTGCGCTACACCCTGGCTGACGATGCGCTGGTGGTCGAACTCTGTGTGCGCAATGCCGGCCGCAGCGCGCTGCCCTTCGGCCTGGGCCTGCATCCCTGGATGCCGGACCCGCAAGGCGCGCTCTTGCAGGCGGGCGCGCGCAGCGTGTGGATGGCCGGCCCGGACAAGCTCCCGCTGGCGCGCCAGGACATTCCCCTTCAGTGGCGTTTCGACAATCCATCGCCGCTGCCGCAGGACGGCGTCGACAATGTGTTCGAAGGCTGGCATGGCGATGCGCGCATCGCCTGGCCGGAACGCGGCGTGGCGCTCGGGGTGGCCGCCGACATGGACTACTTCATTCTCTACGTGCCGCAGGGACGCGACGTGTTCTGTTTCGAGCCCGTCGACCATCCGGTCAATGCACACAACCTGCCAGGCCAGCCCGGCCTGACGGTGCTGGCCCCTGGCGCCACGCTGCGCCGGCGCTGCGTGTTCCGCGGGGAGCTACTATGAAGCGATTCATTCCCGGCCTGGTGCTGGCCCTGCTTGCCACCGGCGCCTGGGCGCAGACGCCCTACAACGCCGAAACGACCTACCGCAAGCTGGTCCGCGACTACCCCTTCATCCGCATCGCGGGCAGCGAGACGCCGGCCTCGGTCCAGCTACGCAAGGACCTCGTCTACCTGCAACACCCCGGCCTGGCCCTCGGCCTCGACCTCTACCTGCCGCAGCCCGGCCCCACACCGGCGCCGCTCGTGATCCTCGTGCACGGCGGCGGCTGGGCCAGCGGTGACCGCACCGGCATGGCGCCTCTGGCGGCGCGCCTGGCCGCACGCGGTTTCGCCGCCGCGACCGTCAGCTACCGCCTGTCGGGACAGGCCCGCTATCCGGCGGCCGTCACCGACGTCAGGGAATCCCTGCGCTGGCTGCGCGACAATGCGGCCGGCTTCGGCATCGACCCTGGACGCGTGGCCATCTCGGGCGCATCGGCCGGCGGACAGATCGCCTCGCTGGTGGGCATGCTGGAGCCGCAAGCCGTCGGCGCCGTGATCAATATCGACGGATTGTCCGACTTCACCACCGAGGAATCGCGCAAGCACGAGGACGATCCGAACAAGAAGCCGTCCGCGGCGGGCGCCTGGTTCGGCGGGCGCTATGCGGAAAAGGCGCCATTGTGGCGCGCGGCTTCGCCGATCACCCACGTGGGCAAGGACAGCCCGCCGGTGCTCTTCATCATCAGCGGCGTGCCGCGCTTCTCGGTGGGACGCGAGGCGATGGCGGCGAAGCTGGCCTCGTACGGCATCGCAAGCGACACGGTCGCGCTGCCCGGCACCCCGCATTCCTTCTGGCTCTTCGACCCCTGGGTGGAACCGACCGTGGAGGCGATGGACGCCTTCCTGCGGCGCACGCTGCCCTAGTTCTCCGCACCGCCCGAATACCCCTCGGTGTCAGGTCTGACATTCAGACACGAGCTCGACCGTACGCGAGCCTAACGGTTGAGCCCGTGTCCGTTTGTCAGACCTGACACCACGGTGTTATGGACGTCTTTCGGGCACCTGCCCTAATTGCCCGCGCCGCCGCCGCGCATGCGGTACCAGGCGAGCCCGATCAGCTCGTACGTCGCATACCAGGAACGCCGCATGCCTTCGGCGCTGGGCACCCATGCGTTGATGCCGGTGGCCCGTCCGCCGAGGAAGACGGTGGGCGCCTCGACGACGTCCATTCCCGCGCGTTTGAAGGCCGCGTTCGAACGTGCCATGTGCATCGCATCGGTCACCAGGAGGATGCGCTTGACACCCTGCGCGCGCAGCATGGCCGCGCTGAAGGCCGCGTTCTCGGCGGTGTCGCGCGAGCGTCCCTCGACCCAGGCCACCGGCACGCCGAAGTCTTCGCGCAGCGCACTCGCCATCGCGTCACCGAAGGAATGGATGCGATCGTTGCCGAGCGGCTTGCCGGCGAAGCCGCCGCTGACGAGGATGGGCAACCCGGTCGCCCGCTGCAGGTGGGCCGCGTAGCGCAGGCGCGCCAGGGCGACGTAGTCCGGGATGTCGCGGCCGCCGTATTCGGGCGCCTCGCGCACCTGGCCGGCGGCGAGGACCACGATGGCCTGGGCGCCGGCCTGCTTCGGCGCGGTCAAGGGCGTGGTCATGGTCTCCAGCGGCGTCACCAGGAAGTCCGCCACCGCCGTCGTGCTCAGGAGGGTGAGCAGCGCCAAGCCGGCGCCCGCGATGGCGCGGCCGGCGCGCGGCCGCCAGCGCCAGACGACAAGGCCGATCATGATCAGGAGGAAGAGGTTGGAGGGCGGCAGGATCAGGCTGCGCGGAATCGCGTTAAGCAGGTCAAGCATGGGCATCGTGGTCGGGAACGGGCAAGAAGCCTGACAGCATAGCCTACCGCCGGCCCGCGCGACACGCGGGCCGCCGCCGGATTATGTCGACAGGGTCGTGTTGAGCACCTTGCCCCCGATGGTCACATTGCGCAGCACCACGTTCTTCACGTTGAAGGTGTAGATTGGCTGCGCCGCATTGACCGGCGTGCCGAAGTCGCAGTCGCTGATGGTGACGTCGCGGATCGGCAGGATCTGCGCCGGCTTGTCGCCGTTGTAGTCGAAGGCGACGGGGCCGAGCAGCAGCACCGCCTGGTAGCAGGAACGTGGCCCGTCGCGGGTCTCGACATTCCCCACCTTCACGCCCGAGATGTGGATGTGTTCCACCACCGGCGGGCGGGTGCGCACATTGTCGGCATTGGGCGCGTAGTCGCAATCGAAGGTGATGACGCCTCCGGCTCCCGCCGCGACCGACTTGGGGGGAATCGGCCCGCCGGGAATCGGCGTGTAGAACTGGGGCTTGAGGTTCACGCCATTGGGCATGGTGACGTTGCGCACGTAGAAGTGGCGCAGGAAGCCGCCGCGGTTCATGTTGGTCTTGAGGCGGATCGCGATGTTCAGCGGGTCGCTGGCCCAATGCGCGTTGCGGAACTCGATGTCCTGCGCGTACACGTGCTGGATCCCGCCCGACATCTCGCTGCCCAGCGTGACGCCGCCATGGCCGCTGTTCATCACGCAATGCTGGATCACCACGTTCTGGGTCGGGCCGAACTGGGTGTCGAGGTTCTTGCCGGCCTTGATCGCGATGCAGTCGTCGCCGCTGTTGAAAGTGCAGTTCTCCACCAGCACGGTGTCGCAGGCTTCCGGGTCGAAGCCGTCGCTGTTCGGACCCAGGCTGTTCATGTGCACGTTGCGGATCGCGAGCATGCTGCAGTTGACCGGATGGTGCTGCCAGAACGGCGACTGGTTCAGCTGGTAGCCCTGCAGCAGCACGTTCGTGCAGCCGATGAATTCGACCATGCAGGGACGCAGGTAATGACCGCGCCCGAACAAGCGTTTGGCCACCGGCACGCCCGCTTCCGACAGGGTCGGCAGGTAGGCCTCGTCCGTGCGCCATTTGTCGTTCCTGCCCTCCATGAGCGCCACCTGGGCATCGCTCAGGCCGGGGGCGACACTCCTGATCGAGACGGGGTTCAAGGGATTGACGGCCGTCTGCGCTTCATGCTGGCGCGGGCCGGCCTTGCGCTTGCCCTTCCAGTCCCACCAGGTGTCGCCGTTCGCCTGCGGTACGCCGCCCTGGCCGTCGAGGATGCTGGTCCAGTCTTCGCCGGTGAGGGCGATATTGGTCTGGCCGTAGGCGTAGACCATCGGCGAATAGTTGAGAACATCGTTGCTCTGCCAGCGCGAGATGACGAGTTTTCCGCGCTCGCCGCAGTCGTAGTCGCCATATTTGGCGAAGTCCTCGGGATCGTTGCTGAAGTAGACGTGGGCGCCCTTGGCCAGGTGCACGTTGACATTCGACTTCAGGACGATCGGCCCTTTCACCAGCCAGTTACCGGCCGGGATCAGCACGCGCCCGCCGCCGGCCTTGCTGCAAGCCGCAATCGCCGCGGCGATGGCCGCATGGCAGTCCGTGGCGCCCGGCGCCGGCGTGCTCACCTGGCCCGGCGCGTGGTGGGCGAGGTAGCCGCTCACCTGGATCGCCTCGCAGGACTCGGCGCCGTAGGCCGTGATCGGGAAGTCGCGCCTGGGGAAGCTGATCGGCGTTTTGAATTTGTCGGCGATGCCCTGGGCGCGGGCCCAGGGGTCGATCTTTGCCGGCGCCGCCGCCAGCGCCGGGGCGCCTAGCCCGAAGCCGGCCGCCGAGACCGAGGCGGCGCGCAGCAGGGCGCGGCGTTGCGGGTTGATCTGTTTGACTGCCATGCTGTCTCCGTGCTGTCGATATGCGAAAAAAAACGCCGGATGGGCAGGTGCCCACCCGGCGCAAGCCACAGTCCAGGAGAGGACTTAGAACGTATAGTCCGCGCGCACCGTGAAGGTACGGCCGATCGGCTTGGCGACGTTACGTGCGAACACGACGCGCGAGGACAGGCGCTGGTTCGACAGCGGCGGATCTTCGTCGAACAGGTTGTTCACGCCCAGGCCGAGTTTCAGCTGCTTGTTGACCTTGTAGCTGGTCGACAGGTTGTAGACGCGGTACGGCGCGATGCGGTTGAAGAAGGGCTGGCCCGGCTTCTGGGTCGGCAGCGCGTTGGTGTCTTCGTAGCTCGAGGCGTACTGCTGCGTCAGCTGGCCGAAGAAGGCGCCGTAGGACCAGTTCACGCGCGCCTGGTGCTTCCACTTGAACACATAGGTGTTCGACGCGGTCGCGCCGGTGGACAGGGCGCCGTTCCTGCCGACGCTGTCGAACCACTCGCCGCCGGACTCGTTCTGGCCTTCGTACTTGTCGGTGTAGCTGCCGTCCAGCGAGAAGCCGAAGCGGCCCCAGTTCGCGGTCGGAACCATGTAGTTCAGGCCGATGTCGACGCCCTGGGTGCGCAGGCCGCCCATGTTCAGGCGGGTCTTCGTGATGTACTGCAGGGTGCCGTCCGGATTACGCACGAACAGGTCGGCGTACTTCTCGATGTTGTTGAAGATCGTGTCTTCCGAGACCTGGGCGATGGTGCCGGTCATGTCGATCTTCCAGAAGTCGACGGTGGCCACGAAGTTCTTCACCGGCTCGACCACGAAGCCGACCGTGTAGGTCTTCGACTTTTCCGGCTCCAGGTCCGGGTTGGCGCCGGTGAGCGTGGTCAGGCGGGTGTTGCAGACGCGGGTCGGGTCGAGGTTCAGGCCGGCGTAGCGCGGGTCGGTGGTCAGGGTACCGGTGCCGGTCACGCTCGGGGTGCTGCTGGGGCAGAGCAGCGGGTCATCCCAGTTCGAGCTCGACGGGGTCAGGGTGCGCTCGCTGCCGTACAGTTCCGGCAGGGTCGGGGCACGGAAGCCCTTGCTCACGGTACCGCGCAGCATCAGCTGTTTCAGGGGCTGGTAGCGGAAGCTGGCCTTCGGATTGACGGTGTTGCCGAAGTCGCTGAAATGGTCGGCGCGCACCGCGAAGTTCAGGTTCAGCTGTTTGGTCACCGGGGCGTCGAGTTCGGCGTACATGCCGGCCACGCGGCGCGAACCGCTCGGGTTGCGGCCCGGGGTGCCCGAGACCTTGTAGACAACCTCGTTGCCCAGCATGTTCATGTTCTCTTCGAAGGACTCGCGGTGCCAGTCGGCGCCGACGGCCAGGCCCAGTGCGCCGCCGCCGAGGTCCATCAGGGTGCGCGACAGGTTCAGGTCGGCGCCGTAGTAGCGCACGTCGGCGTTACGGTATTCGAGGCCGTCGGCCGAAATGCTCTCCAGGTAGTCGCGGCCGGCCTGGTCCTGCGGGCCGAAGGGGTTCAGGATGCCCTGCTCGACGCCGGCGTACAGGCCCGGGGTGCGCACGAAGTTGTCGCGGAAGCCGATGTTGCGCTGGCTATAGGCGTAGGAGACGCCGGCGCGGTAGTCCCAGCCTTTGATCTGGCCTTCGTCCTGGACCACCAGGCGGTGGTTGACCTGTTCGTCGTGGGTGGTGACCGCGCCGAGTTCGTCCAGGCTCCAGGTCAGCGCCAGGTCTTCGCCGTTCAGGCCGGCCACGGCCGGCACGCCGCCGCTGCCGCCCGGGTACCACTTGCTGGCCTTGGTGATCATCAGCGGCTTGCGCGAAGCGGTCAGGCGGTCGTAGTCGGTGCTGGCGCCGAAGGGCTGCGGCGCGTCCGAGGCGTCGATATAGGACTTCGACAGGTTCAGTTCGATGCTCAGGACGCCGCCATCGCCGTGGGCGATGCTGGCCTTGGTGAAGATCGTGGCCTGCTGGGCTTCCGGCAGCAGTTCCGGATAATAGGTCGGATCGGTGATGCAGGTCTTGCCGCCGTTGGCGTTGGTGCGGGTCGACGGGATCGTGGTCTGGACCGCGTACGGGGTCACGCAGCCGGCCGCGAAGTAGGGGTTGCCGGTGATGCTGGCCGACTTGCCGTTGCGGTAGATCGTGAAGTTCGCAGGAGAAGCCGCGCCGCCCGAGGTGTTCGGGGTGAAGGGCGTGCCGCCCAGCTGCGCGATCTTGGCCGGGTCGGTGATGTCCGGACGGTCGCGCTGCAGCAGCGAATCGCGGCGCTGGATGTCGACGGCGGTGTAGACGTTCCAGCCTTCGACGGCCAGGTCGCCCTTGCCGACCACGAAGCCGGCGCGGCGCTGGGCGCCGCCGCCGGATTGTTCCGGCTGCACCGTGCTGGCGCTGGCGGTCACGCCGGTGATCGAGCGCTTGGTGATGAAGTTGACCACGCCGGCGATCGCGTCGGTGCCGTACAGGGCCGAGGCGCCGTCGCGCAGCACTTCGACGCGCTCGATGGCAGCCATCGGGATCACGTCGACGTTGACCGAGCTGTCGCCCAGCGCTTCGTTGGCCAGGCGGCGGCCGTTGAGCAGGACCAGGGTGCGGTTGGTGTTCAGGCCGCGCATATTGATCATGGTGCCGCTGCCGCCGCCGCCGACCGGCTCGTTGGTCGAGGCCACGGTCAGGGCCACGGCGACTTCCGACATCGTGGTCAGGCCGCGGTTGAGCAGCTCTTCGGCCTTGATGGTGGTGAGGGGGAGGGCGTTCTCGGTCGCGAGGCGCTTGATCGAGGAGCCGGTGACTTCGACACGCTGCATCGGCGCTTCCTGCGCCTGAGCGGTGTTCATCAAGGCCATGACCGCGACAGAGACTGCCGACAGAAGGAAGCGCGGTTGGGCCATGCGCAGCCCGGTGATTCGGTTCTGGTGTTTCACTATGTCTCCTGCTTTGTTATCGTCAAGCGCGCCCAGGGTCCTCCCGGATCACGCGGGGTGTTGACGATTCTACTTTGGTCTGACCGCTTTCGCAATCTGGACTTGCCACTTATTTTCTGGTCTGTATGTAAATACAGATTGGCCAGACCAATTATGGAAAGGACAAGATTGCGGAAACGCGCCTGGCGCAGCAGGCCGATCGCAAAGAGGAGGGGAGATGGCCGGGCCCATGCCCGGCTTGAGCGGATCAGCCGCGCGAGAAGGTGCGGGTGACGCGGTCGAGGTGGGCGCGCATCGCGGTGCGTGCGCCGGCGACGTCGTGCGAGGCGATGGCGGCGAAGATGTTGCGGTGGTCGAGCAGGGTCTGCTGGCGCAGCTCCTCGGTCTGGAAGTGTTCCTTCAGCTTGTGCCACAGCGAGCCGCGCTGGCTCCACAGGTATTCGATCACGCCGACCATGGCGCTGTTGCCGGTGGCGCGGGCGATCGCCAGGTGGAAGTTGCGGTCGGCCGACTCGTTGCCGCTGCGGTTTTCGTGGTGCTGTTCCATCTCTTCGACCGCGCGCAGGATGGCGTCGATGGCCGAGTCGCTGGCGTGCTTGGCGGCCAGCGCCGCCACTTCGACTTCGATCAGGCGGCGCGCGGCCAGCACTTCGAAGGGGCCGGGGCCGGCGGTCGGCACCTCGGCCTGCGGCTTGGCCTGCTCGCTGACGTAAACCCCCGACCCGCCGCGCACCTCGACCGTGCCGCCCAGTTCGAGGGCGATCAGGGCTTCGCGCAGCGAGGTGCGGCTGACGCCGAGCTTGGTGGCCAGCTCGCGTTCGGCCGGCAGGCGCTCGCCCGGGCGGATGTTCTCCGCGCGGATCAGCTCCTCGATCCTGCTCGACACCACCCGGTACAGCCGTGGTTCGTTGGCGCCGTTTTCGTTCAGCGCAGCGGTTTTCTTCATCGATGGGTCCGTCGTGGATAAATGGTGGCCGATGCCAAACAAGGAATCTTAGTTTGACGCGGGTAATGTTGCAAGTGGACCAACCAATTATATGCGAACAGGCCTGTTACCGCTGGGCTGGGCGCTCAGGATTGTGGCGATGCCGTCATCGATACGGCAAAGGTTTCAAGGCCCTCGCCGACCTTCACCGAGGCCGCTTCGCCAACGCGGGCCAGCAAGGTCGGTGCGCCGACCTGCTCCTTGCCCTTGCGGAGCGTACCCTTGATCCAGACCTGGTCCGGCGTGTCGGCCTGGCGCACCGTCATCTCGAGGCGCCAGGCGTCGGTGGCGACCGCGAAGGTCTCGCCAGCACCCGCGGCGTCGAGCGCTTGCCGCCGTCGTCGATCTGCATCGCGATCGCGTACACGGGGCCCTGTGCCGGCTGTTCGGCCCGCACGCCCAAGGTGGCGCCAATGGCGCTCGCAGCCAGCAGGGCGAGGATGCAGCGGCCGGCGAGGCGGCGGGCGGTTCCGGGCGGGGTGTGCGACAGACTCATGATGCGCTCCTTGGTGGGGTGGGGGGATTGCCAATGGCAGTGCAGGCCGGCGGCGTACCTGCCGGTGTGGGACTTCAAGAGGGCCTCGGCGTAGCTGCGGCGCTGGCCCGGATGCCGGCGCATGACGGCGGCGTCGCAGGCGAGCTCCTGGTCCTGGCGGAAGGCGCGCGCGCCGAGGTGGACCAGCGGGTTGAACCAGAAGGCGCACTGCAGCAGCGCCGCGAGCAGGTTGGCCAGGGCATCGCGGCGCGCGATGTGGATGCGCTCGTGGGCGATGATCAGGGCCTGCTCGGCCGGCGCGTAGTGCTGCGCGAAGTCAGGGGGCACGACGATCCGCGGGCGCAGCAGGCCGACCGACGCCGGGCCGATGCCGGCGGCGCCGATATAAACCTCGCCGGATGGGGTCAGGCGGCCGGCCCGGCGCAGGAAGGCGTGGTGGCCGAGGACGAAGCGCAGCGCCATCGCCAGCGCGCCGCAGGCCCAGGCGACCAGCAGGACATCCGCCTGCTGCGATGCGACGCCTGGCGTGGCCTGGGCCGCCAGGGCCTGCGCGGTGCCCAGCGCCTGTATGTGCAGAAGCCGCGGCGCGGGACTTGCCGGCAGCAGGGCCGCGATCACGACCAGGGGCAGGAGTAGCCAGGCCTGGTAGGCGAGGGCGGCGCCCAGCCAGCGCCGAATCAGTGGGCGCGCCGTCAAGAGCAGGAGGATCGCCAGGCCGGCGAACAGCGCGCCGCGCAGCACGAGGGCAGTGATTTCACTGGCCATCGTCCAGCTCATCGATCAGCTTGCGCAGTTCCTTGATGTCGGCCTGCGACAGCTTGCGCTGGCTGCCGAAGTGGGCGACCAGCGGCGCGATGCGTCCGCCGAAGAGGCGCTGCACCAGGCTCTCGCTTTCGCGCGCCAGCCAGGCTTCGCGCGGCAGGATGGCGGAGTAGAGGAAGCGCCGCCCATCCTTCTGCGCGGCGATGGCGCCTTTCTTGAGCAGGCGGTTCAGCAAGGTCTTGACGGTGGCGGTCTGCCAGTGCTGGCTCTCCGAAAGGGCGACCACGACCTGCTCGGCAACCACCGGGCCGGGCGCGCGCCACAGCACTTCCATGACGTGCGACTCGGCGTCGCTGATATTGATCTCGGCTGGTGTCGACATGAGGGTACCATTTACAGATGTAATCGAAATTAATGATTACACCTGTAAACGGTACTGTCAAGCGCTCTTGCTAAGGCTGTGGATTCCAGCCGCGGCCCGCGAATACAGCGGCGCGGCTGGACAGGCGTGCGGCCGCTTCGCGATCCAGCTGGACGCCGCCATAGCCGCGGGGCTGGCCATCCTCCGTCTTGTTGCCGAATTCGACCCAGCCGCCCTGCAGGGGATTGGGCAGCGGCTTGCGATACCAGGCATCACTTGCGATGTGCGGCCCCACTGTGCATTCGATGAAGGCGACGTTGTCCCAGGTGCTCGGCGTGCCGGGCGAGCGCGCAAAGTAGGTGGCGCCATCAGGCGGCAGGTTCCCCAGCGGGCCCGGGCCGCGCGTGATGCGCGAGCGCAGGAAGACGAAGCCCGGTTCGTCCTTGCCCACGGTGCGGGCCTGCACGATGTAGCCGCCGCTGTCCTTGTTGGCGCTGTCGCCGACGGTGCGCAGCTCGCTTTCTTCGAACAGGGCGGCGCGGTTGTTCCCCCACACGAAGTCGACGTTGCCTTCGATGAGGGAGCGGTAGAACCAGGCGTAGCCGGTCAGCTGCAGGGTGTCCTGTTCGCTGATGAAATGCGCATTGCGCGCTGAGAGGCGGCCGCGGTCGGTGCTGAAGAAGATCGTTTCCGCCTGGGCCGAATGGCCATCGCTGCGCAGTGTGCTGTTGTGCAGGGCGATGTCGCGGATCTCCAGCATGTCCACGTCCTGGGCCAGGAAGAGGGAACGGCCGCCCGAGAAACCGGGGGTGCCATCGAGCTGGCCGGTGCCCGAACCCGGATTGCGGGTGTCGCTGTTGGCGGCGCGGATGATGGTGCTTTCCCTGCTCTGGCCGCGCAGGGTGACCTTGTCCTTGTCGACCAGGTAGAGCAGCTCCGGATAGACGCCGTCGCGCACATTCACCGTCACCGCCTGCTCGCGTGGCAAGCCCATGGCGAAGTCCAGTGCGCCCTGCACCGTGCGGAAGTCGGCGCGGCCGTCGTCGTCGACGGTGATGCTGTCGCCGACCGGCTTGTACGGCGTGGTGCGGAAAGACCAGCGTGCGCCCTTGAAGCCGTCGACGCGGACCAGGCGCCCGTCGATCACCGCCTCGTATTCTTCGCCGTAGGCGAGCAGCTTCGGCACGCGCACGTAGAGCTCCTTGCCGACCACTTTGATCGGATGCTGGCGCACCAGGCGCTTGCGCGACTGCGGCCCCAGCGCGCTAATGCCTTCGCCCGGACGGACCACGGCGACAAGCAGCCCGTCACGCTTGCGGTAGATGCGTACGCTGCCTTCACCGCTGAGGATAGGCTCTTTGCCGAACACGAGGCGCAGCGGCGCATCCGGCGGCACGCCGCGCGCGCCGTGCGCCGGATGGACCTCGGCCGAAACGGGGAGGGTCGTGCTGGCGGGCGCAGCGAAGGGCGCCTGCACCTCGACCGTGAAGATCGCCTGCGCCCACGGATCGTCCAGGCTCCGTACCGTCACCGTGGTGCGGCCGGCCGCATGGGGCGTGACGCGCAGGCTGCCATTGCCCGCTTCGACGGAGGCGATGCGCGGATCGGCCGCCTGTGCCTCGACGCCTTGCGCGCCGCCGAGACGGATCGCTTCCGGCGCGTCGCCTGCCTGCATGGCGATGCGGTCGGCGCCCACGTGCACGGTCACGCGTTCCGGCAGGCCGGCGGGGCCGCTGCGCAGGTCCAGCAAGGTGTTGCCGCCCGCGTCCCAGCTGACCGGCTGCACGGCAGGCATGGCGGTGGCGAGCAGCCAGGTGGCGCGGTCGCCGTCCACCGAGATCGACAGGGAGGGCCCCTTCGCATTCGGACCGGTCGCCGGCTCCGCGGCAAAACGCAGCACCACGGGGACGCCGGCCATCGGCGCATTGCGGCGCACCTGCTTGATGCGCTTGACCGTACCGCCACGCGATTCCAGCAGTTCGATCTGAAGCACACGGCCGCCGTCGATCAGCTGCAGGCTCGCGCCCTGCCAGTCGCCGTTCGCATCCTGGCGTGCGCGCAACAGGAAGGGCGCGCCCTGGCCCGGCACGAGACGCGCTTCGGCAAAGCCGTCGCTCTCGCCCGGCAGGGCTTGCGGTCCGGCGTTCTCGCGCACGTGGCGCGGCACCTCGGCGGCCGGCAGGGCTGCGAAGCGGTAGGGCACGCGCCAGCCGACCTCGCCGCCGTAGGGGCAATCCCGCAAGGCCTGGCCGTTGAGCAGCGAGCCGCTGTCCTGGAAGACGCCGGCGCTGGAACCCGGATCGCGCACGACCTGCCTGCAGGTATTGGCGCCGGCGATATCGAAGGCGTTGGCGGTCGAGATGATGTGCGAGGCGTGGGCCACGCCGACGCTGTAGCCATGGGCGTAGACCGGGTGCTTGCGGTCGCCGACGTAGTGGTTGTTCAGCAGGTGCACCTGGCCGTAGCGCACGCGCGGGGCGCGTTCGGCGACGTGCTCGAACAGGTTGCCCTTGAGCGTGATGCGCAGGTGGCCCTGGTCGCCGCTGGCGCGGTCGCCCGAGCCGATCAGCATGTTCTTCTCGTGCTCGCCGAAACGGTTGTAGCTGACGCTGACGAAGTCCGCGCCCCCGTTGATGTCGAGGGCGCCGTCATGGCACTGCTTCAGCTTGCCGTTCTCGACTGCTTGCCTGTCGTCGGTGTCGGGCGCATCGGTGAAGCTGTTGTGGTCGATCCAGACGTGGTGCGAGCCCGACACCGTGATGCCATCAAAAGAAGAGTTCCAGTTGCCCTTCGCGCCGTCCTTCGGATCCCAGCGCGGCCCCACGTCACAGGGATTGCGGATCGCCAGGTTGCGGATCACGACCTGCTCGGCGTTCGCGACCTGCAGGCTGCCGTTAATGAAGCCTGCTCCGGGCGCAACGCCGATCACGGTGGTGTGCGAGGGGATGCGCACGACGCCGCGCCGGGCTTGGTCGTCGGTGCTGGCAAAGGCGCGGCCTTCGCTCATGTCGATGGTGGCGGCCACGCGCACGATGCGCGCGGGCGCCGTGGCGCCGAGCGCCGCCAGCAGTTGGGTGCGGTCGCGCACCGTGAACACGTGTTCCGGCCTGGCGAGCGCCCCGCCGCGCGTGCCGCCGTTCTGTGCGGCCCAGCCGTCGGGCGGCGCATGCTGGCGTTCGGTCAATGCGACGGGGCCGGCTGCGGCCTGGCCGAAGGCGCCGGCCAGCGCCAGCGCGAGGAGGGTGGCGCGCGGGTTCAACGCACACCTCGCATACCGGCTGCCAGGGCCGGTACCTGGCGCGCCAGTTCCTTTGCCATGATGCTGGAAAAGCGTTCGGCGCCCGCCGGTCCCAGGTGGGTGTAGTCGAAATTGGCCCCGGTGCGCGCGAGCTTGTCGGCTTCCTTCGGGCCCATGGCCTGCACGGCGGCCAGCGACAGGGCGTTCAGGTCGACCAGCGGCGTCTTCGTCGCGCGGGCGACGTCGCGCACGGTGGCGGCCCAGGGCGCCAGGTCGTTGTGCACATAGCCGTTCTTGAAACTGCGGCGGGTGAGCGGTGTCACCAGCACCGGCACGCCGCCCAGGGCGCGTGCTTCGTCCACATAGCGTTTCATATTGGCGGGGAATTCGGCGACGAAGTCCGTGGAGCGTCCCGGTTTGCCCGGCTGGTCGTTGTGGCCGAACTGTATCAGCACATAGGTCTTGCGAAAGAGAGCCCCATCTTTCAATAGCTTCGTGACCTCATCCCAGCGGCCTTCGGCGCGGAAGCTGCCGGAGCTGCGGCCGCCGCGCGCCAGGTTCAGGCAGGCGGTCTCCGGCGTGAAGCGCGCACACAGGGCGTCGCCGTAGCCGGTGGTGCTGGCCATGGTCGAGTCGCCGACCAGGATCACGCGGTCCGGCAGCGCCGGGGCGGCCTGGACGTGGGCGGCAAGGAGCATCGATAAGAGGGGAAGGGCGAAGCGGGGCATGGGCGGTCTCCTGATGATTCGCCTGATTCTATTTTGGCCTGACCAATTTATCAAGCGGTCAGGCCGGATCGTAAAGACGCGACAAGGAGAAGATGTCTTGTCATAAGACGTCAGACATCTTGTGATGATATATAATCGTCTTATTCCTTTCTCATCCCCATTTTTCCATGCTTCCCACGCAGCGCAAACCCCGCAATCTCGCCCAGGGTGTCGTCGAACAGATCAGCAGCAGCATCCGCCAGGGACTGCTCAAGCCGGGCGAAAAGCTGCCCACCGAATCGTCGATGATGGCGCAGCACGGCGTGAGCCGCACCGTGGTGCGCGAGGCGATCTCGCACCTGCAGGCTTCCGGCCTGGTGCAGACCCGCCACGGCATCGGCACCTTCGTGCTGGAACCCGCGCCGCAATCCGGCCTGGGCATCGACGCGGAGAGCATTCTCACCCTGCGCGACGTGCTCTCCATCCTCGAGCTGCGCATCGGCGTGGAGACCGAAACCGCGGGCCTGGCCGCCGTGCGCCGCAGCGACGAGCAGGTACAGGAGCTGGACGCCGCCCTGGCTGAGATGCATGAAGCGATGGCGGTGGGGCGCTCGGCGGCGGAGGCCGACAAGCGCTTCCACCTCCTGATCGCCCAGGCCACGGGCAACCGCTATTTCGCCGACATCCTGGCCCAGCTCGGCAACGCCATCATCCCGCGCGCACGCCTGAATACGGTGGAGCTGGAGCAGGACAAGCCGGCCAATTTCAACGAGCGTGTCAGCCGCGAACACGACGACATCTACCGCGCCATCGAGCGGCGCGACCCGGAAGCGGCGCGCGCCGCGATGCGCACCCACTTGTCCAATAGCCGCGAACGGCTGGTCGAGGCGCAGCGCCGTCTCGAATCCATGGTGAATTAAAAAGACCGAACATTTTGCTTGCGAGGTGATCATTTAGGTTGTACGATGACATACAACTGATCCCTGATCATTCTGCGGTATTCACCGATAACCTGTCTGGAGACCTTCGCAATGCAAGCACTCGAATTACAAAAAGTCCTGTCGCACGGCCTGCTGTCCTTCCCCATCACCGACTTCAACGCCGAACTCGAATTCGACAAGGCTGGCTACCAGAAGCGCCTCGAGTGGCTGGCACCGTACGGCGCCACCGCGCTGTTCGCCGCCGGCGGCACCGGTGAATACTTCTCGCTGCACGGCGAGGAATACAGCCAGATCGTCAAGACCGCGGTCGACACCTGCGCCGGCACCGGCGTCGCGATCCTGGCAGGCTGCGGCGGCCCGACCCGCGCCGCCATCGCCCACGCACAGGAAGCCGAGCGCCAGGGCGCGCAGGGCCTGCTGCTGCTACCGCACTACCTGACCGAATCCAACCAGGACGGCCTGATCGCCCACGTCGAAGCGGTGTGCCGCTCCGTGAAGATCGGCGTCGTGGTCTACAACCGCGCCGCTTGCCGCCTGAGCGCCGATTCGCTGGCCAAGCTGGCCGACCGCAACCCAAACCTGATCGGCTTCAAGGACGGCATCGGCGACATCGAACTGATGGTCTCGATCTATCGCAAGATGGGCGACCGCTTCAGCTACCTGGGCGGCCTGCCGACCGCGGAAGTCTATGCCGGCGCCTACAAGGCACTGGGCACCCCGGTGTACTCGTCGGCCGTGTTCAACTTCGTGCCGCAGCTGGCGATGGACTTCTACAACGCCACCGCCTCGGGCGACACCGCCACCACCAACCGCCTGCTGGACGAGTTCTTCCTGCCTTACCTGGAGATCCGCAACCGCAAGGGCGGCTACGCAGTCAGCATCGTCAAGGCCGGCGCCCGCCTGGTCGGCCACGGCGCAGGCCCGGTGCGTCCGCCGCTGACCGACCTGACCGCGGAAGAAGACCAGATGCTGCTGGACCTGATCAAGAAACAAAAGAACCCGGTTTAAGGTAAGAGGTCAGAACCATGACGATCACTGGTGAAATGATCATCGGCAGCCAGCTTGTCCGCGGTAGCGCGGGCGAGCAGCGCGCCTACAACCCGTCCACCCGCGCCGAGTTCGAGCCGTCCTTCGGCCAGGCCAGCGCTGAAGACGTGGAACGTGCCTGCGCGCTTGCGCAGCAGGCTTTCGATCCTTATCGCACTTTGCCGCTCGAGCAGCGTGCACGCTTCCTGGAAGCGGTGGCGGAACAGATCCTGACGATCGGTTCGGAGCTGATCGAACGCGCCCAGCAGGAAACCGGCCTGCCGCAAGCCCGCCTGGAAGGCGAGCGTATGCGCACCGTGAACCAGCTGCGCCTGTTCGCGAAAGTGGTGCGCGACGGCCGCTTCCTCGGCGCGACCATCGACACCGCGCTGCCGGAACGCACTCCGCCGCGTCCCGACCTGCGCCTGTCGAAAATCGGCCTGGGCCCGGTCGCCGTCTTCGGCGCCAGTAACTTCCCGCTGGCCTTCTCGGTCGCCGGTGGCGACACGGCGTCCGCACTGGCTGCCGGCTGCCCGGTCGTCGTGAAAGCCCACGGCGCCCACCTCGGCACCTCGGAACTGGTCGGCCGCGCCGTCCAGCGCGCGGTGCAGGAGTGCGGCCTGCCGGAAGGCGTGTTCTCGATGCTGTTCGGCGACGGCCGCACCATCGGCCAGCAACTGGTTGCCCACCCGGCCATCAAGGCGGTCGGCTTCACCGGCTCGCGTGGCGGCGGTACCGCGCTGATGCGCACCGCGGCTTCGCGCCCGGAACCGATCCCGGTCTACGCCGAGATGAGCAGCGTGAACCCGGTCTTCCTGCTGCCGACCGCGCTGGAAGAGGGCGGCTCAGCACTGGCGAACGGCTTCGTCGATTCGCTGACCCTGGGCGTCGGCCAGTTCTGCACCAACCCGGGCCTGGTGTTCGCGGTCAAGGGCGCGGCGCTGGATGCCTTCACCGCCGCCGCGACCACCGCGCTGCAAGCCAAGGGCGCCGGCACCATGCTGACTGCAGGCATCCATGAAGCCTACAACAGCGGCATCGCACGCTTCGGTTCCACCGAAGGCCTGCGCCTGGTCGCCCAGGGCAGCACGGAAGGTATCGGCTGCGCCGCGCAAGCCGCGCTGTACGAAGTCGACGCCGCTGCCTTCATCGGCAACCCGGATCTGCAGGACGAGATCTTCGGCCCGGCTGCCCTGGTGGTACGCTTCGACACCGAAGAGCAGATGCTGCAGGCCGCCGAGAAACTGCACGGCCAGCTGACCGCCACCGTGCACGTGAAGCAGGCGGACCACGCGCTGGCTGCCAAGCTGCTGACTATCCTGGAGCGCAAGGCCGGCCGCGTGCTGTTCAACGGCTTCCCGACCGGTGTCGAGGTCTCGCATGCGATGGTCCACGGCGGCCCCTTCCCGGCCACCAGCGACAGCCGCAGCACCTCGGTGGGCGCGACCGCCATCGACCGCTTCCTGCGGCCGGTGTGCTACCAGAACCTGCCGGCCGAGCTGCTGCCGGAGGCGCTGCGGGACGACAATCCCCTGGGCCTGGCACGCGTGCTGGACGGCGACCTGAAGGTCGCGGTGTAATCACGGGGGCGCCATGGGCGCCCCTTTTGTATTGAAGTACCAGCCGGCGGAGACACCGGCTGTTCCACTTGAAAAGAACTGATCACATGAATCAGCAAGTCATGAGCCGTAGCCCAGAGAAGACCGCGGAGCTGGCCTCCACGGTGGGCAAATACCGCTGGACGATCTGCGCCCTGCTGTTCTTCGCCACCACCATCAACTACCTCGACCGCCAGGTCCTGAGCCTGCTGGCTCCCTTGCTCACCAAGGAATTCGGCTGGTCGAACACGGACTACGCCAACATCACGGCGACCTTCCAGTTCGTGTACGCGATCTCGATGCTGTTCGCCGGCCGCGTGATCGACCGCCTCGGCACCAAGCGCGCCTTCGTCCTCGCCATCGTCGTCTGGTCGATCGGCGCCATCGCCCACGCCTACGCGATCGGCATCGGCACCGCCGTCAACAACGTCTTCACCACCCTGGGCCTGGCCGCCGTGCCGGTCTCGATCATCGGTTTCATGGTCGGCCGCGCGGTGCTGGCGATCGGCGAGGCGGGTAACTTCCCGGCCGCGATCAAGGCCACCGCCGAGTACTTCCCGAAGCGCGAACGGTCGTTTGCCACCGGCATCTTCAACTCGGGCGCCAACGTCGGCGCGATCCTGGCTCCCCTGACCGTGCCGCTGATCGCCGATTACTGGGGCTGGCAGGCCGCCTTCATCGCCGTCGGCGCGGTCGGCTTCCTGTGGATGGGTATCTGGCTGTGGCTGTACGACACGCCGGAACGCCAGAAGCGCCTGAGCGCAGGCGAACTGGCCTACATCAACAGCGACAGCACCCCCGCCGAAGCCGCGCCAAGCGCCGCCGTGGCCAAGCCGAAAGCCTCGTGGTTCAAGCTGCTCGCCTACCGCCAGACCTGGGCCTTCACCTTCGGAAAATTCATGACCGACGGCGTCTGGTGGTTCTTCCTGTTCTGGCTGCCGAAGTACATGTCCTCGCAATACGGCCTGACGGGCCCGGAAATGGTCGTCCCGCTGGCGGTCCTGTACAGCATGACCATGGTCGGCTCGATCGGCGGCGGCTGGCTGCCGACCTGGTTCATCGACCGCGGCGCCAGCATCTACCAGGGCCGCATGCGCGCCATGCTGACCATCGCCCTGTTCCCGCTGGTGGTGCTGGCGGCCCAGCCGCTCGGCTACATGGGCTACTGGATCCCGGTGATCCTGATCGGCATCGGCGCCTCGGCCCACCAGGCCTGGTCGGCCAACCTGTTCACCACGGTGTCGGACATGTTCCCGAAACACAGCATCGGTTCCGTCGTCGGCATCGGCGGCATGGCCGGCGGTCTGGGCGGTGTGCTGCTCACGAAGCTGGGCGGCTGGCTGTTCGACTACTACGGCGCCCAGGGCCACCTGGAGACCGGCTACATGATCATGTTCTCGATTTGCGCGCTGGCCTACCTGATCGCATGGGGCGTGATGAAGGCCCTGGTGCCGGCGCACCGCGAGATCACCGACCTGTGATGAGCCAGATGCAGATCGAACGAATCGAAGGCGTGCACTGCGCCACCGGCGAAAGCCCGACCTGGAACGCGGCTGAGGGAGCGTGGTACTGGGTCGACATCCCGGCGCGCCGGGTCTGGCGCCTGGACCACGCCACCCGCGCCGCGCGCTACTGGGAAGCCCCGGAGATGGTGGCCTGCGTGGCGGTAGCAAGCGACGGCAGCCTGGTGGCGGGCATGGAAACCGGCATCTTCCGCCTGACCCTGGGCGAGGACGGCGACGCCAAGGTCACCCTGCTGGCGGCGCCACCAAGCGCCGAACTGGGCGAGGGCATGCGCTTCAACGACGGCCGCTGCGACCGCCAGGGCCGGTTCTGGAGCGGCACCATGTTCATGGACATGGGCGCGGCGCGCGCGGTCGGCGGCCTGTACAGCTACAGTGCCGACAAGGGCCTGGTCGGCCCGGTGGTAAGCAATATGCTCACCCAGAACGGCCTGGCCTGGTCGCCCGACGGCCGCACCATGTACCTGTCGGATTCGCATCCGCAGGTGCGCACGGTGTGGGCCTTCGACTACGACATCGAGACGGGCACGCCGAGTAACAAGCGCGTGTTTGCGGATCTCACCGGGCAGAAGGGGCGCCCGGACGGCGCCGCGGTCGATGCCGAGGGCTGCTACTGGAGCTGCGCCAACGACGCCGGCCTGCTGCAGCGTTTCACGCCGGACGGCAAGCTCGATCGCGAGATCGCGCTGCCGATGGCCAAGCCCTCGATGTGCGCCTTCGGCGGTCCGGACCTGGACGTGCTGCTGGTGACGTCGATCGATCCGGGCACGGGTGGCGACGCCGGCGCCGTGGTCATGCTGAGGCCGGGCGTGAAGGGCGTGCCTGAAACGCCGTTCGCCACACGCTGATTCGACTTTTCTTCATCCAGGCAGTACCCTGTTCGCGGTTTCGTGAACAGGTGTGAAGAAAATGTCGGGCAAGGGAAGTCTACTCAATGCGCAGCTGCCTCCGCTGCCGGTCGTGGCAAGCACGCCGGAAGAGGCGGCGGCGCGCAAGCTGGCGCAGGAAGAACGCGATGCCGCCGTGCGCGGCATCGCCTCCATCGCGGCGATGCGCGAGGCCGTCAAGGCACATGCGCGCAGCCTGCCGCTGCTGACTAGCATCCCTCGTGTAAAACGCCTCGACGCGCAGGCCTTCGAAGCCAGAGCCGCGCAGGGCTTGCCTTTCCTGATGACCGGCCTGGTCGGGCGCTGGCCCCTGTGCCGCCTCACGCCCGGGGAGCTGCGCGAACAGTACGGCGACCTGCCCGTGCGCGCCCGCACCGGCGACTATATCCGCCAGGCCTTCCGCGCCGACCGCCCGATGCGCGACATGAGCCTGCGCGACTACCTCGACCTCGAACCCGGCCGCATCCACGGTCCGGACGAACCGCCGCCCTATGTCGGCAATATGGAACTGCGCGAGCTGAACCGCCTGTGCCACTGGCCCGCCTACTTCCGCAAGATGGGCCCGCCGCGCTTCTGGCTCGGCCCCATCGGCACGATGACGCCGCTGCACTGCGATTTCGACGACAACATCTTCGCCCAGATCTGGGGGACCAAGCGGATCTTCCTGGTGCCGCCGCACCATGACGAATTCCTCTACGTGCGCGAGGCGAACCCGGTGTTGTTCGGCTCGCCCTTCGATCCGGAACAGCCGGATTTCGACAGCTATCCGCTGGCGCGCCAGGCGAATGCCGTCGAAGTGATCGTTGAGCCGGGGGACATGCTGTATGTGCCGGCCGGGTGGTATCACCAGGTGCGTGCGCTGACCTTCTCGCTGTCCTCGAACCGCTGGGCGCGCGGCATGCCGCTGGCCCTGTACGGCGGAGCCGGCCGTCCTGCTTAATGCACCATGCGCGCGTACTGGGTGAAATTCTCGGCGCTCAGCGCGTGCTGGTACAAGAATCCCTGGTAGATGAAGCAGCCGGCGTCGGATAAAAACTGCCGCTGTCCCGGCGTCTCCACGCCTTCCGCAATCACCTGCAGCCCCAGGCTGTCGCCCAGCGCGATGATCGAGCGCACGATCGAGGCGTCGTTCTGGTCGGTGAGCACGTCGCGCATGAAGGAGTGGTCGATCTTGAGCTGGTCGAGCGGGAGCTTGCGCAGATAGGCGAGTGAAGAATAACCGGTGCCGAAGTCGTCCAGCGAGAAGCTGATGCCGCGCTGCTTCAGCGTCGACATGGTGTGGGCGGTGTGGGTGAAGTCGCTTACCACCAGGCTTTCGGTCAGTTCCAGCTTCAGGCCCGAGGGCTGGACGCCGGTCTCCTCGAAGATCTGCTGCAGCATGGGGACGAAGTCCGGCTCGGTGAACTGGCTGGCGCTGACGTTCACCGACAGGGTCAGGCCGGCCGTATCCGGCCAGCGCTGCCAGCGCGCCAGTTCGGCGCAGGCGGTGCGCAGCACCCAGCGGCCGATGTCGATGATCAGGCCGCTCTCCTCGAGGGCCTGGATGAATTCGGAAGGATAGAGCAGCTTCCCGTCCGGCAGGCGCCAGCGCAGCAGCGCCTCGGCGCCGATCACGCGGCTGCTGCGGTCGAGCTGCGGCTGGTAGTGGAGCACGAACTCCTCGTCGCGCAGCGCGCGCCGCAGGCCGTTCTCCAGCTCCGCCCGCGCCGACCACGCGGCCTGCACCGCGGGGTCGTGAAAACGGTAGGTATTGCGTCCGCAGGCCTTGGCCTGGTACATGGCGGCATCGGCCTGGCGCAGGGTCGATTCGACCGTATCGACGGTGCCGCACAGGGTGGTCACGCCAACGCTGACCGACACCGAGTACATCATCTCGGCCAGCTGGAAGGGCGCCGCCATCGCGGCCACCACCTTGGCCGCCACCGTCTCGGCCTGGCTTGCGGCGCCGTCGCGCGTGTCCTCGACCGGCTGGATCAGGATCACGAACTCGTCGCCGCCCAGGCGCGCCACCATGTCGGCCTCGCGCACGCAGTGCTCCATGCGCCGCGCCACCGCCTGCAGCAGCATGTCGCCGGCTGCGTGGCCCTGGGAGTCGTTCAGGTACTTGAAGTTGTCGAGATCGCAGAACATCAGGGCGCCGCACTTGCGCGTGCGCGCGCTGCCCAGCAGGGCGCGGCGCAGGTGGTCGAGCAGGCTGGCGCGGTTGGGCAGGTCGGTCAGCGGGTCGAAGAAGGCGAGGTGGAAGATCTTCGCCTCGTTGTGCTTGCGCTCGCTGATATCGGTGCTGATCACCAGGATCTTCTGCGCCGCGTCCGAGCACTGGTCGGTGGCCAGCAGGGTCCAGCGCGTATCGGTCTCGATGCACACGCCGTCGCGCCGCAGGTGGGACAGCTCGCCCGACCATTCGCCGTTGGCGAGCGTGCTCTCCCAGGCCACGTGGTAGGCCGGCAGCTTGTCGCAGAGAAGCTCCGAAAACTTCTTTCCGCGCGCCTCGGCGGCGCTCCAGCCGTAGAGGCGTTCGGCGCCGTTGTTCCAGTAGGTGATGCGCGAGTTCATCTCCATCGCGATGATCGCGTCGCGCGCCTGCTGCAGGTAGGAGGCCTGCTCGCGCACCAGCAGGTCGGCGTCGTGCAGGCGGGTGTAGTCGAACAGGAAGCCTTCCAGCAGCTGGCCTTCACTGTCAGGCTGCGCGGCGCCCTGCTCGTAGATCCACTTCAGCGAGCCGTCGGCGCAGCGGATCCGGTAGGTCATCTGGAAGGCCTGTCCCTTGTGGATCGCCATGGCGATGCGGCACGTTACCGCGGGACGGTCTTCGGGGAGGATCAGGCTGCCGTAGGAGAGGCCGGGGCGGGCCATGAAGGCGGTGGCGGGATGGCCGGTGAGTTTCTCGATGCCGGCGCTGACGAATTGCATGGTCCAGATGCCGTCGTTCAGGCAACGGTAGGCGGCACCGGGCAGGTTCTGGAGCAATAGCTCAAGCGACAGAACATGCTTGTCCGCGGCAGTCGGCGGCTGCAGTCCATCAGGTGCGCTCATCGGACCTCTCGACATGGTTGTTGTCGAAAACGTTTATGCGAAGCTAATTCTTATAGTAAGGCATAAACTGGTTGTATTGACGTGGCGCGATTGAAAATCGAAAAGAATTTGTTGTAAGGATTCCTGTGCATCCTGTTTGCCATGCCGCGATCATGCGGATGCACAGGGGCGCTCTCGCGGGGAGAGCGCCTTGCGAAGATCAGAACGCGGCGATGCCGGTCTGTGCGCGGCCGAGGATCAGCGCGTGGATGTCGTGGGTGCCTTCGTAGGTGTTGACGACCTCGAGGTTGACCATGTGGCGCACAATGCCGAACTCGTCGGAGATGCCGTTGCCGCCGAGCATGTCACGTGCCGTACGGGCAATATCCAGCGACTTGCCGCAGGAGTTGCGCTTCATGATCGAGGTGATCTCGACGGCGGCAGTGCCTTCGTCCTTCATGCGCCCCAGGCGCAGGCAGCCCTGCAGGCCGAGGGTGATTTCGGTCTGCATGTCGGCCAGCTTCTTCTGCACCAGCTGGTTGGCGGCAAGCGGCTTGCCGAACTGCTTGCGGTCCAGCACGTACTGGCGTGCGGTGTGCCAGCAGGCCTCGGCCGCGCCCAGCGCGCCCCAGGCGATGCCGTAGCGCGCCGAGTTCAGGCAGGTGAAGGGGCCCTTCAGGCCGCGCACGTCCGGGAAGGCGTTCTCTTCCGGGCAGAACACTTCGTCCATGACGATCTCGCCGGTGACCGAGGCGCGCAGGCCGAACTTGCCGTGGATCGCCGGTGCGGACAGGCCTTTCCAGCCCTTCTCCAGCACGAAGCCGCGGATCGCGCCTTCATCGTCCTTGGCCCAGACCACGAACACGTCGGCGACCGGCGAGTTGGTGATCCACATCTTGCTGCCGGTCAGCGAGTAGCCGCCGTCGACCTTGCGGGCGCGGGTGACCATCGAGCCCGGGTCGGAGCCGTGATTCGGCTCGGTCAGGCCGAAGCAGCCGATCCATTCGCCGGTGGCCAGCTTCGGCAGGTATTTCTGCTTCGTGGCTTCGTTGCCGAACTCGTAGATCGGGACCATGACGAGGGACGACTGCACGCTCATCATCGAGCGGTAGCCCGAGTCGACGCGTTCGACTTCGCGCGCGATCAGGCCGTAGGCCACGTAGTTCAGGCCCGGGCCGCCGTACTGTTCCGGAATAGTCGGGCCGAGCAGGCCCAGCTCGCCCATCTCGCGGAAGATCTCGACGTCCATGCGCTCGTGGCGGAAGGCCTCGAGGATGCGCGGCTGCAGCTTGTCCTGGCAATAGGCGGCCGCGGCGTCGCGCACCATGCGCTCCTCGTCAGTCAGCTGGCTGTTCAGCAGCAGGGGGTCGTCCCAGTGGAAGGCTGCTTTGCGGGGCGAATCGGAGTGGCTCATGGATCTTCCTGTCTCGATGGGTTTTTTACAATAACAAAAGGCGCGCGCCGGTCCCTGGACCGCGCCATAGCCCACCCATTATAGGAATGCGGCAGCGCCGCATCTTTTGAAACTGCGACAGGCATTTTCATTTTTGCCCGGCCGGCAACAGGCGACTTTATTGTGTAAATGATACGGAGTCGGCGACGAGGCCGGCGCTGCGCAGCCGCACCATGTCCCGGGTCGGCGCCGAGCCGAAATGACGGGAATATTCCCGGCTGAACTGGGAGGCGCTGGCATAGCCGACCCGCTGGCAGGCCAGGCCGGCATCCATGCCGGTCGACAGCATCAGGCGGCGCGCTTCCTGCAGGCGCAGGGTTTTCTGGAATTGCAGCGGGCTCATCGATGTCAGCGACTTGAAGTGCTCGTGCAGCGAGGAGGGACTCATGTTCGCCAGCTCGGCCATGTCGTCGATGCGGATCGGCTGGTCGTAGTTGCGGCGGATCCAGTCGACCACCTTGCCGATGCGGTGCGATTCAACCCGTCCCAGCTGGGCCAGCCGGGCGCCGAAGGGGCCGCGCAGCAGGCGCAGGACGATCTCGTCCATGGCAAGCGGGGCGAGCAGTTCGGCATCCTCGGGCTGGCTTGCCAGGGTCAGCAGGCGCACGGCGGCGTCGATGACGGCTTCGCCGGCCTGGGCCACGTAGACCGCGCGCCTGTCGGGTACGGCAGGCACACCGTCCGGGTAAGCCTTGAGGATCAGCTCGGACAGGCGCTCCTGGTCGAAGTCGAGCCGGAAGGACAGATACGGCGCCGCCACGCTGGCCTGCCGGATCATGGCGGCGATCGGCAGGTCCAGCGAAAAGATCATCATGCGCGAGGGATCGTACTCGTAGGATTCATCACCCAGCATGACGGTCTTGGCCCCCTGCGCCACGATGCACAGGGCGGCGCAGTGCAGGCCGTGGACCAGCTCGGCGCTCGTGTTCGAGGCGCGGATGGCGTGCACGCCCGGGATGCAGGTCTCGAAACTGCCGTCCTGCGGGGCGTGCGCCAAGAGCTGTCCGGCCAGGCGCGCGAGCGCCGGCGGAGCAGCCTGGGATGGTGGCGGGACGAGGGAGTTCATGATCTTGTCCCGATCAGGATACACCATCCCCGCAGGACGATCAGGCATCGGCATGGTCCGTCGAACGCGACAGTTCCGCCATGCCGTGCATCTCGGACAGGCGTGCATCGACCTCGGCGTGCGCCATGGCGAGCGCATCGCTGCCGGCCAGGAAATGCTGCGGCGGCTTGTCCATGGCGGCCAGGCGCAGCACGACGGTGGCGAGTTTGGCCGGGTCGCCCAGCTGCTTGCCGTGGTAAGCCCCGTAGGCGCCCTCGACCGTGCCGTGGGCGGCATAGTCATCGATCACTTTCTTGCCGTAGCGCACCGAGCTCTGGTCGAGGAAGTCGGTGCGGAAGAAGCCCGGTTCGACGCTGGTGACGTGGATGCCGAACTTCGCCAGCTCCAGGGCCAGCGAGGAGCTCAAGCCCTCGATCGCATACTTGGTGGCGCAGTAGACGGCGGCGCCGTCGAAGCCGGTCCTGCCCGCGATCGAGCTGATGTTCATGACGTGGCCGCTGCGCTGCCGGCGCAGGACGGGCAGGGCGGCGCGCAGCACGTGCATGACGCCGAAGACGTTGACGCCGAATTGCTGGTCGATTTCCTGCGGGGACAGTTCCTCGAAATTGCCCAGCAGGCCATAGGCGGCATTGTTGACCAGCACGTCGATGCGGCCGAAGCGTTCCACAGCGGCCTGGATGGCGGCCGCGGCCTGCTCTTCGTGGGCGACGTCGAGCTGGACCAGTGCGACCTGGTCCGGGTTCGCGCCGGCGAAGGTAGTGTTCAGCTGTTCGAGGCTGCGGGCGGCTGCGACGACCTTGTCGCCTGCGGCGATGGCGGCTTGTGCGATGTGGGCGCCGATGCCACGGCCGGCGCCGGTGATGAACCAGACTTTGGACATTTCTCTTCTCCTGTTGGTGCCGCGGATGCGGCGTTACGGTGAAGAGAATGGTAGGGCGAGCGCCTCGTCAGGATTTGCCTGAAACTCCGAAGAACTGGCGCAATCCTTGGAGAGTGCTCAGTCGGTCTTGCCGAATCGTCCGCCGTGGAAGAGCAGGGCCGACTGCGGATGCACGGCGCATTCCTCGACTTCGCCGACGAAGATGACGTGGTCGCCTTCGGGGTAGCGGCTGCGGTTGTGGCATTCGAACCAGGCCGAGACGCCTTTCAGGATGGGCTGGCCGGTGCGCGAGAGCTCGTACTCGACGCCCTCGAAGGGATTCTCGGTGCGGCGCGAAAACCGCATCGCCAGTTCCTGCTGGCCGGCGGCCAGGACATTGATGACGTAGTGGGAATTGCCGCTGAAGATGGGCAGGCTGTTGGCGCCGGCACCCAGGCTCCACAGGACGAGCGGAGGCTCCAGCGAGACCGAGTTGAAGGAGCTGGCGGTCAGGCCGCGGAAGCTGCCGTCGGCAAGGCGCGTGGTGATGACGGTGACACCGGTAGCGAATTGCGACAGGGCGTGGCGGAAATGGGCCGAATCGAAGCCGCGCTCGGTGGCGCGGGGAGCACGTGTATTCATAGGATGCGCCATTATGCCACTGTCGGGCCGAAGGGGCGGCGCAGGTGCGGTAGTGCACTGCAAGACGGTGCGCTTTGCGTTACATTAAGAACCATTAAAACTGACGAAAACAAGGTGTGCGATGAGCGAGCAAACAGGGAGTGAAGTGGCCATCCTGGGCGGCGGATGCTTCTGGTGCACGGAGGCGGTCTACCTCGAAGTGCGCGGCGTGACGCGCGTGGAATCGGGCTACATGGGCGGCCACGCGGTGAACCCGACCTACGAGCAGGTGTGCTCGGCCACCACCGGCCACGCCGAAGTGGTGCGGCTGGAATTCGACCCGACAGTGATCAGCTACCGCGACATCCTCGAGATCTTCTTCACCATCCACGACCCGACCACCCAGGACCGCCAGGGCAACGACGTGGGGCCGCAGTACCGCTCGGTGATCTTCACGACCTCGCCCGAGCAGGACGCGACGGCGCGCAAGGTGATGGCCGAGATGGCGGCGGTGTGGGATGCGCCGATCGTGACCCAGATCCTGCCGCAGGAAACCTGGTACAAGGCCGAGGATTACCACCAGAACTATTTCGCACAGCATCCGCTGCAGGGGTACTGCGCTTTCGTGGTGGCGCCGAAGGTGGCGAAGTTCCGGAAGACTTTTGCGAACCGTATGAAGTAGGGGTGATTCAGTCCAGTGGACTGAATCACGCTCTGCCGACCGCGCGTTCAACCGGCGCGAAAATGGGCGATGCGCCGTATATCACCGTGTATTTGAACGCGCGGACGGGGAACCCGTCCACCCTACGGGTACATATACCGCCGCGACCACGGAATCTGCGCCGGATCCTGCCCCGCCTTCCCGCACACGATCTGGTACAGGCTGATCCGGTCGTGCGCGAAGGCATACGCGCACCCGGCCAGGTACACATGCCAGATCCGGAAGCGCTTCTCGTCCGTCAGCTTACGGATCCGCTCCGCATTCGCTTCGAAATTATCGGTCCAGGCCGCGCAGGTACGCGCGTAGTGGCGCCGCAGGTTTTCCACGTCGCGCACTTCCAGCCCGCCTTCCTGCATGGTGCGCACCACGGTCGCCAGGTGGGCCAGCTCGCCGTGGGGGAAGACATACTGGTCGATGAAGTCGCCGCCGCCGTAGGGTGTTGCGCTGTTGTCGACATTGGTGGTCGTGATGCCGTGGTTCATGACGACGCCGTCGTCCTCGAGCAGGCTGTTAATCGTTGAGAAATAGGCTGGCAGATGCTGCACGCCGACGTGCTCGAACATGCCGACGCTGGTGATGCGCTCGAAGCGTCCTTCTACGTCCCGGTAGTCCTGCAGCCGGATTTCGACCTGCCCCTGCAGCCCCGCGCGCTCGACCCGCTCGCGCGCCAATGCGGCCTGGTTGTCCGACAGCGTAATGCCGACGCAGCGCGCGCCGAAGTGCTGGGCCGCGCGCAGCACCAGCGCGCCCCAGCCGCAGCCGATGTCGAGCAGGCGCTGGCCGGGCCGCAGGTCGATCTTGCGCAGGATGTGGTCGATCTTCTTCTGCTGCGCCGTGGCCAGGTCCTCAAGACCGTCCTCGAAGTAGGCGCACGAATACACCATGCCCGGATCGAGCCAGGCGGCGTAGAAGTCGTTGGAGACGTCGTAGTGGTAGCGGATCGCCTCGGCGTCCAGGGCGCGCGTGTGCGGCACGCGGCGGCGCAGGGCGTCCAGCAGCTTGTTGCCGCCCTTGCCCAGGTGTTCAGACAGGACATTGCCGACGCTGATGATGTCGGCCGCCCGTCCCTTGACGTCGATCGCGCCTTCGACATAGGCCTTGCCCAGGCTGTAGAGCGAGGGTGAGCGCAGGTAGCGCAGCGCGGACCGGTCGGGCACGCGGATGGTGACGCGTGCGGGCTCCGACGAAAAATCAAAGCGCTTGCCATCCCACAGTTCCACCCGCAAGGGCAGGGACAGTTTCTCGCGCAGGCCCGCGCTCCAGGCCCCCAGCTTCATCTGTTCGAACACGGTCCACCTCCGGCGTCGAGGCCGGCCGCGCTCAGGGCGCGGGAAGCCGGCCTAGGGTTGCAATCGCTGGCGCGTCCAGCTGCCGTCTTCCTGCCGCTCGTAGACGATGCGGTCGTGGAAGCGGGAGCGGCGCCCCTGCCAGAATTCCAGGCGTTCGGGCACGAGACGGAAACCGCCCCAGTTTTCCGGACGCACTGGATCGTCACCGGCCTGCTGCGCCACCTGCTCGTAATTCTGTTCGAGTTCGGCGCGGCTGCCGATGGGAGCGCTCTGCTGCGATGCGATGGCCGATAAGCGGCTCTTCAGCGGACGGCTGCGGAAGTAGCGGTCGCTCTCTTCATTGGACGTGCGCTCCACACGTCCTTCGATGCGAACCTGGCGTTCCAGTTCACTCCAGAAGAATAGCAGAGCCGCGTATGGATTGTCCTGCAAGTCCTCAGCCTTGCGGCTCCCGTAATTCGTGTACCAGGTGAAGCCGCGCTCGTCGAACTGCTTGACGAGGACGATGCGCGAACTCGGGCGGCCATCGGCGTTCACCGTGGCCACCGACATGGCGTTCGGCTCGTTCACTTCGGCCTTCAGCGCCTGCTCGAACCATTGCGTGAACTGGAGCATCGGGTCGTCCATCACGTCGGTTTCGTTGAGGCTGGCCTGACCGTAATCCTTGCGCAGGTCGGCAACGGCCTGGCCGATCGCCGGCGCTTGTGGCGGGGTATCCGTTGCAATGCCACGGCGGCGCTGCATGGCCTGGCCCAGCCGGGTCATCTGCTCCGGCGAGAACAGGCGCAGGGCCATCGGCGCCATCGTGCCTTCCTCGCGTTCCATGTGCGCGGTATAGCGCTGGCAGAAGCGCTGCACCGCGCTGGCCGACAGCACGGCCCCGCTGCCCTCGGCGATGGCGGTGAGCTGCTCGTGCAGGTCTTGCCAGAGCGCGTCCATGTCCTTGTGGTCCTGCAGGATCACCGGCGCCAGTGCCTGCAGCGTGGCCGCATCTTCCCCTTGCGCGACGGCGCGCAGCATGGGGATCAGGTCCTGCTCCTCGTCTTCGTGGTGCAGGTGGGCGGCCTTCTCGAAATACTTCAGGACCGCCTGCGCGGCCTGGCGCGCCTGTTCGTCGGCGCCGAATTCCGGCAGGTGGGCCAGCAGCTTGTCGAGGGTCGCGAGCTGCTTGCGGATGCGGTTGTGGCAATGCTTGAGGACGGCGATCGGCTGGTCGAAATCGGGAGCGGTGTCGTGCAGGAGAGAGGTCATGGGGCGTTTTGTTGACACACGAGAAGAATTTGATTGACTAGGAGATATTTTAGTGCAGATGCGAAAGCATCGTCCGCTAAAATGGCGGGATGAACCTGAACGACACCCCCTCTTTTGCAGCCACCCTGGACGATGAAGTCGACTTCGCGCGCCGCTTCGGCGGGATCGCGCGCCTCTACGGCGAGCGTGCACTCGAACGCTTCCGTGCGGCGCACGTTTGCGTGATCGGTGTCGGCGGCGTCGGTTCCTGGATCGTCGAGGCGCTGGCGCGCAGCGCCGTCGGCCACCTGACCCTGATCGACCTCGATAACGTGGCCGAGTCGAACATCAACCGCCAGCTGCAGGCGCTCACCTCGACCATCGGCATGCCGAAGATCGAGGCGCTCAAGGAGCGTATCGCCCAGATCAATCCTTTCTGCAAAGTGACCTTGGTCGAGGACTTCATCGACCCCGAGAACCTCGAGAGCATGATCGCGGGTAAAGGTTTTGATTACGTGGTCGACGCCATCGACGGCGTCAAGTCGAAGGCCGCCCTGATCGCCTGGTGCAGCGCCAACAAGATGCCGCTGGTCGTCATCGGCGGCGCCGGCGGCCAGACCGACCCGACCAAGATCGAGATCCGCGACCTGGCCCGCACCGAGCAGGAGCCGCTCCTGAAAAAGGTGCGCAAGATCCTGCGCGCGCAGTATGGCTTCGCCAAGGGCGAGAAGAACAAGTACCACATCGACGCCGTGTTCTCGATGGAGCCGCTGCGCTATCCGGAGGCGGGCGACGCCTGCGCCATCGATGCCAACAGCGTCACCGGCCTGAACTGCGCCGGCTTCGGTTCGAGCATGGTGGTCACCGCCACCTTCGGCATGGTCGCGGCCGGCCACCTGCTGCGCAAGCTGGCCGATGGGGCCAACGCGGCAGCGCAGGAGCCTCTGGCCAAAGTGGAAACTGTGCAAGCGGAAGAGGCCTTGCTATCATAGGATCAGTTATTGATCACTTTGATGGAAGAGCCCACATGATCCGTCGTACCGCATTTGCCGCCCTGATGCTCGCGTTTGCTGCGAGCGCATCCGCCCAGGACACTACCCAGCAGCAGCAGGACGCGTCCAAGCCGACCACCCAGCCGGCGCCGGAGCAGCAGGCCGTCCCGCAGGCCACCCAGCCGCAGGCGGTGCCGCCGCAAGCCGAACCCGTGGTCCCGGCGGTGCCGACGCCCCAGGTCGAGATCATCGACCGCGTGGTGGGCAAGGGCAAGGAAGCGACCCGCGGCAGCTCCGTGTATGTCCATTACACCGGCTGGCTGCACAAGCCGCTGGCGCCCAAGCAGCGTGGCAAGAAATTCGATTCCTCCTTCGACCGCGGCGAGCCGCTCAACTTCCAGTTGGGCGCAGGCACTGTCATCAAGGGCTGGGAGCAGGGCGTGGCGGGCATGAAGGTGGGCGGCAAGCGCACCCTGGTCATCCCCAGCGTGCTGGCCTACGGCAAGCGCGGCGCCGGCGGCATGATCCCGCCGGATGCGGACCTGATCTTCGATGTGGAACTGGTGGACGTGAAGTAAATCCAAACCGTCAGGCCGGGCCGGCAAGGCCCGTGCCCTGACCTACTGCGGGAGACCGGGATGCGCATCGCGAACGACGTCACTGAACTGATCGGCAACACGCCGCTGGTACGGATCCGCAGGCTGGCGCAGGGCGCCGGCGCCGAGATCCTCGGCAAGCTCGAATACCACAACCCCGCCCACAGCGTGAAGGACCGCATCGGCCTGGCCATGATCGAGGCCGCCGAGCGCGCCGGACGCATCCAGCCCGACACCGTCATCGTCGAACCCACCAGCGGCAACACCGGCATCGCCCTCGCGATGGTGTGCGCCGCGCGCGGCTACCGCTGCAAGCTGGTGATGCCCGAGACCATGAGCAACGAGCGCCGCATGCTGCTGCGCGCCTATGGCGCCGAGCTGGTGCTGACGCCGGGCAGCGAAGGCATGCTGGGCGCGATCCGCCGCGCCGAGGAACTGGTGGCATCCGATCCGCGCTGCTTCATGCCGCAGCAGTTCAACAACCCGGCCAACCCGGAAGTCCACCGCAACACCACGGCCGAGGAAATCTGGGTTGACACCGACGGCAAGGTCGACATCCTGGTCGCCGGCGTCGGCACCGGCGGCACCATCACCGGCGTGAGCGAAGTCATCAAGGCGCGTAAGCCCGGCTTCCAGGCCATCGCCGTGGAGCCGGAAGCCTCGCCCATGCTCTCCAAAGGGACCAAGGGCCCGCACCCGATCCAGGGCATCGGCGCCGGCTTCGTGCCGGAAGTGCTCAATACGGGCATCTACGACGAAGTCATCGCCGTCAAGAACGACGACGCCTTCGAGACCGCCCGCGCCGCCGCGCGCGAGGAAGGGCTGCTGGTCGGGATTTCCTCAGGCGCCGCCCTGTGGGCCGCGATCCAGGTGGCGCGCCGGCCCGAGAATGCCGGGAAGATGATCGTGACCATCATCCCCTCGTTTGGTGAGCGCTACCTCAGCACGGCGCTGTACGCGAACCTGGCCGGCTGATTTTTCTGTTCACGCCGCCAGCGCTTCGTTCCTGGCCACTTGCGCCGAGCGGCGCAGCTCGCGCACCAGGGCGCACACGGCCTGGTCGATGCGCATGAATACGGTATCGAAATAGTCGCCGCTCAGCGAGAACGGGTCGTGCAGGTGCGGCATGCTCACGGGGCACCACAGGCCCAGCAGGGAAATGCTGACATCCTGCCGCCCGCCCAGGCGCTCGCGCAGTTCAATCGCCTGGCCAGGCTCCATCACCAGGAACAGGTCGCCCGGTTTCACCTCGAAATCCTTCAGGTCGGTGGCGCGATGGAGATCCATGTCGACGCCGGCACGGGCCGCCGCCTCCACCGCGGCCGCAGGCGAACGCACGCCGGTCTTGGTCTTCAGGCCGAGCGAGGCCGCCGGCAAGCCGTAGCTGGTCGCCAGCTGGTGGGCGAAGGAGCTCCTGCAGATATTTCCCCGGCAGACGAATACCACGCGCCGGACCCCCTCGGGCCGGCGCAGCTTGAAGTCGTCGAGGCCGCCGGTGGCCAGCCGGAGCTGGGCGAGCACGGTGCGGACCAGGCCGCGCCAGGTGCCCCAACGCCGGTTGATGGGGGCGACGATCTTGGCAACTACAGGATGATCGGCTTGCATGGGATTCCTTGTCTGTCCGCGTCAGACAGGAATCAGACCATGCGCTTATTTCAACATGATGACAAAGGCAGGCGTGCGCCCCCCGGGCGCTCGCTTCAGTGGGCGTGGCCGTGCGCGTGCTCGTGGTGCTCGTGCCCTTCCAATGCACAGTCGTGGTGGGTCGTGCCTTCTTCCACCTGCAAGGTGCAGTGGTGGATCGCGAAATCGCTGCGCAGCTTCGCCACCATCTCGTCCAGCACGCGGTCGCCCGGATAACCACCCGGCATCACCACGTGCGCCGTCAGCGCGTTCTCGGTGGTGCTCATGGCCCAGATGTGCAGGTCGTGCACTTCCTTCACGCCCGGCTGCCTGGTGAGATAGTCGCGCACCGCGCCCGCATCCACACCGGGCGGCACGGCCGCCATCGACAGCTGCACCGATTCGCGCAGCAGCGACCAGGTGCCGAGCACGATCACCAGCACGATCGCCAGGCTCACGGCCGGGTCGATCCAGGTCCAGCCGGTGCTCATGATGACCAGGCCCGAGATCACCACGCCCAGCGACAGCGCGGCGTCGGCCGCCATGTGCAGGTAGGCGCCGCGCAGGTTCAGGTCGCCCTTGCTGCCGGCCATGAAGAGCCAGGCCGAGAAGCCGTTGATCACGACGCCGATCGCCGCGACGATCGACACGGTCATGCCCTGCACCGGCGCCGGTTCGAGGAAGCGCTGGACGGCCTCCAGGGCGATGGCGCCGCAGGCGATCATCAGGAGCAGGCCGTTGCCCAGCGCCGCCAGGATCGAGGAGCCGCGCAGGCCATAGGTGTAGCGGCCCTTCGGCGTGCTCCTGGCCAGCATGGCCGCGCCCCAGGCCAGCACCAGGCCCAATACGTCCGACAGGTTGTGGCCGGCGTCGGCCATCAGGGCGGTGGAGTGGGCGATGAAGCCGTAGATGAATTCGATGGCGACGAACAGCGTGTTCAGGCCGATCGCCAGCGCGAAGGCGCGGCCATGGCCGGCCGGGTCGGGCATGTGGTGGTGATGGTGGCCGAAACCGTGGGAATGGCCATGCTCGTGGTCGTGGTGGTGATCGTGGCTCATGTGTCCATTCCATTGGCGGGTTCGGCGATGTGCTCGAACATATTGGCGAGCAGGCTGCTGATGTGGGCATCGGCAGCCGCGTAGAAGACCTGCTTGCCCTGGCGCTCGGCCTTGACGATGCGGGCCGCGCGCAGCAGGCGCAGGTGGTGGCTGACCAGGGAACTCGACAGGTCCAGGGAGGCCGCGATGTCGCCCACCGCGGTCGGCTGGGCCAGGCAGGCCAGCACGATGCGCAGGCGGGTGGCGTCGCCCAGCAGGTGGAAGAGGTCGGCCAGTTCTTCGACGGCGCCGGGCGCGTAATCGGTGTCGGGGTGGGTTTTCATATTCAACATGTGAAGAGTTGTTCACATGTTAGGCGAAAAAGCCGGCGCCCGCAAGCGCCATCCCCGATCCTCCGGTCCAGGTCCGCGATGCGTCCCTTGCTCACGTCTGCTGGAATTCGCGCATGACGAAATCCAGGAACACGCGAATCTTCGGCGCCAGCAGTTCCCTGCTCGGATAGACGGCGTAGAGCGTGGTGTCGAAGGTATCCCAGTCGTCCAGGGCGGAGGTGAGAATGCCCAGCTCCAGGTCCTGCGCGACATAGGGGTAAGGAACCAGGCTGAGGCCGAAACCGGCGCGCATGGCGTCCAGGACCGCCAGGCTCGATGTGACCGCGTAGCGGTCATTGACCGTGACCGATACCGTCTGCTGTCCCTTGTGGAATTCCCATACGTCCGCGCGGCCTGTTGACGACAGGCGCCGGATGCATTGATGCTGTTGCAGGTCCTGGGGAGCAGTGGGCTTGCCGTGGGTGCTGAAGTAGGCGGGCGAAGCACACAGGACATGCTTCATGACCGCGAGTTTCCTGGCAATCATGCTGGAGTCCTCCAGCGCGTTGCTGCCCCGTATGGCGAGATCGTATCCGTCCCTGATGATGTCGATGCGTCCGTCATCCAGGTGCAGTTCCAGCTTCAGGCCGGGGTACTGCGCCAGGAAGGCAGGAATCGCCTTCGTCAGGCGCGTCAGGCCAACCGTCAGCGGCGCGCTCACCCTGAGCGTTCCGACCGGCTCCGCGTTCGCCGAGTCCAGGGCCTGGTCGGCATCGGCCAGGGCGTCGAGGCCCCGCACCACATGGTCGAGGTAGATCTGTCCGGCTTCGGTCAGCGCCATCCGCCGCGTCGTCCGGTTGATGAGGCGGGTACCGGTCTTCGCTTCGAGTTCGCCGATGTTCTTGCTGACCGCCGCCGGCGACAGGCCGAGCTGACGGGCAGCCGCGGCAAAGCTTCCAAGTTCTGCAACGGCGCGGAACACCTGCAAGGCGGTCATACGGTCCACTGATTCTTCTCCAGTAGTGAATAGTGAAGTTACCGATAAAGGGATTATTTTCTGGCGGTGCGCTCATTATCCTTGAGTTTTCACGCCATTGCTCTCGACATGCCATGACATCCCGCACCTCCGACCTGCTCCTCACGGCCCTGGTCCCCGTAATCTGGGGAAGCACCTACATCGTCACGACGAGCTTCCTGCAAGGCTACCCTCCCGTGACGCTGGCCATGCTGCGTGCGCTGCCGGCAGGCTTGTTCCTGCTGCTGTTCGTGCGGGAACTGCCCAAGGGGATCTGGACCCTGCGGGTCTTCGTACTCGGCGCGCTCAACTTCTCGATCTTCGCCAGCATGCTGTTCATATCGGCCCAGCGCCTGCCGGGCGGCGTGGCGGCCACCATCGGCGCGGTGCAGCCCCTGCTGGTCATCCTCCTTGCGCGCTTCCTCCTGGGCGATGCGCTGCGCATGCTGGACATCATCGCTGCCTGTGCAGGGATCGTCGGGGTGGCGATGCTGGTGCTGACGCCGGGCGCTGCCTTCGATCGTGTCGGTGTGATGGCCGGACTCGCCGGCGCCGCATCGATGGCCCTGGGCACCGTGCTGAACCGAAAGTGGGCGGCGCCGGTGTCCATGGTCACGCTCGGTGCATGGCAGCTGACCGCGGGCGGCCTGCTTCTCGTCCCTGTCGTGTTGCTGGTCGATGCTCCCGTTCCAGTCCCCGACACGAACGATCTGCTCGCACTGGCCTGGCTTGGACTCGTGGGAATGGCATTCGCCTACGTCATCTGGCTTCGCGGCATCGCACGCCTGGGACCACGGATTGCCACATCGCTCGCACTACTCAGCCCGCTTACCGCCGTGCTGCTCGGCTGGCTGCTGCTGGGGCAAACCTTCGATGCCGTGCAGGTGACGGGGGCCTTGGCCATCGCCGGCAGTATCGGTCTCCTGCAGCGCAACGATGGCCGCGAATTCAGGGGCAACAATCGGAGTTCCGAGGATGGCGCGAATCGACATACTCTGCGACGCCACTTTCGATAGGAGATGCCAATGTGTGCCGCTGGTGAATGCATGTTCTGTCGCTACAGACGGACCCGGATAGCGGATGCCGGGACGCGCGGCACTGCTCAGGAATCGGAAACGGAAGGATGGGAAACACAAAGGCTGCCACCTGAGCGTCATATGGTCGAAGCCCTTGTCACGGAGCGTCAGCGCTGCCGCGCATCTTGCATGCGAGACTGGCCAGGATACCCAGGGTGCCAATGGTTGCCAACAGAGCGTCGAGCATGGTTTTTTCCTCACTTGGTTAAGGCTTGAGCAGAACGGGGGCATAGGTCTTCACGAAGAAAGCCAGGGTGATGCAGGCGGTGGCGAGCAGCGTGATGGCGCGGATCAGGCCGGGTGGTGCGCGTCGTCCCAGATGGGCGCCGGCGTAGCCCCCCGCGACCGCCCCCGCCAGCATGCCCAGCGTTTCAGGCCAGCTCACCGCACCGGCCACGATGAAGGTCAGCACCGCCACCGCATTGGCCGCGCTGACCAGCAGCGTGCGCGGCGCATTGAGTTCCTTCAGATCGCATCGGTCGACCAGGCCCCACAGCGCCAGCATCATGATCCCGACCGCGCCGCCGAAGTAGCCGCCATACACGCCCAGCGCGAACTGGACGGACAGCACGGCCCGCGGGTGGATGTGCCAGCGCGAGCGCAAGGCTTCTCCGATGCGGCGCCCGAAGGCGAGCGCGACCGAGGCCAGCAGGAGGAGCCAGGGCAGCACGACGGCGAAGACGGATGCCGGGGTCCACAACAGGAGCAGCGCGCCGCCCAGGCCGCCACATAGCGTTACCGCCAGCAGGGCGGGTAGGGGCACATTGCCGACCGGCCGAAGCCCGTCGCGGTAGGCCCAGGCGCTGGCCAGGCCGCCGGGAAACAGCGCGACCGTGCTGGAAGCATTCGCCATAACCGGTGGCACACCCGCGGCAATCAAGGCCGGCAGGCTGACGAAGGATCCGCCGCCGGCGAGCCCGTTCATCGCCCCGGCCAGTATCCCTGCGAGGAAGATCAGCAGCATCGTGTCCATGGAGGGATGCTAGTGCGCGCGCGGCCACCCCGCAATCTGGCAATTCCGGTGCTAGACTTCGGAGTTTCCGAACCCAGGAGGCTGCAATGCGTTTCGACCTGACTGACCTGCGGCTGTTCCTGACGGTGGTCGAGTGCGGCAGCCTGACCCATGGCGCCCGCGCCATGCATCTGGCGCTGGCATCGGTCAGCGAGCGCATCGCCGGCATGGAAGAGGTGCTGGGCGCGCCGCTACTGGAGCGCAACCGCCGCGGCGTGCGCGTCACGCCCGCCGGAGAGGCGCTGATCCGGCACGCCCGCTCCATCCTGGGGCAGGTCGAGCAGATGCGCGGCGAGCTGCGCAACTACGCGACCGGGCTCAAGGGACGTATCCGGCTGCTGTCCAACACCGCTGCGATGGCGGCCTTCCTGCCACCGCAACTGTGCCGCTTCCTGGCGGCGCATCACGATCTGTCGATCGACCTGGAGGAACGGCCCAGCGTCGACATCGTCCAGGCCCTGGCGGACCGGCGCGCCGATCTCGGCATCGTCGCGGACGTCACCGACCTGGCCTCCTTGCAGACCCACCTGATCGCCAGCGACCAGCTGGTGGTGGTCGCCGGGCATGCGCATCCGGTGGCCCGGAAGCCGGCAGTGGCCTTTGCCGACATCCTCGACGAGCTCATCGTGGGCATGGCGGACACCGCGCTCGAGGCGCACCTGGCCGAGCGCGCGGCGCGCCTCGGGCGCCAGCTCGACTACCGCATCCAGCTGCGCCAGCTCGATAACGTGGCGATGTACGTGGAAGAGGGTATCGGGATATCGATCCTGTCCGGCGCCCTGGCCAGGACGATACGGCGCGACCTAGCCATCCTGCCCTTGTCGGAGACCTGGGCCTCGCGCAGGCTGTACCTGTGCGCGCGCGACTTTTCCAGCCTGACCCCGCACGCCGAGCTGCTTGCGCGGCAGCTGCTGCAGTCCCCGCCCTAGCCTGCGTGCGCCTTCCCGGAGCGACCGGGCAGCGGGAGCCGGATCCTCAGTGCTTCCTCAGGGGCTGCTCGGAGGCCGCCGCGGGAGATGCTTCCTGCTCCGGCGCCAGGAAGCGCGTCGATGGCCGGCCGTCGGCATTGTGCTGCACGATGCGCACCGGCCGCCCTTGTGCGTCGAGCCATACCTGGCCGATGCCCGCGCCGTTCCAGACCCGCTCGCCGTGCTGGCGCGTGTCGGGCAGGTGCGGCGTGAGAGCGAGATCGCGGCGCTGGGTGAACCAGTTCAGCGGCGAGCGCGGCGAATACAGCCAGCGGTTGAGGCGGTCGAGCCAGTCGAGCAGGCGGCGCGGGAATTCGTTCTTGATGCCGCTGCTGGTGATCTGCCAGACATGTTGCGGTCGATCCGACTCGCGCACCTCGACGTCGTAGGCGAAGGAGTAGTGCACGTCGCCCGACAGGACCACGTAATTGCCCGGGGTGCGCGAGTGGCGGAAGATATTGAGCATGCTGCTGGCCGCGCCGCGATGCGCCATCCAGTTCTCGGCGTCGACGGTCAGGGCAGCACCCAGATAGGTGGCGATGCTTTGCACCACTTCGATCAGCTTGACCCCGAACATGGGCGTCGGCGAGACGATGACGGCGGCCGTTTCGTCCAGCAGCTCGTGCTGCAGTTCGGTCAGGGACTCCCAGTCCATCAGGCCCGATGGATGGCCCGGCCGGCGCCGGTTGCGCCAGCGCCGGGTGCGGATATCGAGCACGATGATCGTGGGCTTGGTCCGTACGACGAAATCCCACTGGTGGAATGACAGCAGGCGCTTGACCAGCGCGTCCTGCACGGGCGCGTCCAGCCGGCCATCCTCGCCGGCCGTGGAGACGAGCAGCGCCATCTCGTCCAGCACCTCCCCGAAGACCTCCGGGCGGTTGCCCCAGCCCTGGCACAGCATGTAGGCGATCAGCGCATTGCCCACGATGCGGCGCGCGAAGGGGTGCTCGTAGACCGTGGTTTCCCATTTGGCCGCCAGGTTCCAGTCGTCGGTGATGTCGTGGTCGTCGAAGATCATCAGGGTCTGCACGTGCGCGAGCAGCCGGGCCGCTTGCCGCAGGCCGCGGCAAAAGCCCGCCAGGGCCTCCGACTCGCGCCGCCAGCGCTGTGCATGCCTGGGCGCCAAAGGGGGCGGCGGCGCATCCGCCACCAGCTGCCACGGCAGGGGCGACCAGACCAGCAGGTACATGGCCATCACCTCGGCCAGGGTCACCAGGTGGTTGTGCGCATTGGCCGTGGTGAAGATCGGTTTCTCGCTGCCGCCGAAGAAGCGGTCGCGCAGCGCATCGTTGGACCTGGTTGCCGGCAGCAGCTCTTCGCGCCGGTAGTAACTGGCCTGGTGGCGGTACAGCGCTTCGCTGTCGGCGACCACCGCCCCTTCCAGGCATTCGGCGCAGAGGCCCAGGCGCCGGATCAGCGCGTGGATCGCCGCCAGCATCGGGCCCGCCACATCGTCGGCATACACCTGGTCGCCGCACATCATGAGCATGGCGGGCCGCTCCTCGGCCTGTTCGATGTGTTCGGCCAACAAGGCGTCTGCGCGCGCCAGGCCGTCAGGCGCGGGATGATGCGGCTTGCGGCAGGAGCCGAACAGGATATTGTCGCTACGGCTGCGCAGCACCAGGTTCGGCCGTGTCGCGCCGTCGTGCAGCAGGTGCGGCGCCCACTGCGCGATGCCGGCCTCGGCGCCATCGCCCTGCGCGAGGAGCAGGTCGTACTCGATGATCGTGTCCTGCGGCAGCGGTTCGGGCAGGGCGACATCGATCAGGTGCACGCAGGCGTGGCGGCCGACGCGCATCACACGGCAGCTGCCCGCGTCGAGCGCCAGGCGCCGGGGCAGGCCTGCCCTGGGCGCCAGCACCAGGGTCAGGTCGAGCGGCGCGCTGCCGACCAGCCACAGCACCAGGCGGCCCGGTTCGAGGCGGCGCAGGATGGGACCGGCAAGCACGGGGGGCAGGCCATCGGAAACAGGAGTCGGGGTCAATCGGACAGGATGCTGGTTTGATGAACAAACCAGTGTAGCAGACAGGCCGTGCGGCCGAGCACGCGAACGCCTGGAGCGCCGGCTGTCAGGATCGTTTTGCCTGGCCAGGGAGGTCCAGTTTCTCGATCCTGCGCAAAAAGACCTGGGCCATTTTCACCGTTTGGCTGTCTTTCCGCTCTGATGCAACCTGCACCGCCTTGTCCAGGTTCCGTTTGGCATCATCGAAGCGGCCATGCTCGTACTGGGCGCGCCCCAGCCAGAACCAGGAACTCGAATGCATCGGATCGAACGCGACAGCGCGTTCCAGATGCGCGATGGCCTGGTCGTACTGCTGTATTTCCGCATAAGCCTTGCCCAGGCCGAAGCGCAACAGCAGGTTGTCGCTGCCCGCCTCGAGCATGTTTTCCAAGCGCTGGACCAAAGGATTCATGCTGCTTCTCCAGGCCGGCGCTAGGGCGTCTGCCGGGGCAACTGCCCGTCGCTGTCGCGCATCTCCGCCGTCCCCAGGCCTAAAGGCTGCAACTGCGGCAGGATGCGCTTCCTGTCGCCGACCGCGATCACCTTCATCTGCTGCGGATCGAGGTATTTGCGCGCCACGTCCTGCACCTGGCCGGCCGTGACGGCGCGCAGCTGTGCCGGCAGGCCTTTGTAGTAATCGAGCGGCAGGCCGTAGACGAACAGTTCCGCCAGGCTGGCGCCGACGTCGGCATTGGTCTCGAACTGCCCCGGCAGCGACAGCAGCAGGGCGTCGCGCGCCGCCGACAGTTCGGCGGCCGGCAGCGGCGCCTCGCGCATGCCCTCGACCTCCTTGATGATCTCGCGCACCGAGGCGCCTGTATGCGCGCGCTCGACGGTGCTGTCGATCAGGAAGGGGCCGGGCGTGCGGTCGAAGCGGAAGCCCGAGTAGATGCCGTAGGTGTAGCCCTTGGTCTCGCGCAGGTTGTTGTTCAGGCGGCTGGAGAACATGCCGCCCAGGGCGCCGTTCATCACCTGCAGGGCCGCGAAGTCCGGCGTCGTGCGCGCCACGCCGGGGCCGATCACGCGCAGCGCCGTCTGGCCGGAGCCCGGCTCGTCGACCACCACCAGGCGCGCGCGGCTTCCCTCCGGGTCACCGGGCTCGCCGCCTGGTGCATCCGCGCCTTGCCAGGCGCCGAAGCGCGATTCCACCAGCGCCTTCAGTTCCGCGAGCTTGACGTCACCCGACACCACGAGCGCCGCATTCGCGGGCACGTAGTGGCGGCGCCAGAAACCCACCAGGTCCTCGCGCGTCACGCTGCGGATCGCCGGTTCGGTGCCGAGCTGGCCGTAGCCTTTCGGGTGGCGGCTGCCCCAGAAGGCGCCGGCGGCGGCCACCGCCGCCACGGCTTCCGGATCGTCGCGCTGCTGGATCAGATCGTTGACGCGGCTGGCGCGCTGGCGCTCGACTTCGGCGGTCGGGAAGGCCGGGTGCAGGACGACGTCGGCCAGGATGTCGAGCGCGGGCGCGAAGTTGGCGCGCAGGGCC
This sequence comes from Pseudomonadota bacterium, assembly GCA_040758275.1. Taxonomy (GTDB): domain Bacteria; phylum Pseudomonadota; class Gammaproteobacteria; order Burkholderiales; family Burkholderiaceae_D; genus Telluria. The sequence continues at coordinate 77,180 of JBFLVV010000002.1, forward strand.
AGCAGCGAGACCGAGGAGGCATCCACGCCGCTGCCGGTATCGAGGAAGGCGCCGAGCTGCGCGATCTCGTCGGCGATCTGCGGCGCACTGCGGGTGGCCGTGCCTTCTTCCAGCATCTGGGCCGTGAAGCCGGCCAGGCCCGGCAGCGTGACCGGATTGGCCGCGTTGCCGCTCCTGACGAGCAGCTGCGCCGACACCAGCGGCAGGGCGGGATTGTGGTGGTGCAGCACCGTGAGGCCGTTGGCGAGCCTGAAGGTCTCGCCCTGCGGCAGCGTGAAGCCAGGGGCCGGTCCGGGTTTCGGGGCCTTGGCGCGCCAGGGTTCGGGCGTGTTGATGCCCTGGACCGCCTTGCCGGCGGCTTTGCTGGCCCGCGGCGCGCGTGGACGGGGCGGATCGATGAGCACGGGGCTGCCCGGCAGGCCGGTGACGACCGCACGCGAGGACTTGGCGAGATAGGCGCGCACCACGCGCTGCACATCCTGCGGACTCACGCGGCGCAGCTGCTCGATGTCCTTGCTGAGGTAGCCCGGGTCGCCCGTGTACTGGTTGTAGTGGTTCAGCTGGTCGGCCAGGCCGTCGCCGCCCAGCTTTTCGATGGAGCTCAGGAGCGCCGTCTCGAGGCTGTTGCGGGCCCGCTCGACTTCGCGCTGGGAAGGGCCGTGCTCGCGCAATTCGGCCAGCTCGGCGTCGATCGCCGCTTCCAGCGTGCGCGCATCGACGCCATTCCTCGCGATGACGTCGATCACAAAAGTAGAGGTGATGCCATAGGAATTCTGGGCCGCGTCGACTTCCTGGGCGATCTGGCGCTCGTAGACCAGTTTTTTGTACAGGCGGCTCGACTTGCCGCCGCCGAGGATCTCGGCCGCCACCGCCAGCTCGATGTCGCCCGGCTGGTAGGCCTTCGGGGTGAGCCAGCCCATATAGATGCGCGGCAGCTCCACGCGGTCGTGCACCACGACCCGGCGCTCAGCCGTGATCGGCGGCGTCGTCACGCTGGGCCGCGCCACCGGCTCGCTGCGGCGCAGGCCGCCGAAGTAGCGTTCCACCAGGGCGCGCGTCTTCGCCTTGTCGATGTCGCCGGCGATCACGATGCTGGCGTTATTCGGGCCGTAGTAGCGCGCGAAGAACTGGCGCACGTCCTCCAGCTTCGCCGCCTGGATGTCGGCGTGCGAACCGATGATCGGGGAATAGTAGGGGTGGTCCTTGGGGAACATCGCATGGGCGAGGGATTCCTCCACCACGCCATAGGGCTCGCCCTCGACGGTCTGGCGGCGCTCGTTGCGCACCACGTCCTGCTGGTTGGTGAGTGCCTTCTGGTCGAGCACGTCGAGCAGGTAGCCCATGCGGTCGGCATGCACCCACAGCGCGAGTTCCAGCTGGTTCGAGGGCACCGTGTCGTAGTAATTGGTGCGGTCGTAGTCGGTGCTGCCGTTGCTGTCGGTGGCGCCGGCGCCCTCCAGCAGCTGGTCGGCCAGTCCGCGCGGGATGTGGCGGGTGGCCGAGAACATCATGTGCTCGAACAGGTGGGCGAAGCCGCGCAGGCCGGGAGCCTCGTTGGCCGGGCCGACGTGGTACCAGATGTTGACCGCCACGATAGGCAGGCGCCGGTCTTCGACCAGGATCAGCTGGAGGCCGTTGGGCAGGGTGGTCTTTTCGAACGCCACGGTGGGCAGCGGGGTCTGGGCGGGGGTATCGGCGGAAGGGAGGGATGCGAGCATGAACAGGGACAGCAGGATGAAAGGCTTGAGCAGCGAGAAGGGTTTCATGGCGTGCTCCGGTCGCTAGTATAACGGGCGCGGGCTAGTGGCATGCCTGGCGGCCGCGGTCAAGCGTGCTGCCGGCAGGCACCCGGCCAGGATGTGCAGGCAGGAAGCGCCACTCGTAGGCGTCCGCCAGCAGGCGCAGCTCCAGCACGCCGTCGAGGCTCGCTTCGCGCACCTCGCTGTTGGGCTGGAAGAAAATAAAGGGCGTGGCATAGGCGCCGCCGGTGCCGACCACGAACTGGCGCACGCCGCGTTCCGCGTCGATCCGGCCGTCGGCGTCCTGCCGGGCGAAGCGTTCGTAGTCATGGTCGTGGCCCGACAGCACCAGTTCGGCGCCGGCCGCGTGCAGCAGTTGGAAGGCGTCGCGCATGCGGCCCGGCGGCGGGTGGCCGCCCGAGCTGTACAGCGGGTGGTGCCAGAAGGCGAGGGTGCAGGCGGCCGGATCCTTCGCCAGCTCGGCGCGCAGCCAGGCGATCTGGGCCGCATGGGCCGCGCCCCTCAGGTTGCTGTCGAGCGAGATCACATGCCAGCTGCCGAGCCGCAGGCTGTAGTAGCCGCGGCCCGCGCGTTCGCCGAAATAGGCGAAGTAGGGCCTGGCACCTGGCGTGGCGTATTCATGGTTGCCGGGCGTGGGCCAGGTGCGGTCGCGAAAACGTCCCCAGGTCGGGGCGTAGCACTTCTCGAATTCGCTGGCCGCGCCGCGCGGATAGGTGTGGTCGCCCAGGCTCAGCACCGCCGACTGCGGATCGGCGCGCAGCAGCGGCTCGACCAGGGCGGCGGTGGCGGCGGCGCCCGACCAGCGCGGGTCGGGGTGCTTGCAGCGCGCGATGTCGCCCGCCGCGTAGACGGTGTAGGCGCCGGTCCCGGTAGCGGCAGCGGCAGCCGGCGAGGCGGCGCTTGCCGCGAACAGCAGCGCCGCCAGTACGCGCCGGCGAGGGCGCGCGATTGCCCCCATGTCTACTCGATGAAGCGCAACAGCCCCTGCAGCGCGTGCGCCACGGCCTGGTCGCGCACTGCCTGGCGGTCGCCCTGGAAGACCAGGCGCTCGGTGAAGGTCGTGTCGCCACGCGCCCAGCCGAAGCAGACCGTGCCCACCGGCTTGCCCGGCACCGCGCCCGTCGGTCCGGCGATGCCGGTGGTCGAGACCGCGACGTCGGCCGTGCTGTTGCCGAGCGCGCCCTCGGCCATGCGGCCGGCGACTTCCTCGCTGACCGAGCCGAACTGCGCGATCAGCGCGGCCGGCACGTCCAGCAACTCGGTCTTGGCATTGTTGGAATACGTGACGAAGCCGCAGTCGAACCAGGCGGTGGAGCCGGCGATGTCGGTGATGGCTTGGGACACGCCGCCGCCGGTGCAGGATTCGGCGGTGGCCAGGACCAGGCGCTTGGCCTCGAGCGCCCGGCCTACTTTGCTGGCAAGATCGAAAATATCGTTGGTCACGAGAGGCTCCTTTGGGATACAGTCCAGGCCGATGAAAGGATCGAGGATAATGCGCGAAACGGCGTCACTCCTTGATGCAACGCGGTATGCAGGCGCGCAATTCATTCTAGCGCGCTCCGCACCAATCCGGCACATCACGGCGCCATTAATTGCGAGCGCTGCATCCTACCCACATTGCATGCTGCGTGGATGCGCGCGACAGGGCGAATTGTGAAAGGTTCCGTGCGACATGACACTTTACGGTAGGCTATGCTGGAGTCGCCCGCCGTCCGACTGGCGGACCTCCTATTTTCCGTTTTTGCAGGACCCAAGAATGCCGCTCGAACGATGTGCGCGTGACCGGATGGGGCTGGCGCAACCGTGCGGCACGGCGGCGCCTGGACGCCTTGCCGGCCGACGTGCCCGGCCGGAGGCCGCATGACGCCGCCGCGCTCGATCCGCAGCAAGCTGGTGTCGGTGGTGATGGCGACCACGCTCGCCGCGCTGCTGGTGTCGATCGCCGTCATCGTCGCCTACGACCTGCGCAGCTACCAGCGCTCCCTGCTCAACGACCTGTCGACCCAGGCCGAGCTGGTGGGGCACATGACCTCGGCCGCGCTCACCTTCGACGACCCGCGCCTGGCCAAGGAGAACCTGGCGCTGCTGCGCACCCGCCCGATGGTGCGCGCGGCCGCCATCTACGACGCCAACGGCGACCTGTTCGCTTCCTACCAGGCGAAGGACGAGGCGCGCCCCATGCCCCGGCAGCTGTCCGGGACGCCCAGATCCGACCGCGACGACCTGGTGGTCCACCAGCCCATCGTCGAGAACGGCGAGACCCTCGGCACGGTTTACCTGCGTGCCGAGAACCAGCTGCTGGCACGCACCCTCGACTACCTCAGCATCGCCCTGGGCGTGACCCTGCTGGCGATGGGCGTGGCCTACCTCCTGATGCGGCGCCTGGGCCGCGTGGTGACGGCGCCGATCATCGCGATCACCGAGATCGCGCGCGACGTGGTTGCCACGCGCGACTATTCGCGCCGCGCGCCGCGCATCAGCGACGACGAGGCGGGCGAGCTGGTCGACTCCTTCAATGCCATGCTGCTTGAAATCGAAGGCCGTACCCGCGAGCTGGAGACCTCCAGCACCCAGACCGCGCGCGAGGCGGCCGAGCGTTCGCGCGCCCAGCAGGAGGTGATGCGCCTGAACGAGCAGCTCGAGCAGCGCGTGGACGAGCGCACCCTGCAGCTGGCCCTGGCCAATGCGGAACTGGCCAACGCCATCGAGGAAGCGCGCAGCGCCAACCAGGCGAAGTCCGCCTTCCTCTCCTCGATGAGCCATGAGCTGCGCACCCCGCTCAACGCCATCCTCGGCTTCGCCCAGATATTGACGTCGGATTCGCTGCCTTCGACGCTGGAGCAGAAGAAGGAGTTCGCCAACCACATCCTGAAGAGCGGCCGCCACCTGCTCACCCTGATCAACGAGATCCTCGACCTGGCCAAGGTCGAATCGGGCACGGTGACCCTGTCGATGGAGCCGGTGGCGCTTGCCGATACCCTGCAGGAGACCCGCACCATGGTCGAGCCGATCGCGGCCGGCCGCGGGGTGCGCGTGCTGTATCCGGACGTGCCGGGCGCGGTGGTGCTGGCCGACCGCACGCGTTTGAAGCAGGTCTTGCTGAACCTCCTGTCGAACGCGGTGAAGTACAACCGCGAGGCCGGCGCCGTGGTGCTGAGTTGCGAGCAGGTGGGGCCGACCCGGATCCGCCTGTCGGTGCAGGACACCGGCGCGGGCCTGGACGCCGATCAGGTGGCGAGCCTGTTCCAGCCCTTCAACCGCCTCGGCCAGGAAGGCGGCCAGCAGGAGGGCACCGGCATCGGCCTGGTGGTGACCAAGCGCCTGGTCGAACTGATGGGCGGCGAGATCGGCGTGACCAGCAGCCCGGGCGTGGGCAGCGTGTTCTGGATCGAACTGGCCACCACCGCGCCGCTGGCCCCGCATGCGCCGGAAAGCGCGGTCGAGCAGCCGGAAGACGTGCAGACCCTGCCGAGCGAGGGCGAGCCGCATCTCATTCTCTACGTCGAGGACAATCCGGCCAACCTGCGCCTGGTGGAGGAGATCGTGCGCTTCCGCCAGGACCTGCGCCTGCTGTCGGCGCCCGACGGCCACATGGGGCTGTCCCTGGCGCGCGCGCACCAGCCGGAGATCATCCTGATGGACCTGAACCTGCCGGGCATGAGCGGCATCGAGGTGCTGCGCCAGCTGCGCGCCGATCCGCTCACCAGCGACATCCCCGTCATCGCCCTGACCGCCAACGCCATGCAGCGCGACATCGAGCGCGGGCAGGCGGCGGGCTTCAACCGCTATCTGACCAAGCCGATCGACATCGACAGGTTCACCGAAGCGATCAACAGTACGCTGGCCCAGCTCCGTTCCGCGCAAGCGGCGCCGAAGCAGGATACGGGGCCGGCCGAAAGGAAGGCCGAATGATTTCACTGACCGACATCCGCCGCGCGCGCATCCTCGTCGTGGACGACGAACCCGTCAACGTCCAGCTGCTCGAATACCTCCTCAAGACCACGGGGTACGAGAACGTCACGAGTACCAACGATCCGCGCCAGGTGGTGTCGCTGCACCTGAAGCACCGCTTCGACCTGATCATCCTCGACCTGCACATGCCCGGCATGGACGGCTTCGACGTGATGGAGGCCCTGAAGCCCCTGGAAAGCGATTCCTGGCTGCCGGTGCTGGTGGTGACGGCCGAGCCGGACAAGAAGCTGGCGGCGCTGGAAGCGGGCGCGCGCGACTTCATCGGCAAGCCCTTCGATACGGTCGAGGTGTTGACCCGCATCCGCAACCTGCTGGAAGTGCGCCTGCTGCACCGCGAGTCGCAGGACTACGGCGTGCAGCTCGAGCGCGAGGTGCGCGAACGCACCGCCGAGCTGGCGCGCTTCCGCGGCGCCATGGACGCCACGCCCGACGCCATCTTCCTGATCGACACCGCCAGCATGGCGATCGTCGACGTCTCCGAAGGCGGTTGCCGCATGCTGGGCTTCTCGCGCGACGCCCTGATGCGCATCGATCCGGTCGCGCTGGGCCTGGCCACCCGCGAGCTGCTCGAACGCCACCTGGCGGCGGCGGCGCAGGCGGGACTGGACGGGGAGGGCAGGACCCAGTTCGACGCCCTGCCCGGCGACATCGTGGAAACCGAGCTGCTGCGCGCGGGCGGCCAGGGCGCGGTGCCGGTGGAGATCAGCTGGAAGCTGCAGGACCTGGGCAAGAGCCGCATGCTGATCGCCGTGGTGCGCGACATCAGCGAGCGCCTGCACGCGCAGGAGCGCATGCGCCACATGGCCAGCTACGACGCGCTCACGGGCCTGTCGAACCGCACCCTGTTCTTCCAGAACCTGCGCGACGCGATCGAGCTGGCGCGCGACAAGAACTGGCGTGTGGCGGTGCTGTGCATCACGCTGGACCGCTTCAAGATCATCAACGATTCGCTCGGCACCTCGCTGGGCGACGAGCTGCTGCGCCAGTTCAGCACCCGCCTGGTGCGGGTGGCGCGGGTGCGCGATTCGGTCGGGCGCCTGGGCGGCGACGAGTTCGCGCTGACGCTCACCATGCAGCGCGACCAGCAGGAAGCGGTGAACGTGGCCAACGAGGTGCGCGAGATGCTGCGCGCGCCCTTCGACCTGCACGGACAGCAGGCCGCGCTGACGGCCAGCATCGGCATCGCCATGTACCCGGACGACGCCACGGAGCCCGGCACCCTCGTGAAATACGCCGACACCGCGATGGTGCGCGCCAAGGAAGCGGGGCGCGACGGCTACCGCTTCTTCACGGCCGGGATGAACGTGCAGGTGCTGGCGCGCCTGGACCTCGAGCTGGCGCTGCGCGGCGCCCTGGAAGACGGACAGTTCGTGCTGTACTACCAGCCCAAGCTGGAGCTCAATACCGGCCGGGTCTCGGGCGTGGAAGCGCTGCTGCGCTGGAACCGTCCCGGCTACGGCCTGGTGTATCCGGCCGAATTCGTGCCGATCATGGAAGAGACGGGCCTGGTGGTGCGCGTGGGCGAATGGATCGTCGACGAGGCCTGCCGCCAGATCGCGGCCTGGAATGCGAGCGGGGTGCGCGACCTGCGGGTGGCGGTGAACGTGTCGAGCCGCCAGTTCGTCGAAGGCGACCTGGAAGGCGTGATCCGCGCGGCGCTGGAAAAGCACGGCGTCGAGCCAGGCCTGCTGGAACTGGAACTCACCGAGAGCGCGCTGATGTCGAATGCCGGGCACACCATCGAGGTGCTGGGACGCCTGAAGGAACTCGGCATCCGCATCGCGATCGACGACTTCGGCACCGGTTATTCATCGCTGGCTTACCTGAAGCGCTTCCCGATCGACAAGCTCAAGATCGACATCGCCTTTGTCCGCGACATCGTGACCAATCCGGACGACGCGGCCATTGCGCTCGCCATCATCAGCATGGCGCACAGCCTGCACATGCAGGTGATCGCGGAAGGCGTGGAGACGCGCGCCCAGATGGCCTACCTGCGCCGCCACCGCTGCGACGAGATCCAGGGCTTCCACTTCTCGCGCGCGCTGCCCGCCGAGGAAGTGGCGCGGCTGGTCGATGAAAACCGCGCCCAGCCAGATCAACCGCCGGCCCAGGACGACAAGGTGCAGACCCTGCTCATCGTCGATGACGACGTCAACGTGCTCACGGCCCTGCACCGCCTGTTCAGGCGCGACAACTACCGCGTGCTGACGGCGTCCTCGCCCGCCGAGGGGTTCGAACTGCTGGCCCTGTACCGGGTGCAGGTGATCGTGTGCGACCAGCGCATGCCGGTCATGAGCGGCACCGAATTCCTCAGCAAGGTCAAGGAGATGTATCCGGAGACGATCCGCATCATCCTGTCGGGCTATACGGGCGTGGAAACGGTGCTCGATTCGATCAACCGCGGGGCGATCTACCGCTTCTATACGAAGCCGTGGCACGACCAGCAGCTGAGGGAGAATATCCGGCTGGCGTTCCGGCATTACTGGCTCACGTACGGGCCGTACGATGACCGCAAGGCGCCGCGGGATGAACAGGATAAATCGAACGTCGCGTAACGTTCCGGCGTGTGCTGGACGCGTGGGCGGAGGACCGCCCACCCTACAACCCCGGTTTTCCGTAGGGTGGGCGGTCCCCCGCCCACGCGTTCAACTAAAGTGATCCCACCCGCTCAGCTTCAAATCAATCCGCGCCCCCTGCGCATCGACGAATCGCAAGCCCGCTTCCGCCTCGATCCGCCCGACGCGCGTCACTGTCGTCCCACTGCTCCTTCCAGCTTCCAGCACCGCTTCACGATGCGCAGCCGGCGCCGTGAAGCACAACTCATAATCATCCCCACCCGCCAGGGTGAACTTGCGCCGCAGTCCCGCATCCTGCCGCGCCAGCACGGGCCCCGCCGGCAGCGCATCCACGTCCAGCGTCGCGCCGACGCGTGAAGCCGCCAGGATATGCCCGAGATCCCCCACCAGCCCATCCGAGATGTCGAGCGCCGCGCGGGCGATCGGTTGCGCCGCCAGTGCGAGACCCAGCGCCACGCGCGGCGCCGGCATGTGCATGCGCTGGGCCGCCTGGGCGTGATCCTCGCCAGGCAGCGCCACTTCCTTCCAGTACCCCGCCAGGGCCAGGCGCGCATCGCCCAAGGTCCCCGAAATCCAGATATCGTCCCCAGGCTGCGCCGCGTCGCGCCGCAGCGCATGGCCGGGCGCCAGTTCGCCGAACACGGTGATGCAGATGTTGAGCGGCCCCTTGGTCGTGTCGCCGCCGATCAGTTCGCAGTCGTGCGCATCGGCCAGCGCGAACAGGCCACGCGAAAAACCGGCGAGCCAGACGGGATCGGCGGCGGGCAGGGCGAGGGCCAGCGTGAAGCCGAGCGGGCGCGCGCCCATGGCGGCCAGGTCCGACAGGTTCACGGCCAGGCTTTTATGGCCCAGCATGAAGGGATCGGCGCCTTGGAAGAAATGCCGGTCTTCGACCAGCATGTCGGAAGAGATCGCCAGCTGGCGGCCGGGCGTGGGCGTGAGCAGGGCGCAGTCGTCGCCGATGCCGAGGTCGGCACGGCCGGGACGCTCGCGCTTGAAGAACTGCTTGATGAGGTCGAATTCGGAAAGCATGGGCCGGATTGTACCGATTTATAAGCAATGCTCATGGATGAGCTTGACTTATTGGCAAGTCTTATGCATCAAAATGCTTCTTGTTGAAAATACGTAGTCTTTGTCAACTGCCAGTCTGATAAAATTGGAGGTTCCCCTCTAGTTTCAGGAAGGCTGCCCGGCATGGACTCGTCATCGGACAAGAAAGAAGAATTGCGTCAACAACTGCGTGCTGCAGCACTCGAATACCACCAGATTCCCCGCCCCGGCAAGATCAGCGTCACGCCCACCAAGGGCCTGCTGAACCAGCGCGACCTGGCCCTGGCCTATTCGCCGGGCGTCGCCGCGCCCTGCGAGGAAATCGTCAAGGACCCGGCCAACTCGTACAAGTACACCGCGCGCGGCAACCTGGTCGCCGTGATCTCGAACGGCACCGCTGTCCTCGGCCTGGGCAATATCGGCCCGCTGGCCTCCAAGCCGGTCATGGAAGGCAAGGGCGTGCTGTTCAAGAAGTTCGCCGCGATCGACGTGTTCGACATCGAGATCAACGAGAACGACCCGGACAAGCTGGTCGACATCATCGCCTCGCTCGAGCCGACCTTCGGGGGCATCAACCTGGAAGACATCAAGGCGCCCGAGTGCTTCTACATCGAGCGTAAACTCCGCGAGCGGATGAAGATCCCGGTCTTCCACGACGACCAGCACGGCACCGCCATCATCGTCGGCGCGGCCATCCTGAACGGCCTGAAAGTGGTCAACAAGGACATCAAGAACTGCAAGCTGGTGGTCTCCGGCGCCGGCGCGGCCGCGCTGGCCTGCCTCGACCTGATCGTCGACCTGGGCTTCCCGATCGAGAACATTTTTGTGACCGACCTGGCCGGCGTGGTCTACAAGGGCCGTACCGAGCTGATGGACCCGGACAAGGAACGCTTCGCGCAAGAGACCGAGCACCGCTCGCTGCGTGACGTGATCCCGGGCGCCGACATCTTCCTCGGCCTGTCGGCCGGCGGCGTGCTGAAGCAGGACATGGTCGCCCAGATGGCGCCGAACCCGCTGATCCTGGCCCTGGCCAACCCGAACCCGGAAATCCTGCCGGAAGACGTCAAGGCCGTGCGCAATGACGCCATCATCGCCACCGGCCGTTCGGACTACCCGAACCAGGTCAACAACGTCCTGTGCTTCCCTTACATGTTCCGGGGCGCCCTGGACTGCGGCGCGACCACCATCACCCGCGAAATGGAAATCGCGGTGGTGCATGCGATCGCCGACCTGGCCCATGCCGAGCAGTCGGACATCGTGGCCTCGGCCTATGGCATCGCCAACCTGTCCTTCGGCCCGGAATACCTGATCCCGATGCCGTTCGATCCGCGCCTGCTGACCCACATCGCCCCGGCGGTGGCCAAGGCGGCCCAGGACGGCGGCGTCGCCACCCGTCCGATCGAAGACCTCGCGGCCTACGCCGAGAGCCTGCAGCAGTTCGTCTACCGCAGCGGCACCTTCATGAAGCCGCTGTTCTCGGTGGCCAAGCAGGCGCCGATGGAAGCCAAGCGCATCGTCTACGCCGAGGGCGAGGACGAACGCGTGCTGCGCGCGGTGCAGGTGGTGGTCGACGAGAAGCTGGCCCGTCCGATCCTGGTCGGCCGTCCGGCCGTGCTCGAAAAACGCATCGAGAAGTTCGGCCTGCGCCTGAAGCTCGGCCAGCACGTGGACGTGATCAACCCGGACTTCGACGAGCGCTACCGCGACTACTGGCAGGCCTATTACGAGATGGCCAAGCGCAAGGGCGTGACCGTCGACCTGGCCAAGCTCGAGATGCGCCGCCGCCACACCCTGATCGGCGCCATGATGGTCCACAAGGGCGATGCCGATGGCCTGATCTGCGGCACCTACGGCACCACCTGGATGCACCTGCACTACATCGACCAGGTGCTGGGCAAGCGTGCGGGCTCGAACGTGTACGCGGCGATGAACTTCCTGATCACCCCGGACCGCCAGCTGGCCATCGTCGACACCCACGTCAACGAGGACCCCAGTGCCTGCGAACTGGCCGAGATCACCGTCATGGCGGCCGAGGAAATGGAGCGCTTCGGCATGCATCCGCGCGCGGCCCTGCTGTCGCACTCGAACTTCGGCACCGCCAACAGCGCCTCGGCCCAGAAGATGCGCGCCGTCCTGCCGCTGGTGCAGGCGGCCAAGCCGAACCTGGAAATCGACGGCGAGATGCACGGCGACACCGCGATCGAAGCCAAGGTGCGCATGAAGATCATGCCGAACTCGGCCCTGACCGGCGACGCCAACCTGCTGGTGATGCCGAATATCGACGCCGCCAACATCTCCTACAACCTGGTCAAGAGCGCCGCCGGCAATGGCATCGCGATCGGCCCGGTCCTGCTCGGCTGCGCCCGTCCGGTGCACATCCTGACCCCGTCCTCGACGGTACGCCGCATCGTCAACATGACCGCGCTCTGCGTGGTGGACGCGGTCTCGCAACGCTGATTGTTTGTAACGGGTGGTCACTCACGGCCACCCGATTTTGCGTTGTGTCAAACGAACATGTCATCGCCTGGTCATCATTCGTCACCATTTGTCTTCGCACAAATACAACGGTAACAAACCGTAAGCGGGCGACGTACCCCAGCCGTTTCGGGGCATAATGTCAGTATAAGTGTTGCATTAATTGCAGCTATTCCTATCGTGCAAGGGGATGCCAACTTCCTCTCTGTTACAATCCGGGCTTTGCCGTGTCTGGCGGCCTGCGCGACCATCTTCTAGAAATCCAAGAATATGCAAACATCCAAAAGAGCCTTGATCACTGGCATTACCGGCCAGGACGGCGCCTATCTGGCGCAGATTCTCCTGGAAAAGGGCTACCACGTGACTGGCACTTTCCGTCGTTCCAGCTCGGTGAATTTCTGGCGTATCGAAGAGCTCGGCATCCAGGCCCACCCGAATCTCTCCCTGGTCGAATACGACCTGACCGACCTGTCCTCCAGCATCCGCCTGATCGAAAGTGCCAAGCCGGACGAGGTGTACAACCTGGCGGCGCAGAGCTTCGTCGGCGTGTCCTTCGAGCAGCCGGTCACCACCGCCTCGATCACCGGCCTGGGCGCCGTCAACCTGCTGGAAGCCATCCGCATCGTCAATCCGAAGATCCGCTTCTACCAGGCGTCGACTTCGGAAATGTTCGGTAAGGTGCAGGCCATCCCCCAGGTCGAGGAAACGCCTTTCTACCCGCGCAGCCCCTATGGCGTGGCCAAGCTGTACGCGCACTGGATGACCGTCAACTACCGCGAGTCCTACGGCATCTTCGGTTCCTCGGGCATCCTGTTCAACCACGAGTCGCCGCTGCGCGGCCGCGAGTTCGTCACCCGCAAGATCACCGACTCGGTCGCCAAGATCGTGCTGAACAAGCTCGACGTGCTCGAACTGGGCAACCTGGACGCCAAGCGCGACTGGGGCTTCGCCAAGGAATACGTCGAAGGCATGTGGCGCATCCTGCAGGCCGATGAGCCGGACACGTTTGTTCTGGCCACCAACCGCACCGAGACCGTGCGCGACTTCGTCTCCATGGCCTTCAAGGGCGCCGGCATCACCGTGGAATTCACCGGTGAAGGCGAGAACGAAGTCGGCCACTGCGCCCGCACCGGCAAGGCGCTGGTGCGCGTGTCGCCGAAGTTCTACCGCCCGGCCGAAGTCGACCTGCTCATCGGCGACCCGGCCAAGGCCAAGCGCGTGCTCGGCTGGGAGCCGAAGACCACGCTCGAGGAGCTGTGCCAGATGATGGTCGACGCCGACCTGCGTCGCAACGAAATCGGGTTCTCGTTCTAAATCATGGAACGCGTGGCGACGGACGACATCCCGGCCTTCATCGGCGGGAGGGAAGGCGAGGGGCGCCGCGCGCTCATCACGGGCTTGCGCGGCTTCACCGGCCGCTACCTGGCGCAGGAGCTCACCAACGCCGGCTACCGCGTCATCGGCACGGTGATGCCGGGTGAGGAAACCGGCCCGGACATCCATCCCGTCGACCTGCTCGACCGCGACGCGGTGCAGCGCATGGTCGACGAGGTGCAGCCGGACGTGGTGGCCCACCTGGCCGGCATCGCCTTCGTGGCCCACACGAACGCCGAACTGATCTACCGCGTCAACGTGGTCGGCACGCGCAACCTGCTGGAAGCGCTGGCGAATGGCCAGCACCGCCCCACCAGCGTGCTGCTGGCCTCGTCGGCGAACATCTACGGCAACGCCAGCGTGCCCGTCATCGACGAGAACGTCACCCCGGCGCCCGCCAACGACTACGCCGTTTCCAAGCTGGCCATGGAATACATGGCGCGCCTGTGGATGGACAAGCTGCCGATCACCATCGCGCGCCCGTTCAACTACACCGGCATCGGCCAGGCCGAGAACTTCCTGCTGCCGAAGATCGTCTCCCACTTCCGCCGTAACGAAAAACGCATCGAGCTGGGCAATCTCGCCATCGCACGCGATTTTTCCGACGTGCGCATGGTGGCGCGCGCCTATCGGCGTCTGCTCGCCGTGGCGCCGGGCGGCGAAGCCTTCAACGTCTGTTCGGGCAGCTCGCACTCGCTGGCCAACCTGATCGACATGATGAGCGAGATCGCCGGCTACCACATCGATGTACAGGTGAATCCCGCTTTCGTGCGCGCCAATGACGTGCTCACGCTATCGGGCAGCAACAGCAAGCTGACCGCCGTGATCGGCCAACTCGACCCGACGCCGCTGTCCGAGACGCTGCGCTGGATGTACCTGGCGTGAAGACCGGCGGTCTTACCGTCGGACTCGGAACGACCATGATCGAACCGGGCCTGACCAAGGGCCGCCTTGATGGCATCGGGGTCTATACCCGTGCGCTGCTGCGCCACCTGCCGCGTGCAGGATGTTCCGTCGCTCCCTATTCCTGGCCACGCCCCCGCAGCAACGGCGAGGGCATCAGCATCGGGAAAGCGCTGCCGCAATCCTTCGAGGTTGCCTCGATGGTCGACCTGCTGACACCGGGCGCGCACCGCGTGCACATGCCGGCAGATATTTTCCACGCCACCGACTACCGCATCGTGCGCATGGATTGCCCGGTGGTGGCGACGCTGCACGACGCCCTGCCCATCAAGTATCCCGAGTGGTGCAGCCCGCGCCTGCGCCGGACCAAGAACTGGCTGCAGCGCAAGGCCATCGCCAAGGCCGACCACGTGATCGCCGTCTCGCATTTCGCCACCACCGAGCTGGTGGAGTATTTCGGGGTCGATCCGCGCCGCATTTCCGTGGTGCCGAACGGCGTCGACGAGGAATGGCTCGCGCCGGCCGATCCGCAGGCGGTCGAAGCGGCGCTCGCGCGCTATAAACTACGTCCAGGCTATTTCCTCACCGTCGGCACCCTGCAACCACGCAAGAACGTCGAGCGCCTCCTGGATGCCTGGCTGAGCTTGCCCAAGGCCCTGCGTGAAGAGCGCGGACTGGTTGTCGTCGGTGGGCCCGGCTGGCGCTGCGAGGGATTGCTCGCGCGCCTGGCCGCTGCCCGCGAGAGCGGCGAAAACGTCGTGTGGCTGGACAAGGTTCTTGAATCACAAGATCTGCGCCTGCTCTACGCTGGCGCCGGCGTCTTCGTCTTTCCTTCCCTGTACGAGGGTTTCGGCATCCCGGTGCTGGAAGCCTTCGCCGCACGCATTCCCGTGGTGGCCTCGAACGCCAGCTCCCTGCCCGAGGTGACGGGGGGAGCGGCCCTCGAAGTCGATCCGTTTGACACCGGCGCACTCGCCGACGCCATGCGCACCCTGGCCGACAATGCCGCCGAGCGTACCCGCTGCGTCGCCGCCGGCCGGGCTCGCGCCGAACAATTGACCTGGCAGGACACCGCACGGCAAACCGCCGACGTGTACCGCGCCGTCCTTTCGCAGTAAGCTTCCAACATGCGTGTCCTTCATTTCTACAAGACGTACTATCCGGACTCGGTGGGCGGCATCGAACAGGTGATCCGCCAGCTGTGTGTCGGCACGACGCGCCTGGGCGTGACCAATACCGTGCTGTCGCTGTCGCGCCAGAAAGACCTGGCCCCGATCCAGTTCGACGGCCACACCGTGGTCCGCATGCCCCTGAATTTCGAGATCGCCTCGAACGCCTGCTCGGTACAGGCGCTCGGCGCGCTGTCGCGCATGGCGCGGGAGGCGGACGTGGTCCACTACCACTTCCCCTGGCCCTTCATGGACCTGGCGCACTTCATGGCGCGCGTGGACAAGCCGACCGTGGTCAGCTACCACTCCGACATCGTGCGCCAGAAGCGCTGGCTGCGGCTCTATCAGCCGCTCAAGCACCGCTTCCTCGAAAGCGTCGACAGCATCGTCGCGGCCTCGCCCAACTACCTGGCCTCGAGCAGCGTGCTCGAGCGCTACCGGGACAAGACCCGCGTCATCACCTACGGGCTGGACAAGTCGACCTATCCGACCGTGGAACCCTGTCGCCTGACCCACTGGCGCGAGCGGGTGGGGCCGAAGTTCTTCCTCTTCGTGGGCGTGCTGCGCTACTACAAGGGCCTGCACATCCTGCTGGAAGCGGCCAAGGGCCTCGACTATCCGATCGTGATCGTCGGCACTGGCCCGGAAGAGATGGCTTTGAAAGAACAGGCCGCGCGCCTGGGCCTGAAGCATGTAATGTTTGCCGGTGCGCTGGAGGAGGCCGACAAGGCGGCCCTGCTCACCCTGGCCTACGCCATGGCCTTCCCCTCCCACCTGCGCTCCGAAGCCTTCGGCATCTCGCTGCTGGAAGCGGCGATGTACGGCAAGCCCATGATCTCCTGCGAGATCGGCACCGGCACCACCTACATCAACGTGGACGGCGAGACCGGGCTGGTGGTGCCGCCATCGGATCCGCACGCCCTGCGTGGCGCGATGCGCACGCTGTGGGAAAACCCCGAGGTCGCGCGCGACATGGGCGCGCGCGCGGAGGCGCGGTATCACGACATCTTCACGTCGGAGCAGATGGCGGCGGGGTATACGGCGCTGTACCAGGAGCTGGTGGCGAAGCGGGCGGCCTCCAGCGCCGCGACCGGGGTGGGGCTGGTGGACGTGCCGCCGGCACGTTAAGGTTTTGTAGGGTGGGCGGCTTTGCCGCCCACGCGGTCAAACCTGGCGAGATCTGCCCGTACGCCGATTCAAATTCTAACTATCACCGCGTGGGCGGGAGACCCGCCCACCCTACAACTGCATTACGCCTCGGCCCAGCGCTGCTGCACCGTCCGCACCGCCGGCATCTGCTCGATGAACAGATCGACCAGCGCCGGATCGAAATGCCTGCCCTTCTGCTCGCGCAGGAAGGTCAGCGCCTCTTCTTCCGTCCACGCCTTCTTGTACGGCCGTATCGAGGTCAGGGCGTCGAACACGTCGGCAATCGCCACGATCCGTCCCACCAGCGGAATCTCGTCGCCGCGCAGCCCGCGCGGGTAGCCGCTGCCGTCGTATTTCTCGTGGTGCGTCAGCGCGATCAGTCGCGCCAGTTCCAGCATGCCGCCATCGTGCTCGCCGATGATCTCGGCGCCGATCGTCACGTGGCTCTGCATGACCTTCCATTCCTCGGGATCGAGCGGTCCCGGTTTCTGCAGGATGCGGTCGGGGATGCCGATCTTGCCGACGTCGTGCATCGGGGCCGCGTGCAGCAGGTCGTCGGCCTCCGCTTCGCCCATGCCGGCGGCGATGCCGAGGATGCGCGAGAAGTGACTCATGCGGATCACGTGCAGGCCGGTCTCGTTGTCCTTGTATTCGGCCGCCAGGCCCAGGCGCTGCACGATCTCCAGGCGGCTCGCGCGCAGCTCTTCGGTGCGCACCAGCGACAGGTGGGTGCGCACGCGGGCGCGCACGATCGGCGGGCTGACCGGCTTGGTGATGTAGTCGACGGCACCGGCCTCGAAACCTTCCAGCTCGTCGGCGGTGTCGGTCAGCGCGGTCACGAAGATCACGGGCGTGGCCGCCGTGTCCGGGTTGGCTTTCAGCGCCGCGCAGACTTCGTAGCCGGACATCCCCGGCATCATCACGTCCAGCAGGACCAGGTCGGGGCGTTCCTGGCGCGCCAGTTCGAGCGCGCGTGCGCCGTCCTTGGCGAACAGCAGGCGGTAGTGGTCCTGCAGGATCTGGCGCAGCAGTTGCAGGTTGCTGGCCTCGTCGTCGACCGCCAGGATCAGCGGGAGGTTGTTCGGTTGGGTCATACGTTCATCTCTGTGGTGCTCATTCGCCGAGGGTGGCCATCACGCCTTCCAGCTGTTCCAGGGCGGAGTCGAATTCGAAGTCGCCGATCGCGCCCTGGATCTGGGCCACGCGCGGCGCGACCGGATGGCCGGCCAGCGCGGCGGCCAGGCCTGCCAGGGCGGCGTCGTCGAGGGCGCCGCGGCGCAGGGCCTGCAGCAGCACGCCGCCGGCGCGGCGCGCGCGCGCCAGGTCGAAGGCGCCCTGGGCGTCCTCAGGCGCGGCCGCCGGCTGCGCGCTGCCGGCGCGGATCGCCGCCAGGGCCTCGCCGAGCGCCGCGGTCGAGGCGTCCAGGGCGGTGGCCGCCGCCCGTTCGTCGGTCGGCACCGCGTTGGTGGCCTGTTCCAGGCGGGACAGCGCGTCCGACAGCTGTTCCAGGCCGACGTTGGCGGCCACGCCGCGCACCTTGTGCGCGAGCATGCGCAGTTCCTGGTGGGCGCCGCCGGCCGCATGCATCCTCAAGCGCGTGGCCAGGTCGCCGTACTGGCGGCCGAAGTGCTCGAGCGCTTCCAGGTAGACGTCTTCCTTGTCGGCCCAGCGGTGCAGGCCGGCGCGCCGGTTCAGCACCTCGCGCGCCGGGCCCGGGAGATCGAGCGCATCCTTGTCGCACTGCTGGTCCAGGCCCAGCACGCGCGCGATCTCATGCGAGAGCGTGAACCAGTCGACCGGCTTGCTGGCGAACCCGTCCATGCCGACTTCCACGCTGGCGCGGCGGTGTTCGGCCAGCACGCTGGCCGTCATCGCGATCACCGGGGTGCGGCGCCGGCCGGTCGAGGCCTCGACAGCGCGGATCGCGCGGGTCGCGGCCAGGCCGTCGAGCGTCGGCATCTGGAAGTCCATCAGCACCAGGTCGTAGTCGCCGCTGGTGGCCTGGTCGACCACGGCGGCGCCGTCGGAGACGGCCGTCAGGGTATGGCCGCGGCGGCTCATCAGGAGCTGCAGCAGCTCCAGGTTCTGCGGCACGTCGTCGGCGGCCAGCACCTTCAGGGGCGGCAGCACGGCGGCGCTGCGCACGCGCGGGGCCTGCTGGACGAAGCGCGCCAGCACCAGCGGCAGGCGCACGTGGAAGGTGGTGCCTTTGCCGAGTTCGGATTCGGCCCAGATCCGCCCGCCCATCAGCTCGACCAGCTGCTTGCTGATCGTGGTGCCCAGGCCCGTGCCGCCGAAGCGGCGCGTCATCGAGGCGTCGGCCTGGGTGAAGGGATCGAAGATCGCCTGCAGGCGCTCGGGTGCGATGCCGATGCCGGTGTCGCTCACCGCGATGCACAGCTGGTCCGCTTCCGCGCCCACGCTCAGGGTCACGGTGCCCTGCTGGGTGAACTTGATGGCGTTGTCGAGCAGGTTGGTGAGCACCTGGCGCAGGCGCAGCTCGTCGCCGCGCAGGCCGGTCGGCAGCGCCGGGTCGTAGTGGATGTCGAGGTGCAGGCCCTTGGCGCGCGCGTTCGCGGCCAGGGTCGAGGACAGCTCGTCGATCAGGGACAGCAGGTTGAAGTCGTTCTGCTCCAGCTCGACCGCGCCTTTTTCGAGCTTGGCGGTGTCGAGGATCTCGTTCAGCAGGCGCAGCAGGGAGCGCCCGGCCTTGCGGATGGTGTCGAGGTGGCGCCGCTGCTCCTTGTCCAGCTCGCCGTCGAGCAGCACGTCGGTGAAGCCGAGGATCGAGTTCATCGGGGTGCGGATCTCGTGGCTCATATTGGCGACGAACGTGGCGCGCGCGGCCGCGGCCTGCTCGGCCTTGTCCTTGGCGTCGCGCAGCGCATCTTCCATCTGGCGGCGCTCGGTGATGTCGAGGATGACGCCGTCCAGCCATTCGATCTCGCCACGGTCGTTGCGCACGCCGCTGCCGTTTTCCCACAGCCAGCGCACGCTGCCGTCGGCATGCAGCACGCGGTATTCGACCAGGTAGGGGCGTCCTTCCTTCAGCGCGGTGTCGACCGCTTCGGTGACGCGCACGCGGTCGGCGGCGTGGATCAGGGTGCCGAAGCGGCGGCGCGCATTGCTGCCCAGGAAGTCCGCGGGCGGGTAGCCGGTCACGTGCTCGACCGCGTCGCTGATGAAGACCATCGGCCAGTCGCCTTCGCGGGTGCAGCGGAAGGAGATGCCGGGGATGTTGCCGATCAGGGAGCGGAACTGGGCCTCGCTCGCGTGCAGCGCCTGCATGATGGCGCGGCGCTCGCTGATGTCGGTGATGAAGCAGACGAACAGGTCTTTCTTGTCCAGGCGCGCATGGCCGATCGCGCGGCGGATCGGCACCAGGCTGCCGTCCTTGCGCTTGCCCATGAGCTCGCTGCTGCCGGACATCTTGTCAGTATACCCGTCGCGCACCAGGCCCAGCAGGCCGTCGTGCGAGGCGATGTCGTCGTCGGCGAGCAGCACGCCCGCGCTCTTGCCGATGATGTCTTCGCGGCGCCAGCCGAAGATGCGCTCGGCCGAGGCATTGAATTCGGTGATGCTGCCGTCGCGTGCGATGGTGATCACACCGTCCACCGTGGTGGTGAGCAGGGCGCGCATCCAGGCTTCGCTGGCGCGCAGGTCGAGGAACATCTGGCGGTAGCGCAGCAGGCCGTTGGCGGCCGCCACCAGGGCGGTGAAGGCCATGGTGATGACCGAGATCGCCAGCGCCAGGAAGGAGCTGTTCGAGGAGCCCAGGCCGCCCGGCTCGACGTTGCCGACGAAGCGCGCGGCGGCCATGCCGGTGTAGTGCATGCCGGCGATGGCGCAGCCCATCACGATGGCGGCCAGCAGCAGGCGGCGCGATTCGCTGATCGACTTGAAACGCGACAGGCTGAAACGCACGCCCAGCGCCACGGTGGCCAGCACGACTGCGACCACGATCGACAGCGCAAACATGGCCGGGTCATAGCGCAGCTGCAGGCTCATCTGCATGCCAGCCATGCCCGAATAGTGCATGGCGCCGATGCCGGCGCCCACCACCACGCCGCCAGCCAGCAGGCCCATGGGACCCAGGCGCTGGCGCGAGATCAGGCTCAGGGCCACGGCGGAGGCGCCGACGCTCGGCAGGGCGGACAGGATGGTGATCCAGGGGTGATAGGTGATTGGCGTGCACAGGTTGAAGGCCAGCATGCCGATGAAGTGCATGGCCCAGACGCCGGCGCCCAGCGCCAGGCTGCCGCTGGCCAGCACCAGGGCCCGGTGCGAACGGCTGGCCGCTGCCTGGCCGGCGATCTGCAAACCCATCCAGGAAGAGAAGATGGCGATCAGGACCGACAGCAGGACGAAACGCGGCTCGTGCACCCCGAAGGTGAGGAGCGAGGGATCGTCCGGGACTGAGAATAATTGCAACATGGGGCGGCTTTATGCGTGGTGGGCAAAAAATGCGCCCAAGAAAGGACTTCCCAGTATCGCATTTTCGGTTAGGAAAGTCTTGTTGGAGGCAGGAATCATGCGGGTTTCAGCCGTTTTGTGTCGCGCGAGCGCCACCGTCGCTGGCATGCATTATGGAAAAAATTCACGGACTGCTATGCTGTTTCCAACGTCGCGAGAAACGCTGTCAGGCAGGAACCATGTTGCTCAATCGATTCGCTGTTGTTCTGTTCACGCTGGCCGCTCTAGGATCAGCCTTGCCGGCGTCCGCGGCTGCGCTTCCCCCGGCGAGCCCGCGCCTGTACCTCACCACCGAACTGCTGGCGCCGTCGAGCATGATGGAAAACGGGCGCGTGGTCGGCATCGCGACCGACAAGGTGCGTGAAGCCATGCGCCGCGCAGGCGTGGACTACCGCATCGACGTCCTGCCCTGGAAACGCGCCTACCACGCGGCGCTCACCCGTCCCGACGCCTGCGTCTACTCGACCACCCGCACGCCGGAACGCGAGGCCCTGTTCAAGTGGGTCGGGCCGACCGACATCGCCCAGTGGGTGCTGCTCGGCCGCGCCGACCGCAAGCTGCAGCTGCGCAGCCTCGACGACGCGCGCGGCCTGCGCATCGGCACCTATAACGGCGATGCGCGCGAAGCCTGGCTGCGCAGCCGCGGCTTCACGATCGATTCGACCTCGAACGACTGGTCCAACCTGCCCAAGCTGATGGCCGGCCGCATCGACCTGTGGGCGGCCGCCATGCGCAGCGAGAGCAGCGTACTGGCGCGCCTCGGCTTCGAAAAACAGGTAGTGCCGCTGCTAGTCTTCAAGGAGATCGGCGTCTACCTGGCCTGCAACCGCGCCGTCCCGGACGAGCTTGTCACGCGCCTGAACGCGTCCTTCGAGGCCATGGCGCGCGACGGCACCGGGCGCAGGATCGAACGCAGCTACGAAGGCTGGGAGCCGGGAGGCACGCCGGCGTCGCCGCGCAAGCCCTGATTCCCTCTACTGATTGCTGTAAATCTTTCCGACAGGGGAATGCGCCCCTTGGGCGGGAGCAACGATGCGGCGACAGGGGATTCCTTCGCATCCATGCGGGTCTTGGCTGTCGGACGGCACGCTGCGCCAGCGATTTATGCGCCAGGAATGTCGGAAAGGTTTACAGCGGAGATGAAGAGAGGGCAAGGCGAGCGCCTGTGCCGGGGATGTTTGCTAGGGGTTGGTGCCTCCGGCCGGAATCGAACCGGCACGCCTTTCGGCGCTTGATTTTGAGTCAAGTGCGTCTACCAATTCCGCCACAGAGGCCCGATAGCAGGCGCGCATCTTAGCATACCGTTTGCACAACTGACCAGTACCGTGCGGTGCGGCCCCGGAACTGGTCTTCGTGCTCAGCAGGCGATGCGCTGCTGCAGCAGGCGCAGGCTGCCCACGGGGCCCTCCACCTGCAGGGCGTGCGGCGAGACTTCCACCACGATGGAGCCGTCGCGTGCGCTCAGCCAGGGGCGCGGACGGAAGTAGCTGAGGCGGTCCGGGTCGGACACGGTGCGGCGGTAGCCCAGCGAGACCAGGGCTTCGTCGAGGGTGCCCAGCATATGGCGGGCGTCGAAGCGGGTGTTCATCTCGAAGCGGCCCGGGCCCATCATGGCGATCGGCAGCAGGGCGCCGGCGAGGGCGGGCAGGACGATATAGGCCAGTGGGGTGTCCGGGTCGATGAAGTGCAGGGCGCCGACCAGGAGCGGCAGGCCGAACAGCAGGGTCAGGGCCCAGGGCAGCAGCTGGCGCCAGGTGCCCTGCCGGGCCAGGAAAAAGGGCCGTTCGCGAATTCTGACGATTTCCGAAAAGGTAACGCTTTTCATGTGGTTCTCCTCGCAGCGCGGCTCGAGTGGTTGGGATCGCTTTACATGCGACCAGTTTTATTTTGAACACCAACCCGAGGGAGTGATTGACTCCGCTCAAATGCACTGCCTTGCAGGCATAGGTTCTCACATCCGGGTCGGCGAGCTGCGCACTGCTGGAAAACATGCAGGAATCGTGCCAGAAAAGCAAAAGCCGCTGGCGGTGAGGCCAGCGGCTTTTTTATTGCGGAGAAGAAGCGGATCAGGGACGGCGGAACAGGCGGAAGCGTTCGTAGCGGTCGGAGGCGCGCCGGCCCTCCCACAGCACGGTGGCGCCGCGTACGCCATGGCGGCGCGCCTGCCGGTCGTCGCTGCTGTTGCGGTTGCGGATGTCGTCCTGCAGGAGCACGTAGCGGCATCCCTTGGCGTCCAGGGCGGCGAAGGGCAGGCGGCCGAAGTAGGCGAAGGAGGCGCGCTGGGCCGGGCCGACATTGCTGTCGATGCAGTCGGCGTCGTGCGGCAGCGTCGCCGCGATCTGCTGGGCCACGCCGGCGTAGCTCTTGCTGTAGTTCAGGTCCGGCAGGAACAGGGTCATCAGGAGCACCCACAGCAGGATCAGGCCGCTCGAGGACAGCACCACGGCGCGCCACAGCACCGGCGGGCGGCGCGACAGGCGCCAGTGGACCAGCATGATCCAGCCCACGCTGGTCGCAGCGGCCACCACGAAGGCGATGATGCCGACTTCCGGCTTGAAGCCCGGCACCAGCTTGAGCGCGTTCTTGGCCAGCTGGGCCGGCCAGCCGGTCAGCTTGGCGATCCAGAACAGCCACACCAGGGCGCCGAGGATGGTCAGGACCATCACCGAGAACCAGTCGATCGCATTGATGGCGCCGCGCTTCATGGTCGGCAGGCCGAAAGCCGCCATCAGCGCCAGGGGCGCGAGCATCTTGAGGAAGTCGCCGTTCTCCAGCGCCGGGTCGCACAGCAGCAGCAGGGTGAGGGCGAGGAAGAAGAACACCGGCATGACGATGTGCAGCAGGTGCTGCTGGCGGCGCCAGGCCCAGGTCGCCCACACGGCGAAGGGCCAGGCCGGCCAGAAGAACCAGACGCCGATGCGGAAGAAGCCCTTGAGCGTGTCCAGGGTCGGCAGGCCGACCTGGCTGGCGTTCCAGTCCAGCCAGTCGCCGACCGGCGACAGGCCGTAGGGCTGGACCAGGGCGGCCGGCAGGATCCAGACCAGGGTGATAAGAAATCCGACACCGGCGGCGATGCCCATGTGGCGCAGGGTCTCGCCGGTGGCCAGCTTCAGGTAGCGGGTGCAGGCGTACAGGGCCAGCAGCAGCACGAAGGGCGGCATGACGCCGCGGGTGAGGGCCAGCGCGCCCAGAGACAGGCCGACCAGCACCGCGTTGCGGCTCGATGCATGCTCGACGTAGCGCACCGCGCGGTAGAGGAAATAGGCGAGCAGGGCGCCCTGCAGGGTCGCGGCCAGGGTCAGGTGGCTCTGCACCAGCAGGCCCAGGCAGCCGAGGTAGATCAGGACGGCGGTGTCGCCGAGGGTGCGGCCGTAGTCGTCGGGTTCGGGCTGGCCGCCGAAGGCCAGGCGCAGCGGCTGCGCTTCGGCGCGGCGGCCCAGGTGGAAGGCCGTGTACCAGAGCGACATCGCGCCGGTAACAAAAATGCCGATGGTCGAGACGCGCGCAGCCAGCACGTCGCCGAGGATCCAGCCGAACAGCTTGATGCAGATGGCGCCCAGCCAGAAGGCCAGCGGGCCTTCCTCGCTGGCGGCCAGGCCGGCGATGTTCGGGTACAGCCAGTCGCTATAGGTGCCGTGCGCCATCGTCCACATGATGCCGAAGGGGCCGGCGTCTTCCTTCCAGGGGTCGCGGCCGATCAGGCCCGGCAGGATGTACAGCATGCCCAGCGCGAGCAGGGCCCAGCGGGGCAGCGCCAGGGTGGCGGCGGCGGGAAGGCGGACGGGTTTCATCAAGTCAGCGTGGAAAGCGGAAAGAACAGTCGCGTAGTATAGCCGCGAAAAAAAAGAAGCCGGTGAACCGGCTTCTTTTCTGGCAACTCCGGGCGCTGTGGCCCGGGGCTTGCGTGGTGCCTGGGCGAATTAGCCGTTGGCGACCGAGGTCTTCGAGCCGACCGAACCGAACTTCTGGCGGAACTTCTCGACGCGGCCGGCGGTGTCGACGATCTTGTGCTTGCCGGTGTAGAACGGGTGCGATTCAGCCGAGACTTCGATCTTCACCAGCGGGTACTCTTTACCTTCGTAGGTAGCGGTTTCGCGGGTGTTGATGGTCGAACGGGTGATGAATTTGAAATCGCACGACACGTCGTGGAACAGGACTTCGCGGTAATCCGGATGGGTATCGGTCTTCATGATTTGGTGCTTTCGATTGAGTAGGTAGCCAAACGGCACTTCGTCGGTCGACTTGCTTCTTGACCCGATTGCCGATCACTTGCCCAGGGTTGGACTGAACCGGAGATTATAGAGGGGTTTGGGGTGGGTGGCAACCGGTGCTGCACGTTCCAGGCGCGCCACAAAGACAAAGGCGGCCCGCAGGCCGCCCCATTCGCGCAACACGCAGCGTCGGCTTAGCCGCCGCGGCGCATCATGTCAAAGAACTCGACATTGTTCTTGGTCGCGCGCATCTTGTCGAGGATGAACTCCATCGCCTCGATCTCGTCCATCGAGTACAGCAGCTTGCGCAGGATCCAGATCTTTTGCAGCTGGTCCGGCTTGATCAGCAGCTCTTCGCGGCGGGTACCTGATTTGTTCAGGTTGATCGCCGGGTAGACGCGCTTCTCGGCCAGGCGGCGCTCGAGGTGGACTTCCATGTTGCCGGTGCCCTTGAATTCCTCGTAGATCACGTCGTCCATGCGCGAGCCGGTTTCGATCAGTGCGGTCGCGACGATGGTCAGCGAGCCGCCTTCCTCGACGTTACGCGCGGCGCCGAAGAAGCGCTTCGGACGCTGCAGGGCGTTGGCGTCGACACCACCGGTCAGGACCTTGCCCGACGCCGGGATCACGGTGTTGTAGGCGCGCGCCAGGCGGGTAATCGAGTCCAGCAGGATCACGACGTCCTTCTTCATCTCGACCAGGCGCTTGGCCTTTTCCAGCACCATCTCGGCGACCTGCACGTGGCGGGTGGCCGGTTCGTCGAAGGTCGAGGCGACCACTTCGCCGCGCACCGAACGCTGCATCTCGGTCACTTCTTCCGGACGCTCGTCGATCAGCAGGACGATCAGGGTCACGTCCGGATGGTTCGCGGTGATCGCGTGGGCGATGTGCTGCAGCATGACCGACTTGCCCGACTTCGGCGAAGCGACCAGCAGGCCGCGCTGGCCCTTGCCGATCGGCGAGATCAGGTCGACGATGCGGCCGGTGATGTTCTCGGCGCCGTTCATGTCGCGCTCCAGGCGCAGCGGCACCTGCGGGTGCAGCGGGGTCAGGTTTTCGAACAGGATGCGGTGCTTCGAGGCTTCCGGCGACTCGCCGTTGACCTTGTCCACCTTCACCAGTGCGAAGTAGCGCTCGCCGTCCTTCGGCGTACGCACTTCGCCTTCGATCGAGTCACCCGTATGCAAGTTGAACCGGCGGATCTGCGACGGCGAAATGTAGATGTCGTCGGTCGAGGCCATGTAGCTGGCGTCCGGCGAACGCAGGAAGCCGAAGCCGTCCGGCAGCACCTCGAGGGCGCCGTCGCCGAAGATCTGTTCGCCCTGCTTCGCGCGCTTCTTCAGGATCGCGAACATCAGTTCCTGTTTGCGCAGGCGGGCTGCGTTGTCGATGTCGAGGCCGATGGCCATCTCCAGCAGCGCGGAGACGTGCATTGCCTTCAGTTCAGATAAATGCATGTTTGTGTGGGTGTCCCGTGACGGGAAAGTAAAGGTAGGGGAGGGAACTACGGGGTTTGTAAGCTGGGAAGCACCGGAGCCGGTGAGCTTCCCGACATGACGGCAACGCGGGCGCGCTGCCGCCGCTCATGGTATCAGTATCAGATGTTGCTGTCGATAAACTGAGTCAGCTGGCCCTTGGCCATGGCGCCGACCTTCTGCGCCGCTGCGACACCGTTCTTGAACAGAATCAGGGTCGGGATGCCGCGGATACCGAACTTGGCCGGCACGGCCTGGTTCGCGTCCACGTCGACCTTGGCGATGGTCAGCTTGCCTTCGTATTCTTTTGCGACTTCTTCCAGGATCGGCGCAATCATCTTGCACGGACCGCACCACTCGGCCCAGAAGTCGACCAGGACCGGGCGCTCGGACTTGAGCACTTCGGCATCGAAGGTTGCATCGCTGATGTGTTTAATGTTTTCGCTCATAGGTTCCTCAGATGAGGTAAGGATCAAATAACGCCTGGCGGCCTGGGCCGATCCTGCGAGGCCCCGGGCACGGCTTCCGTGCTCTGCTCATCTAATAAATGAGCTGCTACACAATGGTGGAGGCACTGTGTGCAAAAAACAATATGGAAGGACGGCAAGGGGGTGTCAGGCGGGGATGTGCCGAATAATACCCCATTTTTTCAAAAAGTGTGGGGCGGTTTGTACAAAATCTCAACATTGCACCGCACGGCGCAGCTGCTCGATCGCGAGCGGCTTGCGGAAGGCACCCGCCACCTGCAATCCGAGGGCGCGCGCCAGCTCGGTGGCGGCATTGCGGACCCCGTCTTCCATCGCCGATACGAGGATCACCCGGCCGCGGAAACCCTGGCCGGCGGCGGCCTGCAGGAATTCGATGCCATCCATCTCCGGCATGGCGAGGTCGCAGATCAGGAGGTCCGGGGCGTGGCGCGGCAGTGCCGCCAGGGCGCGCCGCGCGTCGATTTCGGCATGCACGTCGAAGGGGCCGGAGCCATCGAGCATGTCCAGCATGTCGCGCAGCACGTCCAGCATGAAGCGGTCGTCGTCGAGCAGCAGGACGCGCCTGGCGTACGGTGCTGGTGAGGACGGTGGCTGCATGGGAGACCCTGGGTAATTGAACCGGGGGCCATTATGGCGAAGTTTTCCAGTTGCGTGGAAATAATGAACACGGGTGTTGCATGTGCCCCGCATGAGGCGGGGCTGGCTTGCGCCGGATCAAGGTGCCGAGCGTTCAGACGCTGCCGGTGAACCGCGCCAGATGGCCCGGATGCCACATCGTTGCCACCGAGGCCACCCGTCCGCCGGAAGTGGTGCGGCGGTGCAGCACCAGGCAGGGCAGGCCGGCCTTGACGCCGAGCATGGCCGCGACTTCGCCTGGGGCCGGCTGGGCTTCGATGCCGTAGGTGGCGCCCTGCAGCGGCGCGGCCTCCATCAGGTGCTCGTTCGGGGTAATGGTGGCGAAGTCCTGCTCCAGGTAGTGGGGCGCGCATGCCGGGTTGACCCAGCGGTCCTCGACCTGGATCGGCACGTCGTTTTCGAAGTGCACGATGATCGAATGGAAGAGTGGCACGTCGCCTGCCAGTTCGAACTCGGCGGCGAGTTCCTCGGTGGACGGCTCCTCGCGCAGCAGGCGCAGCTGGCTGCGGTGGGCGCGGCCGCGTGCGCGGATCTCGTCGGCGATGTTGCGGATCTCGACCAGGGTCGCCTGGTATTTCTGCGGCGCCACATAGGTGCCCGAACCCTGGCGCCGCACCAGCGCGCCCTCGGCGGTGAGCTCGCGCACGGCGCGGTTGACGGTCATGCGCGAGACCCCGAACTGGCGCACCAGCGCCTGCTCGGAGGGCACCAGGTCGCCTTCCTTCCAGCGGCCGGACGCGATCTCGCCGACCAGGTAATCCTTGATACGCTGGAAAATGGGGGTGCTGTCTTGCGCGATCTGTTCTTCCAAACTACTCTCCGGGGACACGTGCGATAGGCGATTGCGGCATACGGCCGCGCCCCGGATTCTAGCATTGCAATTCGAAAGCAAGAGCCGGAGTGCCCCGGCGCGAGGGTAGGCATATCGTGCAGGCATCGCGACATCTCCGGGAAACTCACCATGAACGCCATGAGCAATATCTACGACAGTGAGGAAGCACGCTGGGCCGCGGTCCAGCGCCGCGACCGCGACGCCGACGGCCAGTTCTACTACTCGGTGCGCAGCACCGGCGTCTACTGCCGGCCTTCCTGCCCCTCGCGCGGCGCCCTGCGCGCCAACGTCGCCTTCCACGCCAACCCTCAGGATGCGGAAGCGGCCGGCTTTCGCGCCTGCCGGCGCTGCGAGCCGAACCTGCCGCCGCTGGCCGAGCGCCAGGCCGCGGCGGTGGCGCGGGCCTGCCGCCTGATCGACGAGGCCGAGGAGACGCCCAGCCTGGACGCCCTGGCCGAGGCGGTAGGCCTGAGCCGCTTCCACTTCCACCGCCTGTTCAAGGCGCACACCGGGATCACGCCCAAGGCCTACGCGGCGGCGCGCCGCACTGCGCGCCTGCAGCAGGGCCTGGCGGGTGCCCCGAGCGTCACCGATGCGCTCTACGAAGCCGGCTTCGGGTCGAGCGGACGCTTTTATGAAGCCAGCGCCGGAGCCCTCGGCATGCTGCCCGGCCGCTACCGCGCGGGCGGGCAGGGCGAGACCATCCGCTTCGCCGTCGCCGGCTGTTCGCTCGGCGCGATCCTGGTGGCGTCCACCGGCCAGGGCATCTGCGCCATCCTGATCGGCGACGAGCCCGAGCCGCTGGTGCATGACCTGCAGGAGCGCTTCCCGCAGGCGGAGCTGATCGGTGCGGAGCCCGAGTACGAACGGGTGGTGGCGCAGGTGGTCGGTTTTGTCGAGGCGCCGCAGATCGGCCTGGACCTGCCGCTCGACGTGCGCGGCACCGCCTTCCAGCGCCGTGTGTGGGAAGCGCTGCGCGCGGTGCCGGCCGGCGTCACGGTCAGCTACAGCGAACTGGCCGAGCGCCTGGGCATGCCGACGGGGGCGCGCGCCGTGGCCAGCGCCTGCGCGGCGAACCCGGTGGCGGTGGCGATTCCCTGCCACCGCGTGGTGCGCACGGATGGCGGCCTGTCCGGCTACCGCTGGGGCATCGAGCGCAAGCGCACCCTGCTCGAACGCGAGGCCGGGCAGTGATCGACTGGGACGAGGTGGCGCACGAGCTGGACGCCTTCGGCTGCGCCGTGATCCCCGGTCTGCTCTCCGCGAAGGACTGCGAGGCTGCCGCCGCGCTGTACGAGCGCCCGGACCTGTTTCGCAGCCGGGTCGTGATGGAGCGCCACGGTTTCGGGCGCGGCGAGTACCAGTACTTCGGCTATCCGCTGCCCGCCCCGGTAGCAAGCCTGCGCACGGAGTTGTATCCGCCGCTGGCGGCGGTCGCCAACCGCTGGCAGGCGGCGCTGGGGCTCGACACGCGCTTTCCCGATGAGCATGCGGACTACCTGGCGCGCTGCCACGCGGCCGGGCAGCTGAGACCGACGCCGCTGCTGCTGCGCTACCGCGCCGGCGACTACAACTGCCTGCACCAGGACCTGTACGGCGAGCTGGTGTTTCCCCTGCAGGTGGCAGTGCTGTTATCCAGACCCGGCGAGGACTTCGAAGGCGGCGAATTCGTATTGACGGAGCAGCGCCCGCGCATGCAGTCGCGCGCCGAGGTGGTGCCCCTGACGCAGGGCGACGCGGTGGTCTTCCCGGTGAACCAGCGGCCGGTACGGGGCACGCGCGGCGTCTACCGCGTCGCGATGCGCCATGGCGTCAGCCGACTGCGCAGCGGAACCCGGCATACATTGGGGATCATCTTCCACGACGCGACCTAGCCAACAGGGGCACCCTATGCCCGCTCCTTGAATTTCTATACACTCCGTTGTGCTGCGCCCACGAGGCGCGGGCCCCTACAAAAACGGAGAATAGAAAGCATGCGCGTGCGTAAGAATCCCCTCTCGTCCCTGATCGTCCTTGCCGGCCTCGGTGTCCTGTCCCCGGCGCATGCCGACACCGTCATTACGAACGCCAACGGCTACACCCTGAACGCCAAGGGCGAGCTGCTGCAGTTCAGCGCACTGGCTTTCGATGAGAAGGGGCGCATCACGGCCGTCGGCAGCAATGCCGAGGTGACGGCCAGGGCGAAGGGCGCGCGCCAGGTCGACATGCAGGGCCGCACCGTGCTGCCGGGCCTGATCGACGCGCACGGCCACGTGTTCGGCCTGGGCCAGCAGCTGACCCAGCTCGACTTGTCGGGCTCCACCTCGCTGGCCGGCGCCATCAAGTCCATCGCCGATTACGCGAAAGCCAACGCGAACCACGCCTGGATCCGCGGCCGCGGCTGGAACCAGGAGAACTGGAAGCTGGGCCGCTTCCCGACCGCCCAGGAACTCGACGCCGTGGTGGCGGACAAGCCGGTGTGGCTGGAGCGCGTCGATGGCCACGCCGGCTGGGCCAACAGCCGCACCCTGGCGCTGGCCGGCATCACCAGGTCGACCCCGGACCCGGCCGGCGGCAAAATCATGCGTGATGCGAACGGCGAGGCGACCGGTGTGCTGATCGATTCGGCCCAGGAACTGGTGACCAAGGTCATGCCCGCCCAGACCGAGGCGGAAGGGCGGGTGATGCTCGACAAATCGCTGCAGGAACTGGCGCGCGTCGGTCTCACCACCGTGCACGACGCAGGCATCGGCGTGGCGGAAGACCGCCTGTACCGCGACTACGCGGACAACAAGAAGCTGACGGCGCGCGTCTACGCCATGATCGGCGGCACCGGCGCGGACTTCGACCAGCTGGCCAAGAAGGGGCCCTTGAAAGACTACGCCGACGGCATGTACGCGCTGCGCGCCGTGAAACTGTATTCCGACGGCGCCCTGGGCAGCCGCGGCGCGGCCCTCATCAAGCCCTACAGCGACGAGCCGCATTCGCACGGCCTGCTGTTCTTCAAGACCGCGCAGATGGACGCCATGATGAGCAAGGCCATGCGCAAGGGCTACCAGGTCAACGTGCACGCAATCGGCGACGCCGGCAACAAGCAGATCCTCGACATCTACCAGAAGGAACTCGGCGTCACCAGGAGTGGCGCGCAACGCCACCGCATCGAGCACGCCCAGGTGGTGACGGCCCAGGACATCCCGCGTTTCCAGCAGCTGGGCATCATCCCCTCGATGCAGCCGACCCACGCGACCTCGGACAAGAACATGGCTGAAACCCGCGTCGGCCCGGAGCGCATCAAGGGCGCCTACGCCTGGCGCAGCTTCCTGCACCAGGGTTCGCGCATCGCCTGCGGTTCGGATTTCCCGGTCGAGTCGCCGAACCCCTTCTACGGCATCCACGCCGCCGTCACCCGCATGGACCACGCCGGCCAGCCGGTGGCGGGCTGGTATCCGAACCAGGCGATGTCGCTGAAAGAAGCCTTCCGCTGCTTCACCCTGGACGCGGCCTACGCCGGCCACCAGGAAAACAGCCTCGGTTCGCTGGAAGTGGGCAAGCACGCCGACTTCATCGTGATCGACCGCGACCTGTTCCGGATGTCGACCTATGACATCTTCAAGACCGGCGTGCTGGAAACCTGGGTGGGTGGCAAGCAGGTGTTCAAGAAGTAAACCGTAGGGTGGGCGGTCCCCCGCCCACGCGTTCAATCAGCCGATGCGTAGACGCAGTGCGATTACTCAGGCGATAGTTGAACGCGTGGGCAAGAAACTTGCCCACCCTACGAACGGCATGAAGCTGGCCACTAAAATTGGTTGACTTGGTTGTATAGACAACTTAGACTCATCGCAGATTCCAACCCAGGAGCCGCCATGAACTCACCGATGCCCCACGACCCCCGCTTCGACCCCTCGCGCGTGATCCGCGCCCCACGCGGCAGCGAACTCTCCTGCAAGAGCTGGCTGACCGAAGCCGCCTACCGCATGATCCAGAACAACCTCGACGCCGAGGTGGCCGAGAACCCGCAGGCGCTGGTCGTCTACGGCGGCATCGGGCGCGCCGCCCGCAACTGGGAGTGCTACGACCAGATCCTCGCCTCGCTGCGCGAGCTGGAAGACGACCAGACCCTGCTCATCCAGTCCGGTAAACCAGTCGGCGTGTTCCGCACCCATGCGGACGCCCCGCGCGTGCTGCTGGCGAACTCCAACCTGGTGCCCAAGTGGGCCAACTGGGAACATTTCAATGAGCTGGACCGCAAGGGCCTGTTCATGTACGGCCAGATGACCGCCGGCAGCTGGATCTACATCGGTACCCAGGGCATCGTGCAGGGCACCTACGAGACCTTCGCCGAAGCCGGCCGCCAGCACTTCGGCGGCGACATGGCCGGCCGCTGGATCCTCACCGCGGGCCTGGGCGGCATGGGCGGCGCCCAGCCGCTGGCCGCGACGTTTGCGGGCGCGGTGTCGCTCAACATCGAGTGCCAGCAGAGCAGCATCGACTTCCGCCTGCGCACCCGCTACCTCGACAAGCAGGCGCGTGACATCGACGAAGCCCTTGCGCTCATCAAGGAGCATGTCGCCAAGCGCGAAGCCGTCTCCATCGGCCTGCTCGGCAATGCCGCCGACGTGCTGCCCGAACTGGTGCGCCGCGCGAAGGCGGGCGGCCTGGTGCCCGACCTCGTCACCGACCAGACCTCGGCCCATGACCTGATCAACGGCTACCTGCCGCAAGGGTGGACGGTGGAGGAGTGGAAGGCCGCCCAGCAGGACCCGGCGCAGCATGCGCGCCTCAAGAGCGCTGCCGCTGCATCCTGCGCGGTCCACGTGCGCGCCATCCTCGACTTCAAGGCCATGGGGTCCTATGCCGTCGACTACGGCAACAACATCCGCCAGGTGGCCAAGGACGAGGGCGTCGAGAACGCCTTCGACTTCCCCGGCTTCGTGCCGGCCTACATCCGTCCCCAGTTCTGCGAAGGCCGCGGGCCATTCCGCTGGGTGGCGCTGTCCGGCGACCCGGAAGACATTTATAAGACCGACGCCAAGATCAAGGAGCTGTTCCCGCAGCACGCGCGGGTGCACCGCTGGCTCGATATGGCGCGTGAACGCATCGCCTTCCAGGGCCTACCCGCGCGCATCTGCTGGCTCGGCTTGGGCGAGCGCCACCTGGCCGGCCTGGCCTTCAACGAGATGGTGCGTACCGGCGAACTGAAAGCGCCGATCGTGATCGGCCGCGACCACCTCGACACCGGTTCCGTGGCGAGCCCGAACCGCGAGACCGAAGCGATGCGCGACGGTACCGATGCGGTGTCGGACTGGCCGCTGCTCAACGCCCTGCTCAACACCGCGGGCGGCGCCACCTGGGTTTCGCTGCACCATGGCGGCGGCGTGGGCATGGGTTATTCCCAGCACTCGGGCGTGGTCATCGTGGCCGACGGTACCGAGGCGGCCGCGCAGCGCCTGGCGCGCGTGCTGGTGAACGACAGCGGCTCGGGCGTGATGCGTCACGCCGATGCCGGCTACGACAGCGCAATCGAGACGGCCAAGAAGAATGGCCTGATTCTCCCGATGATCAAGTAAAGAGTAAGAGCATGAACGATTCGCACCACCATCTGACTTTGCAACCGGGCGAGCTTCGCCTGGCCGACCTGCGCGCCGTCTGGGCCGCCCACGTGCCTTTGAAACTCGCGCCCGAAGCCTGGGCCGCGGTCGAAGCCTCCTGCGCCCTGGTCCAGAAGATCACCGCCAAGGGCGACCCGGCCTACGGCATCAACACCGGCTTCGGCATCCTGGCCAAGGCCCACATCCCGAACGACCAGCTGGAAGCGCTGCAGCGCAACCTGATCCTGTCGCATGCCGTGGGCACCGGTGAACTCATCGCCGACAATATCGTCCGCCTGATCGTGCTGACCAAGATCGGCAGCCTGGCGCGCGGCTATTCCGGCGTGCGCCCCTTGATCATCGAGACCCTGATCGCCCTGTACAACGCGGGCATCATGCCGGCGATTCCGAGTCAAGGCTCGGTCGGCGCCTCGGGTGACCTGGCGCCGCTGGCCCACATGACCCTGGCCATGCTGGGTGTCGGTCCGGTGCGTTATCGTGGAGAGCTGATGGAAGCCTCCGAGGCCCTGAAAGCCGCCGGCATCGAACCGGTGACCCTGGCCGCGAAAGAGGGCCTGGCCCTGATCAACGGCACCCAGGTCTCGACCGCGCTGGCCCTGCACGGCCTGTTCATGGCCGAGCGCCTGCTGGAAGCCGGCATGGTGGCGGGTTCGCTGTCGGTCGACGCGGCGCGCGGCAGCGATGCGCCTTTCGACCCCCGCATCCACGCCGTGCGCGGCCAGCCGGGCCAGATCGCGGCGGCCCACATCTACCGCGAACTGGTGAAGGGCAGCGCCATCCGCGCCTCCCACCTGGTGGGCGACGAACGCGTGCAGGACCCCTACAGCCTGCGCTGCCAGCCGCAAGTGATGGGCGCGGCCATGGACATCATCGCCAATGCCGGCCGCACCCTGCTGATCGAGGCGAATGCCGTCACCGACAATCCGCTGCTGTTCCCGGAAGACGGTGCGATCATCTCCGGCGGTAACTTCCACGCCGAGCCGGTCGCTTTCGCCGCCGATACGCTGGCCCTGGCCATCGCGGAGATCGGCGCGCTGTCCGAGCGCCGCATCGCGCTGCTGATCGACGCCAACCTGTCCGGCCTGCCGGCCTTCCTGGTGAAGGAACCGGGCCTGAATTCGGGCTTCATGATCGCCCACGTCACCGCGGCCGCGCTGGCCTCGGAGAACAAGTCCCTGGCCCATCCGGCCAGCGTCGACAGCCTGCCGACCTCGGCCAACCAGGAAGACCACGTCAGCATGGCTACCTTCGCGGCGCGCCGTCTGGACCAGATGGCGCACAATACGGCGGTCATCGTGGGCATCGAATTGCTGGCGGCGGCCCAGGGCATCGAGTTCCACCGGCCATTGACGAGTTCCGGCCACCTGGAGCACGTGCACGCCCAGCTGCGTTCGCGCGTGGCGCCTTACGATGCGGACCGCTTCTTTGCCCCCGACATCGAGGCCGCGCGCCGCATGGTCGTGGACGGCGAACTGTCGGCATCAATCAAGGAACTGTTCACGGTACTGCATCCGTAATCAATCATTCAGGAGAGGACATGGATTTCCGGTTCAAGGCAGGCAAGCTCCCCATGCTCGTGTCGATGCCCCATGCGGGCACCGACATTCCGGACGAGGTGTTGGCGACCATGACGCCCTGCGCGGCGTCAACCGCCGACACCGACTGGCACCTGCCGGAACTGTACGGCTTCCTGGAAGAGATGGGCGTGTCGACCATCTCGGCGCGCTGGTCGCGCTACCTCATCGACCTGAACCGCCCGCCCGAGAACACCAACCTGTACCCGGGCATGGACACGACTGGCCTGTGTCCGGTCGATACCTTCGGCCGCGAAAGCCTCTACCTCGAGGGCCGTACGCCGGATGAAGCCGAAGTACGCCGCCGCCTGGAGCGCTACTGGATGCCCTACCACGAACAGCTGCGCGCGGAACTCGACCGCCTGAAACGTGAGTTCGGCCGCGTGGTGCTATGGGACGCGCACTCGATCGCCTCCGTCGTGCCGCGCTTCTTCGAAGGCCGCCTGCCGGACCTGAACTTCGGCACGGCAGATGGCGCTTCCTGCGCTCCCGGATTGCAGGAAGCCGTGGTCGGCGTGGCACGCGCCCAGGACCGCTTCAGCATCGCCGTGAACGGCCGCTTCAAGGGTGGCCACATCACGCGCAAGTATGGCCAGCCGGCGCAGGGCGTGCACGCGATCCAGCTCGAGATGTGCCAGTGCCTGTACATGAACGAAGCGCCGCCTTTCGAGTATCGACCCGAGGTCGCAGGCGAGGTCCAGCCGCTCCTGAAGGACATGGTCAAGGCTGCGGCTGACTGGGTGCGCGCATGAGAGCCCTGTTCGCGCGCCATGCATTGCTGCCGGACGGCTGGCGGCGCGACGTGCTGCTCGAATGGGATGCGCACGGCGACCTGACGCGGGTCGAGGCACAGGCCACGGCGCCGCTGGGCGTGCCGCGCGCCGACCACGTCCTGCCGGGCATGGTCAACCTGCATTCGCACGCCTTCCAGCGCGCACTGGGCGGCCTGACCGAGGTGGCGGGCGAGGGCCCGGACAGCTTCTGGACCTGGCGCGACCTGATGTACCGTTTCGCCGCCCGCATCACGCCCGAGCAGATCGAGGCGATCGCCGCCCAGCTGTTCGCGGAGTGCCTGCGCCACGGCTACACCTCGGTGTGCGAATTCCACTACCTGCAGCGCGCACCGGGCGGCGAAGCCTATGCGCGCCCTGCGGAAACGGCCGAGCGCGTCGCCGCCGCCGGCCACGCCACCGGCATGGGCCTGACCTTGCTGCCGGTGCTGTACAGCCACGCCGGCTTCGGCGAGCAGCCCCTGAAACCGGAGCAGCGGCGCTTCCGCACCGGTGTCGACGATATCCTCGGCATCGTGGACGCCCTGTCACCCTTGCGCGGCGGCCAGCTCGAGGTCGGCGCGGCGCCGCACTCGCTGCGCGCGGCCACCATCGCGCAGATCCGGGAACTGTCCGCGCAGATGCCCCAAGGGCGCCCGCTGCACATCCATATCGCCGAGCAGCAGGGGGAAGTGGAGCAGAGCCTCGCGTATTGTGGCCGCCGTCCGGTCGACTACCTGATGGACCAGGTCGCGGTCGACGAGCGCTGGTGCCTGGTGCACGCCACCCACCTGAACGACGAAGAAGTACACGCGATCGCCCGCAGCGGCGCCGTGGCCGGCCTGTGCCCGACCACCGAGGCCAATCTCGGCGACGGCCTGTTCCCGCTGCGGCCATTCATCGATGCGGGCGGACGCTTCGGCATCGGCAGCGACAGCCACGTGTCGCAAAGCCCGGTCGAGGAGCTGCGCTGGCTGGAATATGGCCAGCGCCTGCAGCATCAGCGCCGCAACGTCGCCTTCACGTCCCAACAGCGCGACGTCGGCCAGTACTTGTGGCAAGCTGCCTTGCGTGGCGGCGCCCAGGCGGCCGGCCGCAAGGTCGGCGCGCTCGAGGTCGGCCTGCGTGCGGACCTGCTGGTGCTGGACGACAGCCACCCGAACCTGGACGGCGTCCGGGACGAGGAAGTGCTGGGCCGCTTCCTGTTCTGCGGTAACGACAACCTGGTGCGCGACGTCCTGTGCGGCGGACGCTGGGTGGTGCAGGGCGGCCGCCACGTGGCGCAGGACGCGATCGCGCGGCGCTACCGGGATGCAGTCAATGAACTACGGGAGGTAAGCCAATGACCACTCTGATCCCCTTCGCGGCGCTCGCGCCGGTGCCGTGGAAGAACGGCGGCGGCAGCACGACCGAAATCGCCATCGGCCCGCCGGATTCCGGCTTCGAGGACTTCGACTGGCGCGTCAGCCTGGCCACCATCGAGAAGGATGGCGCCTTTTCCCTGTTCCCCGGCGTGGACCGCACCCTGGCGCTGGTCGAGGGCCACGGCATGCTACTTGAGATCGACGGCGAGCCGACCCTGGTCACCGACGCCGATCCGGTGGTCGCTTTCGACGGCAGCTCGAAAGTCGAGGCCAAGCTCAATCGCGGCGGCAGCACCGACTTCAATGCCATGACGCGCAGCGAACGCTGCTACCACACCTTCGGGCGCCGCCGCCTGTCGGGTGACTCCACCTTCGTGGCGCGCGCCGATGTGACGGTACTGTTCCTGGCCGAGGGCGATGCGCTGGAACTGCGCAACGAAGGGGAGCGCATCGGCCTGGTGCGCTACGACGCGGTAGTGCTCGAAGGTGGCTCCGTATGGAAGCTGGAGGGGCAGGGCATGGTCTACATCGTCGACGTCTGGTACCACGGCGACGAAGAGGACGAGGAATTTTATGAGTGAGGTGGCGGACCTGCTGTTCACCAACGTCCGTCTCGCGACGATGGTCGGCGGCTACGGCGAAATCGAGGACGCCGCGCTCGCCGTCCGCGATGGCCGCATCGCCTGGATCGGCCCGCGCGCAGCAAAGCCCCGGGCCGCTGAGGAAGTCGACTGCGGCGGCGCCTGGATGACGCCCGGCCTGGTCGACTGCCACACCCACATCGTCCACGCCGGCAACCGCAGCAACGAGTGGGAAGCGCGCCTGAACGGCGCCACCTATGAAGACATCGCACGCCAGGGCGGCGGCATCATGTCGACCGTGCGCGCCACGCGCGAGGCCGATGTCGACACCCTGCTGGCGCAAAGCCTGCCGCGCGTGGCCCGGCTGCTGTCCGAAGGCGTCACCACGCTCGAGATCAAGTCCGGCTACGGCCTCGAAGCGGGCGCCGAGGAGCGCATGCTGCGCGCCGCGCGCCAGGTCGCCGGGCGCCTGCCGGTGCGGGTCGCCACCAGCTTCCTCGGCGCCCACGCGCTGCCGCCGGAGTTCGCGGGGCGACCGGACGACTACGTGGACGCGCTGTGCAGCGAGATGCTGCCGCAGCTTGCCCGCCAGGGCCTGGTCGACGCGGTGGACGCCTTCTGCGAACGCATCGGCTTCACCCATGCGCAGACCGAGCGCGTGTTCGAGGCCGCGCGCAAGCTCGGCCTGCCCGTCAAGCTGCATGCCGAGCAGCTGTCCGATCAGGGCGGCGCGGCGCTCGTGGCGCATTATGGCGGCCTGTCGGCCGACCACCTCGAATACCTGAGCCAGGCCGGCATCGATGCCATGGCGGCCGCCGGCACCGTGGCCGTGCTGCTGCCGGGCGCCTATTATTTCCTGCGCGAGTCCACGCCGCCGCCGGTCGCCGCGTTGCGCGAAGCCGGCGTCCCGATGGCCGTCGCCACCGACTGCAACCCGGGCACCTCGCCGATGACGTCCCTGCTGCTGGCGATGAACATGGCCTGCACCCTGTGGCGCCTGACGCCGCAGGAAGCCCTGCTCGGCGCCACCATCCATGGGGCGCGTGCACTCGGCCTGCACCGCCAGATCGGCACCCTGGAGGTAGGAAAGGTGGCCGACATGGCGCTATGGGACATTGCCCGCCCGGCCGACCTGGCGTATGCGATGGGGTCGAACCCCTGTCGCGCCGTGGTGAACGGCGGCATCGTGCGCGCCGCCCATATCGGGGCTTGAGCCGAAGCGCTGCGAAAAAGCTGCGTTCCCGCATGCCGGGCGCTGTCAAGAGAAGTGTTTTTGACAGGCATCAAATCGCCTGTTTCCAACTGGGGAATGATGGACTGAACGGATCGCATCACACGCTAGAAAAGAAGCAGTTGGTGTCGTAACAACGGTAACGAGTTGTAAAGCTTCATTGCCGCTTAAGAATCGACGCCTATAGTGAACCCGTGTGATTCACCATCTCCCCTCCCCATTTGAAGAAAATGGGTTCGCCCACGGCGCCTTCTGGTCCGTGGGCTTTTTCTTGTGCGTCCGATTCAGCCGCGGCGCTCCGCCAGCGCCGCCAGGCTGTCGCCCGTGACGCGGCAGATGCGCCAATCGGGCAGGATCTCCGCGCCCATTGCTTTGTACAACTGGATAGCCGGCTCGTTCCAGTCCAGCACCGACCACTCGAAGCGGCCGCACTGGCGCTCGACCGCGATCTGCGCGAGGCGGGTCAGCATCCTGGTGCCATAGCCCTTGCCGCGGTGCGACTGGCGCACGTAGAGGTCTTCCAGGTAGAGGCCCTTCTTGGTCAGGAAGGTCGAGAAGTTATGGAAGAACAGGGCGAAGCAGACCACTTCGCCGTCTTCTTCGCCCATGATCGCTTCGCAGGACGGGCGTTGGCCGAACAGTCCTTCATGCAACAGATCCTCGGTGGCGACCACCATGTGCTCGAGTTTTTCGAACACCGCAAGCTCCCTGATCATCGACATGATGTGGGGGATGTCTTGCGTGGTCGCGGGGCGGGTGGTGAAAGTGGTCATGGTGTTTCGAGTGGGTTGTTCAGGTTGGCGGATTGCACGGGTTTCGCTGCGGGTGCGCGCAGGGCCCAGGCCACGCTGGCCAGGCACAGGACCATGCCGGCGAATTCGATGGGGCCAGGGCGGTAGCCCTCCAGCTGGATCGACAGCAGCACCGACAGAACCGGCGTGATGACGCCGATGTAGACGGTCTTCTGGGCGCCGATGCGGCCGATGAGCGTGAAGTAGGCGAAGAAGGCGATCACGGAGCCGAAGATCGACAGGTAGACCAGGCCGCCCCAGTAGGTCGCGCTGGCCGGAATCACGAAGCTGTCCCCGTGCGCGAGCGACCAGACGGTGACGAGCGAAGCGCCCCACAGCATCGACCAGGCCATCGTCAGGGGCAGGTTCTCGCATTCTTCCTTGACCTTGCTGACCACGATGCTGCCGGCCGAGCTGGCGATGGTCGCGGCCAGCGCCAGCACCACGCCGGCGATGAATTTCGCACTGCCCCCGGCCTGGAAGTCGGCCCAGGCGGTGCCGATCGAATGCCAGAACAGCAGGGCCACGCCGGCGATCGCGGCGACCCCGCAGCCGATGGTGCGGCGGTTGATGACGGTGCCGAAGAACAGGCTGCTGAGAAGCGGCGTCCAGAACACCATCAGCGCGAACACCACGGCCACCAGGCCCGAGACCACGTACTGCTCGGACTCGTAGGTGCACAGGTAGGAGATGCAGAAGGTCAGCACGCCCTGCAGCGCCATCCACTTGTGCACGCGCCATGGCAGCACCAGGCGGTCACGCTTGACGAGGCAGATGAGGAAGAGCGTGGCGGCGGCCAGGAAGAAGCGGTAGGCCACCGAGACGGCGGGCGGCGCCTCGCCCAGCTGCAGGGTGATGGCGAAGAAGGTCGAGCCCCA
The DNA here is from genome assembly GCA_040758275.1 of Pseudomonadota bacterium. GTDB lineage: Bacteria > Pseudomonadota > Gammaproteobacteria > Burkholderiales > Burkholderiaceae_D > Telluria. Next base: position 118,500 of record JBFLVV010000002.1, read on the forward strand.
GATCAGGGAGGCGATGGTGAAGAGGGCGGAGGAGGGCATCGGGCGAGTATACGTGCTTCGCCGGATTATTGCAGTGGTAGGGTGGACGGCTTCGCCGTCCGCGCGTTCAAACCGAAGATGAGCGGATGCACCGTCATTTCATCGGTGAGTTGAGCGCGCGGACGGCAGAGCCGTCCACCCTACTAGTAAGCGAAATTCAGGCGGCGGTACAGGAAGGACAGCACGAACAAGGGGCCGATCAGCAGGAAGCGCAGGTCCTCGAAGAAAGAAGGCTTCTTCCCTTCGATCTTGTGGCCGATGAACTGTCCGATCCAGGCCACCACGAAGATCGCGATCGACACCGGCAGCACGGTGTAGTCCGGCATGATCGCCAGGGTCCCCAGCATCACCGCGCTCATCACGCCCATACCGAGCGCGAACTGGGGTGAGAGCTTGATGTAGTAGAACAGCGAGGCGAGCGTCGTCGCGATCGCCACCATCGGATGGATCGCCCACAGGATGCCCAGCAGACTCAGGACGATCAGCGGGATGCACACGAAGTGGATGATCTCGTTGGTGTGGTTGCGGTGGCTCTCGGCGTAGCGTGCCAGCAGGATGTCGATGTTGCGTGGCTGCGAGCTATGGTTCATGTCGGTCTCCTGTGGATCTGTTGTCCGATTTTTTCCGATCCTGCCTGATTCTACACGGTCTCCAGCTGCAAATCAGCCGGCACGGCGCTCGGGCGCGGCGCCTGCAGGCGCAGGTTCGGATGCGCCGCGAACAGCTCCGACACCCACTCCACGAACACCCGCACCTTGGCCGACAGGTGGCGGTTCTGCGGATACACGATGTGCACCGGCAGCGGGTCGCTGCGCCATTCCTGCAGCACCGGCACCATGCGCCCAGCCGCGATGTGGGCGGTCAGGAGGTAGTCCGTCATCATGATGACGCCCAGGCCCGCCAGCCCCGCCTGGACGTAGGCGTTGGAATCGTTGAGGGCGATCGCGCCGGGCAGGGCGACCTCGATGCGTTCGCCATCGCGCGTGAAATCCCAGTTCAGGATCTTGCCGTTCTTGGCCGAGAAATAGTTGACGCAGCGGTGGCGCTCGAGGTCGCGCGGATGCTGGGGCATGCCGTTGCGGGCGATGTAGTCGGGCGAGGCGCAGGTCACGAAGTTGATCACGCCGATGCGGCGCGCGATCAGGTTCGGGTCGATCAGCTCACCGCCGCGCACCGCGCAGTCGACGCCTTCCTCGACCAGGTCGACCGGGCGGTCGGTGCTGCCCAGCTCCAGGGTAATGTCCGGGTATCGCTCGAAGAAGGCGGGCAGGGCGGGGATCAGGATCTCGGAGGCCAGGCCGGTGGGCGAATCCACGCGCAGGCGCCCGCTGGGACTGAGCCGATGGCGCGACAGCGATTCCTCCGCGTCGCGCACGTCCGACAGGATCTGCACGCAGCGCTCGTAGTAGGCGGCGCCGTCCGACGTGATCATGACCTGGCGCGTCGTGCGGTGCAGCAGCTTGACCGACAGCGTCGATTCCAGCGTCTGCACCAGGGTCGACACCGTCGCCTTGGGCAGGTTCAGCATCTCGGCCGCCTTGGTGAAGCTGCCGCAGTCGACGACCTGGATGAACACTTCCATGGCCTGGAGCTTGTTCATGGTGGGACTCCCTTTTTTGTGATTGTTCAGCCTTCTGAACAATCAATTCGATATTGACATCTTTATCTGATTGTAGATGAAGTCTATAGTGTGTGCATCGCAACAAAAAGTAAACACACACGGAGCAGGTCATGAGCATTCGGGATGGAATCTTCACCACGGTAGCAGTCGCCCTGAGCGGGGTAGCGCTGGCAGGCCTGCTGGGGACCGACGCCTATTCGCAGGCTGCCGGCGCGGAAGCGCGCGGCCTGAAGGCGCTCTCGATGCAAGTGGAACTGGGCAGCGAAGCCTGCGTCGACGAAACGGACGCCCGCTGGGCCGCCCTGCCCGAAGGAGCCGCACGATGAGCGCGGTGCTCGACGAGGTGCAGCTTGCTGTCGACGTGCGCGAGCTCGAAGTCGGCGGCGCCGAAGGCCCGCTGGCGGCGCGCCTCTACCTGGGAAGCGGCGCCGGTGCGCCGGCCAAGCGCGACACCCTGGTGGTCTTCTTCCACGGCGGCGGCTTCGTCGCGGGTGACCTGCAGGAAGCGGACGAGTTCCTGCGCTACCTGGCCCAGTGCGACACGAGCCGCGCGGTACTGGCCTCGAACTATACCCTGGCCACCGTCAAGCCCTTCCCGGCGGCGGTGGAAGACGCCCACGCCGTGGTGCTGTGGGCGACCAAGCACAAGGCCAAGCTGGGCTGGTCCGGCAAGAAGCTGGTGGTGGCGGGCATCGAGGCCGGCGCCAACCTGGCGGCGGTTTGCGCCCTGATGGCGCGCGACCGCGCCGCCCCGAAGCTGGCCGGCCAGATCCTGATCATGCCGATGCTCGACCCGGGCCTGTCGACCTGCTCGATGCGCCAGATGAACGAATGCCCGGACCGCGAGAAAGTGACGAACGTCTGCGCCGAAGCCTACCGTGGTTACCTGCCGCATGCCGCGGACCGTGCCCACCCGTATGCCTCGCCGCTGCGCTCGACCCGGCTGAAGAACCTGCCGCCGGCCCTGATTCTCTCCGCCGAGGACGACCCATTGTGCGACGAGGCCGAACAATACGGCGCAAAACTGATCAACGCCGGCGTACGAACCACCGTGCGGCGCATGCCGCCGGCGCCCCTGGCGGAACCAGGCGGGCGCAACGACTGCGCCTGCAAGGTGCACGCCTTGGGGGAAATCGCCACCTTCCTGGCCGCACTGGACCGCTGAGCCGCCAGCAGTAACACGACATCCGCAGTCTCCCGAATACCGTGCCGCGTGGCGCGGGGAGGCCCTGTTTTTCCCAAAATTCGCCGCTTGTGAGCGCCGTGAGGGACTTCTTCAAGAAGGGTGAGCCATGAAGTACGCACATCTTGCCAGCCGATCTGGCCACCAGCGCGCCATGCGCTGTTGACGCTAGCGCTCTGAGCGGCCAACGCCGCTCCTAAGCCACTGTAACGAATCGGTCATCCACGCCTGAAGCGTGGAGAGGCCCTCTTTTTTCCTCGCATCCGGCTTCGTCCCGGCTGCGATAGGGATTGTTTTGTCTCCTCAATAAGAAAGGTTGATCATGAATAAGCAACTACGCCGTATGGGCACAGTGAAAACGCTCGTGGGCCTGCTTGCGGCCGCGGGCCTGGCAGGGGCGGTCCTGAGCGGCTGCGCCGACGCCAACAGCAAGGATGAACCGGCAGCGGCCGCGGCGCAGGCCGGCCCGCCGGTGTCGGCGGCAATCGTCGTCGAAAAGCCGGTTGCCGAGACCCAGGAATTCTCGGGTCGCCTGGAAGCGGTCGAGGTGGTCGAGATCCGTCCGCGCGTGAGCGGCTACATCACGGCCGTGAACTTCAAGCCGGGCGCCGAAGTGAAGAAGGGCGACGTGCTGTTCGTGATCGACCCGCGCCCCTACCAGGCCGAAGCCGACCGCGCCGGCGCCGCCGCCAGCGCAGCGCGCGCCAAAGCCGATCTCGCGCGCCTTGAACTGCAGCGCGCCGAACGCCTGCTGCTTGAGAAAGCCATCGCCCAGCGCGAGTTCGACGAGCGCGCGGCCAGCCAGAAGGAACTCGACGCCGCCGCCCGCGCAGCAGCGGCCCAGTCCGAGGCCGCGCGCCTGAACCTCTCCTATACCCGCATCACTGCGCCGATCGACGGCCGCGTGTCGAAGGCCGAAATCACCCTCGGCAACCTGGTCGACGCCAGCGCCGTGCTCACCTCGGTGGTGTCGCTCGACCGCATCTACGCCAGCTTCGACGGCGACGAACAGACCTACCTGCGCGTCGGCAGCCGCGCCCAGCGCAGCCAGCCGGCCACCGTGAAAGTCGGGCTGACCGGCGAAGAAGGCTTCCCGCACGAAGGCAAGCTGGAATTCGTCGACAACCAGCTCGATGCCAATACCGGCAGCGTGCGCATGCGCGCCACCCTGGCCAATCCCGACCGCGCGCTGGCGCCGGGCCTGTTCGCCCGCGTGCAGATCGGCAGCGGCGTGGCCAACAAGGCGGTCCTGATCAATGACCGCGCCGTCGGCACCGACCAGAGCCGCAAGTACGTGGTCGTGGTCGGCGCCGACAGCAAGGCCGAGTACCGTCCCGTCACCCTGGGCCCGGTGGTCGACGGCCTGCGCGTGGTGCGCACCGGCCTGAAACCGGGCGAGAAGATCGTCGTCAACGGCCTGCAGCGCGTGCGTCCGGGCAGCCCGGTCACCGCGCAGATCGTGCCGATGGATGCCGCAGTGACCGCTGCCGCGAAAGCCGGTACGCAAGTCGCCCTGAATACGAAGGAGTAATCCCATGAACTTTTCCCGCTTCTTCGTCGACAAACCGATCTTCGCGGTCGTGCTGTCGGTGATCGTCTTCGTGGGCGGCCTGATCTCGATCTTCAAGCTGCCGGTGTCCGAGTACCCGGAAGTGGTGCCGCCCTCGGTGGTGGTGCGCGCCCAGTACCCGGGCGCCAACCCGAAGGTGATCGCCGAAACCGTGGCCGCACCCTTGGAAGAGCAGATCAACGGCATCGAGGACATGCTCTACATGTCTTCGCAAAACACCTCGGATGGCGCCCTGGCCCTGACCCTGACTTTCGCGATCGGTACCGACATCGACCGCGCCGAGAGCCAGGTGCAGAACCGGGTGCAGCGCGCGCTGCCGCGCCTGCCCGAGGAGGTGCGCCAGATCGGCGTCACCACCGTCAAGAGCTCGCCCAACCTGACCATGGTGGTCCACCTGAATTCGCCGGATGGCCGCTACGATGACCTCTACCTGCGCAACTACGCGGTGCTGAACATCAAGGACCAGCTGGCGCGCCTGAACGGCATGGGCGAAGTCCAGCTGTTCGGCTCGGGCGACTACGCCATGCGCGTCTGGCTCGACCCGCAAAAGGTCGCTGCGCGCAACCTGACCGCGGGCGATGTTGTCTCCGCCATCCGCGAGCAGAACGTGCAGGTCGCGGCCGGTGTCGTCGGCCAGGGCCCTGCCAAGGACGCCGAGTTCCAGCTGACCGTCAACACCCAGGGCCGCCTGTCGAGCGTCGAGGAGTTCGGCGACATCGTGGTCAAGGCCAATGAAGACGGCGCCGTCACGCGCCTGAAGGACGTGGCACGCCTGGAGATGGGTTCCAGCTCCTACGCACTGCGCTCGCTGCTGAACAACAAGTCGGCGGTTGCGATCCCGATCTTCGAGGCGCCGAACGCCAACGCGCTGCAGCTGTCCTCCGACGTGCGCGCCAAGATGGAAGAACTCTCGAAGGACTTCCCGGAAGGCGTCGAGTACAGCATCGTCTACGACCCGACCCAGTTCGTGCGCGAGTCGATCGACTCGGTGATCAAGACCCTGCTGGAAGCCGTGGTACTGGTGGCGCTGGTCGTGATCGTGTTCCTGCAGACCTGGCGCGCCTCGATCATCCCGCTGCTGGCGGTGCCGGTATCGGTGGTGGGGACTTTTGCCGTGATGCTGATGTTCGGCTTCTCGATCAACACCCTGTCGCTGTTCGGCCTCGTGCTGGCCATCGGTATCGTGGTCGACGACGCCATCGTGGTGGTGGAGAACGTCGAGCGCAACATCACGAATGGGTTGTCGCCGCATGACGCGACCATCCAGGCCATGAAGGAAGTCTCGGGTCCGATCATCGCGATCGCCCTGGTGCTGTGCGCCGTGTTCGTGCCGATCGCTTTTGTTTCCGGCCTGACCGGCCAGTTCTATCGCCAGTTCGCCCTGACCATCGCGATCTCGACCGTGATCTCGGCCTTCGTTTCCCTGACGCTGGCCCCGGCCATGTCGGCAGCACTCCTGAAAGCCCATGACGCGCCGAAGGATGCCCTGACCCGCGCCATGGACAAGGTGCTGGGCCGCTTCTTCGCCGCCTTCAACCGCTTCTTCGGCCGTGCCTCGCACCGCTACGAAGGCGGCGTGAAGACCGTCCTGCGCCGCAAGACCGCGACCCTGGGCGTCTACCTGGTGCTGGGCGTGGCCGCGGTCTTCATGTTCAAGGTGGTGCCGCCGGGCTTCGTGCCGGCCCAGGACAAGGGCTACCTGATCGGCTTCGCCCAGCTGCCGGACGCCGCCTCGCTGGACCGCACCGATGAGGTAATCCGCAAGATGTCGAGCATCGCCAAGGAGATCCCGGGCGTGGAATCCTCGATCGCCTTCCCGGGCCTGTCGATCAATGGCTTCACCAATGCGCCGAACGCCGGTATCGTGTTCACGGGCCTGAAGCCCTTCAGCGAGCGCAAGGGTCATCCCGAGCAAAGCGCCGAAGCGATTGCCGCCGAAATCAACAAGCGCATGGGCGCGGTGGAAGACGCCTTCGTGATGGTGCTGCCGCCGCCTCCGGTGAACGGCCTGGGCACGACCGGCGGCTTCAAGCTGATGCTGGAGGACCGCGGCAACCTCGGTTACGACGAGCTGTATAAAGCCACGCAGGCGCTGCAGGCCAAGGCCTGGGGCACCCCGCAGCTGGCCGGCGTGTTCTCGAGCTACCAGATCAACGTGCCGCAGCTGTTCGCGGACGTGGACCGCGTGAAAGCCAAGCAGCTCGGCGTGCCGCTGTCGACCATCTACCAGACCTTGCAGGTGAACCTGGGCTCGCTGTACGTGAACGACTTCAACCAGTTCGGCCGCACCTACCAGGTGCGTGTGCAGGCCGATGCGCAGTTCCGCTCGCAACCGGAGCAGATCGCGCAGCTGAAGGTCCGCAACGACAAGGGCGAGATGATCCCGCTGTCGTCGCTGATGCAGGTGAAGGACAGCTATGGTCCGGACCGCGTCCAGCGCTACAACAACTACGTGGCGGCCGACATCAACGGCGGCGCGGCCCCCGGCGTGTCCTCGGGCCAGGCCCAGGCCATCATGGAGCAGCTGGCCAAGGAGACCCTGCCGAAAGGGATCGCCTATGAGTGGACCGAGCTGACCTACCAGGAGATCCTGGCCGGTAACACCATGATCTATGTGTTCCCGCTGTGCGTGCTGCTGGTCTTCCTGGTGCTGGCCGCCCAGTACGAAAGCTGGACCCTGCCGCTGGCCGTGATCCTGATCGTGCCGATGTCGATCCTGTGCGCACTGCTGGGCGTGAAGCTGAGCGGCGGCGACAACAACATCTTCACCCAGATCGCCCTGTTCGTGCTGGTGGGACTGGCGTCTAAAAACGCGATCCTGATCGTGGAATTCGCTCGCGAGCTGGAAGACCATGGCCGCAGCGTGTTCGAGGCCGCACTGGAAGCATCGCGTCTGCGTCTGCGTCCGATCCTGATGACCTCGATCGCCTTCATCATGGGTGTGGTGCCGCTGGTGTTCTCGACCGGCGCCGGCGCCGAGATGCGCCATGCCATGGGTGTCGCCGTGTTCGCCGGCATGCTGGGCGTGACCTTCTTCGGCCTGTTCCTCACGCCGCTGTTCTACGTCCTGCTGCGCACGTTCGCCAAGCGTTTCGAGAAAAAAGCCCCGGCCGCCGCCCACAAGGCGCCGAGCCTGGAAGGAGTGCATTGAGATGAAAAGCATGATCGCAAAGGGCGTGGCCCCGCTGTTGGCAGCACTGCTGCTGACGGCCTGCGCCACTCCCGAATTCAAGCAGCCGGCGGTGGAAACGCCGACCGCCTTCCGTGAGTCCCAGACGCCTTCGAAAGAAGTGGAGGGCGTGGACGGCACGCGCTGGAAACCGGCCCAGCCGGCCGAAGCGCAGCCGCGCGGCCAGTGGTGGCTCGCCTTCAACGACCCGGCGCTCACCGCCCTGATCGATGAAGCCAGCGCCAACAATGCGAATCTGTCGGTTGCCGCCGCCCGCGTCAAGCAGGCGAGGGCGATCGCCGGGATCGCAGCAGCGGACCGCGTGCCGCAGATCGGCGTCGGCGTCCAGGCCCAGCGCGCCCGTCCCTCGGCGCTGGAGTCCGGCCTGCCGCAGGGCACGCCGATGCAGCCGGTGACGAGCTATAACGCCCAGCTCACCGCCAGCTACGAGGTCGACCTGTTCGGCCGCGTGGCCTCTAGCGTGTCGGCGGCGCGCAGCGATGCCGCGACCTCCGAGGCGAATTACCGCTCGGTGCTGCTGGCCCTGCAGGCCGACGTGGCGCAGACCTACTTCCGCCTGCGCGCCCTGGATGCCGAGCTGGATACCGTGGCGCGCACCGTGCAGCTGCGCGAGGAAAGCGTCAACGTCAACCAGCGCCGCTTCGACCTGGGCGACATCGGCGAATTCGACCTGTCGCGTGCCCGCACCGAGCTCTCGACCGCCCGCGCCGAGGCCATCGGGCTGCAGCGCCAGCGCGCCACCGCGGAACACGCGCTCGCGGTCCTGCTGGGCAAGCCGGCGTCGAACTACGTGGCCGGCCGCAGCCCGCTGCTGGACGCGACCGCGCTGCCGAGCATTCCGGCCGGCCTGCCGTCCTCGCTGCTGGAGCGCCGCCCGGACATCGTCGCGGCACAGCGCGCGATGGAAGCCTCGAATGCCCGCATCGGCGTGGCGCGCGGCGCGATGTTCCCGGCCCTGACCATCAGCGCGGCCGGCGGCGGCGTGGGCGGCGCCTTCTCCGACGTGTTCAGGTGGAGCAGCCGCTCCTGGGTGCTGGGCCTCCTAACCTCAATGCCCATCATCGACGGCGGCCGCAACCGCGCCAACGTCGAGCGCAGCGAAGCGGTGCTGGAAGAATCGGTCGGGACCTACCGCCAGAGCGTCCTGAGCGCCTTCGCCGAAGTCGAGGACAACCTGGCCGGGCTGCGCATCCTGTCCGGCCAGGCCGGCGAGATCGATTCCGCCCTGGTTTCGGCGCGCCGCTCGGCCGACCTGGCGCAGAAACTCTACGACGCCGGCCGCTCGAGCTACCTCGAGCTGCTGGACGCCCAGCGCAACCTGGCGGCGGTCGAACGCACGGCTGTCCAGCTGCGCGGCAACCGCGCCGTCACCACCGTCGCGCTGATCCGCGCACTCGGCGGTGGCTGGGACGCTGGCCGTATCGACGGACAGGCGGTCGCACAGAACTAAGCTTTACCTCTCCAGGCGTTGTTTTGCCCTTTGCGGCGGGTGCATCAGTGCCCGCCGCTTTTTTTCGTGCCGCTACAATCGAGGCATGGCAACTTCCTCTCCCACCCTTACCGGCCTGGCGCCGGTCATCGCACTCGACACGCGCGTCATCGTCCTCGGCAGCTTTCCCGGCGCCGCCTCGCTGGCGGCAGGCAAATATTATGCGCACCCGCGCAACCAGTTCTGGCCCCTGATTTCCGCGGTGCTTGGCGAAGACCTGGCGGCCTTGCCCTACGAAGAACGGCTCATACGCCTGCTGGCGCACCGCTTCGGCCTGTGGGATGTGCTGGCCGGATGCGAACGCGAAGGCAGCCTGGACTCGAGCATCCGCAAGCCGGCAGCCAACGATTTCGAGCGCCTGCGCACCCTGTGCCCGCAGCTGGAAACGGTGGGGTTCAACGGCCAGGCCTCCGGCAAGTTCGCCCCGCAGTTCGCGGCGGCCGGCTACCGCACGGTGGTATTGCCGTCGAGTTCACCGGCGCACATGGCGATGAGCTTTGAGCAGAAGCTGGCGGTGTGGCGGCGCTTGGCGGACGAGGCGGCGCCAGACGCGCATCCGGCACAGCCACCACTGTTCTGATTACTGATAGCGGCTCGGCTCCACGCTCCGCCGCGCGTTCATGCTGATCTGCCTGAGGTAAGCCAGCTTCGCCGAATACTGGTCCCGCACGTCGCGCCGGGTGCTGTGCTCGACGGCCAGCGTCAGCTGTTCGCGCGCGTCGCCGATCTCGCCCATGCGCGCGTAGGCGATGCCCAGCCAGAAGCGGAACTCGTCGTTGAAGGGCGCGCGCTTGATCTCGCGTTCGAACAGCGACTTCGCCTTCTCCGGCTCGCCGTCCTTCAGGGCGATCATGCCCTGGTCGAAGTAGTAATAGGGCGCGACCGGCTCGATGCTGTTGATGCGCTTGGCGAGCGCCATGGCTTCCTCACGCTTGCCCAGGTCGACCAGCACCGGCTGCAGGTTGCGCATGACGACCACGTTCTCCGGCTCGCGCGCCAGCGCCGAGCGATAGGTCTGCTCGGCCATGGCCAGCTTGCCGCTGCGCTCGTAGACCACGCCCAGGGTATTGAGGACGGTGACCAGCTTCGGGCGGGCCTGCACCGCGGCGCGCGCCCACCAGTAGGCATCGTTCACGCGGCCCTGCACCAGCATTTCGGCGGCGCGGTTGTTGGCGTAGAGCGCGATGATGTCCTGCTCTTCGATGGCGTGGGCGCGCAGGCGCGAGGCCGCGTCGCTCGGGATGAAGTCGACCAGCAGCTGCATCTCGGCGCCCGGGGAATGCACGTTCGGCATGCGGCGCTCGCTGAGCAGGATGTTGACGTGCGAACTGGCCAGGAACAGGCCGGCTTCGCGGCTCCAGGTGTTCTGGGCGTCGATGTTCTGGTACTGCACCGGCATGCCGAGGGCCTTGGCGAAGGCCGCGGTCATGATGACGAGGGACAGGCAGTTGCCGGAGCGGGCGGCATAGGTTTCGGCGGCCGTGCGGGTCTTGCTGGATTCGTATTCGAGCTGCAGGTCGGACTTGCGGTACAGGGCGTCGACCAGGCCATGGCGCTCGCCCCGGTCGCGCAGGAGGGCGGAGAACCTGGAACTGCTCAGGTAAGCCTGCATCTCGGGGCTGAGATTGAACAGGGTGTCGGTGCGGACCGGTTCGGAAGGCGGCGCGAAGGATGCGTCGGCGAAGACCGGCGGGGGAGGCTCGACAGGCGGCGCAACCGTGGCGCAGCCGGCAAGCAGGGATATCGACAACAGGACCGCCAGGCGCTTCATGTCTTCCTCCGTATTTACTGCTTATGATGGAGGAGTATCGGCCTGTGCGGCAGGCTTGTCAAAGCCTGCCCGGTGCATACGTGGAGCGCGCTCCTATTCGGTGTGGAATGCTTCCACCAGCTCGTCCAGCAGCTCGGCGGTTTCCTCGCTTGACAAGCCGAGGTAGGCGCAGGCGCTGGCGCCGCCCTTGGTCCATTCGAGCGACTCGGCATGACCCTGGTAGCGGCAGATCGCGCTTTCGGCCAGCACCGACAGGGCCACCAGCGAGCGCACCGCGCCGGAGGTGGCGGGATCGTCGAGGACGGCGAAGTCGTGGTGGTGCAGGATGGCCCAGCCGACGTCGCCGGACAGGCCCCAGTTGCGCGCCAGCAGGCAGCCGACCGAGGCGTGGGAGGTCGAGTGGCGTTCTTCTTCCAGGGCCGTGAAGGGACGGTCGCTTTCCAGCGAGGCGTCGGCATAGGTCTGGGCGTAGTCGGGGAAGCGCTCGATCAGGAGCGGCACGCCGGTGTCGCAGAACAGGCCGAAGGTGTGGGCCACGTCCGCTTCGCCGATGCGCAGGCGGCGCGAGAGGAACACCATGGCCTGGGCGCGGCGGGTCGAGATGTCCCAGAAGCTCGCCAGGCTGGCGCTGTTGGCCGGAATCGCTTGGCGCGCCAGCAGCCCGGTCATCAGGGCCGCGACCTGGTTGATGCCCAGGAAGAGGATGGCCTGCTCGACCGACTTCGCCTTGCGGCGTCCGCCGTAGATCGAGGAGTTCGCCAGCTTCAGGAGGGCGCCGGACATGCCGACGTCGCTCGCCACGATCTTGCCGATCGCTTCCGGGGACGGATCTTCCGATGCCAGCTCGCGCTGCATGTCGGCCAGCAGGCTCGGACGCGGCGGGATGCGGATCGACTTGATCAAGGCGTCGACCTTGTCGAGATGCGGAAGAGGATCGGCGACGGTATTCATGGGCGCGGGAAGAAAAGGAAGGGCGGCGGGGGAAGCGAACAACCCTGTCACTATACCCCAGCCGGGTTTTTCTTGCACTTTGGCAATGCTCATTTGTGTCAATTTCACCAAAGGACAGCGTTGCGACACCGGTTCAGTAGCGGAATTACAATGCGGCCATGGCTATTTCGACAATTGCAGGAATCGACTTCACGGCGCCCGCGGAGATTGTGGCGCGCCAGCTGATCGGCGTGACGGTGCTGGTGGACGGTGTCGGCGGACGGATCGTCGAAACCGAGGCCTATGACCGCGAAGACCCGGCATCGCACGCCTTTTCCGGCCCGACCGAGCGCAATGCGGCGATGTTCGGGCCGCCCGCCCATGCCTATGTCTACCGCTCTTATGGGATCCACTGGTGCCTGAACTTCGTCTGCCGCGAGGAAGGGCACGGCGCCGGGGTGCTGATCCGCGCGCTCGAGCCGGTGATGGGGCTGGACACGATGCGGGTGCGGCGCGACGCCGATGACGAGTGGCTGCTGTGCTCCGGACCCGGCAAGCTGTGCCAGGCCCTGGGCGTGACCCGCGCCCTGAACGGCCAGCCCTTGTCGGAGGCGCCCTTCACGCTGCTGCCCGGAGCGCCGGATCTCGAGGTGGTGATGGGCCCTCGCATCGGGATCTCGAAGGCGATGGACGTGCCCTGGCGCTTCGGGCTGGCCGGCTCGCGTTTCGTGAGCCGGCCGTTCCGGTAACGGGCTGCTTAGGCGCGGCGCCGTTGGGGGGCCGCCGCCGGCAGGGCGGGGACGGGCCGCCCGCGCATCGGGCTTGCTTCGGCGCGCCGCTCCTGCAGGCCGTGGAAGCCATCCTCTTCCACCTCTCCCTCGTCGATGGCGATCGCCGGCGCGCCGTCGGCCAGCTTGAAGATCGACACCGCCTTGGCCAGGTTGACGGTCTGCTCGTGCAGGCTTTCGGCGGCGGCAGCGGCCTGTTCGACCAGGGCCGCATTCTGCTGGGTCATGCCGTCCATCTGCCCGACCGCTTTGTTCACCTCGGCGATGCCGTCGGCCTGCTCGGTGCTGGCCACGCTGATGCGGCCGATGATGTCGTTCACCTGGCGCACCGAGGACACGATGTCGCCCATGCTGGCGCCGGCCTCGCTCACCGAGGCGCTGCCTTCCTCGATGATCTTCACGGAGTCGGCGATCAGGGCCTTGATCTCGCGCGCGGCCGCGGCCGAGCGCTGGGCCAGGGTGCGCACCTCGGCGGCGACCACGGCGAAGCCGCGTCCCTGTTCGCCGGCGCGCGCGGCTTCCACCGCGGCGTTCAGGGCCAGCAGATTGGTCTGGAAGGAGATGCCGTCGATGACGCCGGTGATCTCGACGATCTTGCGCGAGCTGGCCTGGATCGACTCCATCGTCGCCACCGCACGGTCCACGGCTGAGCCGCCATTGGACGCCAGCTGCGCGGCTTGCGCCGACAGGTTGGATGCCAGGCGCGCATTGTCGGCGTTCTGCTTGACCGCCGTGGTCAGCTCTTCCATGGTGCTGGCGGTCTGCTCGAGGGAGCCGGCCTGCATCTCGGTGCGGGTCGACAGGTCGAGGTTGCCGCTGGCGATTTCCTTCGAGGCGGTGTCGATCGAATGCACCGACTTCAGTATGCTGCGCAGCGCCCCGTCCAGGCGCGAGATGGAGTGGTCGAGGGCGCGCGCGGTGTCGGCGATCTCGTCGCGTCCACTGCCTGCCGTGTTCGAGGTGCGCAGCTGGCCTTCGGCCAGGTCGCCCACCACTGTCGCAATCGCGTGGATGTCGGCCAGCATGGCGCGCCGCACCAGCATCGTCACCACCAGCGACAGCCCGATTGACAGCAGTACCAGGGCCGCCATCATGATGCCGAGCGAGCGGAATTCGGCCTTGGCCGCGGCGTGCGCCTCCACGCTCAGCTTCTTCTCCAGCGCGGCCAGGCGCTGCAGTTCGGTATCTAAGGCGACGAATTGCTTCTCGGCCTTCTGCATCGAGTTGGTGGCGATCGACTGGTCGACCTGGGCCAGTTCGATCGTTTCCGTCACCATCTTGCGGTAGCCGGCCAGCGCCGCCAGGGAATTCTCCAGCGGCGCGCGTTCGCTTGGCTCTGCGAGTTTTTTAAGCTCGCCGAGCTTGTCCCCGATCTGCGCATGCTTCTTGTGGATGTCCGCGGTCAGCGCCGCCAGCCGGCTCTGTGCGAAGCTGCCGTTGACCCAGGCCAGCAGCTGGTAGATGTTGGCGTGCGCGAAGCGCGCATCGCCCGCCACGTCGGCAACCGCCTGCAGGCGCGCCGCGCGCACCTGCACCATGTGCTCGAGCGAGGCGTTCTGGCGCACCATGCCGTAGTAGGCGGCTGCCGACAGCAGCGTCAGCAGCACCAGCACCAGTCCCGGGGCCAGCAGGAGTTTGGGGCCGATCCGCAGTTTGTTCAGCATGCTTGACTCCGGGAGGGTGGAGGGACGTTATTTCTTGTAGATGCCGGCTTCGAGGACGACGTCGTCGACGCGCTGGATATAGGTGGTCTTCGGCTCGATCTTGCCGCTGGTCGGATTCTTGTACTGGTAGTCGACCCAGCCCTTGCCCTTGGCGGCGGCCAGATCGATGATCTCGCGGCGGTACTTCTTGCCGTTGGCATCGGGGACGTCGGTCAGGTCCTTGCCGACGATCGAGGGATTGATCGGGTGCGCCAGCACGATGCCGGTCTTCAGGTCGCGCATGTCGATGTACAGCTCGCCCTGCACGTAGTCGGCATCCTTGGCGTTGATCTTCTTGATCATCTCGTCCTTGCCCTTGGCCTTGATCAGGGCGGCGCCGCGTTCGACCATGGCGATGGCGTCCTTCTCGGTCGGACCGCTGGCCAGGGCAGGGGTGGCGGCCAGAGCAAAGCACAGGGCGGCGGTGGTGGCGATCAGCTTCATGGTGTACTCCTCGGGTTAGTGTTCTGGGGCCAATATTTCTGAAGTGCATTGGCAAATGTACCGGGGTGGAGAGGACGAGAATTGCGATTACGCAATCGCAGGAAGGACGCTGCCTCGGAATGTTGCGCATTGGTGTCAGCAAATGCCGACCCGGAACCTGGCCGGCGCTCCCATGCGAGGTGCATATTTGAGGGCGCACCAGGGCCGACTCCACCTGCTGACCGGCTGCTCAGGTAGAATCTCCGGATTTGCCGAGCTTGTAGGAATGAAACAAGAAAAAGAGATCCTGTTGCAGGATCAGCCGGCCCCGGCCGGCGGCCACCTGGCATACCGCCGCGACATCGACGGCCTGCGTGCCATTGCCGTGCTGTCGGTGGTGCTGTTCCACGCCTTTCCGACCTGGCTGCATGGCGGCTTCATCGGCGTCGATATCTTCTTCGTCATCTCCGGTTTCCTGATCACCGGCATCCTGGTGCGCGAACTGGGACAGGGCAGCTTCAGCTTCGCCCATTTCTACGCGCGCCGCATCCGCCGCATCTTCCCGGCCCTGGTCCTGGTGCTGGGCGCCAGCCTGGTCTTCGGCTGGTTCGCGCTGTTCCCGGATGAATACCAGCAGCTCGGCAAGCACACGGTGGGTGGGGCCGGCTTCGCGGCCAACTTCTTCTACTGGGCCCAGGTCGGCTACTTCGACACGGCGGCCGAGACCAAGCCGCTGCTGCACCTGTGGTCGCTCGGCATCGAGGAGCAGTTCTACATCGTCTGGCCGGTGGTCCTGCTGCTGGCCTGGAAGCTGCGCCTGAACCTGCTGGCCACGGCGGCGCTGCTGGGGCTCGCTTCCTTCGGGCTAAACGTGGCCACCGTCGCCCACAACGGCACCGCGGCCTTCTACAACCCGGCCAGCCGCGCCTGGGAACTGCTGATCGGCGCCGGCCTGGCCTGCATGCATGCGCGCGCGGCCCAGGCGCCGGCGCGCGCGTCGAAGATCTCCCCGAACCTGCTGGCCTGGGCCGGTGTCGCCCTGCTCGTGGCCGGCCTGGTCCTGATCACGCGCCAGCGCCACTTCCCCGGCGGCTGGCCGCTGCTGCCGACCCTGGGCGCCGCCTTCCTCATCGCCGCCGGCCCGCAAGCCTGGTTCAACCGCGTGGTGCTGTCCAACCGCCTGATGGTGTGGGTGGGCCTGATCAGCTATCCACTCTACCTGTGGCACTGGCCGCTGCTGTCCTTCGCCCAGATCGTCGAATCGGGCGTGCCGGCGCCCGGCATCCGTGGCGCCGCGGTGGGCGCGGCGATCGTGCTGGCCTGGCTGACCTACCTGCTGGTCGAGCGCCCGCTGCGAGGCGGCGCCGCCGCGCGCTGGAAGGTGCCGGCGCTGTGCGTGCTGATGCTGGCCGTGGCCGGCGCCGCCGCCTGGATCTATGAGAAGGAAGGCCTGCCGACCCGCAAGGCGGTCGAAGACAGCGTGGCCAACCAGAAGGCCCTGATCGTCGTCGAAGACAAGGCCAATGCCGCGGCCTGCAAGAAGCGCTACGGCTTCGAGACCCAGTACGAATACTGCCTGCAGGCCGACGCGACGCGCGCGCCGACCGTGGTCCTGGTCGGCGACAGCCACGCCTACCACGTGTCGGCGGGCCTGCTGAAGTACTACAGCAGCATCGGCGAAAACCTCCTGATGCTGGGCACGCGCTTCCCTTACTGGGGCCTGAATCCGGAAGAAAGCCCCTACCAGAAGGCGACCGATCCGATGCTGGACCTGGCGCTCTCGATGCCCTCGGTGAAGACCGTGGTGTTCACCACCTACCTGCGCTTCCACACGGAGCCGGAGGTGCGCCACTACGTCGATGCGGCGCGCAATACCTTCCGCCGCTTCCTCGGCGCCGGCAAGAACATCATCTTCATGAATGACGTGCCGGCCCTGCGCTTCGATCCGCGCTCCTGCATCAAGCGCGCCGGCGTGGCCTCCTCGGCGACCCGGGTGCCGTGCGCGATCCCGATCAGCGAGTGGGAAGAGCAGATCACCAAGCACCACATCATCGTCGAAGAGTTGAAGAAGGATTTCCCGCAGATCCAGTGGTTCGATGCGGCGCCTGCCTTCTGCGACGATCGTGAATGCCGCGCCATGATCGACGGGCGCCTGATGTACCGCGACGACAACCACCTGAGCTACGACGGCGACCTGCGGGTCGGCGAACGCTTCGCCGAGTGGCATCGCACCCACGTCAAGCGTTGACGTGCCGGTTCGGGCAGGCCACGCGGTGGCCTGCCCGAATTGTCCGGAGTTTGTCCCGTTCTGCTTCTTCCTTGTTTTAGCTCCCCTTGTCAGACTCGTCTGATTGATAGACGGCAATTCTTCAGTATTTCCGCAACGTAAGATGAATTCTTCCCGGCAACGCGCCTGCACGATATGGCGGCCGGCCCCCATCTTTCGTTTCCTGGAGAACTCCCGTGATCAAGACCGAATCGACGCCCTCCAAGTTCAAGCCCTATACCCGGCAATCGATCCATACGGCGCGCCAGTGGCAATGGCTGACGCCGGAGCTGCAGGAAGCGGTGCAGGTGGTCTCCCACGTGCTGCCATTCCGCGTGAACGCTTATGTGCTGGAGGAGCTGATCGACTGGGACAAGGTGCCGGACGATCCGATCTACCGCCTGACCTTCCCGCACCGCGACATGCTGCCCGCCCAGGAGTACGAGCAGCTGCGTGAGCTGGTCTTGTACAAGAAGGACGAGGCGGCCACCGCGAAGCTGGTGCACGCGATCCGCATGCGCATGAACCCGCATCCGGCCGGCCAGATGACTCACAACGTCCCGCGCGTGAACGATGCGCCGCTCAAGGGCCTGCAGCACAAGTACAAGGAGACCGTGCTGTTCTTCCCGAGCTCGGGCCAGACCTGCCACGCCTACTGCACCTTCTGCTTCCGCTGGCCGCAGTTCGTCGGCATGGACGACATGAAGTTCGACGCGCGCGAGTGCAGCGAACTGGTGTCCTACCTCGAGACCCACCCGGACGTCACCGACGTCCTGATCACGGGCGGCGACCCGATGATCATGAATACCCGCTCGCTCGCCGAATTCCTCGAGCCCCTGCTGGAGCCCAACCTGGCCCACATCCAGAACATCCGCATCGGCACCAAGTCGGTCGCCTACTGGCCGCAGCGCTTCGTGTCGGACAAGGACAGCGACGACCTGATGCGCCTGTTCGAGAAGGTGGTCAGATCAGGCAAGAATCTCGCGATCATGGGCCACTACAACCATGCGGTGGAGCTGCGCCACCCCATCGCCCAGCAGGCCGTCAAGCGCATCGTCGGCACCGGCGCCACCCTGCGCATGCAGGGCCCCCTGATCCGCCACATCAACGAAGACCCGAAGAGCTGGGCCGAGCTGTGGACCACCGGCGTGCGCCTGGGCGCGATTCCCTACTATATGTTCGTCGAGCGCGACACCGGCCCGCGCGACTACTTCGCCCTGCCGCTGGCGCGCGCCCACCAGATCTTCCAGGAAGCGTATTCGATGGTGTCGGGCCTGTCGCGCACGGTGCGCGGCCCCTCGATGAGCGCCTTTCCCGGCAAGGTGGTGATCGACGGCGTGGTGACCATCAATGGCGAGAAGCTGTTCGCACTGCAGTTCCTGCAGGCCCGCAACCCCGAGTGGGTGCGCCGTCCCTTCTTCGCCAAGTACGACCCGGACGCGACCTGGCTGGATCACCTGAAACCGGCCTTCGGGCGCGACAGGTTCTTCTTCGAGATGGAAAGCGGCGGCCCCCTGCGCGGACCCGGCGGGCGCGTCATCCCCCTGGTGCCCGCCGCACAGCGTGACGCCGCCTGACATCCCGCTTCTACCGGGAGCCGCCATGCAGGACACCGCCACCGCGCCACGCCTGTCCGGCGTGGCGGTTTTCTTCTATGTCTTCCTGCCCTTCGCCCTGGGGCACTACCTGTCCTCGCTGCTGCGCAACGTGAACGCGGTGCTGGCCTCGCACCTGGTCGGCGCGCTCGCGCTCACGCCGGGCGAGCTGGGGCTGCTCACCAGCGCCTTCTTCTTGGCCTTCGCGCTGGTGCAGCTGCCGGTCGGGATCGCGCTCGACCGCTTCGGGCCGCGCCGGGTACAGCTGGTGATGATGCTGGTCGGTTCAGTCGGCGCGCTGCTGTTCGCCCACGGTGAGAGCTTCGGCCAGCTGCTGCTGGCGCGCGCCGTGATGGGCTTCGGCCTGGGCGGATGCTTCATGGCGGCGGTGAAGGCGGTCTCCAGCTGGATCGCGCCGAACAGGCTGCCCTCGGTGCACGGCTACCTGATCGCGGTCGGCGGGCTCGGGGCGGCGTCGGCCACCATGCCGGTGCGCCTGGCGCTCGACTACACCGACTGGCGTGGCCTGTTCGTGGTGCTGGCCGGCCTGGTGGCCTGCTGCGGCCTGCTGGTCGCGCTGCTCTACCCGCGTATCGAAGGGCCGGCACCGAACCGTGGACCGCTCGGCGAGGCGCTGCGCCAGGTGTTCCGCGCGCCGGTGTTCCGCACCACGGCCTCGCTGGTGCTCGTCCCGCATGCGGTGTTCTTCGGCATCCAGGGCCTGTGGATCGGGCGCTGGCTGACGGACGCGGCGCGCTTTCCGGACCACGCCGTGGCCTACCTGCTCTACATGGGCATGGCCGCGGTGATCTTCGGCGCCATCGCGGTGGGCATGATCACCGAGTGGGCGGGACGGCGCGGCATCGCCCCGCTGGACGTGGCGGCGGCCGGCATCACGGTGTTCCTGCTGGTGCAGGCGGCTTTTGTCGCCGGCTACAAGCCGAGCTACCAGATGCTGTCGGTGCTGTTCACGCTGGTGGGGACGATCACGGGGATCGAGTACGCGATCATCGCCCAGTCGATGCCGCGCGAGCTCACCGGGCGCGCGGCCACCTGCCTGAACCTCTTGATCTTCATCGGCGCCTTCGTGGTGCAGGCGGGCTTCGGCGTGCTGATCGGCCTGTGGACACCGGAAGCGGGTGGCCATGCACCGGCCGTCGCCTACCAGGTCGGCTTCGCGGTGCTGGTGCTGGTGCAGCTGCCGGGACTGGTGGGCTTCGTCCTGCGGCGGCGGCGCCAGGCAGGTGCGCCGGCGGTGGCGGAGGCCTTGCCTGCGGTGTCCTGATGGCTTGCTTTGCTCGTCGGTAAAGGATGGCGCTGTATTGCCGAATTGGCTAGCATATGGCAATACGGACGCCGTCCGTACCTGACGAGAGAAGAACCGCCATGCGCGCCCATCTGCTGCCTCGCCTCACGGCAGGCGCCCTGATCCTGCTGCTCGCCGCCTGCGGCGACAAATCCACCCTGCCGGTCGGCGCCGACGTCGGCCTGAACCCGACCATCAAGGCGCCGG
Source organism: Pseudomonadota bacterium (assembly GCA_040758275.1). Taxonomy (GTDB): domain Bacteria; phylum Pseudomonadota; class Gammaproteobacteria; order Burkholderiales; family Burkholderiaceae_D; genus Telluria. The sequence continues at coordinate 138,581 of JBFLVV010000002.1, forward strand.
TCCGGAGCACCATCCCGACCGTCGACATCGCGCCCGCCAAGGGCTGGCCTGAAGGCGGCAAGCCCGTGGCCGCCGCGGGCCTGGCGGTGAACGCTTTTGCCTCCGGCCTGGACCACCCGCGCTGGCTGCACGTGCTGCCCAATGGCGACGTGCTGGTGGCCGAGACCAATGCGCCCGAGCGTCCCGAGGGCAAGAAGGGCATCCGGGGCTACGTCATGGGCAAGGTGATGGCCAAGGCCGGCGCCGCGGTGCCAAGCGCCAACCGCATCACCCTGCTGCGCGATGCGGACGGCGACGGCGTGGCCGAAGTCAGAACAGTATTCCTGAAGGGCCTGAACTCGCCCTTCGGCATGGCCCTGGTGGGCGACATGCTCTACGTGGCCAATACCGACGGCATCGTGCGCTTCCCCTACCGCGAGGGCGAGCTCGAGATCACGGCGGGCGCCCAGCCGGTGGCGGCGCTGCCGGGCGGCCCGCTGAACCACCACTGGACCAAGAACATCATCGCCAGCCCTGACGGCCGCAAGCTCTACGCCACCTCGGGCTCGAACAGCAATGTGGGCGAGAACGGCCTGGACAAGGAAGTCGATCGCGCCGCCATCCTCGAGGTCGATATCGCGAGCGGCAAGACCCGCCTGTTCGCCTCCGGCCTGCGCAATCCGAACGGCCTGGCCTGGAACCCGCAGACCGGTCTTCTATGGACCGTGGTGAACGAGCGCGACGAACTGGGCAGCGACCTGGTGCCCGACTACCTGACCTCGGTGAAGGACGGCGGCTTCTACGGCTGGCCCTACAGCTACTACGGCAGGCACGTCGACGAGCGCGTCCAGCCGCCGCGTCCCGACATGGTGGCCAGGGCCCTGGTGCCGGACTACGCGCTGGGCGCCCACGTGGCGGCGCTCGGCCTGGCCTTCTATACCGGCAAGCTGCTGCCCGCGCAGTATGCGAATGGCGCCTTCATCGGCCAGCACGGCTCCTGGAACCGCAAGCCGCTGTCGGGCTACAACGTCGTGTATGTGCCCTTCAAGGACGGGATGCCGGCCGGGAAACCGCTGGAGGTGCTCACGGGCTTCGTGAACAAGGATGGCGAGGCGATGGGCAGGCCGGTGGGTGTGGCGCTGGACAAGCCGGGCGCCGTACTGGTGGCGGACGACGTCGGTAACGTTATCTGGCGTATTACTCCGGACAGGTAGGGTGGTCGGCTTTGCCGACCGCGCGTTCAGCTCCCGGACGCGTAGTGGCAATGCATGCCGGAGTCGAACGCGCGGACGGCAGAGCCGTCCACCCTACGCACATCCTTGGACGAGCATGAGCGGCAGGCCGGTCCACACGATGCCGATCAGCGCCAGCAAGGCCCCCAGCGCCGCCGCCCAGTCCAGTAGCGCGGCTTCCTTCGCATTCTTCAGGATGCTCCGCTCGCGCCACAACAGCCAGGCGCACAGCGCCAGCGCCACCACTGTCACGACCCCCATCAGCACCCGGTCCGGCCCGCCCGCGCGCATGACCGCCGGCGTGCACTGCGCCGCAGCCAGCAGATAGCAGAAGGTGAAGTGCGCCGCCCATACCAGGAGGGGCAGGGTGCCGCGCAGCAGCTGTCGCCAGAATCCGTCTTGCATGCTCACTCCATCAGCAGCGGCAGGATGTTCACCAGGGCCATGCCGGCGATGCCCTGCAGGGTCGTGTAGTGCCAGAGCAGGCTGACGTTGTCGAGCGTCGCCCGGCTGTGCTCACCGAGGTGGCCGCGCCAGTGGCGCAGGGCGAGATAGGGCCCGGCAATCGCCAGCACCACGATGTGCAGCCCCTGGTAGCCGAGCAGGCCGCCGATCGCCGCGGCCCAGGCGGTGGCCGTCGGGTCGAGCCCCGCGAACTGGTGGCCGCGCAGGTCGAGCAGGAAGGAAGCCGCCGTGCAGCCCAGCGCCAGCAGCACCAGCCAGGGCAGGCGGCGCTTGCCGATCGCACGCGCCGCGAGCACGATCAGTGCGGAGCCCAGCAGGAGCAATCCACCGGAGGCCAGCTGCCAGGACAGCGCGGGCAGGGCGGCGCCGGGCGGCGGACAGACCATCAGGCGCATCGAGACGTGCACGTAGGCGTAGCCGAAGGAGGCGAAGATGCAGGCGTCGACCACCAGCATCACGATCGTGCCCCACCACGATTGCGAAGCCGTGGTCTTGGCGTTCACCGGCAGCACCAGGTCGTCGGCCACGCGGGCTTCTCGAATAGGCGGCTTGCGGTCCGATTCCCATAGCCAGGCGACCGTGCCCGCCACCGCCATGAAGCCGAAGATCCAGGCCAGCAGCACCGCTTTCACCGTCAGCAGCAGGAAGAAGCCGGCCGTGCCCAGCGCCGCGATCACGGGCAACCAGCTGTCGGTCGGCAGCACCATCAGGTAGCGCGGCTCGCCCGCAACCGGGCTGGTGGCGATGGTTTCGCGCAGGCCGGTGGCGGTTTGCGGCAGGTAGTGCTGGCCGCGGTCGACTTCTTCGCTCAAGGTCGGCTGGTCCCACAGCGGATTGGTCGAGGTGATGCGCGGGATGCTGCGGTTGCCGTAGGACTCCGAGGTGAGCCATTCGAGGGTCGGCGCATTCCACGGGTTGCCGACCTCCTTCTCGGGCCGGCGCAGGGTGCGCACGGCATCGACGATGAAGAGCACCACCCCGAAAGCGAACACGAAGGCGCCGATGGTCGACAGCAGGTTCAGGAAGTCCCAGCCCAGCTGGCTGTCGTAGGTGTAGACCCGGCGCGGCATGCCCTGCAGGCCGGTGATGTGCATGGGGAAGAAGGCGAGGTTGAAGCCGCCGAACATCAGCCAGAACACCCAGCGCGCCATCTTTTCGGACAGGCGCTGTCCCTTGACCAGCGGGAGCCAGTAGTACATGCCCGCGAACACCGGGAACACCATGCCGCCGATCAGCACGTAGTGGAAGTGGGCGACGATGAAATAGGTGTCGTGCACCTGCCAGTCGAAGGGAATCACCGCCACCATCACGCCGGTGAGCCCGCCCAGCACGAAGATGAACATGAAGCCCATCAGGAACAGGGCCGGGGACGTCATCTGCACGCGCCCGTTCCAGAGCGTCGCGATCCAGGCGAAGACCTGGATGCCGGTCGGGATGGCCACCGCCATGCTGGCCGCCGAGATGAAGCTCATCTCCAGCACGCCCAGGCCTGCCGTGAACATGTGGTGGGCCCACAGGCCGAAGCTGAAGAAGCCCACGCCCACCAGGGCCACGATGATGGCGCGCCGCCCGACGAGCGGTGTGCGGGCGATGGTCGGGATCATGGTCGAGACCATGCCGGCCGCCGGCAGGAAGATGATATAGACCTCGGGGTGGCCGAAGAACCAGAACAGGTGCTGCCACAGGATCGGGTCGCCGCCGCGGTCGGCGATGAAGAAGGGCCAGTCGAAGGCGCGTTCCAGCTCCAGCAGGGCGGTGCCGGCGATCACGGCGGGGAAGGCGAACACGATCATCACGGCGACCACCAGCATGGCCCAGGCGTAGACCGGCATGCGGCGCAGGCTCATGCCGGGCGCGCGCGTAAACAGGATGCCGACGATGAGCTCCACCGCCCCGGCGATGGCCGAGATCTCGATGAAGCCGATCCCCAGCAGCCAGAAATCGGCGTTCAGGCCGGGCGAATACTGCTCGCCCGTGTAGGGCGGATACATGAACCAGCCGCCGTTCGGCGCGAGGCCGACAAAAATGGTGCAGAAGAAGGCCAGGCCGCCGAAGGCATAGGCCCAGTAGGCATAGGCCGAGAGGCGCGGGAAGGGCAGGTCGCGCGCGCCCAGCATGTTCGGGAGCAGGTAGACCGCGATCGCCTCGACGATGGGAATCGCGAACAGGAACATCATCACCGTGCCGTGCATGGTGAAGACCTGGTTGTAGGTCTCGGGCGAGAGCAGGGTGTTGTCGGGCACTGCCAGCTGCACCCGCATGACCAGGGCCAGGATGCCGGCCAGGATGAAGAACAGCAGGGCGGTGCCGATGTAGAGCAGGCCGATGCTGGTGTTGTTCACCGACTTGAAGAAGCGCCAGCCGGTCGGCGTGCGCCAGACTTCCTTCAGGCGCTCGAATTCGCCGTCCGGGCGGGGGAGAGAGTTCGGGAGGCGCTGCTCGTTCATTTCAGGTGCTCGAGATAGGTGGCCAGCGCTTGCAGGGTGGCGCGGTCGAGGTCTTGCGAGCCGGGCATGAAGACGCCGGGTTTGGCCGCCTGCGGGTCCGCGATCCAGCCCTGCAGCGTGTTGCGGTGCGTGCGCAGGGTGCCGGCGCCGATGTGCATGCGTCCTCCCACGTGGGTCAGGTCCGGCCCCAGGCGCGCGCCCTCGGCCACGCCGCGGATGGTGTGGCAGGCCTGGCAGCGCTGCTGCAGGAATGCTTCGCGTCCCTTCGCCAGCACCGGGCTGTCGGCAGGCGCCGCCGGCTGTGCCTGGCGCGCCAGCCAGGCCTCGAACTCCTGCGGCGTCGAGGCGACCACGTGCAGCGCCATCTTCGCATGCTGCTCGCCGCAGTATTCCGCGCATTGTCCCCGGTAGATGCCGGGCTTCTCGGCGCGCAGGCTCAAGCTCGTCACGCGGCCCGGCACCATGTCGCGCTTGCCCGCGAGCGCAGGCACCCACAGGCTGTGGATCACGTCGCTGGAGTTCAGGCCCAGGTAGACCGCGCGCCCGGTCGGGATATGGATCTCGTTGGCGGTGACGATCTCGCGGCCGGTCGCCGGGTCGTGGTAGCGCACTTCCCACCACCACATCTTGGCCGTCACCGAGATGGTGAGGGCGTCCTTCGAGGACTGCGGCGCCAGCTGGGCGCTGCGCCAGGTGCTCCACCCCAGCAGCGCGGAGAGGACCACGACCGGAAAGGCGATGCCCCCGCCGCCGATCCACAGCAGGGCGCGCGCGGGGCGTTCCTGGCGCCGCAGGCTGAGCAGCAGCAGGGCCATCACGGCGACAAAAATCAGGGTGCCGGCGCCGAACATCACCCAGGCGAAATGGCTGATGATGGCGGCGTCCCAGCCTGCCGGGTGCAGGACGGACTGGAGATTATCGGGCATCGCCTTCATCGCAGCGTGTACAGGTAGGCCGCCATATGGCGCGCCTCCTGCTCCGTGAGGCCCATCGGCGGCATTTCGGTGCCGGGCTTGACCGCGTGCGGGACGCGCAGCCAGCGCACCATATTGTCAGGGCTGTTGGGAATGCCGCCGGCGATGTAGGAGAGGCGCCCGATGTAGTCGAGTGAGGGCCCTTCATCGCCCGCCGCCCCCTGCACCCCGGGGATCACGTGGCAGGCGCCGCACTGGTACTGGGTCACCAGGCGCAGTCCCTGTTCGACATCGCCGCCCGGGACGATGGACGTCGGTTGCTCCTTGCAGCCCGCCAGCGCCGCCACGCAGGCCAGCGCCACGCCGGCGTGGCGTAAATACTGGATTGGTGGACGTGGTGGAAGGGTGCGCACGTTTGGAATTCGGGATTGTGGAGTGGCTTTTATAATACACAAACAACAGTGTAATTTTTTTAACAAATCCAATCGGACGCACCCCGGACATGCTCACCAACCGCCAACGGCTGATCGTCAAGACCGCTGTCCTTACGCTGCTGGCGGCAGGCATCACGGCCGGCGCCGCGGGCCTGGCGGTGCTCTACGGCGGCTGGTACAACATCGGCGCGACGGCCCAGCACTTCCCCTTCGTCTACTCGGTGCTGGAGGAGGGCATGAAGCACTCGGTGCGCAACCATGCCGAGGATATCGAGGTGCCGCGCCTGGACGGCGCGCAGCAGTTGCAGCTCGGCGCCCGGGTCTACCGCGACAAGTGCCTGCAGTGCCACGGCGGGCCGGGTGTCGCCCAGTCGACCATCGGCATGAGCATGCAGCCCATTCCCGGCCCCCTGGTCGACGCGACCCAGCGCTGGGAGCCGCGCGAGCTGTACTGGGTGACCAAGCATGGCATCAAGATGAGCGGCATGCCGGCCTGGGAATACCACCTGCGCGACGAGGAGATCTGGGCGGTGGTGGCCTTCGTGACGGTGCTGCCGTCCATGGATGCTCAGGCCTTCAAGGCCGCGACCCGGGCGGAGGTGGCGCCATGAGAACCCTGCTTGCGCTGCTTGCCTTGATGGCGCTGGCGGCCTGCGCGCCCAAGCGCCCGCCCGGCGGCGTGCAGGGCGACCCGGCGCGCGGCAAGATCGCGCTGACGCAGTACGCCTGCCAGTCCTGCCACCTGATTCCCGGCGTGCCCGGCTCCAAGGTCTACGTCGGCCGGCCGCTCTCGGACATGGGGCGGCGCAAGGTGCTGGCGGGGGCGGTGCCGAACGACCAGGCCGGCCTGATGCGCTGGATCCGCGACCCGCAGTCGGTCGACCCGCATACCGCGATGCCGAACATGGGCGTCACCGAGCGCGATGCGCGCGACATGAGCGCCTACCTTCTCAGTCACTGAGGAGCCACCGGGCGCGATCCTTGGTATGATCGCCGCTTTATCGATTCAGGAAGACAAGCATGAGATTGGTGCGCTATGGCCGCCCGGGCAAGGAAAAACCGGGCCTGTTCGACGAAGAGGGCCGCCTGCGCGACCTGTCCGGCATCATCGACGACATCGACGCGTCGCAACTGGGCGACAAGGCGCTGCGCAAGCTGGCCAAGGTCGACTGGAAGACCCTGCCGCTGGTACGCGGTAACCTGCGCCTGGGCGTGCCGGTCGCCAAAGTCGGCAAGTTCATCGGCATCGGCATGAACTACGCCGACCACGCCGCCGAGACGGGGGCCGCGGTGCCGAAGGAGCCGGTGTTCTTCACCAAGGCGATCAGCTGCCTCAATGGCCCGGACGATCCGATCCAGCTGCCGAAGGGTTCGAAGAAGACCGACTGGGAAGTCGAGCTGGGCGTGGTGATCGGCGCCCGCGCGCAGTACGTCAGTGAAGACGAGGCGCTGAAGTACGTGGCCGGTTATACCGTGGTCAACGACGTCTCCGAGCGCGCCTTCCAGTTCGAGATGGGTTCGCAGTGGGACAAGGGCAAGGGCTGCGACACCTTCGGCCCGGTCGGCCCCTTCCTGGTGACCCGCGACGAAATCTATGACGTGCAGGACCTCGACCTCTACCTGGAGCTGAACGGCAAGCGCATGCAGACCGGGAACACGGCGAGCATGATCTTCACCGTCGCGCAAATCGTCAGCTACGTCTCGCGCTTCATGACCCTGGAGCCGGGCGACATCATCACCACCGGCACCCCGCCGGGCGTGGGCATGGGCCGCTCGCCGCAGCGCTTCCTCAAGAAGGGCGACAAGCTGCGCCTCGGGATCGCTGGCCTGGGCGAGCAGCAGGCCGAGGTCGTAGGCTTCCCGAAGTAAGTCTTCAAAGAGGCAATGGCGCCGCGCTGGAGGGCGGCGCCACCGTCCTGGCCGTGTTCATCACCATGGCCAGGAAGGTGTAGTAGCCGTTCAGCCCCATCAGGTCCACCACCCCCTGCTCGCCGAACAGCGCGAGCGCATCCGCATACACCCGGTCCGACACCGATTTCCGCTCGTGCAGCTCGACGCAGAAGTCGTGCACCACCGCTTCGTCCACCAGCATGTCCTCGGGCCGCTGCCGCTCGGCGATCGCATGGATGACGGAAGGCGGAATCCCCACTTGCGCCGCGATCGGCGCATGGATCGCCCACTCGACCTGCTGGTTCCACTGGCGCGCCGTCACCAGGATGGCCAGCTCCGACAGCCGCACCCCGATGGCGCTGCGGTAGCGCAGGTACTCGCCCATGCGCTGGGCGTACTCCATCAGTTCCGGGCTGCGCAGCAACGGCACGAAGGGGCCATAGACGGCGCCGCGCGGGCCGTCGATGATGGCCTGGGCGGCGGCGCGCTGCGCAGCGGTCCAGTCTTCCGGCGCGATCGGGCCGAGTCGGTCGGTCATGGTGGAGAGGGACTGTTGTAATTGGTCAATAATTGCACAGCGTCCCAACAAAATCAAAAGAACCCTTGCGCGACACGCTTATTGTCAAATCCTTCTACTGAAGGGAGTCGCAATGAGCCACATCCTCCATCGCAATTTGCGCCAGGTGCCGCCGACCGCGGTGGCAGCCGACGGCATCCGCATCCGCGACAAAGCCGGCCGCGTCTACATCGACGCCAGCGGCGGCGCGGCCGTGTCCTCGCTCGGCCACGGCCATCCGGACGTGATCGCCGCCATGCACCGCCAGATCGACAAGGTCGCCTACGCCCACACCGGCTTCTTCACCACCGACGCGGCCGAGGAGCTGGCCGACCGCCTGGTCGCGGGCGCGCCGCAGGAGATCGGCGCCGTCTACCTGGTCTCGGGCGGATCGGAAGCGATGGAGACGGCGCTCAAGCTGGCGCGCCAGTACTGGGTGGAGGCGGGCGAACCGCAGCGCAAACTCTTCATGGCGCGCCGCCAGAGCTACCACGGCAACACCCTCGGCGCCCTCGCGGTGGGCGGCAACGAGTGGCGCCGGCGCGACTTCGCGCCGCTGCTGATGGACACGGTGCGCGTCTCCGCCTGCTACGAATACCGCGGCCGCGCCGCCCACCAGAGCGTCGACGACTACACCGCGGGCCTGCTCGACGAGCTGGAAACCCGCATCCTGGAGGCCGGGCCGGAGAACATCATCGCTTTTGTCGCCGAACCCGTGGTGGGCGCGACCGGCGGCGCGATTCCGCCGACGCCCGGCTACTTCCAGGGCGTGCGCGAGATCTGCGACCGCTACCGCATCCTCTTCATCGCCGACGAGGTGATGTGCGGAATGGGCCGCACCGGCACCATGTACGCGATCGAGCAGGACGGCGTGGCGCCGGACATCATCGCGGTCGCCAAGGGCCTGGCCGCGGGCTACCAGCCGATCGGCGCGGTGCTGGCGCACCAGACCATCGCCGACTGCCTGCGCAAGGGCAGCGGTGTGTTCCAGCACGGGCACACCTATATCGGCCATCCTGTAGCTGCGGCGGCCGCGCTGGAGGTACAAAAGGTGATCGAGCGCGACGATTTGCTGGGACGGGTGCGCAGCCGCGGCGCGACCCTGCGGCGCATGCTGGGCGACGTCTTCGGGGTGCACGAGCACGTGGGCGACATCCGCGGCCGCGGGCTGCTGCTGGCGCTGGAGTTCGTCCAGGACCGCGCCAGCAAGACGCCCTTCCCGCCGGAGCGCAGGCTGCATGCGGCGATCAAGGCCAAGGCGATGGAGAACGGCTTGATGGTGTATCCGATGGGCGGGACCATCGATGGGCAGACTGGCGACCACGTGCTGCTGGCGCCACCCTTCATTGCGACGGCGGCGGATCTGTCGGAGATCGTGTCGCGGCTATCCGATGCGGTGGAGGCGGCCCTGCATTCGTAGGGTGGGCGGGTTTCCCGCCCGCGCGTTCAAACCGACGATGGTCAGACGCGCCGCTTCAATTCACAAGTGATTTGACCGCGTGTTCGGCGAAGCCGACTAGGCGTCCCCGTCCACCCTACAAGACGACTTTACGCAGCCACTTCGAAATATCCTGCACCTCTTCCAGGCACAGCGAATGCTGCATCATGTACTCGTGCCACTCGACCTGGTAACCAAGCTCCTTGAGCACCTGCGCCGACTGCTGCGCACGCACGAAGGGCACGACATTGTCGTGGGTGCCGTGCGCCATGAAGATCGGCGTGGCCAGGCTTTCCGCGCTGCGTTCGGCGGCGGCCACGCCGGCCAGCGGCAGGTAGCCCGACAGGCACAGCATGCCCGCCAGCTTTTCGGGATGGCGCATGCCGGTCTGCAGCGTCATCGCGCAGCCCTGCGAGAAGCCGGCCAGGATGATGCGCGAAGCGGGAATGCCGCGCGCCTTCTCGCGGGCGATCAGGGCTTCCACGTCGCGCTGCGAGGCGCGCAGGCCGCCTTCGTCCTCGCGGCGGCTCAGGTCTGCGTTGCTGATGTCGTACCAGGCGCGCATCACGTAGCCGCCGTTGATCGTCACCGGCATGGTCTTCGCATGCGGGAAGACGAAGCGGATGCCCGGCAGCCCGGACAAATCCAGCTCGTTCACCAGCGGCACGAAATCGTTGCCGTCCGCGCCCAGGCCGTGCAGCCAGATGACCGCATATTGCGGATTCGGTGCGGTTTCGATCTCGATGTTTTCCAGCAGTTGGGTCATTCGGTATTCCTTTTATGCCGCAGGAGGACGCAGCGCCGACTTCGGACGGAAGGTCTTGCTCACGGCCGGGTTGGTTTCCATATAGGGCCCGCCAATCAGGTCGATGCAGTAGGGGACGGCGGCGAAGATGCCGCCGACCACCACATTGCCCGCCTCGTCCTTCAGGCCTTCCAGCGTTTCCTTGATCGACTTCGGCTGGCCCGGCAGGTTCATGATCAGGGCCGCGTGGTCCTGCGTTTCACGGATCACGGCCGTCTGGCGCGACAGGATCGCGGTCGGCACGAAGCGCAGGCTGATCTGGCGCATTTGTTCGCCGAAGCCGGGCATTTCCTTGCTTCCGACGGCGACAGTCGCTTCGGGCGTCACGTCGCGGCGCGCCGGACCGGTGCCGCCGGTGGTGAGCACGAGGTGGCAGCGCGCATTGTCGACCAGGTCGACGAGGGTGCGCTCGATCTCCGCGCGTTCGTCGGGGATCAGGCGGGTTTCGAGCCGAAATGGCGTGGTGATCGCCTGGGCCAGCCAGTCGGACAGGGCCGGGATGCCCTTGTCCTCGTAGACGCCGCCGCTGGCGCGGTCCGAGACCGAGACCAGGCCGATGATCAGCTCTGGATGCGCCAGTTCTGGATTACTCGTCGTCGGACTCATCTTCGACCGGTTCTTCCTCGTCGTCGCTTGCTGCCTGCTTCGGCTTCTTGCCCAGGTCCTTCAGGATCTGGAAGATCTCGCGGTAGGCCTTGGGCGGCTTGTTCTCCGCCTGCTCCTTGCGCGCATTGCGGATCAGGGTGCGCAGCTGCTGCACGTCGAGTTGCGGGTGTTCTTCCAGCAGCTGGGTCAGGGCCTTGTCGTCGGCCAGGAGCTTCTCGCGGCGGCGCTCGAGCGCGTGCAGGGCCGCGGTTTCGGCCTTCGAGGCGCCTTTCCAGCCCTCGATGGTACGCTTGATGACTTCGACCTCTTCCTCGTCCAGCGTGCGCATCTTCTTGCCCACGAACTGCAGGGCGCGGCGGCGGCCTTCGTGGTTGGTGATGGTCTGACAGGTCAGGATGGCTTCCTTGACGTCCTCCGGCATCTCGACGCGCTTGACGCGGTCGCGCGGCGCGTCGACCAGCTGTTCGCCGAGCTTCTGCAGTTCGTTCGACTGGCGCTTGGCTTCGGACTTGGAGGGACGTTCGTATTCTTGGTCGAACTCGTTGGACTGGAAGCCGACGGAGCCGCGGTTTGGATTAGGCATGATCTATGGATTGACCCGGATCGATCCGATTGGCGTGGAGCCGGTCAGTGAAAATAGTAAACGGCTGCTATGATAACTGTTTTAGGGCGAGCTACGAAAAACACGACATGAACGACTCCGCGATCACCTCCGCTTTTACCCATACGCAGGACCAGCTGAAACAGCTCGCGCGCGACGTCCTGGCGTTCGCAAAAGAGCAGGGCGCAACCGACGCGTCGGTCGAGATCAGCGAAGGCAGCGGCCTGTCGGTTTCGGTGCGTAAAGGCAAGATCGAGACCATCGAGCAGAACAAGGACAAGGGCATCGGCGTCACCGTCTATTACGGCCAGCGCCGCGGCAATGCCAACACCTCGGACTTTTCCAGCAAGTCGCTGAAGGACACCGTGGAGGCGGCCTGGAACATCGCCCGCTTCACCGCCGAGGACGACTGCGCCGGCCTGCCGGACGCCGATCTGCTCGAAACCAGTCCGCGCGACCTGCGCCTGTTCTACCCCTGGCAGATCAGCACCGAGGAAGCCGTCGAACTGGCCCAGCGCTGCGAGAACGCGGCTTTCGAGGTCGACCCGCGCATCACCAACAGCGAGGGCGCCAGCGTCTACGTGCAGCAGTCGCATTTCGTCGGCGCCAACACGCGCGGCTTCATCGGCGGCTACCCCTTCTCGCGCCACACGATTTCCGTCGCGCCGATCGCCGGCCGCGGCAACAAGATGCAGCGCGACGACTGGTACACCTCGGCGCGCGACCCGAAGAAACTGTCCAAGCCGGAGCTGGTCGGCCGCTACGCCGCCGAGCGCGCGCTGGCGCGCCTGAACGCCCGCAAGTTAGATACCCGCACCTGCCCGGTGCTGTTCGAGGCGCCGCTGGCCGCCGGCCTGCTGGGCGCTTTCGTCCAGGCCGTGTCGGGCGGCGCGCTGTATCGCAAGTCGACCTTCCTGCTCGACTCGCTCGGCAAGCAGATCTTCCCGGACCACATCAACATCGTCGAAGACCCGCACCTGATCGGCGCGGTCGGCTCGGCGCCGTTCGACGAGGAAGGCGTGCGCACCACCCGCCGCAAGGTCATCGATAAGGGCGTGCTGCAGGGTTATTTCCTGTCCTCGTATTCGGCGCGCAAGCTGGGCATGCAGACCACCGGCAATGCCGGCGGCTCGCACAATCTCGACATCGTGTCGACCCAGACCAAACGTGCCGACGATTTCGAAGGCATGCTGCGCAAGATGGGCACCGGCCTGCTCGTCACCGAGCTGATGGGGCAGGGCGTGAACTACGTCACCGGCGACTATTCGCGCGGCGCCTCCGGCTACTGGGTCGAGAATGGCGTGATCCAGTACCCGGTCGAAGAAATCACCATCGCGGGCAATATGCGCGAGATGTTCCAACAGATCGTGGCCGTCGGCAACGACGTCCTCACCCGCGGCAACAAGCAGACCGGCTCGATCCTGATCGAGAAAATGGTCATCGCCGGCAGCTGAAAGGAACACATATGAGCAAATTCGTTCGCATCGACAAGGAAAACAGCCAGAAGACCGTGCTGCTCAACCTCGACCTCGTCGCCACCGTCGAGCTGTCCCAGCAGTCCGACCTGCTCAGCTCGGGCAACGACAGCCGCAAGGTCTACACCACCTTCCTGGCTCCGGACAAGACGTCCATCGCGACCCTGCATTTCGATACCGTCGAGGATGCGAATGCCTGGGTCGGCAAGCACCTGGGCGTGGAACTCTAAGACGAGGGCCTGCCATGGCCAGCCAAAACAAGACTGTTCCGACCGACGCCAGCGTCCGGACCTACCTGGACGCCATCGAAGACCGGCTGCGCCGCCAGGATTGCGAAGCCTTGTCCGCCATGATGGAACGCCTGGCGGGCGCGCCGCCCGTGATGTGGGGCGGCAGCATCGTCGGTTTCGGCAGCTACCACTACCGCTACGAGAGTGGCCGCGAAGGCGATGCGCCGCTGCTCGGATTTTCCTCGCGCAAGGGCGACATCAGCGTTTATCTCTCCTGCGACGATGCGCCGCTGCAGGCCATGCGCGACAGGCTCGGTCGGCACAAGATGGGCAAGGCCTGCCTCTACCTGCGCCGTCTGGATGATGTCGACCAGGGCGTGCTGGAAGAGATGGTGGCGCACTCTGCCGCCGTCACGCGGGCGCGCTACGGCGGCTGAGCGCGCCCGTACTCAACCGTAGTAGAGCTCGAACGGCACCCCGTTCGCGATCAGTTCCGCGGTCGCCATGCGATTTTCCGTCCCTTCGCTGAAGGCGGCCAGCACCGTGGGCAGGTCGGCGCGCTTGCTGTCCAGCACATCCAACCAGAAGGCGTAGCCGCCCGGCTCCGGATCGCGGTGCAGGATGTTCTTGTACAGGCGCGTGACGATCTCGGCATTGGTCGGCGCGCTGCCATAGGTGTCCTTGAACTCCTGCGAGGAAACGAAGCCGGCAGCGACGTCGTACAGGCTCACGCCGCGCTCCAGCACCGACAGGTAGAAGCCCATGCCGCCCAGATCCGGCGCGCGGTCGAAAGCGGCGCGGTAGATGCGGAATGCCTGGCCTGCGGCGCCGTCGATGTCGAGTGCGACGAGGCTGTTAAAGAACTGCAGGTGTTCGATGCCCCTCAGGGTATCGACGCCTTCGGGCGCGCCGCTGCGCAGGTCCGCCAGGGTGATGCTGCCATCCGGATTGCGCGTCAGCTTGTAGTCGCTGGCGACCCCGGAGGTTTGGGCCCGGTCGATGCCGGAGCCGCCGCTCAGGATGTCATTGCCGGCGTTGCCCCCCAGCCTGTCATTTCCCTCGCCGCCGTCGAGCAGATCGTCGCCGGCGCCGCCGTTCAGGAGATCGTTGTCGGCCCCGCCGTAGAGCTTGTCGTCGCCGTCATCGCCCCGCAGATCGTCGTTGCCGCCCCTGCCGTACAGGATATCCTTGCCCGCGCCGCCATTGAGCAAGTCGGTGTAGTTGGTGCTGCTCGTCACTTCGTCGCCGCCATCGAGGACATCGTCGCCGCCGTAGCCGTACAGGCGATCGTAGCCGTCGCTGCCGCCGAAGAGCGTGTCGGCGAAATCGCTGCCGTGGATGCTGTCGCTGAGAGCGGTGCCGGTCACGGTCACGGGCGTCGGGCTGATGCCGGCCTCGAAGAAATCGATGAAATCCTCTCCCCTGGTCAAGGCATTTCCCGCCAGGTCGAGGATCGATCCGGACGTGAACCTGATCCCGTATCCGGTCTTGGGCATCAGGTCGAAGGGGGGATCGAAGGTGAGGGTATTGCCTGACACCGTCAGGTGAGGATTGCCGGAGATCTCGGCCGCGTACGAGGGAAATTCTTCACTGACCAGCCAAAAGGTGATGGTGCCGGGGCCGAGCTTGATCGCTTCGGTAAAAGTGAAAACCACGTTGGCGCCGATGGGGTAGTTCACCTCGGGCGAGTCGACCAGGTAGGGAGGGGTAGTGTCGGCCATGATGCGGATGGGTTATTGAACACGGCTCAATATCGCCCAAACAGCAAATTGTGTCTAGAATTTATTGCAACATATTACGAATTATGAAGTATGCATGAATGCAAACGCCCCGCGGGAGCGGGGCGTTGTTCCTGTGTCGCAGTCTGGCGCCAGGCGCTCAGCCGGCCTGCTCGATCCGGCTGAGCCGCTGGCCGAAAATGCCCCAGCTGCGCGGCTCGCCATCGACCGTCGCCTTCAACACCCAGCCGGTGCCGATTTTCTCGACCGTCACCTCGGTCTCGAGTTCCTTCGCCACTTTCTCGGCCCAGGTCTGGGCCGCGCCGCGGCCCTTGAACAGTTCCTGGCCTTCATAGACGACGGTGGCGTCGAAGACGGGAGCGGAGAAGACGCTCATTTCAGCGCGCGGACCGCGTTGAGCACCGGCTGCAGCACCGCCGCGCCCAGGCGCGAACTACGGGCGCCGTCCCAGCCGACCTGCGGATCCGGGTCATTGGCGTTGTCCTTGAAGGGCAGTTCCAGGGTGAGCGAGAGGCAGCCGAAGGCGTGGGTGATGTGCGGCGAACCCATGGTCAGGGTCTCGTCGGTGAACGGGGTCGCGCCGTAGCCGTGCACGTCCTGGAAGTCCGGGCTGGCGATCTTGAAGTCTTCCATGAACTGCTTCTGCTGCGCCGCTTGTGCGTCGGTCCAGGTCGGGAGCGATTCGCTGCCGGCCACGAAGACATAGGGCAGGCCCTCGTCGCCGTGCACGTCGAGGCAGAGGTCGACGCCAGTCTCGTGCATCTTCTTCAGGACCAGGAAGACTTCCGGGCTGCGCTCCATGGTCGGGTTCATCCACTCGCGGTTCAGGTTGGCGCCGGCCGCGTTGGTACGCAGGTTGCCGCGCACCGAGCCGTCCGGGTTCATGTTCGGGACCACGTAGAACACTGACTCCTTCAGCAGCTGGCGGCCGAAGGGATGGGCCGGGTCGAGCAGGGCGTCGAGCATGCCTTCCACGAACCACTCGGCCATCGTCTCGCCCGGATGCTGGCGTGCGATCACCCAGACCTTCTTCTTTTCAGGCGAGGGTTCGCCGATCACCAGCATGTTCAGGTCGCGGCCGTCGACGGTGGAGCCGAGGTCCAGCATGCGCACGTGCTCGGACATCTGGGCGCGGTCGAGCAGCTCCAGGTGGCGTTCCCACGAGTAAGGCTCGAAGTAGGCGTAGTAGACGCTGTCCATGCCCGGGGTGTGCTCGATGCTCAAGATCTTGCCGTCCCAGGAGGTCGGCACGCGGAACCAGTTCACGCGGTCGTAGCTCGCCATCGCCTGGTAGCCTTCCCAGCCGGCCGGGTAGGCG
>JBFLVV010000003.1:0-153648 GCA_040758275.1 Pseudomonadota bacterium
TACTTCGATCGTCTTGGCATGCCTCGACTCACCTAACCTCAACTACTCGAACCGCCCGGTGCGGACCCGCATGCCGGGTGGTGTGGGAGGGGCCAGCCAGCATGCTGGCTGCCCCTATCCCGATTGCGCTTGCCTGCGGGCTTGGCCAGGTTGGTGGCAATGGCCGCGCGCACCAGGGCCTGGAAGGCGGCGGCGTCGATCTCCTCGTCCTGGCGGATGTCGATCGCGCGGCGCAGGTTGCCGGTGAGGCTGGCGTTGAACAGGCCGGCAGGGTCGTCCACGAAAGCGCCCCTGGCGAAGGTGAGCTTGACCGCGGCCTTGTAGGTCTCGCCGGTGCAGATGATGCCGCCGCGCGACCAGACCGGGACCTCCCACTTCCATTCCTCGACGATCTCCGGGTCGGCCTGCTGGATCAGTTCGCGCATCCGGGCCAGGGTGATGCCGCGCCAGTCCGGCAGGCCGGCGATCTTTTCGCTGATGCGCCTTGACGCCGGCAGGTCTTGCATGACTGTGTTCTCCATCGTTTCTCCCCTATGTTGTTGTCTCGGCCGGCGCGCCAGGTCACGCTCCTTTCGTGGTCCATCTGCGCCGGCAGGTCAGAAGTTTATGTGAAGTCGCGTGACACAGTTTCTTGTCAAAAAAATATACGCGTAAATGGCGGAACCGGCGGACTTCAGCTTGGTGTATTCCATCTGGAATGGAACAGCCTCATCCCCTTTTACTAGCGTCCACGGAGGCTGGACACCGGGGGCGACAGCGCGGTCCCCAACGTAGAGGTCGACCGAATCTTTCTGCAAGCACGGTTCGGGTGAAATGTCGAAACCCAGGCTCGATGCGGTTCCGAGCCCATGCGACAGATTGCGTAACTGGAACATGCTCAAGGAGACCGCCCCTCGCCTTTCCGATTCATTGATGAAGGTGCAGGCGATATAGCTGCGCGGGCAGTCGTCGGCCCTGTATTTGGCGAAGAAAAGTCTGTGGAGCCGCTCCTGCCTGACGTCCTGTGGATCTCGAATGAACGATTGAACTGCGCGCAGAAAATGCTCATGCTCCTTTGCCAGGGGCTGATGGCCTTGTGCAGGGGGCATCTGTTCTGCAAATGCGCTGGGAAACAGCATCGCACAACAAGCTGCAGTCACTGCAATCGCTTTATTGCCAGGCATGGATTCCCCCGAATGATGTATCAAAAAAATGTATCTCGCATCGGCCTCAGCGCGTCACGCGAGGAATCATCGCATGGAAGTGCGAACGCACGGGACTAGCTTGCGCCGTCCCTGAACACCGAACCCGCCCCTTCCAGGATGCGTCGCACGGCCGGGTGATGCTCGCGCCGCTCGACCGACACGGCATAGAAGTGTTCGACGATGGCATCGATGGTGCCGATCGCCTCCAGGCCGTCTTCCTCGCGCACGATGTCGGCCAGCACCGTCGGCGTGACCATGAAGCCGGTGCCGGCGCAGGCGAAGGATTTCAGCAGGGCGCCGTCGTCGAACTCGCCGACGATGATGGGGCGCAGCGCGTGGGTCTCGAACCAGCTGTTCAGCTGGCTGTGGACGGCGGCGTCCTGGCCCGGCAGCAGGATCGGCGCGCCTTCCAGGCGCTGCGGGAAGTCGCCCGGCCAGGCCTGGCACAGCTTCGGGTGGCCCATCACGGTGAGGGTGCTGGAACCGAGCAGGCGGGTGTGGCCGCGCACCGCGCCGCCGGTCGGCAGGCCCTGGTCGGCGATCACGAGGTCGAGCCGGTGCGCAGCGAGCTCGACGACCAGGTCCTCGAAGCGGCCCTCCTTGCAGATCAGGCGCATGGCCAGGCCAGCCTCGCGCGCCGGCTGCAGCATGCGGAAGGCCATGGTCTTGGCGATCACGTCGGTAATGCCGACGCGCAGGGTCTCCGGCTCCGTGAAGCCGCCGCGCCGCACCGCCTGTTCCAGCTCGTTGCCGAGGTCAAAAATCTGCTCGGCATAGCGCAGCACGGTCTTGCCTGCCTCGGTCAACTCCAGCACCCTGCCCTTTTTCTGGAACAGCGCCTCGCCCAGCTGCTCCTCCAGCACCTGCAACTGCATGCTGATCGCCTGTGCCGTCACGTGCAGTTGCTCGGCTGCGCGCGCCACCGTGCCCAGGGTCGCGACCGCATGGAAGTAATGCAGGTGCTTGTAGTTGATCATCGCGAAAAACCTCAAAAAAACTTACGTATAACGAAAGATTAATCGATTTTACTTTGCAATAGTGCGCTCCTATAGTGGCTTCACATTCATTTTTTTGACGAGGTCCACGATGCACACTTATCCCGCCAACAGTCCCGAAGCCGTCAGCCGTATCCTCGCGCTCGCCATGATCGTCGACGGCCATGTCAGCCCGTCCGAGGTGCACGCCATGCACCGCGCCTCTTTCCTGGAGCAGGTCAAGGTCGATGACGAGACCTTCGACCGGACGCTGCGCGAGCTGTGCGAAGACCTGCTGGATGCGGCCGCCAACCGCCGCGCCGGCGTGGTCGAGATCGACCCAACCCTGCTGGATGCGCTCCTGCTCGATATCCGCGATCCGCTGCTGCAGATCTGCCTGTGGAAGACCATGGTCGACATCGTCCAGGCCGACGGCCACCTCGACGGCCGCGAAACGACGCTGGTGCGCCGCGCCGCCCGTGCCTGGTTCGGCCAGGACCGCAGCGAGGATTCCTTCACCACGGCCGCCCTCACCACCTGAGGCCAAGGCCACTCATTAAACGGAGCCCATCATGGACATCCTCAGCACACTCTGGCTGGGAACGCCGGCCTGGACCTGGCTGGTGTTCCTCACGATCGTCGTGGTCCTGCTCGCCTTCGACCTCGGCGTGCTCAACAAGAAAGACCACGTCATCGGGGTCAAGGAAAGCCTCAAGCTGTCGGCGCTCTACCTGACGGCGGGCCTGCTGTTCGGCCTCTGGGTCTGGCATGAGCTCGGCAGTGAAAAGGGCCTGCACTTCTATACCGGCTTCCTGATCGAGAAGAGCCTGTCGCTCGACAATATCTTCGTGATCTCGCTGATCTTCGCAACCCTGGCCATCCCGCCGCTCTACCAGCACCGGGTCCTGTTCTGGGGCATCATGGGGGTGATCGTCACGCGCGGCATCATGATCGGCGCCGGCACCGCCCTAGTGGAAAGTTACTACTGGACCCTGTACATCTTCGGCGCCTTCCTGGTCTTCACCGGCATCAAGATGTTCTTCGTGGATACCAGCAGCGACGATATCCGCGAGAGCAAGGTACTGTCCTGGCTGAAGGGCCACTTGCGCATCACGCCCGAGCTGCACGGCAACCACTTCCTGGTGCGGCAGCCGGACCCGGCCGTGCCCGGCAAGACCATCCTGTGGGCCACGCCGCTGTTCCTGGCACTGTGCATGGTCGAGATCACGGACGTGGTGTTCGCGGTCGACAGCGTGCCCGCGATCTTTGCGATCACGAGCGACCCCTTCATCGTCTACACCTCGAACATCTTCGCGGTGCTGGGCCTGCGCGCACTGTACTTCGCGCTGGCGGCGATGGTGGCGCGCTTCCACTACCTGAAGTACTCGCTGGCCGCGGTGCTGGTGTTCATCGGCTCGAAGATCTTCCTGGGCGACTTCGTGTTCGGCGGCAAGGTGCCGGCAGCCCTGTCGCTGGCGGTGACGGGCCTGCTGATCGCCTCGGGCGTCCTGTACTCGCTGTGGAAGACCCGCAAGGACGCACCGCAGATCGCAAGCTGAGCCTTGTGAACCGGGCAGGCGGCACGGAGCCGCCTGCCCTTCCCTTCTAACGCAGCGCGGCCTGCAACTGCCGCGCCATTCTCCCCAGCAGCGCCCGCCACAACACCCCTCCCATCGCCAGCGGCCGGCGCCGGTCGGCGCCGCGTCTTCCCATGCGCTGCGGCAGGAAGAAGCGGCCGAAGGTGGACAGCCCGCTGCGCCGCAGGGTCCAGAAGCAGCCGCCCGCGTAGGCGGTCTCGAAGCCATCGGCAGCCGTGAGCAGGCGCAGCGCCGTGCCGGAAAACATGGCGATGTGGGCGCTTGACTCCCTGGGCCGCAGGCGCAGGCCATGGCGATAGGATAGTTCCAAGTTCTGGCGCAGGTCGGGCAGGTGCAGCAGCAGGGGCCGGACCAGGCCGGTGGCCTCGAGCAGCCGGGGCAGCACGTGGAGGCCCTCGGCCACGTGTTCGCGGTAGCGCGAGAAGGCGGCCTTGAGTTCGCCGAGCGAGGCCGCAGGCGGACGCGGCAGCGGTGGCGGGCGGTTGCGCCAGCAGGTGCTCCAATGTTCCAGCGCCGCCTCGTGCCGCGCGGCCATCGAGGCCGGCGTGTCGCGCAGCAGGTCGATGCCGTCACCCGGCGCAAGAAAACGAACCAGCCCGCGCACGTTTTCCAGCCTCACCGTCTCCAGCAATTCCCTCGGCGACAGCCTGCCGCCGTTGAGCCAGGCGTTGTCGGCCCGCGCGAAGCGCGCGAAGGACGCCACCGGGACCACCAGCTTGGGCCGCAGGCGCTCGATCTGCGCCGCCATCCGCTCGACCGCCGCCTTGGCCGCCACCTCGCGCACCGTGAAGCTGTCGGGATTGCCGCACCAGCCCATCTGGCCGAAGCTCGTCAGGAGCAGGTCGATGCGCGGCGCCAGCTGGCTGATGCGCGGGAGCAGCGCCTGGCAGGCGGCGATGGTCGGCAGCGCCCGCTCGCCCAGGCTCAGGATGTGGCGCCCGCCCGCGCCGATCAGGCAGGCCGTGTCGCCATCGCCATTGGCGAGCGCCGTCAGGCGCAGGCCGCCGGCCAGGCCCACGGTGGCGCCGTCCGGGCATTCGGCCACCGGCAGGCGCAGCCTCCGCAGCTCTTCGCCGAGGCGCATATCGCGTCCCGCGCGATAGAGAAAGGTCGCGATGCCACGGAACTCCGCCCGGAAGCGCCGCAGGAAAGGCAGGGCCAGCCGGTCCGGCGTGGCGCGCGAACACCAGATATAGACGGGCACGCCCGCTCCGTTGAGGATGTCGAGCAGGGCGCCGTCGCTGCTGGACGGGTCGACCAGGGCCCAGGCATTGTCGAAGACGGCGCCCTCGAGCCAGGGGTCGGCAACAAAGAGCGCCCCATCGGTGCGCACGATGAAACAGGCGTGGTTGAGGAAGGTAAAGCTGGCGCGTGGCATGGCGGCACCCGGCGGCGATAAAAGTCCAGCGTAGCCGCGCGCCATGGGTGTGGCCTGATCCGCGACAATCGTGCGCCATGGATGCGCCGGCACGGCGAAGGCTTCGCCAAATCGCAGCGAAAGCTCTACAATAGGTTGATCTGGAGAATCATTCTTGCTCTGCCCGACGCACCCTCTTTCTGCCCACTGATCGGATCCTGCCGCCATGCCCCTGGACTTTTTCCTGTTCGCCCCGCCGGCCACCCTCAGCGCCACCCTCGTGGCCGCCCTGTTTGGCCTGCTCGTAGGCAGTTTCCTGAACGTGGTCATCCACCGCATCCCGAAGATGATGCAGCGCGAGTCCGACAACTACGTGGCGCAGGAAAGCGGCAAGGAGCCCCCGCACACCGACCGCTACAACCTGATGGTTCCCAGATCAAGCTGCCCCTGCTGCGGCCACCAGATCACGGCCCTGGAAAACATTCCGGTGATCAGCTGGCTGGCCCTGCGCGGCAAGTGCCGCAATTGCAAGGCGCCGATCTCGGCGCGCTACCCGGCGGTCGAGCTGCTCACCGGGGTGCTGGCGGGCGTGCTGGTCTGGACTTTCGGCAGCGGCCTGGCGGGCCTGGCGACCCTGCTGTTCCTGTTCCTCTTGATTGCGATGACCTTCATCGACATCGACACCCAGCTGCTGCCCGACGACCTGACCTATCCGCTGCTGTGGGCGGGCTTGCTCGTGAACGTCAACGGCACCTTCGTGCCCCTGCAGGACGCCGTGATCGGCGCCGCGGCCGGCTACCTGGTGCTGTGGTCGGTGTACTGGCTGTTCAAGCTCGTCACCGGCAAGGAAGGCATGGGCTACGGCGACTTCAAGCTGCTGGCCGCCCTGGGCGCCTGGCTGGGCTGGGCCATGCTGCCGACCATTATCCTGCTGTCCTCGGTGGTGGGCGCGATCGTCGGCATCAGCCTGATCGTCTTCGCCAAGCGCGGCCGCGACAAGCCGATCCCCTTCGGTCCCTACCTCGCGGCGGCCGGCCTGATCGCCCTGCTCTACGGCACCGGCATCAGCGCCCGCCTGGCCGGCTTCGTTGCCGGCGCCTGAGACGGCCATGGCTGAGCAGACCAGTCTCGCATTCTCGGTCGGCCTCACCGGCGGCATCGGCTGCGGCAAGACGACCGTCGCCGACATGTTCGCGGCGCTGGGCGCTTCGGTGATCGACACCGACGTCATCGCCCACTCCCTCACTGCCCCGCACGGCGCCGCCATGCCGGCCCTGCTGGCCGAGTTCGGCGAGGACTTCGCCACACCGGACGGCGCCCTCGACCGGGCGAAGATGCGCGCTCTCGTATTTACGGATGCGAGCGCGCGAAGCCGCCTGGAAGCCATTCTGCATCCGCGCATCCGCGAAGCCACCGCAGCCGCGGCTGCCATTGCCACCGGCGACTACGTGATCTTCGTCGTGCCCCTCCTGATCGAGTCCGGCACCTGGCGCGAGCGCGTCACGCGGGTGCTGGCGATCGACTGTCCCGAGGAAGTCCAGGTGGCGCGGGTGATGGCGCGCAGCAGCATCAGCGAGGAACAGGTGCGCGCCATCATGGCCGCCCAGGTCACTCGCGAACAGCGCCGCGCGGCAGCGGACGACATCATTTTGAACGACGACGGGCTCGATGCTTTACGGCCCCAGGTAGAGGCACTGCATGCGATGTACCTGGCCCACGCCAGTAAATAACAAAAAAGTCAATGCAGCATTTGTAATTTTGCGCAGCATGGTTCAGAATCACGGGGTTGCTCGCCAGCCTACATTCAGAGGAATGTCATTTTGATCGTCTACGAATATCCTTTCAACGAGCGGATTCGCACGTTGTTGCGGCTGGAAGATTTGTACGAGAAGTTCAAGTTCTTTGTGCACCAAGAGCACCCCATGCAGCACCACGTGGCCCTGGCCACGATCTTCGACATGCTGGAAGTGGCCGGCCGCGCCGACCTGAAGTCCGACCTCCTGCAGGAACTCGAGCGTCAGAAGCAGAGCCTGCTGTCCTACCGCAGCAATCCGAACGTCGCCCCCGAAGCCCTCGACGCCGTGCTGCTTGAACTCGATTCCGTGAGCAGCGCCCTCGTCGCGGCCCAGGGCAAGACCGGCCAGAACGTACGCGACAACGAATGGCTGATGAGCATCCGCGGCCGCACCATCATCCCCGGTGGCGCCTGCGAATTCGATTTGCCCTCATACTATGCCTGGCAGAAGCGCCCGGCCGAGCAGCGCCACGCCGACATCATGGGCTGGTTCGCCCCGCTGGCGCCGCTGTTCGAAGCCCTGGCCCTGGTCCTGCGCCTGCTGCGCGACTCCGGCGGCCCGGTCAAGATGATCGCCACGGGCGGCAGCTATCAGCAGATGTTGCAAGGCAAGGTCTACCAGATGCTGCGCCTGTCGGTCGACGAGACGCTCGGGGCGATTCCCGAGATCTCGGCGAACAAATACATGCTGTGGGTACGCTTCACGACCCATGGCGGCGACTGCAAGCCGAAGGCGCTCGAGGAAGACGTGCCCTTCAACCTGACCCTCTGCAATTTTTGATTTTTGATTGGTAGTGAAATGACTGTTGTAGCCTGCCCGACCTGCGGCAAGAAGGTCGAATGGACCCCGGCGAACAAATTCCGCCCTTTCTGCTCCGAGCGCTGCAAGCAGATCGACCTGGGCGCCTGGGCCGAAGAAAAGTACACGATTCCTGGCGCGGCGGCGGGCGACAAGCAGGACGACAAGCTGGCGGACGAGTGAGCGCGACGACGCCCATCGGTTTTCACATGTGATTTGACCGCGTGGGCAAGGGACTTGCCCACCCTACGGTATCGTGGTGTGCGTAGGGTGGTCGGCTCTGCCGACCGCGCGTTCAAACAGACGACGCGTCTAGGCGAAACGAACCTTGTCCAGCCACTCCAGCAGCGGTATCGTCGCCGGCAACAGCGGACTCACGCTGTACGCCCCCTGCCAGGCAAACGCCTGCCCTTCCAGGCTTTGCGGCTCGCCCTGCCACTCGCGGCAGATGTAGAAATAGAGCCGCACATGCGCGTGCTCGTACACGTGCTCCACGCAGCACCAGGCTTCGCCACTCACCACCTCGATGCCCAGCTCCTCCAGGAATTCACGCTGCAGCGCGTGGAAGATGTCCTCGCCCTGCTCCACTTTCCCGCCCGGGAATTCCCAGTAGCCCGCATAGGGCTTGCCTTCCGGGCGCTGGCCCAGCAGCACGTCGCCGTTCTCGCGCATCAGGATGCCGACGGCGACGTCGACCGGC
Organism: Pseudomonadota bacterium; assembly: GCA_040758275.1. Lineage (GTDB taxonomy): Bacteria > Pseudomonadota > Gammaproteobacteria > Burkholderiales > Burkholderiaceae_D > Telluria. The sequence continues at coordinate 8,408 of JBFLVV010000003.1, forward strand.
TTTTTCAAGGAGTGCTTCACTGCGTCATTCATTCGTTTCACTGTCCGGCAGCCTGCCGGCATAGTCCTTCGCAAATTGCCAGGCGACGCGGCCCGAGCGCGAGCCGCGCTGCAGCGCCCATTGCAGGGCCTCCAGGCGCGCCGCTTCGATCTGTTCCTTGTCGCAGCCGAAGCTGGCCAGCCAGTGCGCGACGATGCCCAGGTAGTCGTCCTGCTTGAAGGGATAGAAGGACAGCCACACACCAAAACGCTCCGACAGCGAGATCTTTTCCTCGACCGTCTCACCCGGATGCAGGTCGCCGTCGTCCCCATGCGTGTAGCCGGCGTTATCCGACATCTTCTCAGGCATCAGGTGACGCCGGTTCGAGGTCGCATAGATCAGCACATTGTCCGACTGGGCCGAGATGCTGCCGTCCAGCGCCACCTTGAGCGCCTTGTAGCCGGCCTCGCCCTCTTCAAAGGACAGGTCGTCGCAGAAGATCACGAAGCGCTCCGGCCGTCCGGCCACCAGGTCGACGATGTCGGGCAGGTCGGCCAGGTCGGCCTTGTCCACCTCGATCAGGCGCAGGCCCTGTTCGGCGAAGCCGTTCAGGCAGGCCTTGATGAGCGAAGACTTGCCGGTACCGCGCGCGCCAGTCAGCAGCACATTGTTGGCCGGCCGGCGCAGCACGAACTGGCGGGTGTTCTGCTCGATCTGGCGCTTCTGCGCGTCGACATGCTGCAGGTCTTCCGGGCGGATGGTCGATGCATGCAGCACCGGCGCCAGGTACTTCCCGCCGCCATTGACGCGCTTCCTCCAGCGGAAGGCGAAACTGCACTTCCAGTCCGGCTCACGCGGGACCGCCGGCGGCAGCACCGCCTCGACCCGCGCCAGCAGGGCTTCGGCGCGGTGCAGGAACTGCTCGAGCGGCGTCATCGGATCAAGAACGATAATCCGCGTTGATCGACACGTAGTCGTGCGACAGGTCGCAGGTCCAGACGGTGGCAGTGGCGTCGCCGCGGCCCAGCGTCACGCGGGTGGTGATCTCGGACTGCTTCATCACGCGCTGGCCGTCTTCTTCCTTGTAGTCCGGGTTGCGGCCGCCCTGCTTGGCCACCCACACGTCGTCCAGGTAGAGATCGAGCTTGCTCACGTCGAGGTCGTCCACGCCGGCATAGCCGACGGCGGCCAGGATGCGGCCCAGGTTCGGGTCCGAGGCGAAGAAGGCGGTCTTCACCAGCGGCGAGTGGGCGATCGCGTAGGCGATCTTGCGGCACTCTTCCACGTTGCGGCCACCCTCGACGGTGATGGTCATGAACTTGGTTGCGCCCTCGCCGTCGCGGATGATCTGCTGCGCCAGATTGCGCGAGATATCGGTGACGGCTTCCTTCAGCGCTTCGTAATCGGCGCCCGATGCCGCATCGATCGAGAGGCCGCCGGTGCCGGTCGCCATCACGATGAAGGAGTCGTTGGTCGAGGTGTCGCCGTCGATGGTGATGCTGTTGAAGGAGTGATCGGCGGCGTGCTTGACCAGTTCGTCCAGCACCGGCTGCGCGACCCGGGCGTCGATGGCGAGATAGCCCAGCATGGTGGCCATGTTCGGCTTGATCATGCCGGCGCCCTTGCTGATGCCGGTCATGGTGACTTCATGGCCGCCGATGATCACGGTGCGCGACGCTGCTTTCGGCTGGGTGTCGGTGGTCATGATCGCCTCGGCGGCGTTGAACCAGTTGTCAAGCTTGAGGTTCGAGACCGCGGCGGGCAGGCCGTCGATGATCTTCTGGATCGGCAGCTGCTCGAGGATCACGCCGGTGGAGAACGGCAGCACCTGCTGCGGTTCCAAGCCCATCAGCTTGGCCACTTCGGCGCAGGTGGCCTGGGCGTTGGCCAGGCCCTGCTCGCCGGTGCCGGCGTTGGCATTGCCGGTGTTGACCACCAGCGCGCGGATCGGCTTGCCGCCGCTCTTGACCGCCGCAAGATTGGTCTTGCTGAGCTGGACCGGCGCCGCGCAGAAGCGGTTCAGGGTGAACACGCCGGACACGGTCGCGCCCTCGGCAAGCTTCATGACCAGGAGGTCCTTGCGGTTGGGCTTCTTGATGCCGGCTTGGGCAAAGCCGATCTCGACACCGTTGACGGGTTTCAGGTCGGCTGCGACGGGCAGGGGGGAATTGACGGCCATGGCGATCTCGTTGGAAAAATTGTCGAATGCATTATTGTACTGCCAGCGGCCGACGGACGAGGAACCGCTGATACAGTGCTTGACTCTCACGCCGCGTGAGGGTCCAGGATGTGTTCACGCATGAAGAAAGGAGCAATCGATGTTGAAGGTGGGAGAACTCGCGGCGCGCGCCGGCCTCACGGTCCGTACGCTGCACCATTACGACAGCATCGGGCTGCTCTGCCCTTCGGCGCGTTCCGATGCCGGCTACCGCCTCTACAACCGCGACGACGTGGCGCGCCTGCAGCAGATCCAGGCCCTGCGTGGTTTCGGCATGGGACTGGGCGACATCGGGACTTACCTGGACAGTCCGGCGGCATCGCCGCTCGGCATCGTGGAGCGCCAGCTCGCCGCGCTCGACCGGCAGTTACGGGAAGCGGCCCGGATGCGCGCGCAGCTCCTCGACCTGCGCACCCGCCTGGCGAGCGGCGAGCAGCCGGACCTGTCCACCTGGTTGACCACCCTGGAGAACATGACCATGTACGAGCAATATTTTTCGAAGGAAGAACTGGCGCGCCTGCCGCTCTACCAGAACCGCGAAGCGCAGCTGGAATGGCAGGAGCTGGTGCGCACGGGCCAATCCCTGAAGGACAGCGGCGTCGACCCCGCCTCGCAGGAGGCCACGGCCTTCGCCGAACGCTGGCTGCGCTGCCTCGAACGCGACAGCGGCGGCGATCCAGCCTTCGTGATGCGCCTGACCACCATGGCCGCAGCGGATGCCGCTGGCGAGCAGGAAACGCGCATGTCGCCGCAACTGCTCGACTATATGCGCAAGGCGATGGCCGAGATGCGTTTCGCGATCTACAGCCGCTACCTGCCACCGGAGACCATCGCGCGCATGCGCCGCCATGAGGAAGCCCATGCGGACGAGTGGGTCGAGCTGGTGAACCGGATCCACGACTGCATGGCGCGCGACCCTGACGCACGATCGCCTGAGGCGCAGCAGCTGGCGCGCCGCTGGTTCGGGCTGTTCACGGACATGGTGGGTGACGACCCCGAGGTGGTGGAGCGGTTCCGCCAGGCCTACGCGACCGAGCCGATGCTGCGCGTCGGCCTCGGCATCGGGGACGAGGTCATGGACTTCCTGCGCCGCGCGATGGAAAACCTGCAGGCGCAGGCCTGAGGACTCTGACGCTACTTGCAGCTGTCGGCGATGCGCGTCATGCGGATCACGGTCTTCGTGATCCGCGGCGAGCCGGCGCCGGCGGCTGCCTCGGGCAGGTCGGGCAGGTCGGCGCGCGCCGCTTCCGACTCCTTGATCTGCCGGTCGATGCCTGCGAGCGCCTCGCGCGCTTCGGCCCTTTCCTTCGCATTGCCGGTCTTCGCGGCCTGCTCGAGCATGGCCTTGAGCGGCGCCACGTTGGAACGCATGTTGCCTGCGCCGGCAACGCTGCCGTTGCGCTCTTCGTCGATCGTGTTTTCCCAGGTTTTCGCGTCCACCCGGCGCGCGCTGAAGGTCATCTTCCCCCACGGACAACTGGCTTCGGAGACCATGCGGTCGCCCTTGACGACGCCCGGCTTGCCGACGCAGCCGCCGGCCAGCATCTGGGCGGGAATCGCGCCCGGCTTTGCCGCCGGAACGCAGGAACGATGGGGTTTGTCGCCCGCCAGCCCATAGCTGCCGGTGCGCCCTTCCGAATTGCTGTAGCGGACCTTGTGGTCGCCCTCGACGCCGACGTCGATCTGCTCGCGCATGCTGCGGCCATCCGGGCTGCGGGTGGTCCGGTCGGACTGGATATGGACTTCGTAGAGGCCCGGTGGCGCCATGTAGCGGCTGTCCGTCGCGGACACGGCGCCGGCGCCGGCGTCCGCCGCCACGAAAGCCGCCATTGCCAGAGGCATCCAGTACACCTGCTTGTTCATGCTCTCTCCTGTTGTCATTTGAACAGGCATGGTAGAGCCATCGTGTCGCGCACGGATGCGCTGTTTCACTTTTATGCCGAGGGGGTCAGCGCGGAATCGACACCGCCAGGGTTTCCTTCAACTCTTCCATCACCACATAACTCTTCGACTGGCCGGCATCGGCCACGTGCAGGATCTCGCCCAGCAGGCGCCGGTATTCGCTCATCTCGGGGATGCGCGCCTTGATCAGGTAGTCGAAGTCGCCCGACACCAGATGGCATTCCATCACCTCGGGAATGCCGAGCATCGCGCGGCGGAAGCGGTCGAAGGCCTTTTCGGACTTCTGGTGCAGCGTGATCTCCACGAACACCAGGATCTGCAGGCCCATGGCTTGCGGATTGACGCGCGCATGGTAGCCTGTAATGACGCCGTCGCGCTCCATGCGCCTCACCCGTTCGATGCAGGGCGTGAGCGAGAGCCCGACCTGCTCGGCCAGGTCCTTCATGACGATGCGGGCGTCGTCCTGCAGCACGGCCAGGATGTGGAGGTCGATCTTGTCGAGCACCCGGTTCGAATTTTTCTGGACGCGCATGAAATTTCACTAAAAAGCTGCGTAATAACAGAATCCATTATTTCACCACCCGCGATATCATGGCAATCTTTTCTGAATCCGGTTTCTTTTCCCTTAAGGATCTGTAGAACATGCGCGTTCTCGTACTGGGCAGCGGCGTTATCGGCGTGACCACCGCCTACTATCTGGCCAAGGCTGGCCACGACGTCACCGTCATCGACCGTCAACCCGGCCCCGCCCTGGAGACGAGTTTCGCCAACGCGGGCCAGATTTCGCCGGGCTATGCCTCGCCCTGGGCCGCCCCGGGCATCCCGCTGAAGGCCGCCAAGTGGCTGTTCCAGAAGCACGCGCCGCTGGCCATCCGTCCGGACGGCTCGCTGTTCCAGCTCCAGTGGATGTGGCAGATGTACCGCAACTGCACGGCCGACCGTTATGCGGTCAACAAGGAACGCATGGTGCGCCTGGCCGAGTACAGCCGCGACTGCATCCGCGCCCTGCGCGCCGAGACCGGGATCAGCTACGAAGGCCGCACCCTGGGCACCATCCAGCTGTTCCGCACCCAGCAGCAGCTCGAGAGCGCCGGCAAGGACATCGAGGTCCTGAAGGAAGCCGGCGTCGAATACGAACTGCTGCAGGGCCGCGAACTCGGCAAGGCCGAACCGGCGCTGGGCAATCACGCGACCCTGGTCGGCGGCCTGCGCCTGCCGAACGACGAGACCGGCGACTGCCAGATGTTCACCACCCGCCTGACCGCGATGGCGCGCGACCTCGGCGTGCGCTTCGAGTTCGATACCGACATCCAGGCCCTCGACGTCAACAGCGGCCAGATCACGGGCGTGCGCACCGCCAGGGGCACCTTGACCGCCGACCGCTACGTGCTGGCGCTGGGCAGCTATTCGCGCCTGCTCCTGAAGGACCAGTTCACCCTGCCGGTCTATCCGCTCAAGGGCTATTCGATCACCGTGCCGATCACGGACGAGAGCCGCGCCCCGGTGTCGACCATCCTCGACGAGAGCTACAAGATCGCCGTCACCCGTTTCGAAAACCGTATCCGCGTGGGCGGCATGGCCGAGATCGCGGGCTACAGCAAAGTCCTGAACCCGGCCCGCCGCGAGACCCTCGAGATGGTCGTCAACGACCTGTTCCCGGGCGCCGGCGACACCCGCGAAGCGACGTTCTGGACCGGCCTGCGCCCGATGACCCCGGACAGCACCCCGGTGGTCGGCGCCACCCCGTTGCGCAACCTGTTCGTCAACACCGGCCACGGCACCCTGGGCTGGACCATGGCCTGCGGCTCGGCCGCCGTCATCGCGGATCTCGTGAGCGGCAAGCAGCCGGCGATCCGCGCCGACGACCTCGCGGTGTTCCGCTACGCCGGCACGCAGCAAGCGGGCAATACGCCCGAACTGGTCAAGGCATAAGCGGCATATGGTGGATTCTGTGGATGCGTCCCGCGCCGGGGCGCGGCTGGCGGTCGACCTGGGCGCGATCCGCGCCAACTACCGCCAACTGGCCAATATGTCGCGCGCCAGCTGCGCGGCCGTCATGAAGGCCGACGCCTACGGGCTCGGCATGGAACAGGTAGCGCCGGCGCTGGCGCTCGAAGGTTGCAAGGTGTTCTTCACGGCACACCTAGCGGAGGCGATCGCGCTGCGCCAGCTGGTGCCCGAGCATTGCGTCATCTACGTCCTGCACGGCCCGCCGCCCGGCACGGCCAGGGACTTCTTCCAGTACGACCTGACCCCGGTGCTGAACGATCCGGGGCAGCTGCAGGAGTGGCGTGCACTGGCACTGAAACTCGGTCAAGCGCTGCCGGCCGCGATCCAGTTCGACACCGGCATGTCGCGCATGGGCATTGCGCCATCGGACCTTGCTGCGCTCAGCGCGCAGCCGGACTGGCTGCTTGGCGTGCGCCCTACCCTCGTGATGAGCCACCTGGCCTGCGCCGACGAACCCGCACACCCGATGAACGAATCGCAGCGCCGCCGTTTCGAAGCGCTGCGCGAACTACTTCCCGGCGTGCCGGCCAGCCTGGCGAATTCTTCCGGCATTTTCCTGGGCCCCGAGTACCACTACGACCTGCTGCGCCCGGGCGCGGCGCTGTACGGCATCAATCCGCAGCCGGGGCGGCCGAATCCCCTGCAGCAGGCGGTGTCGCTGCATGCGCGCGTCGTGCAGGTGCGTACGGTGCGCGACGGTGATGTCGTCGGCTATGGCGCGCATCATGTGTGTACGGGCGAGCGGCGCATTGCGACCGTGTCCGTGGGGTATGCGGATGGCTGGCAGCGCTCCCTGTCGGGGCGTGGGCAGGCGGCGATCGATGGCGTCATCGTGCCGATCGTCGGCAGGGTGTCGATGGATTCGATGGGGCTGGATGTGACCGGGATTGCACCAGAACGTGTGGTTCCGGGAGCCGAGGTCGAACTGATGGGTCCTACGCTGCCTGTTGATGATGTGGCGGCGCTGGCTGGCACGATTGGCTACGAAGTGTTGACGCGTTTAGGCGCACGTTTCCATCGCCGTTACCTGTAGGGTGGGCGGCTCCGCCGCCCACGCGGTCAAACCGGGCTAGATCTGCCCGTGCGTCACTCCAACCGCTAGCTATCACCGCGTGGGCGGGGAACCCGCCCACCCTACCAACCCCGACGCATTCGCGCGAACACATAAAAAAACGGCCGGACATTTGTCCGGCCGTTTCGCTTCATGCCTCTACAAGCTTACGCCAGCTTGCCATGGCACTGCTTGAACTTCTTCCCGCTGCCGCACGGGCACGGGTCGTTGCGGCCGACCTTCACGCCCATATAGGTGCTGTGGTCTTCCGCCGCCACCGGCGCCGAGTCGCTGCGCACCGGGTTCGGGTTGAGCAGCTCTTCCGGTGCGGCCGAGGGGTTGAAGTCGGCGTGCTGGTAGTTGATGTTTTCCAGGTGGGCCGCCTGCGCCGCCATCGCCGCTTCCGCCGCCTCGACTTCCTCGCGGGTCTGGATGCGGACCGTCATGACGGTGCGGATCACTTCGTTCTTGATCATGTCCAGCATATTGCTGAACAGTTCGAAGGCCTCGCGCTTGTATTCCTGCTTCGGGTTCTTCTGGGCGTAGCCGCGCAGGTGGATACCCTGGCGCAGGTGGTCCAGCGCCGCCAGGTGTTCGCGCCAGTGGGTGTCGACGCTTTGCAGCATGACGTTGCGCTCGAAGCCACCGAAGGATTCCTTGCCGACCACGGACACCTTGCTGTCATACGAAGTCTCGGCCGCCTTCAGCACGGCTTCGAGGATGTCGTCGTCGTTCAGGTTCGGATCGTCCTTCAGCATCTGCTGCAGCGAGACGTTCAGGTTCCACTCGGCAGCCAGCACCGACTCCAGCGAAGGAATGTCCCACTGCTCCTCGACCGATTCGGCCGGCACGTACTGGCGCACCAGGTCGGTGAACACGCCGCCGCGCAGCGAGACGATCAGGTCGGTCATGTCGGTCGACTCGAGCAGCTCGTTACGCTGGGTGTAGATCACCTTGCGCTGGTCGTTGGCGACGTCGTCATACTCCAGCAGCTGCTTGCGGATGTCGAAGTTGCGGGCCTCGACCTTGCGCTGGGCGGTCTCGATGGAACGGGTCACGATGCCCGCCTCGATCGGCTCGCCTTCCGGCATCTTCAGGCGTTCCATGATGGCGCGCACGCGGTCGCCCGCGAAGATGCGCAGCAGCGGATCGTCCAGGCACAGGTAGAAGCGCGAGGAACCCGGGTCGCCCTGGCGGCCCGAACGGCCGCGCAGCTGGTTGTCGACCCGGCGCGATTCGTGGCGCTCGGTACCGATGATGTGCAGGCCGCCCACGCTCACCACGTGGTCGTGCAGCGACTGCCATTCGTCGCGCAGGGTCTGGGCCTGCGCGGCCTTGTCGGCGTCAAGCAGTTCCGGATTGGCTTCGATGATCTGGATCTGCTTCTCGACATTGCCGCCCAGGACGATGTCGGTACCGCGGCCCGCCATATTGGTGGCGATGGTGATCATCTTCGGACGGCCGGCCTGGGCGATGATTTCCGCCTCGCGTGCGTGCTGCTTGGCGTTGAGCACGTTGTGCGGCAGGTTCGCCTTGTTCAGGATGCCCGACAGAAGCTCCGAGTTCTCGATCGATGTCGTACCCACGAGCACCGGCTGGCCGCGCTCATAGCAGTCGCGGATGTCGTTCAACATCGCGTTGTACTTCTCTTCGGCCGACTTGTACACCTGGTCCTGGCGGTCCTTGCGCTGCGACGGCTTGTTCGGCGGGACGACCACGGTCTCCAGGCCGTAGATCTCCTGGAATTCGTAGGCTTCGGTGTCCGCCGTACCGGTCATGCCGGCCAGCTTGCCGTACATGCGGAAGTAGTTCTGGAAGGTGATCGAGGCCAGGGTCTGGTTCTCGTTCTGGATGCGCACGCCTTCCTTGGCTTCGACGGCCTGGTGCAGGCCGTCGGACCAGCGGCGGCCCGTCATCAGGCGGCCGGTGAATTCGTCGACGATGGTGACTTCGCCGTTCTGCACCACGTAGTGCTGGTCCTTGTGGTACAGGACGTGGGCGCGCAGCGCCGCATACAGGTGGTGGATCAGGGTGATGTTGGCGGCGTCGTAGAGCGAGGCGCCTTCCGGCAGCAGGCCCATCTTGGTCAGGATGGCTTCGGCCTTCTCGTGGCCGGCCTCGGTCAGCAGCACGGTGTGCGCCTTCTCGTCCTTGGTGTAGTCACCCGGGACTTCGACCTTGCCCTTGCCGTCCGGGGTTTCTTCGCCGATCTGCAGGGTCAGCTGCGGCGGCACTTCATTGATCTTGTAGTACAGGTCGGTGTGGTTTTCGGCCTGGCCCGAGATGATCAGCGGGGTACGCGCTTCGTCGATCAGGATCGAGTCGACTTCGTCGACCACGGCGAAGTTCAGGCCGCGTTGCACGCGCTCGCGCGCGTCGTAGACCATATTGTCGCGCAGGTAGTCGAAGCCGAATTCGTTGTTGGTGCCGTAGGTGATGTCCGAGCTGTAGGCGGTCTGCTTGCTGTCGTGGTCGAGCTGGGACAGGTTCACGCCGGTCGACAGGCCCAGCCAGGCGTACAGGCGGCCCATCTGGTCCGCGTCGCGCTGGGCCAGGTAATCGTTGACGGTAATGACGTGCACGCCCTTGCCGGACAGGCCGTTCAGGTAGACCGGCAGCGTTGCCATCAGGGTCTTGCCCTCGCCGGTGCCCATTTCCGCAATCTTGCCCTGATGCAGGACCATGCCGCCGATCAGCTGCACGTCGAAGTGGCGCATCTTGAGCACGCGCTTGGCCGCTTCACGGCAGACGGCGAAGGCTTCCGGCAGGATGTCATCGAGGGTCTGGCCATTCGCCAGGCGCTCCTTGAACTCGGGCGTCTTGGCCTGGAGTTCGGCGTCCGACAGCTTTTCCATCTGCGGCTCGAGCGCGTTGATCTGACGCACGGTCTTTTGGTATTGCTTGAGCAGTCGCTGGTTACGGCTGCCGAAAATCTGGGTCAGGAATGACATGCTTAATTTCTGGATAAAAGGTGCTGCAACGCCGCGAAAAGAGCCTGGGGTGGATCGTCCATACGACCCGCCGAAGACCGCCTATGGCAAAAAGCTACTGATTTTATCATGCGATCCGGCCACACTTGGGGTCAAGTGCATAGATAACAAGGTGCTATCGCTGGCCACAAGGCAATAAATTTATTGCTTCGATGGAAACAGCATGCCGAGATCGGTCTCGATCCGGTTGGCCAGCACGGTCGCGTCATGATAAAGGAACAGAACCTCGTCGTCGCTGCCCGGCACGAAGAGCAGCTTGCGCAATTGTTCCCGTTCCCCCTCGTCGAGGCGCACCAGCATATTGGTCGACACGAACACCACTTCACGGTGATAGCGCGAGAACACCGGCCCGCCGCTGTAGCCGAAGGAATCGGTCAGCACCACCAGGCGCGGCCCCAGCTTCGGCGCCGAATTCAGGTAGCGCCCCACCACGCCCAGCTTTTCCATGACCGGCTGGATGTCCGGGAAGCACGGCGCGCCATAGCAGGGGGTGATGGTGGTGCCGGTGTAGTCCTGGTCCTGGACCATGCTGACCGGGTTAATCCCCGGGAACATGAAGCGGATTTCCGAAGGCTGCTCCTTGGCCACCATGGGGATCGGCGGCGCGAAGGATTCGTCCCTGCCCCAGAAATGGCGTTCGGTCATCCCGGCCACCGCGGCCGCGCCGGCGCCGGCCCAATGGAAGTAATTTTTCGGGAAGAACATGATCCGGTCGCGCTGGGCCCGCATCTCGGCCAGCGGGTGGTAGACCAGCGCGCGCGCCTCGGGCGTCAGGCGGGGCGAGGCCAGCAGGCGGGCCATGGGCACGTTCTCGGGACGGCAGCGCTCGGCCGCCCAGGGCTGCAGCTCTTCGCTGTAGACGACGGGGCCGCTCGGCACCACCAGCAGCTTCGCCGGAATGCCCCGTTCGCGGAAGGTCTGCTCGAAGCGGTTCAGGTCGGCCAGCACGCGCTCGAAGCGGTCGAACTGCCAGCCGCATGCCACCAGCATGGTATAGCGCTCGCCGCGGTCGTTGTGCGAGACCAGGAACAGCCGCCCTTCCTGCCCGGCCATCACCTGCTGGGTCGGGAAGCGGTCGAACAGTTCGAAACGCAGGCGCGAGAAACTCGTGACCATCTGCGGCCGCCAGCCGAAGTGGTCGTTGGTCCAGGCTTCGGCCTGGGCCGGCCAGGCCAGCACCTGCTCGAGGCTGTGCGGCCTGTTCGGCGCCGGCGCCAGTTCGCGCTGCTCGATGGTGGCGTCGACCGGCCACAGCACGGCGGCCACCATGGGCAGCGCCAGGAAGCCTGTCAGCACCAGTTTGGCGGCGTGCGCGCGCAGCGCGCCAAACGCTTGTCGAATGACACCCATGATCAGAACCGGTAATAAAGGAAGGGGTTATAGGTGCCGCTGGCCAGGCTGCAGGCGCACAGGGCGACCGAGGCAAGGGCAAGCGGCAGGCCGGCCCAGCGGCCCGGGGCGCGCGGCGCCGGCACGCCTGGCGCGCGTCCGGTCGGCAGGATGGCCAGCAGCAGGCCGATGGCGAGCGTCACCAATTCCAGCAAGCCGATCTCGGCCTGCCAGGGGTGACCGCCCGGATTGCCCGCCCTGCCCGCCAGCGCGCCGAAGTAGCCCAGCGCCGAATCCAGGTCGCTTGCCCGGAACCACACCCAGCCGAGCATGACGAGGGCCAGGGTCCAGGCCTGGGCCAGCGCCCGCGGCAGGCGGTCGAGCAGTCCGCGCACACCCATTCTCTCGACGATCAGCCAGGCGCCGTGCCAGATGCCCCACAAGACAAAGGTCCAGGCCGCGCCGTGCCACAGCCCGCACAGCAGGAAGACCAGGCCCAGGTTGAAGTAAGTACGCAGCGGCCCGCGGCGGTTGCCGCCGAGCGGAATGTAGAGATAGTCGCGGAACCAGGACGAGAGGCTGATGTGCCAGCGCTGCCAGAACTCGGTCACCGAGCGCGCCGAATACGGGCGGTCGAAGTTGGGCGGGAAGCTGAAGCCCAGCATGTGGCCCAGGCCGATCGCCATGTTCGAATAGCCGCAGAAGTCGTAATAGATCTGCAGGGTGTAGCACAGCAGGCCCAGCCAGGCGGTGAGTATGGACAGCTCGTCCATATTGGCGCCGAACAGGCGGTCGGCCGGCATCGCCAGGGTATTGGCGATCAGCACCTTCTGTGCCAGGCCGATCGCGAAGATCCGGAAACCGCCAAGTAAGCGCTCGTTGGACAGCACCCGTTCGCCCATCTCGCCGGCGATCTGGCGGTAGCGCACGATCGGGCCGGCGATCAGTTGCGGAAACAGGGCCTTGTAGGTGGCGAATTTGAAGAAGCTCGGCTGGGCCGCGACGTCGCCTCGGTAGACGTCGATCAGGTAGGAAATGCCCTGAAAAGTGAAGAAGGAGATTCCGAGCGGGAGCGTGATGTGCGGGACCGGGATGCCGGCCGCGAGCGCCTTATTGACGGCATCAAGCAGGAAACCGGCGTACTTGAACCAGGCCAGCATGGCCAGGTTGGCGCCCACGCCCAGCGCCAGCCAGGTCTTGCCGCGCGCCCGGTCACGGGCGATCGCCAGGCCGGCGCCGTAGTTGATCGCAGCCGACAGCAGCAGCAGGGGCACGAAGCGCGGCTCGCCCCAGGCGTAGAAGACCAGGCTGCTCAGCAGCAGGACCGCGTTCTTCCACGGCAGCAGGTAGTAGAGGGCGAGGAAGCTGGGAAGGAAAAAGAACAGGAAGACGATCGAGGAAAACAGCATGGATGCCAATCGAGGGCGACAGCGGCACGCCATCGATTCGCGTGATTGTAAGAATATTATTCACGCGATGCAAGGTGGCTTCGCTTCCCTTTTGACAAGGGACTGTGTCTTATTTTTAGGCAGCACCCATAAATAATTCACATTTGTTTCCTATATGCCACATTCCCCAAATGGGGACTTCCTTTGGATCTTTACGACTCTTATGATGTCGTCCTTTCAATAAACATTCCAATAGAACAAGGGAAACCATGAACCTGAAATCGATCGCCTTCGCCGCTGCCCTCCTCGGCGCCAGCCTGCCGGCCGCCGCCCAGCAACTCGACTGCGGCAAGTCCTTCGGCTTCCGCGCCGACATCAACGGCAGCCGCGGCGCGACCCTGTGCTCGAGCAATGTCGACGCCTTCATCGACTCGGCCAAGAACTTCACCCTGAGCAACGCCGGCTACACCCAGATCTCGCAGGCGACCGCGATGGGCCGCTTCAACGACGTCAACGTCGTGCTGCGCTACGACGCCCGCTCGAACACCCTGAACTACGACTTCGTCGAACTCGGCATGCGCGGCAGCTTCACCGGCGCCAACCGCGACGAATCGGAAGAGCTGTTCGAAGACTATGTCAAGAAGGGCGACATCCTGGGCAAGGTGCTGCGCTACCAGGCCAAGAACTCGCCCACCAGCGCCCTGACCGGCCAGGGCGGCGCCATCCCGATGCTGGCGATGGCCGACTTCAACACCAGCTTCGACAACGCGAGCCAGATCGGTGTTCCGGACCAGAACCAGACCGCCAACAACCTGATCGGCGTGGGCCTGAGCTACGGCTCCTACAACATCGACGGCAACGAAGACGTCAAGACCACCTCGCTGCCGCTGTCCTACACCATCCGCAACAACATCGACCCGCGCCGCCAGCTGGTGCTGAGCATGCCGCTGACCCAGGTGACGGTGGACGGCGCCAAGGCCTACCACGGCGGCCTGGGCGCGGCCTACCGCCTGCCGCTGACCGACCGCTGGACCCTGACCCCGGGCGCGCGCTACTCGGTGGTGGCCTCGAAGGACCGCGCTACCGTGTCGACCGTGATGTCGGCCTCGCTGATGAGCACCTACGTGCTGCCGCTGGGCGGCTTCGACCTGGCCATGGGCAATATGGTCGGCGTCTACAAGACCGGCAAGTTCTCCTCGGGCGACTACTCGTTCGACCCGGACGTCAACCTGAAGATGACCCGCAACGGCCTCATGGCCTCGGTGCCGACCGCGATGTTCGGTTCGAAGATGGCGGCCGAGTTCTCGATCATCGACACCCGCTACCTGGGCAGCGAAAAACCCTTCGTGACCGACAGCCAGGAAGTCGGCATCACCCTGGGCACCAACCGCAAGGCCTCGAACGCGCGCAGCTTCACCCGCATGGGCGCGACCTACGTGCGCAGCAAGACCACCAAGGGCTTCACGGTCAACCTCGGCTTCTGGTTCTGATGCCGTGCTGAGGCCGGCCTTCACGCGGACCTTCGGCCGCGCCATCCGTGCAAGCGGACTGGCGCTGGCGCTGGCCGCCTGCGTGAATGCGCCGGCCCGGGCCGACCGCGCCACCGACCAGGTCGGCCTGGCCGCGAGCGGCCGTTTCGACGAGCTGGAACGCCAGCTCGAAGCGCAGGCAGCGGCCGGGCCGCTGTCCACGCCCGACCTGCACATGCTGTGCTACGCGCAGTCGCGCATCAAGCGCTACGCGCGCCTGCTGTCCTGCCTGGACCGGCTGGAAAAACAGGTCAAGACAGGCGACCCGGGCACACGCCTGTTCGCACTCGAAGACGCCACACCCTCGGTCGGCATCATGCGCACCGAGGCGCTGGTCGAACTGGGCCAGTACAAGGCCGCCATCGACGAGGGCCTGCGCACGCTGGGCTGGCTGGAAAAGGACGGCAGCGAAGACCTCGACATCGTCGCCGCCACCCTGTCGGCGGTCTCGGTCGCCTACACCCTGTCGGGCGAAGTCGCCAAGGGCCAGCACTACGCGCTGCTGCTCGACAAGCTGCGCATTTCCTTCCTCAGTCCCTATGCGAACGCCAAGGCGATGGCCCTGGCGCGCGCCCGCATGGCACTGAAAGACTATCCCGGGGTCCTGGCCGCGCTGGCCGCCGACAAGACCTTCACCCTCAACATCTTCCTCGACCGCCTGGTGACCGGCTCCTACTTCACGGGCACGAACAACTGGGCCTGGGTCGAGCTGCCGCGCGCCTACATGCTGACCAAGGCGCTCATCGAGACCGGACGCGCGCAGGAAGCCCGTCCCACCCTCGAGCGCCTGCTGGCGCTGCCCCAGACCCGCAACAACGGCGAGTTGTACTGGATGCTGCTGGACGAGCGCGCGAAGCTCGCGGTGGCGGACAAAAATCCGACGCTGGCCCTGGCCAGCCTGCGCGAGGCGATCGACACGGTCGAGCAGCAGCGCGCCAGCATCAATACCGAAGCGAGCAAGATCGGCTTCGTCGGCGACAAGGAAGGGCTGTATGCGCGCGCCATCGCGCTCGCCCTCGAACTGAACGAAGAGGCCCTCGCCTATGAACTGATGGAGCGCGCCAAGTCGCGCGCCCTGGTCGACCTGCTGGCCGGACGCGAAGCCGGCGTGCAGGCGGCGCTGCAGGTGCGCGATCCGCAGGCCGGCAACGCCCTGCAGGACTGGCGCCGCGCCGTCGACGACGCGGCGGTGCAGCTGCCTTCGGCGGGGCTGGATGCCGGCGACGCCAAGCGTGCTCGCGCCACGGCCGCCGGCCAGACGGCGCAACTCAAGAAACAGCATCCGGCCCTGGCCTCCCTGGTCAGCGTGGACGCCCTGCCGCTGTCCGAAGTGCGCGCCCACCTGGCGCCGAACGAGGCCCTGGTCGAGTACCACCTGCACGGCGACCAGCTGGTGATCATGGCCGCAACCCGCGACAAGGTGGCCTCGGCGCTGCGTCCGAGCGCCGGCCTGGAGCAGGAGGTGAACCTGCTGCGCGAAGCGATCATGGCGCGCCAGGATGCGGGCGCCACCGCGCGCGCCCTGTACCAGCGCCTGCTGGCGCCGGTCGCGGAGCTGATCGAAGGGCGCGACCTGGTCATGGTGCCGGCCGGGATCCTGCACTACCTGCCCTTCGCCGCCCTGCATGACGGCAAGGACAGCCTGCTGGCCACCCACGGCCTGCGCTTCCTGCCCAGCGCCACCGTCCAGAAGTATCTGCCCAGTCCGCGCCGCACGCCGCCACGCGGCATGCTCGTGCTGGGCAACCCGGACCTCGGCAATCCGGAGCTCGACCTGCCGGCCGCGCAAAAGGAGGCCGAGCTGCTCGGCCGCCTGGTGCCCGACAGCACGGTGCTGCTGCGCCTTGAGGCCTCGGAATCGCGCCTGCGGCTACTAGCCGGCAGCCACCGCTACCTGCACCTGGCGGCCCACGGCCAGTTCAGGAGCACCAATCCCCTGGCCTCGCGCCTGGCGCTGGCGCCAGACGGCCAGCACGACGGCAACCTGAGTGTCTCGGAAATCTACGGCCTGCGCCTGGACGCCGACCTGGTCACCCTGTCGGCCTGCGAGACGGGCCTGGGCCGCAAGGTCAATGGCGACGACCTGGTCGGCATGACGCGCGGCTTCCTCTACGCCGGCTCGAGCAATATCGTGGCCAGCCTGTGGGAAGTCGACGACGCCGCCACGGCCGAGCTGATGCAGGGCTTCTACCGCAAGCTGCTTGCCGGCCAGCCGAAACGCACGGCGCTGCGTGCAGCCCAGCTCGAGCTGCGCGCGCGCTTCCCCGACCCGCTGCACTGGGCCGCCTTCTACCTCACCGGAACCGGCGAATGAATCCGGCCATGGGGCGCGGCCGGCTGGCCGAAGCCGGCGACTACCTCCTGCTGTGGCGCTTCTGCCTGGCCAACCTCGGCGTGCTGCGCCTGGCGCCCTACCAGCGCCGCTGCCTGCAGCTGTTCCTGGACGGCGCCGAAAAGACCGCGGCCGGCTCGGGCCTGCGCGCGGCCGCTGTCGGCGCGCTGGCGGTGGCCGCGGCCCTCGACGCGCTGTCGGCCCATGCCGACCTGGCGGTGCGCATGGTGCTGCTGAGCGTGGTGCGCGAGCTGGCGCCGCTGCTGGCGGCGCTGATCGTCCTGATCCGGGTCGGCAGCCCGGTGACCGGCGACATCGCCCTGATGCCGGCGCGCGGCGAGGAACGCGCGCTGCGCCTGCTGGGTCTATCGAGCCGCGCCTACATCGCGGTGCCGCCGCTGGTGGCGGTGACGAGCCTGGCGCTGGTGTTCACTTTTTACTTTGAACTGCTGGTGCTGGGCGGCGGCATCGGCCTGGGCGCCCTGCTCTTCGGCCTGCCCTTGAGCGGCATGCTGAGCCAGGTGGCGCTGCTGGTCACGCCCGGCGACCTGCTCTACACCGTGGCCAAGAGCCTGGGCTTCGGCCTGGTGATCGGCAGCGTCAGCGTGCACCAGGGCCTGCGTCCCGGCCTGGATGCGGCGCGCCTGCCGGATGCGCTGGCGGCCTCGGTGATGCAGTGCCTGTCCCTGCTGCTGGCGCTGAACGCCGTGCTGGCCTGGTTCGCCTACGGACTGGCGTCGTGAGCATGGCACGTACCGCCCTCTTCGACTTCGCGCCCGCAGGAAGCGCGCCCCTGCATGCGGTGCTGCAGGGCGCGCAGGCGGCCCTCACCTTCGCGAGGAAGCGCGACCGCGCGCGCTTCCTCGAACAGCTGCTGCTGGGCCGTGAATCGCGCTTTGCGGCAGGCAGCTGGGAGTGCCGGCGCCACGTGGAGGCTTCCCGCCTGGGCCTGGTCTCGCACGCGCCGCACCTGTTCGGGCGCATGAGCGTGGCCGACAACCTGGCGCTGGCCGACGACGGCAGGCCGGACTTCGCCGCGCGCAGCCGGCGCTGCATCCAGGAGACCGGCCTGCTGGCCGGGGTCGACCCGCGCCAGCCCGCAGCCTCGCTGGGCTGGGTCCAGCAGGTGGAGCTGAACTTCGTGCAGGCCTACCTGCGCGAACCGGAATGCCTGGTGTTCGACCACGTGTTCGACCACGACGACAGCGCCGCCCTCCTGCGCCTGCCCGCGCTGTTCCGCACCCGCTTTCCCTTCCGCGCCGTGTGCCATCTCGAGCAGACCGGGCGCCTGCCGGCATCGCTCGGCATCAGTTTGGACACGAACATCGACATTCCATGAACGACGCTTCCACTACCTGGCAGATCGATTCCGGGGCGCGCCTGCGCCGCCGTGCCTGGCTCTTCGCCGCGCCCGCGATCGCCGGCATCCTGGCCGTGCTGGCCCTGTTCGCCCACAAGCAGGGCGCCTTCTCGGCCGAGGACCGGCTGCATTTCCTGGCGCCCAGCGCCGCCGGCATCACGGCCGGCATGCCGGCCAAGCTCAATGGCTTCGTGGTCGGCTCAGTGCGCGACATCGTGCTGCTGCCGCCTTCGGCCGACTCGCCGCTGCGGGTGCGGGTCGAGCTCGGCGTCTATGACGAGTACATGCGCTACATCCCGAAGACCACGGTGGCGCGCCTGGTGCAGGAGGGGCTGATCGGCCAGGGCGTGATCGAGCTGCTGCCGCGCCGCTACGACGCGCGCCCGGTGGCCAGCGGCGAGGTATTGGAATTCGAGCGCACCCGCAATGTCGGCGAGATCGCCGAGCACCTGGAACAGCAGTTGCTGCCGGTGCTGGAGAGCACCCGCAAGCTGGGCGCCGGCCTGGCGGACCCGGACGGCGACTTCCAGCAGACGCTCAAGGGCGCGCGCGTGCTGGTGCAGGAACTGCCGGCCACCAATGCCCAGGCGCGCCAGACCATGATCGAGGCCAGCGCCAGCGTGGCGCGCCTGTCCGATGCAGCCACCCGCACCATCGGCAGCGCCGACAAGACGCTCGATGCCGTGTCCAGCGCGGTGCCCGGCCTGCTGCAAAAGCTCGACAAGACCGCCGCCAACCTGGTGGAGACCAGCGAAAACGTGCGCAGCATCGGCGCCGCATCGAACCAGTCCGTGCCCGGCATCCTCGAGGACGTGCGCCAGGCGGCCGGCGACAGCCGCCGCGTGGTCGACGGCGCCATGCAGACCTGGCCCGTGAAAGCATTGGCCGCGCCTGCGCCGCAGGACGTGCCGCTCGACAGCCAGCAGGGCCTCGCCCTGCCTTACCGGACCCCGCAATGAGGGTAGCCGTCGCCTTCCTGCTCGTGCTGCTCGCCGGCTGCGCCACGGCGCCTGAACCGGCTGCGCCGGCGCGCCGCAACGCCGACACGCTCAATGCGCGCGGCGCCGAGCTGCACCGTGCAGGCGACTTGGCTGCGGCGGCGCGCCTGTTCGAGCAGGCACAGGTGCAAAGCCAGGCCATCGAGTACGAAGACGGCATCGCGCAAAGCCTGCTGAACCTGGCGCGTACGCGACAGGCGCAAGGCCAGGCCGGGGAAGCGGACGCCGTCCTGGCGAAGATGCTCGACGGCGTGCCGCTCGCCTATACCCCGGCGCGGCGCGCGGAAGCGCTGGCCCAGCGCACCGTGCTGGCCCTGGCGCGCGGTGACCAGGCTGCCGCCGCGCGCTGGCATGGAGAGGCGCGGCAAGCCTGCGGCAAGGACTGCGCCTTGCAGGCCACCCTGCTCAACCTGGGCGCGCGCATCGCGCTCGAACGCGGCGATGTGCCGGATGCCCGGCGCCAGGCCGAAACCGCGCTGCCGCAGCACCGCGCCGCGCACAACCGCATCGAAACCGCGAACGCCCTGCGCCTGATCGGCGCGGCCGCGCTGGCCCAAGGCGATCGCCAGGCCGCTGCCAAGGCCCTGGAGGAAGCGCTGGCCATCGACAAGGCGCTGGCGCACAGCGACAAGATTTTCCAGGACCTGGTCCTGCTCGGCCATGCCGCAGATAGCCCGGAACGGCGCGGCTACTGGCAGCGCGCGCTGCAGGTGGCCGGCGCGGCCGGCATGCGCCGCGAACAGGCCGAGCTCCAGGCCCGGCTGGACTCCCTCCCTTCTTCCCCATCGACCACGAGCCCATGATGAACCGTCTCGCCCTACTCTTCCTCAGCCTGTGCTGCTTCGTCCTTCCCGCGCACGCATCCGATGACCCGGTCGGCATGGTGCTCGACCTGCGCGGCGACGCCGCCCCGCTGCAGCTGCTCGGCTACGTCAAGGCCGGCCAGCAGATCCGCCTGGGCCCGCAGGCCACGGCTTCGGTCTCGCACTACGGCAGCAAGCTGGTCTACCAGCTTACCGGCCCACTGCAGGCCCAGGTCGAGCCGAACGGCATCCGCGTGATCAAAGGCGCGCCGGCCCAGACCCGTTCGCTGGCCGAGAAACTGGTGCGCGCTGCGGTCGACCCGCGCCTGTCGCCGGCGGCCGTCAAGATGCGCGCCCTGAGCGACGTGACACTCAAGGCGCCGCTCAACCGCGCCGTGCTGGCCGGCGTGCGGCCACATTTCTCCTGGATGGCCGAAGGCGGCGACTACCGCGTGCAGGTCGATGAACTCGACGGCAGGCGCATCGCGAGCGGCATCAGCGCGAGCGGCAGCTGGGAACTGCCGGAAGGCGTGGCGCTCGTGCCGGGCACCGGCTACCGCTGGACCGTGACGCAGGCCGACCCGGAAGGCGAACAGGCCAGCGGCAGCGCCACCTTCACCGTGGCGAGCGAGGCCGAGCGCGACGCCGTGCTGGCGCTGCGCCCGGCCGCGGATGCCGCGATCGAGGACTGGGTGCTGTACGCCGCCATCCTGGACGGCCGCCGCTTCGACGAGGAAGCCCGTGCGGCGTGGCGCGCGATCGCGGCCCGCCGTGCGGACCTCGTTCCCCCTGCACGGCCACGCTGAGCGGCGCACCCATCGATGGCCCGGTTCCGCAACTGGTGGCGCTTCCTCCCGGCCGTGCTGTGCACGGCGCTGGCGATCGCCGCGACGGGCGGACTCGATGCGCGCCTGCACGATGCGCAGGTGGCCGCGCTGCGCGACCATGCACCGCAACCGGTGCGCCACGACGTGGTGGTGGTCGGCATCGACAATGCCTTCCTCGACGGGATCGACGAGCCGCTGGCGCTGAGCCACGCCCACCTGGCGCTGTTCCTGCGCGCCGTCAGCGCGGCCGGCCCGAGCGCCATCGGCCTGGACGTGGTGCTGCCCGAGAAGCGCTTCGACCGCGTGATGCTGGCCGGGGACCCGAAGCAGGACCTGCACCGCACCCTGCTGGCCGGCCTGCTCGAATCGATGCGCGCCGCGCCCCTGGTGCTGGCCAAGGTCTGGGACCACCGGCGCGGCCATTTCCGCGACATCCAGATCGACTATGCGACCGTGCTCGGCATGCAGGAAGGCCCCGTGCATGCGACCGCCTCGGCGCTGGTGCTCGCCGACGCGGACGGGCGCGTGCGCCACTACGCGGGCGCGCGGGTCCAGCCCGGGAACTTCCCGCATACCCTGTCCAGTGAACTGAGCGCCGCCATGGGCGTGCGCCGGGAATGGCGCGGCATGATCAACTATGCGATCGGCGACGAGTTCAGCTACCTGCCCCTGCAGGACGTGTTGAAACTGGCGCGCGATGGCAACACGGCGCGCCTGCGCGAACTGTTCGGCGGCCGCCTGGTGCTGCTCGGGACCGTGGAGGAAGACACGGACCTGATTTCGGTCCCGGCGCCGCTCGCGACCTGGCTGCCGGACAAGCGCGAGGTGCCGGGGGTGCTGGTGCACGCGCAGACGGTGCGCAGCATGCTCAATGGCGGCCTGGTGACGCCTGCCGCTCCCGTCGTCGTCTGGCTCCTGACGGCCAGCGGCGCGCTGTTCGGATTGATGCGGGTCCGGCTGCGCAGCGTGCTCCTGCTGCTGGCAACGGCCGCGCTGCTGCTCGCGGCGAGCACGCTGCTGCTGCGCCAGGGCTTCTGGCTGCCGGTGGGCGGCGTGCTGGTCAACGCCGTCCTCGCGATGCTGGTACGGGCCCTGTGGCAGGCCTGGGAGGATGCGCGCAGCAAGCGCGCCCTGCGCGACTCCTTCAGCGGCTACGTCAGCCCGGCCGTGATGGAGGAGATCGTGGCCGGCCGCCTGGAGGGCAGCGGCGCGACGCAGTCCTGCGAGGTGTGCGTGCTGTTCTCGGACATCCGCGGCTTCACGGCCATGAGCGAGGCCCAGGCGCCGGAAGACGTGGTGGCGCTGCTGAACCGGTATTTTGCCCGCATGACGGCGGTGGTGCACCGGCACGGCGGCAGCGTCGACAAGTTCATCGGCGACGGCATGATGGCGGTGTTCGGCGTGCCGAATCCCCTGCCCGCGCGCGAAAAGGCGGCGCTGGAAGCGGCCCACGACATGCTGGTCGAACTGGCGGTGCTCAATGAAGAGCTGCGCGCGGAAGGCCGGCCGCCACTCGAGACCGGCATCGGGATCCACAGCGGGGTGGCGATCGCCGGGCATATCGGCTCGCGCGAGCGGCATGCTTTCACCGTGGTGGGCGACACGGTGAACGTGGCGGCGCGGCTGGAAGCCTTGTCCAAGGACGTCGGCTATCCGGTCGTGTGTTCCGGCGCGGTGGCGCAGGCGGTAGGCTATCCGGCCGTCCTGGCGCCGATCGGGACGCAGAAGCTGCGCGGGCGCCAGGAAGTCCTGATGAGTTACGGCTGGCGCCCGCACGTAGGGTGGTCGGCTTCGCCGACCGCGCGTTCAACTCCCGCTTGAATGGATGCGGCGCGTGTTATTCACGCACGGTTTGAACGCGCGGCCGGCGGAGCCGGCCACCCTACCGCGGCACGGCCAGCACATACACGCCTGCCTGCACACCCTGGCGCCCCAGGCCCCAGTCCTTGCCCAGGTCGGTCACAAACGGCGTCTTGCAGTCCCAGCTCGTACCCAGCGGCGCCAGGTAGCAGATGGACGCGCCCTGGGTGCTGGCCATGCGGGTCTTGGACAGGATGAAGAAGGACTGGGCAGTCGGCGCTGCGAAGCTGCTGACGAACTCGAAGCCGTCGATCACCGCTCCCGGCACGTTCGCCACCGGCACCGCGGAAGACCACTTGCTCCGCCAGTTGAGCGTGTAGCCATAGGTCGGGAAGCCCGGGATGTTCAGCGGCGGCACGAGCTTTGCCAGGCTGCGCACGCAGGCTGCCCCTGCGGGCAGGCGCCCCTCCAGCTGGACGCCCATGCCCCATTCCGGCTCGAAATAGGCGCTCGGGATGAACGATCCACTGACGTTGCGGTAATCGTGCACGCCGACTTTCATATGCACCGTCACGGTCAGGTCCGCGCCGCGCGGCGAGACCAGCGCGCTCGCATCGTAGGTGGGATTACCGTATTTTGAAGGCGAGGTCAGAGACCAGCCGCCATACTGGGCGGTCGAACCGGTCGGCTCGTCCGCCTCGCAAAACGCCATGGTTTCCGTGTAGGCGACCATGTCGGCCGGGGGCGCATCTTCCTCCTCCTGGCCCGCGCCGCAGCCCGCAAGCAGGGAGAGGCTAATCACGATGGCGAGGTGGTGCAGGTTCGGTTTGCGGATTTGCGTGTGCTTCATTGTGTTCTTCTCCAGTTCCACTGATAAAGGCAGGCGGATGATTCCAGAGAAGCTTGCGCCGCGACAGGGACCGTGCGACGGGCAGCCCTTTTGCGGGAATGACAGCGGCATTTCGGTGAATCCGGCATGTGCAAGCGTCTGGCTACCGGAAATCATCCCTACATGCCGACCATGTGATTATCGCACGAAATGTTGCATTGTTGAAACAAAGGCGGGGAGGAACACCTGGCGTATTCGGGCAGTTCCATGTGCCGCTGGGCCCGGACTGCCTTATAATAGCGGGTTGTCCTATCCCGCAATGCCGCCATGTCCCACGCAGCCAACCACGTCAATATCGCCGCTTATAAATTCGTCACCCTCGAGAACCTCGAGGAGATGCGCGCGCAATACCAGGCGCAGTGCCTCGATCTCGGCCTGAAGGGCACTGTCCTCTTGACCCCCGAAGGGATCAATATGTTCGTGTCCGGCCCGCGCGAGCAGATCGACCGCTACCTCGACTGGGTGCGCAGCGACGCGCGCCTGGCCGACCTGGAGTGGAAGGAAAGCTATTCGAACGAGCAGTCGCACAAGCGCATGCTGGTGAAGATCAAGAAGGAGATCATCACCATGCGCATGCCGCTGATCAAGCCGGAACTGGGCCGTGCGCCGTCTGTGGACGCGAAGACGCTCAAGCGCTGGCTCGACCAGGGCCATGACGACGAGGGCGTGCCGGTGGTCATGATGGAAACCCGCAATGCCTTCGAGGTCGACGTCGGCACCTTCGAGAACACCCTCGACTACCGTATCGAGAAGTTCACGGAATTCCCCGAGGTCGCGGCGAAGCACAAGGACGAGCTCGAGGGCAAGACCGTGGTGACCTTCTGCACCGGCGGCATCCGCTGCGAGAAGGCGGCGATCCACATGAAGAACATCGGCTACGAGCGCGTCTACCAGCTCGACGGCGGCATCCTGAAGTATTTCGAGGAAGTCGGCGGCGACCATTACAAGGGCGACTGCTTCGTGTTCGACTACCGCACCGCGCTGAACCCGAAACTGGAGCCGACCGAGACCGTGCAGTGCTTCGCCTGCCGCGCCGTGGTGACGCCGCGCCAGCAGCTCGCGCCCGAGTACGTGGTCGGCGTGTCCTGCCCGCATTGCGCGGGCAAGGAGAAGGCGGCTCCGGCTGAACTTGGCCAGAACGCTGCAGCTGGTTGACATGTAGGGTGGTCGGCTCGGCCGACCGCGCGTTCAACCAGCTCGTGAACAATCGCGTTGCATCTATTCACATGGGAGCTGAACGCGCGGTCGGCGAAGCCGACCACCCTACAAAGGCAAAAAGGCCTGGGCCGCCGTGAGGCGACCTGGGCCTTTTTTGTTTTCCGCTACCGTGCCGCGTTAGGACGCTGCCTGCGTTATAGCGCGTGTGACGCCCGGTACCGGTGCTGCGTCGGTTCGCCCATGTTCTACGATGTGCGCGCCGTGGTCATGCAATAATATTTCAAGAAACTGCTTCTACTGAAAGAATATTTCAGGCTACCAGGGGCATGTCATCGAACCCCGCGCCGCTCGGCATACCGACGATTTGCGCGATGACGGCATCGATCTGGCTTGGCTGCATGTGCTGGGAAGCACTCAACATGTCACGCACGCCAGCGACGTAGTCAATGGCCACCTGGTTCGCAGCAGGGCCGCTGTACGCGCTTTGTTCCGTCGGCAGGTCAATACGCGCGGTGAACTCCGTCGCCACGCCAACGCGTGCCTTGTATACGAAGCCGTCGTTATTGTTGGCCTGTACCGCCGCCTGCGACATGAAGATCACGGCGTTGCCGACAGTGATGTCGCCTTCATCCAGCCGCGCGGTCCAGAAATCCACGCCGCCTTGCTCGCCCGGGCGACCGAACAGGTTCTGGTAGATATCGAGCACGACTTCCCGGTTGCTCTGTCCGCCATACATCATCTGGTATTCCGGCGAGTTAGAGAACGCGTTGGAAATCATCTCATAGCCGGCTGGATTGGTCTGAAGCTGGTTGATCCAGAAAGCCAAACCGTCCGGGTCGGCGGGACGACCGAAATACGCGATATACAGTTTCTGCACTTCATTAGTGTAATCAGTTGCCATCACGGCCTCCATGAAAAGTGGTGCATAAAATATACCGTAATCATGAAATTCAGGCCGTTTTTCGCTCATCCAATCGTGCGCGATTTCCCAGATAAATCAATTACATAAAGCAATTTGTTTCCTATTTTTAAGAACATTTCACAGCTTTCCGGGAGTGTTTTTTACGCTGCAAAAATGGCCATAAATCAGTCCCCATGCGGCGTGCAATTGATGAGCGGCCATCAAGCGAACTCATCCACAAACAGCGTGGAAAATTATCAGAATGAAATCAAATTAGCGGTGTTCAATAAGGCCGCTGGGAAAGATGTCGTGCAGAAGAGACAAGGCCGGCAAGAAGCCGGCCTCATGGGGGAAATCAGCAGGAAAAAGCGCTCAAGAGCGGAAGTATGCGGCGATGGCGCGAATGTCCTCGCTGCCGACTTCGCCGGTGTAGGCCCGCAGGCGCAGCACGGCGATGAGGTAGGCGTACCTGGCCTGGGCCAGGTCGCGCTGGCTGGTGAACAGCTGCTGCTGGGCGTTCAGCAGGTCGAGGTTGATGCGCACCCCGCCCTTGATGCTCTGCTCGGTCGCCGTCATCAGGAGCTTGGCCGATTCGGTCGCCTTGACCAGGGCGTCGACCTTGCGCACGCTGCTCTGCACCAGGCCGTGGGCGCGGCGCACCTCGACCAGCAGCTTGTCGGTGCGTGCGTCGAGGTCGGCGCGGGCGCGCTCGTAGTTGGCGGCGGCCTGGCGGGTCTGGGCGTTGATGGCGCCACCCTGGTAGATCGGGATGTTGACCTGCACACCCAGGCTGCGGTTCGTGTTGTCCTGGTTCAGGGTGTTAATAGTTTCGTTGTCGCCCTTGCCGTAGGTTGCAACGAAATCGATGCGCGGCATGTGGCCTGCCTTGATGCGTCCAATCTCGAGGCGGGCATTTTCCACGCTGAGACGGGCCACTTCGAGTTCGTGGCTGTTGTCGATGGCGCGCTTGCTCCACTCCTCGAAGGAGCCCTGGATCAGCTCACCGACGCGGAAGCCCTCTCCCAGCTGGTCCAGCTTGCCCGCCGGACCGCCGATGATCCCTTCCAGAACATTGCGCTGCACGACGGCCTGGTCTTGCGCCTCGATCAGCTGGGCCTCGGCCAGGTCGAGCCGGGCCTTGGTCTCCAGCATGTCGGTGCGGGTGCCCTCGCCTTTTTCGAACAGGCGCTCGTTGACCTTCTGCTGTTCGGCATACATGTCGCGCTGCACGCGCGAGAGGGCCAGCTGGTCCTCGGCGAACAGGGCGTCGAGGTAGGCGGTCAGCACGCGTACGGCGACGTCGTTGGTGTCGACCTGGAACTGCTCGGCGCCGGCCCGGGTCTGTATCTTGCCCTGGCGGTAGCGCTGGATGGCGTCCAGGTTCAGGATCGACTGGCGCAGTTGCACGGAAGCCGAGGTGCTGGCGTATTTCGGATGGTCCACGCCGGTGATCTTGCCGGTCTTGGGATCTGTTAATTCGCGGTCCGTGACGTTCTTGTTGCGGCTGTAACTGGCCGACACGCTCGGCAGCAGCTGGGAACGGCCGAGGATGCGGTTTTCCTTGGCCGACTCGTTGGCCTGGATGCCCATGCGGTAGGTCGGATCGTTCCTCAAAGCGGCCTCGTAGGCCTGCTGCAGGGTGATCGCGCCGGCGTTACCGGCGCCAAAGAGCGCGGCCATGGCCAGCGCGCAGGCGCGCAGGCGGCCGGGGATGCGTGTCGTCACGGTCATCGTCATCAGTCTCCACCCGCGGCCGCCGGGGCGCGGTCGAAAATAGGCTTGAGCAGGTAGTTCATCATGGTGCGTTCGCCGGTCTTGACGAACAGTTCCACCGGCATGCCCGGGATGATGTTCATCTTGTTCGCTGCGACCTTCTTCGCGCCTTCCGGCGAAACCTTCACGCGCACCACGTAGTACGGCATGCCCGTATGCTGGTCGACCGAGCGGTCGGCCGACACTTGCGTCACTTCGCCTTCGATGTGCGGGGTCTTGTTGGTGTTAAACGCCGAGAACATCAGCTCCACCGGCAGGCCCGGGTGCACCTTGTCCACCAGGTTGACCGGCAGCTGGCCCTCGACCACCAGCGGGTCGCCGCTCGGGACGATGTCCATCATCTTGTGGCCAGGCGGGACCACGCCGCCGTTGGTGAAGACGGTCGAGCCGACCACGACGCCATCCGCCGGCGATTTTACTTCCACATTCGCCAATTCGAACTTTTGTGCGTCCAGGCGCGCCGCCAATGCTTCGGCTTCCTTCTGCGCCTCTGTCAGCTGGGTGCGCACTTCCTTCTGATAGTCGGAGGTGCGCTGGGTACGGCGCAGGCTCAGTTCCATCACCTGGCGCTGCGAGCGGCCGATATTGCCGATGTCTTCCGAAATCTGGCCGCCCAGCTGGGCGTAAGTGCGCTCCAGGTCGAGCAGGCGGTTGCGGGCGACGTAGCCTTCCTTGGCCAGGTCGCGCATGCCGCCGAGTTGCTCCTTCAGGAAGTTCATCTGATCCTTCTTGCTGTCGCGCGACTCTTCCAGGCCGCGGATCTGCAGCTTCAGGCCAGCGATGCTTTCTTCGACGCTCGACAGTTCGCTTTGCAGCGACATCTGGCGCGACATCAGAAGCTGCTCCTGCAGGCGCATGATGTCGGCCACGCGCGGATCGCTGCGGCGCGAAGTCAGCTCTGCCGGAAAGGCAATGCTGCGCTTGTTGGCCATCTCGGCCATCAGGCGCGCCTCAACGGCGCGGGCGCTAAGGTACTGCGCTTCGGTCGACGAAAACCCGGCCTGCGCCATCACGGGATTCATCCGCACCAGCACCTGGCCCCGCTTGACGGTATCGCCGTCCTTGACGAGGATTTCCTGAACCGTACCGCCGGTCTGGTGCTGCACGGCCTGACGGTTCGATTCCTTGGCCACTGTGCCCGACAGCGGCACGCCCTTGTCGAGCGGGGCCAGCGTGGCCCACAGCATGAAGCCGACGAAGCCCACGATGACCACGATCCAGCCGACCCGTGCAAAGCTGCGAGCGTCAGTGTTCACATCCACCGGAGTGACGTCGTGCGTGACGACGTCCGCCGGTTCTTTCTTTACGAGTTGCATTAGTTAGTTCCTCCGGTCGTCGCATTCGCGGCTGCCTGGGCTTCCGCCTGGGCGCGCAGCATGGCGGCCTGCTGCGCGGCGGCTTGTGCCGCTGCCTGCTGGGCTGCCTGTTGCTGCGCCATGGCCTGCTGCTGCGCCGCTTGCTGTTGCTGGATCATCTTCTGGTTCGCTTCCTGCAAAGCCGCCATCACGTCCTTGGTGGGGCCGAACGCCTGGGCCGTACCGTCACGCATCAGGAGCAGCTTGCTCGTAACTCCCAGCACGGTGGTGCGGTGGGTGATCAGGACGATCGTCTTGCCGCGCTGGCGCAGGTCGAGCACTGCCTGCACCAAGGCCTGTTCGCCGATATCGTCGAGGTTCGAGTTAGGCTCATCCAGCACGATCACGGCCGGGTCGTCATACATGGCGCGCGCCAGGCCGATACGCTGCTTCTGGCCGCCGGACAGGCCGGCGCCGCCGTCACCCAGCTTGGTATCGTAACCCTCGGGCATGTGCAGGATCATGTCGTGCACGCCGGCGCGCTTTGCAGCCGTCACGACCTTTTCAGAGTCGACATCGCCGAAGCGGGCGATATTCTCGGCGATGGTGCCGCTGAAGAGTTCGATGTCCTGCGGCAGGTAGCCCATGTGCGGGCCGAGTTCACCCTTGTTCCAATGGTAGATGTCCGCGCCGTCGAGACGCACTTTGCCCATCACGGCGGGCCACACGCCCACCAGCAAGCGCGCCAGGGTCGACTTGCCTGAACCGCTCGGACCGATGACGCCGAGCACGTCGCCCGGCTGGATGGCGAAACTCAGACCCTTGATCACCGGCACCTTGGAGCCCGGCGGACCTGCCGTGACGGCTTCCACGGACAACGCCCCCGTCGGCTTAGGCAGCTCCATACCGGCCTCGCGCGCCGGGTTCGCTTCCAGCAGGCGGGTCAGGCGCTCGAAGGCGCTGCGGGTGGAGCTCCACGACTTCCACACGCCGATCACCTGCTGCACCGGGGCGAGCGCGCGGCCGACCAGGATCGAGGCGGCGATCATCATGCCGGGGGTCATCTTGTTTTCCAGGACCAGCAGCGCACCGAAGCCCAGCACCAGCGACTGCAGGGACACCTGCACGAACTTGGTGGCGGATGCAATCTTGGCGGCCTTCTCGCTGGCTTCAGCTTGCAATTGGAGGAACTTGCCGTGGGTCTTGAACCAACGCTGGATCAGGTTCGGCAGCATGCCCATCGATTCGATGACTTCGGCGTTGCGCAGGTTGTTAGTCGCCATGGTGTTGGCGGCAATCGCCATGCCATTGGCTTCGCTCAACGGTGCCTTGGTGATGCGCTCGTTGACGATGGCCAGCACAACCAATACCAGAGTGCCGCCCAGCGCAAACCAGCCGAGGGCCGGTTCAAAGAAGAAGATCACGATCAGGTAAATCGGGAACCAGGGCGCGTCGAAGAAGGCGAACAGCGCATTCCCGGTCAAGAACTGGCGCAGTGTAGTCAAGTCGCTGAGGGACTGACCTGCGTTGGCGCCCGCCTGCTTCAAATTCTGTTCGAAGGCGGCGGTATAAACACGTTTATTCAGCTTCAGGTCGAACTGGGCGCCTACGCGCACCAAGACGTAGGAGCGGACCAGTTCTAGGCCGACCATCAGGAGGTAGGCGCCCAGCATCAGCACCGTCAACATCACCAGCGTCAGCTCGTTACGACTGGCAAGCACGCGATCGTAGACCTGCAACATGTAAAGTGAAGGGACCAGCATCAGCAGGTTGGTGATGGCACTGAAGGTGCCGACGGTCCAGAAGGTGCTCTTGAAAGCGAGCAGGGCTTGCTCGATTTCGTTTTTCTTGTTGAGGAGTTTGGTATTCATTGGGTCCGTGAACGCGAAGAGGTTCGCTCAGCGCCTGTCAAGCGGACTTAACAGGAACGAGCGAGACATTATCGCCCAAAACCCACACAAAATGTGACGCACATCACAATTTTGGAAAATCTTTATACGAATCGCTGCACAGGCACATTGACGCGTGGCTCTACCGCTACAGCGTCAAATGTTAATAATCCATGCAAAGAAGTCATATTTTACGAAAGAAGCAACCCAACACTGATGGTTGATGTGCATCTTTATCGTCGAGATTCGGATTGGCGAAGACCACCGCGTCCGTTGTCGTCCAGAAAATAGCTTCGTTAGGCCTGTTGGGCCGGTAAGGCACTTCTCAGGGCGCCTATATAGGCACCGCGGGCTGTCTGCAAGGCAGAAAGATGCGCCTGCAGCCGAGCGATTTCCTGGTCGAGAAACTGCAGGTTTTGAAGTTGCTTCCTGGCCTCATGAGAAAGGTTGTCGATATTGTAATCGGTGTTATCAATTCTAATTTTTTGCATAACTGGTTTGACAAAGTTGGATGGTTGATCAATGAGGAAAGGCCGACGTGCGAGATGCGAATTGACCGTTCTCGCATCCACAAACGCCTTTTGCAGGAAACGGGGATCAAGATGCCAACGCTTTCTGCGCTGTTCTCGACATTGTTGCAGTCCTAGCTGTTGTCCGTGCACCGCATCTTTAGGCGCTTGGTACCCTGCATCACGCAAGAGGCCGGAAACGTGTTCAAACAATCTTGGCGGCATTGGCTCTGCCCGCAACACGGCTTCGCTGCCCGAAAATTTTTGGGCTCTGCTGAGAGACAGCATGTAGTGGCTCGCGTCATGGAGCTGAACCCGGCCCGACGCAATTACATGAATGAGAGGACAGTGAGGAGCAAGGCTCGGCAGGACATGATTAGGATAGAACTCGCCACCCCAGTAGGCACGGGCGACACGGCAGAAGTGGCTGAAATCCTGGATCGGCCCGAATTCAGCCTCGCGGAAAGGAAGGATCTCTACCTTAGGCTTCGTTGGAGTCACTGTATCGTTGGCAACATCGATGTATAAAGTACCGACCTGAAAAGCGTTCTGAAAGTACTTCCCGCGTAAGTCTCCCCATACCTGACGGAACGCGCCGCCGGCCTGCTGGAAAGCGCTCAACGCGCGGAAACCAGCTTGCGCTTCCAACGGGAGCATGGATTCGTCCAATGTACGCAGGCGCTTTTGAACCGCTTGAGAGATCTCCAGACACTGTCCTAGAGGATAAGACTTGCCCATTTTAGTGGGCTGAGATTGCTTGAGCTCAGCGTCGACAAGCGTGCGTATGGCGAGCAGGCAGCTATTCAGTTGCGTCAGGTTCGGCAACAGATACTGCGTCGTCAGGACTTCTTGTCGGCCCGGGTCGGCAATACGAGGTTCGTTCGGCAGCAACGGTGAGGATGACACTGCGGCGCGGTCCAATGACACAGCGCCCGCTGTCTGCAGGGCGCGAGAAAGACGACTCATAATGACTTAAGGAGCTTGAATTTAAGGAATCACTTAGAGAAGATAAAAAAACCCTGCCCTTTGCGAAAAGGGCAGGGTTTTGCAGGCTTTCGCCGAATGTACCCACCAGAGGTGGGTACATTATTGCGCTGATTAGATCAGTGCCAGGGTAGCGTAGTCAGCGTTCCAGCTCAGGTTGTCGCCGTTGATGCCGGTGAGCTTGACGACCATGTCTTCGCCATTGACGAAGGTGTCGGTGCTCTCGCCGCTGTCGATCACGACGTAGGCATCGCCCTTGTAGTTGAACCACACTGCTTCGCCATCACCAGCTTCCTTGATCGCTGCATCGACGAAGTTCGAGAACTGCGCGGTGCTTTCTTCAAGGGTGGCAGCCAGCTTGGACAGTTTGGACACGTCAACGATGTCGTCAGCGACGGTTTCGGTCTCATTAACGTTGAACGCTTTCAGCTGCACCAGATCGCCGGCCTGGAAGTCCAGGATATGCGAGTAGGTGTTGGTCTCTTTGGTGCCATGCTCGATCGAGCCAGCGGAGACAACGAACAGGTCGTTGCCAGCACCGCCGGTCAGCTTGGCGCCGTTGCTGCCCACGAAGATGGTGTCGTTGCCGGCACCACCGTTGATCACGTCAGCCTTGCCATCGACGCCGGTCGAAGCGTAGAGGGTATCAGCAGCGGAGCCACCGGTGATGGTCATAGCAACTTCGCCATGTGCCGCCAGGGCCAGCTTGCCGGTCAGAGCCGATGCGTTGACGGTAGCCAGCGCTGCGCTGTCAGCGACGAACAGGGTCAGGTTCGAGTTGCCGTCGATCGTCAGGCTGGTTGCCTTGTCGGCTTTCAGCGCCAAGATTGCGGTGTCGATAGTTGCGTTACCCGAAGCATCGGTAGGAGTAGCATCGCCTGCGGTCAGTTTCAACGTTTCAACACCAGCAACATCGACCACACCGAAGTCCGTGTTGGTACGCGTGCTCGAACCGTTGTAGACGGTGGTGACGATGTTGAAGCTGTCAGCGGTACCGGTTGCATCGGCCATCTTGACGATCACGCCAGCTCCGCCTTCGACCAGTTCCAGCGTGCTATTGTTGGCCATCTTGTCCAGGGTCTGCGACGGGACACCATCGCCGGCTTCGGCCGCAGCACGCGTTTCGGTGAAAGTGCCATTGTTGAGGCCGAAGTCCGAACCTACCAGAGTAGCCTGGTCACGGCCGCCCTCAGTTGCCAGATAGGTGATTACGACGGTATTCGTACCGGAATCGTAGGTCACGCTTTCGACAGTCGGATCGTTTTCAATGATCGTGGCTTCTTGCGCAGCGATGGTTGCACCCAACTGGTCGATGCTGAGGCCTGCGGTAACATTGATCGCGGCACCAGCAACAGTGATGATGCCGCTGTTGGCAAACTCACGAGTTTCGGTGACCGTACCAGCAGTAACGCCGGTAGTACCAGGGGTGACGGTGAACAGCGAGCCAACGTTGCCAGCGGCTGCCGTGAAAGTAACAGTCAGACCGGTCTCAGCGTTGTAGCTCACATCAGCCACGGTCGGATTCTCAGCAATAATAGCGCTTTCGGCTGCTGCGATTGCTGCGCCAACTTCGTCTGCAGTCATGCCTGCGGTTACTGCGATGTTCACGTTTGCACCAGCGTTGAAGACGATGTTGCCGTTGGTAGTTGCGCCCCCAGTCACCTCAACAGCCTGTTGCTCGGCGCGTGCAGTGGTGGGTTTGGTCAGCACAAAGCTCTGTTGCTCACCAATTGCATCGGTACCAATCGCGCCAGAGTTATGGCTGATCACATAGGTGATGCCGTCCATGTTCGCCATGTTAACGGTGTGGGCTTCAGTCACATTGTCGGTGATTTCCAGCTTCTCGAAGCCTTCGATCTTGCCGGCAAAGCTGCCGTTTGCCGACAGGGCGACAGCGCTCTCGCTATTGATGGCAATGATGTCCGAGCCTTCGCCGCCTTTCAGGGTAGCGGTCGGGGCTGTGACCACGCCTTCCAGCGCCAGCCAGTCGTCGCCAGCGCCAAGATCGATTGCCTTGGTCATAGCGGTATCGGCATTGGAAACATTCACGTAATCCGCAGCAGCGCCGCCAACATAGGTGGTCGTGGTGCCATCAGCAATAGTGAAGCTGGCGCTACCAGCGGTCATGCCGGTGGTGTTGATAGTCGTAACAGCTTCCGACGCGCCGTCAGCAGTGCTGCCTGCAACGTTGCCAGTGCCGCTGACGTTGATGGTTTCAGCCGTAGCAGACTGCAGGGTGGTCAGGACGAAGTCGCCGGTCACGGCTGCGTTCAGGGTCTTGGTGCCTGCTGCAACGTTCACGGTACCGCTAACGTTGTTCAGGGTCAGGGCCAGGGTGCTAGCGGCGCTGTCGATATCGAAGCTTTCGCCATTTGCCAGGCTGACATTAGTCAGCGCGGCATTGCTGTCACCATTGATGCCAGCGTCACCAGTGGACTCAGAGAAGCCATCAACCGTCACGTTCTTCAGCGCGGCAGCGCCTTCGATGGTCACGGTACCAGCAGTCACGCCCAGGCGATTTTGAGCCGAAACCGATTTCACGCCATCGGTCACCGGGGTCACGGTGGCGTTGGTCGCTTCCAGGTTGCCCATGGCGGTGTTTGCCTTGCCGGTGAACACGACGGTGTCGTCGGTTGCTGCGCCGGTCGACCAGTCTGCCAGCAGCGAGCCCGTGAAGAAACCGTTGGCGCTTGCGCTCGAACCTTGGGTGTCGCCAGTAGCGAGTTCCAGGGTACGTGCATTGGCAGCCAGGTTTGCAAAGGCTTGTGCCACTTGTGCTGCGGTCAGGTCTTTAACAGCTTCGAAGGTCAGGCCACCAACGGTCACGGTATCACCTGCTTCCAGGCTGGTGAACTTCACGTTGGTCACTTCGGTGACGCCGGTCACAGCAGCGCGGCTCAGTGCGCTTACGGTGGCGTCTTGCTTCAGGGTGATATCGGTGGTAGTTGCACCAGCAGTGACCACGACGTCGCCTTGGACAACAGCTTCTTTAAAACCATCGGCCACGGTTGCTGCGGTGTTGGCAGCAGCTTTCTGGGTCACGGTGATGGTCTTGCCGCCGCCAACCGAGATAGTGCCCATTTCGATAGTGGCCGTGGTGGCATTAGCACTGTTATTGACAACAGCTGCGCCGGTTGCGGTGATGGTCACGTTGCCTGCCGCATCAACGCCGGTAGCACCGACATCGATATCGCTCTGCGCGTCAGCCAGTACGACGTTGACATTCTTGCCACCGTTGACGGTGATGCTGCCGATGTCGTCGTTGTCTTTGACCGACACGTTAACATCGGTGCTGTTCGCAGCGGTTGCGTCCACAACGCCCGCAGCTTTAGTGACGTTCAGGTTGGTCACGCCGGTGACTGCCGAAGTATTGACTTCAAGACCATCTTCAGCGGCGCTCGAGATCTCGATGATCTCGACATTGCTGACGTTGCCCAGGGTCATATCACCCGAAGCGTGAGCGATACGGAAGGTATCGGTGCCGGTGCCGCCGTTGATGAAATCGACGCTGCTGAGGGTATCCAGTTCGCTGAGCATACCGTCGCCGTCGATCGAACCAACGATGGTGTCGTTGCCTGCGGTGCCGGTGATATTGTCCAGACCCTTGGTCAGCGCGTAGTTCTGACCGTCTTGCGACAGGCCGGTTTGCGCGATGGTGTTGACGGTGTTAGCCAGAGCTGCCGGAGCGATTGCCGCGTCCAGCGAAGCTTGGGTGCCGAGCACAGTCGACAGCCACACTTTGGCGGCTTCGTTGGCCTTGGCGCCAGTGTAGCCGATGATTTCCGAAGCGGTGTTCAGTTCAGCGGTGAAGGCGGTAGCAGCAGCAACCTTGTTCAAGTAGGTGGTCTTGTCTTGTGCATCGGTGTTCGACGCGTTGTCGGCGATGATCTTGACGATCTGGTCGACGGTGAAGGTGCCGTTGCGCAGCAGGCCGGACCAGTGTTCCAGGCCAGGCACGTCAGCTTCGCGGTTGAACAGGTTCAGGTAGATCTGGTTGACGATCTGGTAGTACGACTTGCCCGCGTTCTGGTCTTTGTATTCCGGGGACTGGGCGAAGAAGGCCGAGACGGCGTCAACGTTGCCGCCGTTCGAGGTCAGGACTTGTTCCCAGAAGGCCAGGCCTTCGTAGTCGGCCGGACGGTTGAAGTAAGCGACGTACAGCTTCTGGATTTGCTCGGTATAAACAGCCATTTAATACTCCTAGGTTTCGGGATGTGTAATTTGCAGTCGCTCAAATGACTTCTGCAATCCAACGGGGCGAATGATGACAGACGCATGCTGCGCACTCGTGTGACGGTCGTCACATGAAACACAGAATTTTGTCCCTCAGTTGTAAATTTTCATCAGCCTTTTGTGGCCGGTCATTATCAGAGAAGCGTCATGCTTGCGCAAGATCGTAATGCTGTGAGCGACTTCTGACATTTTAAGCAATGCAGCTCTACTGCTAGATCGAATAGAAAATCGCTTGATTGTATGCATACAACATACGCCGGCACCCAATGAAAAACGCCCTGTGGGATTCGATCCCACAGGGCGCCGGCAAAACGTTTTTTGGATTAAGCAGCCAAGTTTATTTGACTACGCCCCAAGATGTAACACCCTCAATCTCACGATTTCCGGAGAGATTACCTTTGAATACATACGAAGCAGTACCGCCATCGGTATTGTTCAGAAAGCCATTTACGACCATATTGTTTGTCTGTGGGCTTCGATACTGATCGGATTGCGAGTTACCGAAGCGGCCATCTTTCCCGAGATTGCCATCTGCCTTCATACCAAAGGTCTCGCCGCCACTAAGGACATCGAAACTGGTCACATAACTCGCCTTGCCGAAATCGACAGCGAACAGGCCATTTTTGAGGTCAGCTGTAGTCGTTGTGGTCCCGCCGTTGCGAATGGTCGCTTCGCCGCCCTTGAGCACGAAGCTAGCGCTGCCGCGTTCCGGCGCTACATATTCACGCCCACTGGCCGCCCGTGTAATTGCGTACGCGCCGGCCGTCAGCAGATCGCCGCCCGCCGAACGGTCGATAACGATTGTCGCTGCGGGCTGGCCGGCCAAGGCAACCCACCGCCCCCAATGAATCTGCCGCTCCGGAACCTGCGGCACTTCCGGCTGCTGCGGCACTTCCGGCTTCGGCTGCTCCACCGGCACTTCCACCACCGGCGGCTTGTTCTCTACCGGCGGGGTCGGCGGGATTACCACCGGATCGGGCTTGTTCTGCTGCTGCTGTTGCTTTATCTCGGTCGCCAGCTTCTCGAGCGACTCCCCCTTGCGTGCATCCAGGCTCGGGGTGCCCGAACCACCGGTCTTGGCCACCGGCTCGTCCGCGC
The DNA here is from genome assembly GCA_040758275.1 of Pseudomonadota bacterium. GTDB lineage: Bacteria > Pseudomonadota > Gammaproteobacteria > Burkholderiales > Burkholderiaceae_D > Telluria. The sequence goes on from JBFLVV010000003.1 coordinate 45,653, forward strand.
GCGGCGGCGACACCTGGTCGGGGCCGCTGCCGTTCGCCGGCATCACCTGCGGGGCAGACTGGCCGCGGCGCACCTGCAGCAGCTGGCCGCGCTGGGCGGCGAAGAGCTCGCGGCTGGCCGCGCCTTCGCAGGGGCCGCCGCCTTCCGGACGGCAGCCGTCGGCAAAACCGCTGACCACCACGCCGCCGGTCAGCACCGTCACGCGCGAGGTTTCCTGGTCGGTGTAGACGGTAAAGTCGGTGCCGCGCACGCCGATCGCCGCCACCGGGGTGTTGAAGCGGAAGTTCTGGCGCGCCAGCTTGACGGCGTCGCCCGACTTGCTGCGCGCGATGCCGCTGATGAGCTCGAGCTTGATGCGGGTGTTCGCGGGGTTCTTCTTGTCGACGTGGTAGGCCACGATCTTCGCCTTGGTGTTCGGGCGCAGGATGAACAGGCCGTTGTCGATCGTTTTCACGTAGAGGAAGCCGTCCTTGCCCGTGGTGAGCAGCTCGCCCTCCTGGACCAGCGTGCCTTCGGCGCCGGCCTTGTCGGCCACCTGCGCGCTGCCTGCGGCAAAGATGACTTTGCCGGCCTCGGCCGCATGAGCCTGGGCTGCCAGCGCGAGCAGGCTAGTGATGAGTAATCGACGCAACATTGGTTTTCCCCTTTTCGCGCAATTATCCGGGCTGGACGCGCGCTTTCCGTGACGGCCATCACATTTTAAGGCAAACTCATGCGTTACCCGCCGTGCTTACAATTTGTAGCACTTGCCCTCTGAGCAACACTTCCACGTTATACTGATCGTTTCTTCTGATCCATACTGATTGTCACGGCGTGGCCGATCTCCTTACTCCCCAGAGCAATCGCAGGCTGGCGCCGCGCCGGCAGGCCACGTGGGCGCGCGCTGCGATCGCACTCGCGGCGGTCCTGCTGACGGTGTTCGCCCAATGGGGTACGACTAAAGAGGTGTCGTTTTTCGGCAACGCCTTCTTCGGGAACGAGATCCTGCGCGACCAATTCATCCGCTGGCGCGCCACCACCGCCCCGGAACCCCGCATCCTGGTCATCGATATCGACGAAGCCAGCCTGACTGCCGAGGGCCCGTGGCCCTGGACCAGCAGCCGGATCGCCGACCTGGTGGAAATCCTGCTCAGCCGCTACGAAGCACGCGGCGTGGCGCTCGACATCGTGCGCCCCAAGGCGAGCGATCCCGAAGGCGACATGCGCCTGGCGGCCCTGGCCACGCACGGCCCGCTGGTGCTCGGCCAGGTCTTCGATTTCGACTACGAGAAAAGCCGTCCCGCGCCGCTGCGCGAGGGCGTGCCGGCCGGCGCCCTGCCCCGCTTACAGCCGCAGGCCAGGCTCGCCGATGGCTACATCGCCAACCACGCCGGCCTTGCCGGCGCCCGCCACGTCGGCAACATGGGCTTCGTGCCCTCTCCGGACGGCGTGCTGCGCCACGTGCCCCTGGTGACGCGCTTCGAGGGCCGTGACTATCCTTCCCTCGGACTGGCCCTGCTGGACTGCTGCAGCGGCGCGGCCCTTCCGGCGCTGCCGGACGCCGCCCATATGCGCATTCCCTTCACGCGCGACTGGGAAGCCTTCACCATCGCCAGCGCCACCGACATCCTGAACGAAGCGATCGATCCCGCCAGCGCCAAGGGCCGCCTGGTGCTGGTCGGCTCGTCCTCGCTCGGCCTGGGCGACCGCGTGACAACGCCGCATGCGGCCAAGCGCCCGGGGCTGGGCGTGCAGGCCGAGATCCTCTCGAGCCTGCTCGACCGCCAGGAAGGCAAGACACCGGCCCCCTGGCCCGGCCGCCTGATCGCCTGCGCCTTCGCCCTGCTGGCGGCGATCCTGGCCGGCTACGCCTTCCCGCGCCTGTCGGCGGTGGCCAGCGTGGCCCTGCTCGCCGGCATGTCCGCCCTGTGGCTGGGCGCCGCCTACCTGATCGCGCCGCACGATCCGCATTTCTCGACCACGGCGCCGCTGGCGACCAATCTCTTCCTGCTGGCGGTGGCCGTGCCCTACCAGTGGCATTTGGCCCAGCGCCGCTCGCGCCGCCTGCTCGGCACCCTGCAGCAGTACGTCGCGCCCTCGGTGGTGAAGGAACTGCTGCGCAGCGACCTGGAAGACCCGCTGGCGCCGCGCCAGCTCGACGTCACCACCCTGATCGCCGACATGGAGGGCTACACCACCCAGGTCGAGTCGCTGTCGATGGAAGAATCGGCGCGCCTGACGCGCGAATTCCTCGACTGCCTGACCGGCCCCGTGATCGCCACCCGCGGCACCCTGGACAAGTACACCGGCGACGGCCTGGTGGCCTTCTGGGGGGCGCCGCTGCCGATCGATCAGCATGCCGACCTGGCGCTGGACGCGGCCCATGCGATCGTCGAGCGCGTCAATGCCTTGTCGAACGCGCGCGAGGCGCAAGGCTACCCGCCGCTGCGGGCGCGCATCGGCATCGAAAGCGGACCGGCGGTGGCGGGCGACTTCGGCACCAGTTTCCGCAGCATCTATACCGCCGTCGGCGACAGCGTGAACACGGCCTCCCGCCTGGAGCAGGCCGCACGCGATTTCCCGCACGACGTCATCGTCGGCGCCGGCACCGTTGAACGCGCCCGGCGCCACGCCTTCATCGCCCTGGGCGAGCGCCGCCTGCGCGGCAAAGGCAAGGCGACCGCGCTGTTCACACCCAGGGATTTCCCCTTGTCGCAGGTGGCGATGTCGATGGCGCTTGATGCGAAAGGCAGCGCATGATGCTTCTCGTAGGGTGGTCGGCTCCGCCGACCGCGCGTTCAAACCTCGGTACTGCCGCCCGTGCGGCTGCTCACACCCCAACTATCACCGCGTGGGCGGGAAACCCGCCCACCCTACGGCAGCATCCAATGAAGTCCGTTCCACTGCGCGCCCGGTGCGCGCTCTTCCTCCTGCTGCTATGCGGCGCCTCGCATGCCGCGGACCCGCCGCAATCGACCAGGGAACCACTTGACCAGGACCTCTACCTGCAGGCCCTGCAGTCGATCGCCGAAGGCCGGCGCGCCGACGCGGCGGCCGAGCTGCGCCGCCTGATCGAGCAGGCGCCCGAGCACGCCGGGGCCTGGCTCGAGCTGGCGCTGACCCAGTGCTCGCTCGGCAATTCGGACGAGGCCGAGCGCCTGTTCGCCATCATCGAGACGCGCTTCAAGCCCTCGCCCGCCATCCTGGAGCTGATCGCCGAGACGCGCGAGGAAGGCTGCACGCGCTGGGACGTGTTCTCGAGCGCGGTGGTGACGGCCGGGCGCGGCATCGACCAGAACGTCAACCAGGGCGCGCGCACCAACCGCTACGTGGTCGATGCCCCCGACGGCCAGGTCGAGTACGAGCTGTCCGGCGACTTCACGCCGCGCCACGACCAGTACACGCAGGTCTCGGGCGAGTACATGCGCGAGGTGTCGCCCAACGGCATGCTCGGCTTCGCCCAGTACCAGATCCGGCACAACGACCGCCTGCACCAGTACGACACCAGCTCGCTGTTCGCCGGCCTGGAGGCGCCCTACCGCTTTGGCGCCTGGCGCCTGCGCGGCACCGCGACGCTGGGCCTGGTCACGCTCGGCGGCCACCTCTACCAGCGCCAGGTCCAGCTGCAGGCGCGCGTCGTGCCGCCGCTGCGCCTGCCGCAGACGATGCAGTTCAACGTGGTGGCCGGGGTCACCTACAACAACTTCCCCTCGCTGACGAATTTCGATTCGAGCACCCAGGAAGTGCGCGGCAACCTGTCCTGGCGCAAGGGCCCGAGCTATGCCAGCGCCACGCTCGGCTGGCAGAACGACCACGCGCTGGGGCACCGCCCCGGCGGCAACCGCAAGGGCAGCTTCGCCAACCTGCTCCTGCGCCGCAGCCTGGGCGGCGGCGTCAACACCGAAATCGGCTACTCGCGCCAGGCCTGGCACGGCAGCCGAGCCTATTCGCCCACGCTGATCGACGTGGTGCGCGACCAGGCCACCCAGGTCCTGCGCGGCAGCGTCAGCTACGCGATCGACCAGCGGCAGTCGCTGGTGCTGGAGGGGCGCCTCGTGCGCAACCAGGAAAACATCTCGATCTTCCAATACAACAACCGTCAACTCCAGCTCAGCTGGCAATGGCAGCTCCCTTGATCCCACCCATGGCACATCTTTCCCAAGGCCGCACGCTGGAAGCGGCGATCGGCACCCACGACAACGGCTTCAACCTGGTGCGCCTCGTGTGTGCGCTGGCGGTGGTGGTGTACCACACCTGGATGATGAACGTGGCCGAGCCCATGCGCGACCCCATCACCCGCTTCCTCAACCCGAACACCGACCTGGGCGCGGTGGCGGTGGGCGTGTTCTTCGTCATCAGCGGCATGTTCGTCTCGCGCAGCTGGATGGGCGACCCGCACCTGGGCCGCTTCGCCGCGCGGCGCGTGGCGCGCATCGTGCCGGGCCTGTTCGTCTGCCTGCTGGTCACCACGGTGGTGGCGGTGGGCTTCTTCTCCACCTTCGGCTGGGCTGGCCTGTTCGAGAGCGCACCGTGGCGCTACATCTTCGGCAACACGATGCTGCACGGCCTGGTCTACCACATCCCGCCCGAGCACCTGCGCATCGCCGGCGTGCTGGGCGGCCAACCCCTGAACGGCCCGCTCTGGACCCTGTACTGGGAAGGCCGGATGTACGTGATGGTGGCCCTGATCGGCCTGGCCGCCGCCCTGCCCCTGCGCGCGTGGATGCGCGGTGTCGCGCTGTTCCTGCTGCTGGCCGCCAACGTCTATCCGGAAGTCGCCAGCGGCTACGTCTGGGAGACGCGCATGTGGTCGCTGTTCCTGACCGGCATCGTGCTGCAGACGATGGCGCCGGACGTGCGCATCGGCTGGCGCCACGTGGCCTGCGCGGTGGCGCTGGTGCTGCTCAACTGGACGCGCTCGGCCGACCAGACCCCGAGCCCGCTGACCTGGTTCGGCATCGCCCTGGTCGCGGTCACGCTGGCGCTGTGCGCCGGCAGCGTGCGCCTGCCCGCCTGGGCTGCCCACTTCCAGCGCCATGATTATTCCTACGGCATCTATATCTGGCACTGGCCGGTGATCGTCATGCTGCGCGAAGTGCTGCCGCCGATGGGGCCGAAGCGCCTGACGGTGGTCTCGCTGGCGGTGGTGATTCCGCTGGCCATGATGAGCTGGCACCTGGTCGAGCGGCCGTCGTTGCGCGCGGTGCGCCGCTGGCTGGCCGGGCCAGGTGAGCGCAAAGCGGTCGCGTAACGCGAAATTGCATCTGGCGCCGCTGCCAGGAAGGTCGCCGGTGTTTCACCAAAACGGTTGACTTTAGTGAACTAGTGATTACAATGAGTGTATCCAACCCCAAAAAAGTGAAAAGGACCGACACGTTCCGAACGTGGCTGGCCGGCCTGAAGGACGACGAGACACGCGCTGCGGTCGACGGCCGGGTGCAACGCATGGCGTTCGGTCTCTATGGCAGCGACGTCAAACCTCTTGGCGAAGGTGTCACCGAGTTAAAAGTGGACTATGGCCCCGGTTACCGGGTCTATTTCACGGAAACGACCAGCAACGTTATCGTTTTGCTGCTCATGGGTGGCGACAAAGGCACCCAGGACGCGAACATCAAGGCTGCCAAAAAGATGCTGCGCGAAATGAAAGACGCTGCAGCAAAAGCCAAGAAGAAGCGCGAAGCCGAAGAGAAGGCCGAGGCAAAGAAGGCCGAGAAAGCAAAGTCGAAAGACAAATCGAAAAGGAAATGAGCCATGAGTGATCACGACAAGGACAACGCATTTCTGCTTGATGACCTGGAAGGACTCGAAGGCCTGGACGACTTCGATCCGGCTGAACACCTTACCAGCAAAGAAGCCGTCGCTGCATACATGACCCAGATGCTCAAGGAGGGAGACATGACCCTGTTGAAGCAGGCCCTGGACACGGTTGCACGCGCCGAGGGCATGGCCAAGGTCGCCACATCGGCGGGCATTACCCGGGAAGGCGCTTACAAAGCGCTCCGACCAAGCAGCAAACCCTATCTTGAAACCTTCGTCAAGCTGCTTGGCGCTGTGGGGCTGACCATCCAGATCGTTCCAAAAGAAGTGGACGAAGCACACGCTACCGACAACAGTTATGCCCTGGTGGCATAAGAACCTCTCAGCATTCTGAAACAGCCTGGCCAGGCGCTGATGCATGCCCAGCGGCCAGGCATTCCATCACTGCCCTCATCGATATCACGCTGTCATGCTTCGTTGCTGGCACGCGCCATCTTGCTCATCTATCGCTGCATCGAGCAGTGAAGGACCACCCTAAGCAGGCTCGACCGTATACAATCACGGCTGTTGGAAATTCCTGAAGGGCAGTGAGAGGGTGGCTGATCTGGTGTTGTTGGGCATGGCAATGAGCGCCGTGTGCGTGGGCTGCCTGGTGCCGAATCGCTGGCTGCCTCCCCTGCCGAACGACAAATTCCTGCATTTCGCCAGCTTCGCCGTACTGGCCGGACTTGCGCTGCGCGTGGCCCAGGGCCGGCTCGAGGCGCTGTTCTGGCTGCTGGGCCTGCTCATGATGGGCTGGCTGATCGAATGCCTGCAGGGCGCCTTCGTGCCGGACCGCCGTTTCTGCTGGCGCGACATGGGCGCCAATGCCGCCGGAATCGCCTTCGCCGCCCTTGCAGCCCAGCTGTATACCAGTTTCTTCTGAAGTCTTCGTTTTCAGAGAGTCAATGACCGCAACCGCCAAATCCTCCGTCCGCAAGACCCCCGCCGAGAGCGACGCCGCTGCGCCGGAAGAGCGCCACGTTCAGATCCACCTGCGCAAGATTCCGCTGCTGGCCGAACTGTCGGACGAGGAAATCATCCGGGTCAAGCAGGACCTGCGCATCCGCCAGTACAGCAAGCGCGACATCGTGCTGCAGAAAGGCGGCCACGGCGACGGCCTGATGTTCCTGCTCTCGGGCCAGCTGCAGGTGATCGACGTGACCGAAGACGGCCGCGCCATCGGCTTGCGCATGCTGGCGCCGGGCGACTTCTTCGGCGAAATTGCGCTCATCAATAACTCGACCCGCTCCGCCTCGGTGGTGGCGATGTCCGACGCCCTGGTGGCCTTCCTGCCGGCCGCCACCGCCATGCACCTGTTCGCACATGCGCCCTCGGTCGCAACCCACATGCTCAAGCACCTGGCGCAGAAGATCCAGCGCGATTCGGAATTCCGCTCGCTGCTGAGCATCAACAACACGGCCAAGCGCATCTACACCTACCTGGTGCTGATGCAGAAGAACAAGCAGAACGAACCAGGCGCCCCGGCCGTCGTCGAGAACCTGCCGACCCACCAGGACATCGCCAACATGATCAACACCAGCCGCGAGACCGTGACGCGCGCGCTGACGGCGCTGACCCAGCAGGGCATCGTGCAGAAGGACGCGCACCGCCTGATCATCGTCAAGCCGGATGCGTTGCAGAAGCTGGTGCAGGGATAGTGAAATATGCACTACCAATAATTGATGGTAATTTTGTGACTTCGAAGCAACACCGCCAAAAAATTTACTAATCAGTTTAGTAATTGCCGTTAAACAATTTCTGACTTTGGTCTAACATCGATCTACTCGGAATGTCCCGAGCGTTGCCTGTCCAGGTTGCCCAGCCGACCTGACTGCCCGAATACTGTAAGAACGATGTTGAAGAACCTGAAGATCGGCGCCCGTCTCGCCATTGGATTCGGCGCCATGGGCATGTTGTCCCTCCTCCTTGCGGCAATTGCTCTCCTCCGTATGGGTGACACCGCGCGCTCGGTGGCCGAAGAAAAGCGTATCCGCACCTCTGAAGTCAACCAGCTCATCGAGCTGCGCGAAGCGCTTGGCCAGACCGGCCTCGCCGCACGCAACGCCTATATCTATGAACGCGAGCAGGATGCCGCCAGGGAGCTGGACGTACTGGACCAGCAGCGCGCCATCTATCTCGACCGGCTCGGCAAGCTCGAACGCGTCATGGGCGACCGCGCCGATTTCCAGAAAGCGAGCGCCGGCCTCAAGGCCATGGCCCGCGAACTGTCTCGCCCACGCCAGTATCGCAGCGCCGGGCAGATGAAGGAGTTCGGCGTCTTCCTCGTCGAGGAATGCAGTCCGCTGCGACGCGAGATCGTCGCCGATCTCGACGTGGTGATCAAGAACATCGAGTCCCAGCTGGATGCCGCCGCGGCGCGCGTCGACACCGTACTGGACCAATCGAAAACCATCATCCTCGGCATCGCCGCACTGGCCCTGCTCGGCGGCGCAGTGCTCGCCTACCGTGTCACGCTCGGCATCACGCGGCCGCTCGGCCAGGCGGCGAAGTTCGCGCAGGCCGTCGCGGTGGGCGACCTGACGGCGCGCATCGACACCACATCCAGGGACGAAATCGGAACGCTGCTGCGCTCCCTGCAGGATATGAGCGCCGGCCTGGCCAGCATCGTGAGCGGCGTGCGCCAGGGCACCGAGTCGATCTCCGTCAGCAGCCGGGAAATCGCGTCCGGCAACCAGGACCTGTCGGCCCGTACCGAAGCGCAGGCCAGCTCGCTGCAGCAGACGGTCAACACCATGCACTCGCTGACCGACACCGTCAGCCGCAACGCGGCCGATGCGCGCGCCGCCAGCGCGCTCGCGGCGGAAGCGTCCTCGATCGCACAGCGAGGCGGGGAGATCGCCGGCGACGTCGTGAAGACCATGGGCGACATCAACGACGCCTCGAGCCGGATCGTCGATATCATCTCTGTCATCGACGGCATTGCCTTCCAGACCAATATCCTCGCGCTGAACGCGGCGGTCGAAGCGGCGCGCGCCGGCGAACAGGGCCGCGGTTTCGCCGTGGTCGCGGCCGAGGTGCGACAGCTGGCGCAGCGCTGCACCAGCGCCGCGCAGGAAATCAAGCAGCTCATCCATACTTCCGTGGCGCGCGTCGGCGACGGAACGGCCTTGGTCGATCAGTCGGGCGCAACCATGCGGGAACTGCTCGACAGCGTCGGGCGCGTCAGCCGGCTGATCGAGCGCATCGCCGCCGCCAGCGACCAGCAGGCCGACAGCGTGCGCGAGATCGACACCGCCGTGGGGCACGTGGACGACCTGACCCAGCAGAATTCTTCCCTGGTCGAGCAGGCCGCCGCCGCCGCCGAGTCCATGCATGACCAGGCGAAGGCGCTGGCGCGGCAGGTGGAAGTCTTCCGGCTGGCCGCTTGATGCGGGAGTCGCCTGGTGCAGCGGCACATGCTAAAGTAGTCATGTATTGATTCCCTTTCATGGAGACGACAATGAGCACGCTGACCGGCAATCATCTCGCCAAACCGCACCTGGGCAAATCCCTCCTGACCGTTGCCATGGTAACGGCAGCCATCCTGATGATTCCGCTGGTCGCGATGCAGTTCACCAGCGAAGTCGTGTGGACGGGGTCCGATTTCGTCGTGGCCGGCGTGCTGCTGGCGATCACCGGCCTGGTGCTGGTCACCGCCCTGCGCAGGCTGCGCAGCGCCAAGTCGCGTTTTATTGCCGCCGGCGTCATTGGCCTGGGCTTCCTGTACTGCTGGGCCGAGCTGGCCGTCGGCATCTTCACCAATCTCGGCAGCTGATTCGCCCCGCGACGCCATCTTCGCCCCTCCCCTCTCCCTTCCGGCCGGAAGGCCGGATGCTGTGCGAACACGTTCGCACACGCACTCCCTTTTTGCCCATGCGTCAACCGACCTACGAATACCTGCGCCGCCTGTCCCAGGAAGGCACGTCCATCGTCTTCGCGTCCGGCCCGCTCGCTCCCAGCGGCAAGCCGAGGCACTTCAAATATTTCTGGCAGGTATTCAGCATGGAGTCGCCGCTCGAGGGCGGCGAATTCCTGCTGAACGCGCCCGCGCTGTGCACTGCGCAGTTCGAGGCGGAGGTCGCACGCCTGCACGCTCTGCACATGCCCTGCATGGTGTACAGCTGGCGCCGGCCGCGCAAGGATCCTGCCAATCCATTCGACCTGAACAGCGAAAAATGGAAGAACGCGGGGTTTGCACCCGCGTGGGACGACGATGCCGATCCCATCGCCGACGGAGGCCATAAGTGATGGCGCATTGCAAACTCGAAGAGCTGCGCCATCCTTGCTCGGCATAGCGAGCCAGGCGTTCAAATTCCCGCCATTTTGAGAAAGCTCATCCACATTACATTTTCTTGTTGACTTAAGACAAGAAGTTACATCTGTAACAAGGAACGGCCTATTGGATGAAGTATAATTTTGGGCTCATCCGGCTCAGCCATTCCTTATGTTGACATCCTTGACGCACCCAAGCGGGGCGCTGCCAGAGCGGGCCGCCCCATGATTTCGCCCATGATGCTGCGCGGCCTGTGGGCCTATCGCGGTTTCGTTCTGGGCAGCGTCAAACGCGAATTCCAGTCGAAATACGTAAACGCGATGCTGGGCGCCGTCTGGTCGGTGCTCAGCCCGCTCGCCATGATCCTCGTGTACACCGTGATCTTTTCCGAGGTCATGCGTGCCAAGCTGCCCGGCCATTCCTCGAGCGCCGCCTACTCCATCTACCTGTGCGCGGGCATCCTGACCTGGGGCCTGTTCGCGGAGATCGTCGCGCGCGGACAGAACATGTTTCTCGAGCAGGCCAACCTGATCAAGAAGATCAGCTTCCCGCGCATCTGCCTGCCGATCATCGTCGTGATGAATGCGCTGGTGAACTTCGGCATCATCTTCGGCCTCTTCCTCGTCTTCCTCCTCGCCTCGGGCAATTTCCCGGGCATGGTCTTCTTCGCCATCCTGCCGGTGCTGGCCCTGCAGATCCTGCTCGCCATCGGCCTGGGCATGGTGACCGGCATCCTCAACGTGTTCTTCCGCGACGTCGGCCAGTTCGTGACGATCGCCATGCAGTTCTGGTTCTGGCTGACCCCGATCGTCTACCCGGCCACCATCCTGCCGGAAACGGTGCGCCCGATGCTGGTCTATAACCCGATGGCCGCCGTCATCCAGGCCCACCAGGCCATCCTGGTCGAAGGCCGCATGCCCGACTGGAATTCCCTGATCCCGGCGGGCCTGATGGCGCTGCTGCTGTGCATCCTGGGCCTGCGCCTGTTCCGCAAGCGCTCCGGCGAAATGGTGGATGAACTCTGATGGGCACCATCGTCGTACAGAACCTGGGCAAGGCCTACAAGCAGTACCCGACGCGCTGGTCGCGCCTGGGCGAATGGCTGCTGCCCCTGAGCGGGCCGCGCCACAAACTCAAGTGGGTGCTCACTGACATCAACTTCCAGGTCTCGCCCGGCGAGGCCGTGGGCCTGATCGGCATCAACGGCGCGGGCAAGAGCACGCTGCTCAAACTCATCACCGGCACCACCATGCCGACCACCGGCTCGGTGTGGATGGAAGGCCGCGTGGCCGCCCTGCTCGAACTGGGCATGGGATTCCACCCCGACTTCACGGGCCGCCAGAACGTCTACATGGCGGGCCAGCTGCTGGGCATGACGGCGGACGAGATCACCCACTTGATGCCGCAGATCGAATCGTTCGCCGACATCGGCGACTACATGGACCAGCCCGTGCGCGTGTATTCCAGCGGCATGCAGATGCGCGTGGCCTTCTCGGTGGCCACCGCGCGCCGCCCGGACATCCTGATCGTCGACGAAGCGCTGTCGGTGGGCGACGCCTACTTCCAGCACAAATCGTTCGACCGCATCCGCCAGTTCCGCAAGGAGGGCACCACCCTGCTGCTGGTCTCGCACGACAAGCAGGCGATCCAGTCGGTGTGCGACCGCGCCATCCTGCTCGACGGCGGGCGCCTGGCGCGCGAAGGCAAGCCGGAAGAGATCATGGACTACTACAACGCCATGATCGCGGAACGCGAAAACGAAACGGTCCGGCTGAACGAAACGGCCGACGGCAAGGTGCAGACCATCTCCGGCACCGGCGAAGCGACGGTCAGCGACATCGCCCTGCTGGACGAAGCGGGTGCGCGCGTCGAAGTGGTCGACGTGGGCGCGGCCGTGACCCTGGAAGTGAAGGTCAGGACCAACGCCCCGATTCCGCGCATGGTGCTCGGCTACATGATCAAGGACCGCCTGGGCCAGCCGATGTACGGCACCAACACCCACCTCAAGGGGCTGCCCCTGGAAGACGTCGCGCCAGGGGAAGAGGTCGTGTACCGCTTCGCCTTCCCGATGAACCTGGGGCCCGGCACCTACTCGGTCGCGACCGCGATCGTCAGCACCGAGACCCACCTGGTCAACAACTACGAGTGGCGCGACCTGGCGCTGGTGTTCACCGTGATGAACATGCGCCGCCCGCACTTCGAGGGCTCGGCCTGGCTCGACCCTGCCATCGACATTCAACGCACATGACATTCATCTCTTACGCCCAGAACTGCGAAGACGTGCTGCTGTGGCGCGCGCTCGCACACGTCAAGAACGGCTTCTACATCGACGTCGGCGCCAACGACCCGGTCGAGCACTCGGTCACCAAGGCCTTCTACGACGCCGGCTGGCGCGGCATCAGCATCGAACCGCTGCCCTCCTTCCACCAGGCCTTCATCGAACAGCGCCCGCGCGACGTCAACCTGGCGATCGCCGCCGGCGCCGAGAACGGCGAACTGACTTTATATGACGTGCCGGCCGTGCGCGGCTGGGCCTCGCCGGAAGCGTCGGTGGCCGAACTGCACCGCTCCGAGGGCCACGAAGTCGCCGAAATCACGGTGCCGGTGCGCACCCTGGCCTCGGTCTGCGAGGAGCACGTCGATGGCGAGATCCACTTCCTAAAGATCGACGTCGAGGGCTTCGAAGGCGAAGTGCTGCGCGGAATGGACTTCAAGCGCTGGCGCCCCTGGGTGCTGGTGATCGAAGCGACCCTGCCGAACAGCCGCGCCACCAACCATGGCGCCTGGGAGCACCTGGTAACGAACCAGGGCTACCGCTACGCCTGGTTCGATGGCCTGAACCGCTACTACGTCGCCGAGGAACACGCCGAGCTGCTGGCCCAGCTGGACATCCAGCCGAACGTCTTCGACGACTGGATCCCGCACCACCTCGACAATGCCTGGCAGCAGATCAAGGACCTGCGCGAGCAGGCCGGCAAGGGCTGGGAACAGGCCGCCGTCATGGAGCGCCAGGCCATCGAGCTGGACACCCTGCACCAGCAGGCCGCGCGCCGCGCGCAGGAACTGGAACAGCAGGCCGAAGCCCAGCGCGCGCGCCACGAACAGGCCGTGCAGCGCCTGGAAGCGCAAGGCGCCCAGCTGCGCCAGCAGCTGCGCGAAAGCGAGCTGCACGCCCAGCAGTCCGAGCTGCAGGCCCAGACCCTCACCGCCCAGCTGCACGAATCCGCCGCCTGGGGCAAGGACCTGGAAACCCGCCTGGTCGCCACCCTGAACAGCACCTCCTGGCGCATCACCGCGCCGCTGCGCTTCATCGCGCGCAAGGGCGAGCAGAGCCCGGCGGCGATCCTGCGCCGCAAGGCCAAGGGCGCGGCACGCCGCAGCTTGCGCTGGCTGACCACGCGCGAGTCGCTGCGCCGCGCCATCCTGCCGCTGGTGATGCGCTCGCCAAAGCTGCAGGCCCTGGTGGCCCAGACCCTGGCCGCCGCCAAGCAGGCCACCGCGCCTGAAGGCGCCGCGGCCGGCCCAGCCGTCCCCGCCGCCCTGCGCGAACTGCCGCAATCGGCGCGCGACGCCCTCGAGGAGCTGCGCCGCGCCTACGAACCGACTACTGAGTGACCATGCGCCTGATTATCGACTTCCACGCCCCGCAGGCCGCGCCCGCCCAGGACACGGCGCTGCTGCGCACCCTGGCGCTCGACCTGGCGCAGGCCCTGCTGCGCGGCCAGTATCACGCCAATACACAGCACGACATCCACGTGGCCGTGAGCAGCCGCCACCCGAGCGACGTCGACGTGCTGCGCCATGCTTTTGAAAACGTACTGGCGGCGGGACGCTTCCACACCTATGCCCAGCCAAACGGCGCCGATGCCTTCTCGCGCCACAGCGCGGCGGCGCTACGCGCCGGCTTCCTGGCGTCCTTGAAGCCCGACCTGGTCCTGAGCATGTGGCAGCCGGATGCCGAGGCGGGCAGGCTGCCGCAGGTGCTGGGCGTGGCCGACGTGGCCGCCGTGCTGGGCGCGACGCGCCAGCAGCAGGCGCCGCTGCGCGCCGCCGCCCTGGTGCTGGCGCCGGACGAGGAGTCCGCGCACCGACTGGAAGCGGCCCTGGCGCCGGCGCCGGTGGTGGGCATCACTGACGCCGCCGCCGTCTGGCGGGCATTGGAACTGGAAGCGGCCCGCCTGCCTGCCCCTGTCGTCGCGAAAGCGGGCAAGCCGCGCCTGGCCCTGGTCTCGCCGCTGCCGCCGGAGCACTCGGGCATCGCCGACTACAGCGCCGAACTGCTGCTGGAACTGGAACGTCACTACGAGGTCGAGCTGGTGCTCACGCCCGGTGCGACGCCGGACGCGCAGCTTGCGCGCTTCCCCCAGCGCGACGTCGCGTATTTCGAGCGCCATGGCGCCTCGTACGACCGCGTGCTCTACCACTTCGGCAACTCGAACGTGCACAAGCACATGTTCGCCCTGCTGCGCCGCATTCCTGGCACCGTGGTGCTGCACGACTTTTATCTGAGCGGTGTGCTGGACAATATGGAACGCGACGGCGACGTGCCGGAAGCCTTCCTCCAGGCCCTGTACGCCTCGCACGGCTACACCGGCCTGCACTACCACGCGGAGCACGGCCGCAACCCCAGCATCTGGCAGTACCCCTGCAACAAGGAGGTGCTGGACCGCGCCGCCGGCGTGATCGTGCACAGCGATTTTTCCTGCCGCCTTGCCGAACAGTGGTATGGCCCGGGCGCCGCCGCAGGCTGGCGCACCATCCCGCTGCTGCGCGGCCAGGTGGCGCAGGACGCCGACCATGCTGCCGCGCGCACGGCGGCGCGCGCACGGCTCGGCCTGGGCGAGAACGACTACATCGTCAGCACCTTTGGCATGCTGGGCCCGACCAAGCTGAATCACCGCCTGCTCGATGCCTTCCTCGCCTCTCCCCTGGCGCGCGATCCGCATTGCAAGCTGGTCTTCGTGGGGGCCAACGACCCGGGCCAGTACGGCATCGAACTGCTGCGCAAGATTGCCGACAGCGAAGCCGCCTCCCGCATCCGGATCACCGGTTTCGTGAGCAGCACCGACTACCAGCACTGGCTGGCCGCCAGCGACTGCGCGGTGCAGCTGCGCACCCAGACCCGCGGCGAGACCTCGGCCTCGGTGCTCGACTGCCTGATGCACGGCCTGCCGGCCATCGTCAACGCCCACGGCGCCAGCGCCGACCTGCCGCGCGATACCTTGTCCATGCTGCAGGACAGCTTCGAGGATGCCGAGCTGTCCGCCGCCCTCGCCGAACTGCACGCTTCGAAAGAGCGCCGCGCGGAGCTGGCCCGGCTCGGGCGCGCCCACATCGCCCGCCACCATGCGCCCGCGGCCGTCGGCGCGCTCTACGTCGAGGCCATCGAAGCGTTTGCCCGCGACAGCGCCCCTGCCCTGCGCCGCCAGCTGGTCGCCAATCTCACCGCGGCGGACGCCCCGCGTCCGCCACACGAAGCGGCACTCGTGGAAACCGCCGCCATGATGGCGGCGAACACCCCGGCCACCATGCCGCGCCAGCTGCTGGTCGACATCTCGGCGCTGGTCCAGGCCGACTACAAGACCGGCATCCAGCGCGTGGTGCGCAGCATCGTGCTGGCCCTGGTGAAGGAACCGCCGCCGGGCTACCGCATCGAACCCGTGTACAGCGAGGGCGGCAACCGCGCCTACCGCTACGCGCGCCGCTTCAGCTGCGCCATGCTGGGCGCACCGCTGCTTTCCATCGAGGATGCGCCGATCGAAGCGCGCCCTGGCGACACCTTCCTGGGCCTCGACCTGGCCACGAACATGACGACCCAGAACCAGCAGCAGCTCCTGGCGCTGCGCCGCAAGGGCGTGGCGATCTGGTTCACCGTCTACGACCTGCTGCCCCTGCTGCGCCCGGACTGCTTCCCCTTCGGCGCGCAGAAGTACTATGGCGACTTCATCGACACCATCTCCCTGGTCGCCGACGGCATCGTCACGATCTCGCGCGCCGTGGCCGACGAGACCCAGGCGTGGCTGGCGGGCCGCCCGAACCGCCGCCTGTCGCCCCTGAAGCTGTCCTGGTTCCACCTCGGCGCCGACATCGACAACAGCGTGCCGAGCACCGGCATGCCGGACAATGCCGGGCGCGCCATCGAGGCGCTGCGCGAGGCCCCTTCCCTGCTGATGGTGGGCACGCTGGAGCCGCGCAAGGGCCAGGCCCAGGCGCTGGCCGCCTGCGAGCTGCTGTGGGCCAAGGGGGTCAAGCTCAACCTCGTCATCGTCGGCAAGAACGGCTGGCTGGTCGACCAGCTGGCCGAACGCCTGGAAAAACATCCCCAGCGCGAGCAGCAGCTGTTCTGGTTCAACGGCGTCTCCGACGAGATGCTCTTGACCCTCTACGACCACAGCTCGGCCCTGCTGGCGGCCTCCGAAGGCGAAGGCTTCGGCCTGCCGCTGATCGAGGCGGCCCAGAAGGGCTTGCCGATCATCGCGCGCGGCATCCCCGTGTTCCGCGAGGTGGCCGGCGAGCACGCCTTCTATTTCGACGGCGGCGAGCCGGAAGACCTGGCCGGCGCCATCGAAGAATGGCTGGCCCTGCATGCGGCCGGCAAGGCGCCGCCATCCAGGAACATGCCGTGGCTGACCTGGCGCCAGAGCGCCGTGCAGCTGATGGACGCGGTCCTGTACAACCGCCACCACGCCGTGGTCGGTGGCGAACGACTGGCGCCGCAGCTGCTGGTGGACGTCTCGGCCATGGTGCGCGAAGACCTCAAGACCGGCATCCAGCGCGTGGTGCGCGCCCAGCTGATGGAACTGCTGCGCGGGCAAGGCAAGGACTACCAGGTGCTGCCGATCTACCTCAGCGACGAGGGCGGCTACTGGCACTACCGCTATGCGCGGCGCTACCTGCACGACCTGGTCGGCACCGTCGGCGACGGCGTGCACGATGAAGAAGTGCACGTCTCGCTTGGGGACGTGTTCTACAGCCCCGACGTGTTCCCCGGCCCGGTAGCCGAAGCCGCGCGCCTGGGCCTGTACAAGCGCTGGCGCGAACAGGGCGTGCGCATCCACTTCCTGGTGCACGACATCCTGCCGGTGCTGCGTCCGGAATTCTTCCCGCCCGGTGCGGAAACCGAATTCGCCGGCTGGCTGCGCGCCGTCGGTAGCGAAGCCGATGTCCTGGTCTGCATCAGCGCGGCCGTGGCGAACGAGACCCGGGACTGGCTGGCCAGCCAGCACCTGGGCCGCCCGCTGCCGGACTTCCAGGTGCTGCACCACGGCGCCGACATCGGCGCCTCGCAGCCGAGCACCGGCCTGCCGCCGGATGCGCAACAGGTGCTGGCCGATATTGCCGGCGCGCCGAGCTTCCTGATGGTCGGCACCGTCGAGCCGCGCAAGGGCCACGCCCAGGCCCTGGACGCCTTCGAACAACTGTGGGCGCAAGGCGAGGACGTGCGCCTCGTGATCGTCGGCCACGAAGGCTGGAAAGGCCTGCCCGACGGCAGCCGCCGCACCATTCCCGCCATCGTGAAGCGCCTGCGCAGCCATCCGGAACTGGGCAAGCGCCTCTACTGGCTGCAGGGCATCAGCGACGAATATCTCGACCGCGTGTATGCGGCGGGCGCCTGCCTGCTGTTCGCCAGCGAAGGCGAAGGCTTCGGCCTGCCGCTGATCGAAGCGGCGCGCCACGGCGTGCCCCTGCTGGCGCGCGACCTCCCCGTGTTCCGCGAGGTGGCGGGCGGCCACGCCCACTACTTCAGCGGCAACGATGGCGCCGAACTCGCCGCCGCCATCCAGGACTGGCTGCGCCTGGAGGCCGCCGGCAGTGCACCGGCGCCGCACGGCATCCCGGCGCGCAGCTGGGCCGACAACGCCGCCGAACTGGTGACGATGCTGTTCCCGCCCGCGGGCCAGCAGAACCTAGCGCTACCGGCCCGTGCCGACGCGCCCGACCTGATGACCCAACCATGAACGCACCCGTCCCCCAAGCCATGAACGCTTTCGACCAACCGGCCGCCAATGAGGCCGCCCTCATCGCGGTGGTGATCCCGAGCTACAAGGTCACACGCCACATCCTCGGCGTGATCGCCGGCGTCGGGCCGGAAGTCGGCCGCATCTACGTGGTCGACGACAAATGCCCCGACCATAGCGGCGATTTCGTGCGCGCCAACTGCCAGGACCCGCGCGTGACCGTGCTCGAACACGCCGAGAACCAGGGTGTCGGTGGCGCCGTCATGACCGGCTACCGCGCCGCGATCGCGGACGGCGCCAAGGTGATCGTCAAGATCGACGGCGACGGCCAGATGGACGGTTCCCTGATCCCCAGTTTTGTGGCGCCGATCCTGGCGGGCGAGGCCGACTACACCAAGGGCAACCGCTTCTTCAACCTGGAGCGCCTGGGCGCGATGCCGCCGATGCGCCTGTTCGGCAATGCCGTGCTGTCCCTGATGACCAAGCTGTCCTCGGGCTACTGGGACCTGTTCGACCCGACCAACGGCTACACGGCGATCCACGCCGACGCCGCACGCTTCCTGCCGTTCGAGAAGATCAGCAAGCGCTACTTCTTCGAATCGGACATGCTGTTCCGCCTGAACATCCTGGGCGCGGTGGTGGTGGACGTGCCGATGGACGCGGTGTATGGCGACGAGGTCAGCAACCTCAAGATCTCGAAGGTCGTCACCGAATTCTTCACCAAGCACGTGCGCAACTTCGGCAAACGCATCTTCTACAACTACTACCTGCGCAATATGTCGCTGGCCTCGCTCGAGCTGCCGCTCGGCGTGCTGCTGGCCGCCTTCGGCACCGTGTACGGCATCAGCCACTGGATCGCCTCGGCCCGCTCGAACGTGGAGACGCCGGCCGGCACCGTGATGCTGGCCGCGCTGCCGGTGATCATGGGCGTGCAGCTGATCCTGGCCTTCCTGGCCTATGACATCTCTGCCGTGCCGCGCCGCCCGCTGCACAAGAAGACCCTGTTCCGCAGCACTCCATGACCGCATCGACACTCGCTTCCAAACTGCTCTCGCGCCAGTTCGCCGTCTTCGTCACCGGCGGGCTGATCTGCGCCCTGGCCGACGTCGGCCTGATGCAGCTGCTGCTGCTGTCCGGCGTGCAGGCGACCGCCGCCGCCAGCGCGGGCTTTGCGGCCGGGCTGCTGGTCAACTACGCCTTCCACAGCCGTGTTACCTTCAATGCTTCGGCCAATCCGGCGAATTTCGCGCGCTATCTGTGCGTGGTCGGTGTCAATTACCTCCTGACCATTGCTTGTGTAGCCCTGGGACAGGCCGTCTTCGACAATCCGCTGGTCGGGAAAATCGTCTCTCTGCCCCTGGTGGCGGCGAACGGCTACCTGCTCGGCAAATACTGGATCTTCAAGTGATGGAATTCCGTTTCGCGCCTGTCCAGCATGACCCCGCCATCCTCGCCCAGTACGGCGCCCTGTTCGCCGCCTGCTTCCCCGGTACCGACAAGTTCACCCCCGCCTACCTCGACTGGCTGTATCTCGCCAATCCCGATGGCGCGGCGGTCGGCTACGACGCCTGGGACGGCGAACGCCTGGCGGCGCACTACGTCTGCGTACCGGCGCGCGCCTGGGTCGAAGGCCAGGAGGTGCGGGTGCTGCTGTCGCTGAACACGGCCACCCATCCGGACTACCAGGGCAAGGGCCTGTTCACGAAACTCGCCGCGATGACCTACGAGGCCGGCGCCGCGAGCGGCTTCGACGGCGTCTACGGCGTCGCGAACGCCAACAGCACGCCGGGTTTCGTGCGCAAGCTCGGTTTCCAGCTGGTGCGCCCGCTGGAAGCGCGCATCGGCGTCGGATCGCTGCGCCATACCGCGCAGGCACAGGCATCCACCCTATCCTTCGAGCGCAGCTGGAGCCCCGAGGCGCTGGCATGGCGCTGCGCCAATCCGCACAACCGCGTGTGGCACCGCGAACATGGCGGCCGCCTGCAGTTCCACGCACCGGCGGTCGGCATCGTGCCGGCCTACGCCGAACTCGGCGCAGCTACCCTGCCGACCTCACCCAAGAGCCAGGGCCCGGCGCCTTCTCCGCTGCGCCTCTTCATCGGCCTGGCGCCGGACGCCTCGGCGAACTACTGGAACTACGCCAGCATCCCGATGCGCATGCGTCCCTCGCCCCTGAACCTGATCTGGCGCGCATTCAATGCGCGCGCCCCGCAGCTGGACCCGGCGCGCATCCAGTTCACCTTCCTCGACTTCGATGCCTACTGAGATAGCTCCAACGGCGCTGTTCCTCTTCGCCCACCAGGACGACGAGTTCGGCGTGTTCCAGCGCATCCTCGCCTACCGCGAGCAGGGTGTGCGGGTGGCCTGCGCCTATCTGACCGACGGCCAGACGGCCAGCGCCAGCGCGGCCCGGCGCAATGCGGAGTCGCTGGCGGTGCTGGGCAGGCTCGGCGTGCCGGCCGGCGATGTCTTTTTCGCGGGGGGCGAGCTGGGCATCGGCGACGCGCGCCTGCCCCTGCACCTGGAAGCGGCCTCAAACTGGATCGCACGCTGGCTCGACAGTTACCAGAACATCGAGGCGATCCACGTCACTGCCTGGGAAGGCGGCCATCATGACCACGACGCCCTGCACGCGCTGACCGTCCTTCTCGCCGCTCAGCGCGGCCTGCTTCAGCGCACCTGGCAGTTCTCGCTCTACCAGTCGAAGCATCTCGGCGGCCCCTGGTTCCGCGTACTGGCGCCGCTGCTTGAAAACGGCCCGGCCCAGGCCATCCGCATTCCCTGGGTCCGGCGCTGGCAGCACTTGCGGGCCTGCCTGTCCTATCCTTCGCAGCGCACCACCTGGATCGGCCTGTTCCCGTTCGTGCTGCTGCACTACCTGCTGCGCGGCGTCGAGCAGCTGCAGCCGGTCGATCCCGCGCGCCTGCAAGAGCGTCCGCATGCGGGGCCGCTCTATTATGAAAAACGCCAGTTCTTTACCTGGGACCGCATGGCCCAGCACCTTGCCGCCTGGCGCGGCACACTGTTACCCATAAGACCAAGAACGTCCTGATGATGAAGACCGCTTCCCCAGACCTGAACCGGTACGCCGGCCCGATCCTGTCCCTGTCGCTGGCCGCCGTGTTCGCGTGGCTGCTGGTGCGCAACCTCGGCCTGAACCCGGCCATCTTCGCCGACGAGTGGTATTACTCGAAGATGGCGCGCCTGATGCCGCTGTCCGAAGCCATCGTGCCGTCCTACCTCTACCTCTGGCTGTTCCGCGGCTCGATGGCCTGCGGCGACGGCTTCCTCGATTGCGTCCGGGTCGGCAATGCGTTGTTCTGGGTGGGCGGGGGGTTCCTCTTCTACCTGGTCGCGCGCAACTACATGCCGCGCCTGCTGGCGATTGCCCTGGTGGTGGCCGGCCTGCTGGCGCCGACCAATCTCTACACCTCCTTCTTCATGCCGGAGGCGACCTATTACTTCGGCTTCGCGGCCCTGAGCTGGGTGGCGCTGTCCCCGGCCGCCTGGACGGTGCTGCAGCGCGCGCTGGCGGCCGGCCTCGTGGTCGGCCTGATGAGCCTGGTGAAGGTGCACGCCGTGTTCCTGATCCCGGCCACGAGCCTCTTCCTGGCCGTGCTCGCCTGGAGCGATGGCGGCGCCGGTCGCCTGGGCAAGGCGGTGGTGGCGGCCGTGGTCGCGCCGCTGGCGGCGCTGCTCGTCAAATTCGGCGTCGGCTACCTGATCGCGGGCGAGCCGGCCCTGTCCGTCTTCGGCAGCTTCTACGGCAATACCGCCTCCTCGACCGGCAATACCTCGAAGCTGGCCCTGCTGGGGCCGGCCTTCATCAACTTCCGCGGCCACCTGATGGCCCTGGCCATCCTGGCCAGCCTGCCGCTGGCCATGCTGCTGCACCTGGTGCTCAGCCGCGCCGCGCGCCGGCAATCCGGTACGAGCCTGAACCGCCTGCAGCTGTGGACCTTCCTGATGCTGGGCTCGACCGCCGGCCTGACCGTGGCCTATACCGCCTCGATCTCGGGCATCGGACCAATGGAGGTGCTGCGCCTGCACCTGCGCTACTACTCCTTCGTGCTGCCGCTGCTCCTGATGCTGGCGGCAAACGCCTTCGCGCGCCCGCCTGAGCCGCTGCCGGCCTCGTCGCGCCGCCTGGCCTGGCTGGTGACGGCCTTCCTGCTGGCCGTGCTGGCCTTCGCCCTGTGGCGCCTGCCGACCTATGCGATCACCCCGGTCGACGCGCCGGAGATTTCCGGCATCGGCCTGCACACCAGCGCCGGCAAGCTCCTGGTGATGCTGAGCGCGGTGGCGCTGATCCTGTGGGCGCGCGGCAGCCGCCATGCAGCCACCGTCTTCCTGTTCCTGGCCCTGCCGCTCGTGCTTTACTACGGCGGCCGCGAAACCAATGCCTACCTGGCCCAGCTGCGCGGCGGCTGGCCGGCCGACCATGGCGGCCGCTTCGCGCGCGCCAACGTGCCCGTGGCCGAGCGCAACGAGATCACGGTGGCCGCCACCGGCATCCTCGACCTGATGCGCGCGCAATTCCACATCGACGCCCCGGACACCGGCATGCTCGACCTGGCCAAGGATGCGCCGATCGAGGAGTACGAACTTCCTGTCCGCAAGAAGTGGCTGCTGGTCATCGGCAATCACCCCCTGCCGCCGGGCATCGCGCCGGTGCAGGCGACCGCCGACTACGCGCTGGTGCGCCTGCCGGGCAATACCGGACGTACCCTGGGCAGCCTGCACCTGTCGCAGCCCTACGGCGGCTTCGTGAGCGATGCCCAGGGCCTGTCCGGCGCCGAAGCCTGGGGCCGCTGGTCGGATGCCAAGCAGGTGGTGCTGCACTTCAGCCAGCCGCTGCCGAAGAAGGCCCTGGTGATCCTGACCGCGCGCGGCTACGGCCCGAACGCCGGCCTGCCCTTCACCATCCAGGTCGGCGACACCCGCACCCAGTTCCGCGTCGGCCCCTCGCTGCAGGAAGTCGGCCTGCGCTTCACGACCGACGGCCAGCAGCGCAGCTTGAGAATCGAGGTGCCGCAGCCGACCTCGCCGGAAGACCTGGGCGGCCACGGCGACAATCGCAAGCTCGGCATCGGCATCGCCGAGATCAGCGTCGCCGACGTCGCGCAATCGGTCCAGGCCGCTCGTTGATCTGCCACAAGCAGCAAGGGCTGTGTGAACTCACGAACGGAATGAGACGGGGCCGCCGGGTAGAGTGAAAGCATGACAGGCCTGCCCGTGCGCGGCAGGCTGCGGCATGGCCGCGCTTTCCAGGATCACCCGATGGCAACCGGACAGGACAAGGACGAATACCTCGACAGGCCGCTCGACGTACAGGGCGGCGGGCAGAGCGCGGGCGTGCAGGCGCGCGGCCAGGTCGAGGGCAATGCGATCAATCCTTCCGGCGGCCTGGGCATCAACCACTGGCAGGCGAGCTATATCGGCCATGGCGGCCTGGACGAACGCGGCAACATCTTCTTTGCCGCCGTCGAGATGACCCGCATGCCCATGGTCGTCACCGACCCCAACCAGGAAGACAACCCGATCGTGTTCGTGAACGGCGCCTTCCTCGACCTCACCGGCTACAGGCAGGAAGACGTCCTGGGACGCAACTGCCGCTTCCTGCAGGGCCCCGACACCGACCGCAGCACCGTCGCCGAAGTGCGCAAGGCGCTGCAGGAGCAGCGCGCGGTCTCGGTCGACCTGATGAACTACAAGGCCGACGGCGAGCCCTTCTGGAACGCCCTCTTCATCGGACCGATCTTCGACCAGAACGGCAAGCTGCTCTACTTCTTCGCCTCGCAGATGGACATCACCGAGCGCCGCAGCATGATGGAGTCGAACCTGCAGGCGCAGAAGATGGAGGCGATTGGCCAGCTCTCGGCCGGCATGGCCCACGATTTCAACAACCTGCTGCAGGTCATTAACGGCAACCTCGAACTGGCCCTGCTCACGGCCGGCAAGACCGCGGCAGGGGAGCCGATCCGGCGCGCCCAGCGCGCCACCATGCAGGCCGGCAAACTCACCCAGCAGCTGCTGAGCTTTGCGCGCAAGCAGCGCCTCGAGCAGAAACGGGTCAGCCTGAACGGCCTGGTGGTCGAGTTTTCCGACATGCTGGTGCGCACGCTCGGCGACAAGGTCGAGCTGCGCCTGGACCTCAAGCCCGGCCTGCCGGCCTGCTCGCTCGACCCGACCTACCTCGAGATGGCGCTGCTGAACGTCGTCATCAATGCGCGCGACGCCATGCCGGAGGGTGGCGCGGTGACGGTGGGCACCGCCGTCGTGGACGAGGCGCGCCGCGCCGCCTCGCGCCTGCCGCCGGGCGACTACGTGTCGATCTGCGTGCTGGACGAAGGCGAAGGCATGACGCCGGAAATCGCCAGGCGCGCCACCGAACCCTTTTTCACCACCAAGGGACTGGGCACGGGACTGGGCCTGGCCATGGTGCACGGCTTCGTGCAGCAGTCGCATGGACGGCTCGAGATCGACAGCGAGCCTGGCCACGGCACCCGGGTGCGCATGATCTTTCCCGTGAGCCAGCAGGCCCGCGACGAGGATGCCGGCGGCCCGGACGTCGCCAGCGCGGCCGCCGAGGAGGGCCGCAAATGCCGCATCCTGGTGGTGGAAGACAACGCGGACGTGCGCGAGCTGGCCGAAGCCATGCTGGCGGCCGCGGACTACGAGGTGGTGTCGGCGCCCAGCGGCGAAAGCGCGCTGGCGCTCCTGGCCCGGGAGTCGGTGGACCTGCTGTTCACCGACGTCATCATGCCGGGCGGGATGAACGGGCTGCAGCTGATCGAAAAGGTGCACGAAGCGCGCCCCGGCATGCCGGTGCTGGTCACCACGGGGTATATGGACGAACTGCCGGCGCGCGGCGCGCAGGGACAGGCGCTGGAGGTGCTGGCCAAGCCGTATGACCACCAGGACCTGCTGGACCGGGTGCAGGCGGCGCTGCATGGGCGCCGGGCGGCTTGATTGATCGCGAAACGGAATCGGTAGGGTGGACGGGGACGCCTAGTCGGCTTCGCCGTCCGCGCGTTCAACTCACGGATGAGCCGCAACGGACCATGCCGGAGCTGGACGCGCGGTCGGCAGAGCCGACCACCCTACGAAAAGCGGTGACGCGGACGATCAAGCGGTGGTGCGCGGACCGCCGCCGAGCAGGAAGGCCAGCTTCTGCTTGCCCTGCTTGGCCGGCGTGGACGATGCCGTCACGGTCTCGCGGCGGGCCGCGGTCGAGGGCTCGTAGGGCTTGAGGAACCAGGGGTCGACCTTCTCGCGGCGCGGCGTCGGGCTGTAGCCCGCGTTGTAGCCGCCGCGCGAGGGACGCTCGCCGCGCTCGCCACCGCGTGCACCGGCCTCCTCGCGGCGGCCACGGCGCTCGCCGCCGAAGTCACGGCCGCTGTCGCGGGAACCTTCGCGCGAACGGCTGGAAGGCGCCACGAAGCCGGCCAGCTCGCCGCGCGGGATGGTCTGCTTGATCAGCTTCTCGATGTCCGCCAGCAGGCGCTCGTCCTTGTCCGAATACACCGACAGGGCGTCGCCCGAGGCGCCAGCGCGGCCGGTGCGGCCGATGCGGTGCACGTAGTCTTCCGCGTTGTACGGCAGGTCGTAGTTGATCACGCAGGGCAGGTCCGAGATGTCGAGGCCGCGCGCGGCCACGTCGGTCGCCACCAGCACTTCCACCGCGCCGCCCTTGAAGGCGTCGAGGGCGGCCATGCGCTCCTGCTGGGTCTTGTCGCCGTGGATCGCCGAGGCCTTGATGCCCTTCTGCTCCAGGTGGCGCGACAGGCGCGAGGCGCCGATCTTGGTGTTCGAGAACACGATCACCTGCTTCAACTTGCGCTCGCGGATGATGTGCTCGACCACGTCGCGCTTGAGCTCCTCGTCGACCTTGTACACGGTCTGGGTGACCTTGTCGGCGGTCGCGTTGCTGCGCGCGACTTCGATCAGCACCGGCTTGTTCAGGAAGCTGTTCGCCAGCTTCTTGATCTCCGGCGAGAAGGTGGCCGAGAACATCAGGTTCTGGCGTGCTTTTGGCAGCAG
The DNA here is from genome assembly GCA_040758275.1 of Pseudomonadota bacterium. Classification (GTDB taxonomy): domain Bacteria; phylum Pseudomonadota; class Gammaproteobacteria; order Burkholderiales; family Burkholderiaceae_D; genus Telluria. The sequence continues at coordinate 71,705 of JBFLVV010000003.1, forward strand.
GTTGATGATGCGCTGCAGGTCCGGCAGGAAGCCCATGTCGAGCATGCGGTCGGCTTCGTCCATGACCAGCATCTGCACCTGCGACAGGCTGATGTTCTTCTGTTCGACGTGATCCAGCAGGCGGCCCGGGGTGGCGATGACGATCTCGACGCCGCCCTTCAGGATGGTGGTCTGGCCCTTCATGTCCATGCCGCCGAACACGACGGTCGAGCGCAGCGGGGTGTGGCGGCAATAGGCCTTGACGTTGTCGGCCACCTGCACCGCCAGTTCGCGGGTCGGGGTCAGCACCAGGGCGCGCACCGGGTGGCGCGCCGGCGACATGCTGGCGTTGGCGTGCGCCATCAGGAGCTGGATGATCGGCAGCGAGAAGCCGGCGGTCTTGCCGGTGCCGGTCTGGGCGGCGCCCATGACGTCGCGGCCCTGCAGCACCAGCGGGATGGCCTGGGCCTGGATCGGGGTCGGGTGCACATAGCCCTGGTCGCTCAGCGCGCGCAGGATTTCCGGCGCCAGGCCGAGGTCGGCGAAGCGCACGGTCGGCGCCTCGTCGGCGGCAACCTGGACGACCGGCAGGTCCTCGCTCATCGGCATGTTGTCGACCGGTTCGACGCTGGCTACATTATTCTGGATATCAGACATATTCTTCTTCAGTATTTCGTTAGCTCTACGGCACCGCCTGCGGGCACGATGCGGCCTGCGCGGGAAGCTTCCAGGGAGAATGGCAGGCCGGGCGACCGGACCGCATTACCGCGACAGGCGCCGGGGATACGGGCGCGCGGAGGTAGAGGCACTTTAGCGGGTGACACGATACCTCAAATCCACCCCACTGTATATAAAGTCCTGTTTGCGGGCCGGTTTTTCCCCGGAGTGGCCATCCCGACAATTCTTGCTCAGGCACATGACAGGATCATGGCGTCCAGCCACGCTGCTGGGCCGCCCGCTCCGCCTGCGCATCGAGGGCGGAACCGACGATGCGCCCGTCGATCGCGGCCTGCACCGCCGGCGGCGGCACGCTGCCGTCGAGGTAGGCGGCGCCGGCCGGCGCCTGGGCCAGCACGGGAATCGTCCAGCGTCCATTGCTGCGGCAGGCCAGGCCGGCACTGGTGTCGACCACGAAGCTGCGGCAATAACTGCCGTCCTTCGACACGAAGGTGACGCCGATGCGCACGCCGGATTCCGCCGGGCCGGGGCTGGCCAGCTGGTCACCGAGGGCGTCGACCAGGCGTCCGCGCGCGACCAGGGCGCCGTCGCTGGCCACCAGCATCACCAGGCTGGGCGACGGTTGCAGCTGCTGCCAGCCGAGGGCGCCGGCCACCAGGCCCGTGACCAGTGCGGCGCCCACGGCCAGCCAGTGGCGCGGGGACCAGCTGCTGCTTTCCGGCGGTGGCGGTGGCGGCATGGGGCGCCCCGGGCGGATGGCGTCCAGGTGCACCACCTTGGCGCCCTGGGGCGGCAGCTGGCGTTGCGGGTGGCCGCCGTCGTGGTGGCCATTGGCCGAGACGCTGAAGATGTGGGCGCGGGCGTCGCTCCGGCGGTGCTGGGCGATGCGGGCTGCGAGGATGGGATCGGCGTGCATGGCGCGCTCGACCGCCGCGCGCGCCGGCTCGGCCAGCTCGCCGTGGATGTACGCAATCAGGAGGTCGTCCGAAAATTTCATGGCCGCCACATCTCCCTGCTAGGAAGTGATCAGGCCGTGCTCGTCGAGGACATCGTGCAGCAATTCGAGCCGGATCACGGGGTTGTCCAGCATGAGCATATTGTGCTTTTGCCGGTTGGGCAAGGGCAGCAGTTCACACCAGCGGTTGGCGACCCAGCCGCAGTCGTCCAGCCGGAACGGCGGCTGCACCGGCCAGCGGTGCTGCGGCACGTCGTGCAGCGAGTTCAGCACCCGGTCGAGGGCGTCGGAAGCGCCCTGCAGCTCCGAGGGGATGCGCACCTCGTGGTCGTCCTCGACCAGCTCGGCCTCGGCCATCCACAGGCCGTTCAGGCGCTGCTCGGCGGTGACGACGTTGAAGCGCGAGCCGCCGCGGCACAGGACCTGCAGCAGGCCCGGCGTGGTGGTGGCGGTCTCGGTGACGGAAGCGATGGTGCCGGCCGCGACGAACCGTTCGGGCTCGCCCTCCGGCTGGCGCACCTCGTGCCCCTGGGTGAGCAGCACCACCCCGAAGGGCGTGTCCTCGGTGAGGCAGCGGCTGATCATGTCGAGGTAGCGCACCTCGAACACCTGCAGCGGCAGCACCCCGTCCGGGAACAGCACCGTACTGAGCGGGAACAAGGGCATGGAAATCGTCGACATGATGCCCATGATGACAGAATCGCAGGGGGGCGGGGAGCACGATTGGCGCTTGGCGGCGCCTTAGAATCTATGCCAGTAGGGAGGAGGAAGTTGATGGCGATGCATGGCAAGCGCGGGCAAGGCGCGAGGAGGCCGCATGGCGAGCCATGCAACGACGAACAACGCAGCACGCGCTTGTCAGGCGCGGCAGCAACGACTCATTCCCTACTGGCATAGGTTCTTAATCGGGGCCCTGCAGCGGCAGGTGGCGGATCGCGCTGCCCAGGTTGCCGAGACGCCAGCGCAGCCGGTCCCAGCCCGGGTCCGGCAAGCGCACCACCCGCACCCGCAGCAGGCCGCCGGGCAGGACCGGTACGGGCACTGCCTGCTCGCCCTCTTCCTCGAAAGGCAGGCGGTACTGGGCGCCGGGGGCAAGCTGCAAAGGGCCGAAGACCAGCGGCCGGCCAGTACGGTTACGCAGCAGCAGCACGTCCTGCACACCCGCGGTCAGGCGTACTTCGAGCGGCACGCCGCGCCCGCCCGGCGGAAAGTCCAGCAGCACCTCATGGCTGTCGCCGCGCACCGGCCACAGCGCGCCCCACAGCAGGGCCAGGACGAGCGTGCCCAGCAGGGCCGCTAGCGGCCAGTGGCGGTGCAGGAAGGGCGGCAGGCTCATCGGTCGGAAGGCTCGGGGGCGCCCCGACACGAAAGAGCAAAAAGTTGCATTGATTCAATTTTAGGCGATAATGCCGTTGCCAAACGCGCAAAGGTGCCGTGCGCCCGGACATAGCAAGGATGCGTATGCTACCGTTCTACCAAACTTACGTAAAGCCAGCTAATTTTCTCTAAAGCTCGCCATACTGTCGGATTCCTGCTTCACTGGGGCCAGTTTCACTTGGTGCTCGCGCGCCAAGCCAGCGCTTTCCCCTCCACAGGCTGTCACGGTGGAACTCACCGCGATGCCTCGCACCTCAAAGGTCATTTGGCAACAGCGCTTTTGCCACGTGATTGATCGAGATGAATCAGCCGTAGTATGACAAGTCGAAGATGAACAAGTTTCAAGTTAACCACTAAAACACTTTCGGCACTTTCCGATCAACCCGCCGCCACAGCGCCGCCGCGCGTATCGAGACATGCCCTCCTCCCAGTCCGCCTCCACCAGCCGCAGCAACCCGCCCGATTCCGGGCAGCTGCCGCTGCTGCTGGCCATGCTGGTGTGCCTGGTGACCCTGCTGGTGACTTTTTTCGCCTGGAGCAGCGCGAAGCACGCCGCCGAGGCGCAGCTGGTCGAAACCTTCGACTACCGTACCCGCGACATGGTGTTCAGCATCAGCCGCCGCATGGCGGTCTACGAGCAGGTGCTGCGCGGCGCGCGCGGCTACCTGCGCGGCTCGGTGGCGCTCGAGCGCGGCGACTGGGCCAGGTACTACGGCCTGCTGCGCCTGGACCAGTCCTTCCCGGGCATGGAGGCGCTCGGCATCGCCACCCTCGTCCCGCCGGGGCAGCTGGCTGCCCATGAGGCGGCGCTGCGGCGCGAAGGCTTCCCGGGCTACCGCGTCACGCCGCCCGGCCAGCGCCCCGTGCTAACGGCCATCACCCACATCGAACCCTTTACGGATCGCAATTCGCGCGCCTTCGGCTACGACATGTACAGCGAACCGGTGCGGCGCTCGGCGATGGAGCGCGCACGCGACAGCGGCCAGGCGGCCCTGAGCGGCAAGGTGGTGCTGGTGCAGGAAGGCCAGGACGCGCGCCAGTCCGGCGCCCTGATGTACCTGCCGGTCTACCGCGCCGGCCAGTTGGCCGGCACCGTCGACCAGCGCCGCGCCGCCCTGGTCGGCTGGGTCTACGCGCCCTTCCGCATGAACGACCTGATGCGGGGCCTGGGCGGCGCCCACTCGCTCGACCTCGACATCGAGATCCACGACGGCGAACCGAGGGGCGACGCCACCCTGCTCTACCGCTCCGCCAAATCCGCCACGTCGCGCACGCCCCGGCTCAAGGCCAGCGCCCAGATCCTGCCGGGCGGGCGCACCTGGACCGTCATGATGCGCTCCAGCCCCGCCTTCGAGAACAGCCTCGACACCACCCGCCCGCGCCTGATCGCGCTCACCGGCATCAGCCTGAGTGTCCTGCTGAGCGTGGTGGTGTGGCTGCTGGCCAGCTCGCGCCGCCGCGCCCTGCTGCTGGCCCATTCCATGACCCTGGAGCTGCGCCAGTCGCACGACCAGGTCGCCGCCGAACGCCAGCGCATCCAGGTCATCCTCGAGCACACCCATGATGCCTTCCTGGCGGTCGATGCGGGCGGACGCATCACCGACTGGAACGCCCAGGCCACGCGCCTGTTCGGCTGGAACCCGGCCGAAGCGATCGGACGCGGCGCCGAAGACCTGCTGCCGCCGGGCGCACGCGCGCCTTTCCGCGAGGGCTACAGGCGCTTTACCGCCAGCGGCGCCTGCGAGCTGCTGGGCGGCCCCGCCGAATTGAACGTCATCGACCGCCAGGGCCGCGAGATTCCGGTGGAACTGAGCGTGGCGGTGCTGCCGATCGGCGACAGCTTCGGGGCCACGGTCTTCGTGCGCGACATCAGCGCGCGGCGCGAAGCCTTGCAACGCGAACAGCAACGCCAGCAGCGCCTCGACGAAGCCCGCCGGGCGCTGGCGCGCGCCCAGAAGCTGGAAGCGGTCGGCAAGCTCACGGGCGGCGTGGCGCACGACTTCAACAACATCCTGCACATCATCAGCGCCAACGTGCAGCTGATGCTGCGCGCCGACCGCCTCGACGAGGGCAAGCGCAAGCGCCTGCTCAGCATCCTGGATGCGGTCGAGCGCGGCTCCAAGCTGGCCGGCCAGCTGCTCGCCTTTGCCCGCCGCCAGCCGCTGCACCCGAGCGAAGTCCACGTCGACGAACTGCTGGCGCGCATGGACAGCCTGGTGCTGCGCGCCGCCGGCGACGGTGTCGACATCGAGAAAAGCGCCCCGCCCGCGCTGTGGCCGACCCTGGTCGACCCGAACCAGCTGGAGAACGTGCTGCTCAACCTGGTCATCAATGCGCGCGACGCCATGGACGGCAGGGGCAGCGTGCGCCTGGCCCTCGACAACGTCACGGTCGGGAACGACCCCGAGCTGGCCCCGGGCGACTACGTCACGGTGGCGGTCAGCGACACCGGGCACGGCATGCCGCCGGAGGTGATGGAACACGTCTTCGAACCCTTCTTCACCACCAAGCCCGAGGGCAAGGGCACAGGCCTGGGCCTGTCGATGGCGCACGGCTTCGCACGCCAGAGCGGCGGCGACATCCGCCTTGCCAGCGAGCCGGGCAAGGGCACGACGGTAACCCTCTATCTGCCGCGCCACGTGGCGGTGGCCGCGCGCGCCGTGCCCGACGGCGTCGCCGAGCCGCAACAAAGCCAGTAAAGCCGAGCCACATCCAAAACCCGGGTGTCAGGTCTGACATCTGGACACGGCCTCATCCGTATAGATGCCGCGCCATTCCTTCAGCGCCTCAGTATTGTTGAGCTCGTGTCCGAATGTCAGACCTGACACCGAGGTGTGTGACACCGAGGTGTGCGGCTTACGCTTCGTCCCGGTGGCAGCTCGCGACCCGGTTGCGGCCGTGCGACTTGGCGTCGTACATGGCCCCGTCGGCGCTGCGCAGCAGGGCGTCGCCGTCCATGCCGTCGTCCGGGTAGAGGGCGATGCCCAGGCTGCCCGAGATGCGGTGGGTCAGCTCGCCGTCTTCAAAAGGCTGGTTGAGCTGCACCAGGATGTTGTCGGCCACGATGGTGGCGTCCTGGATGCCGGCGCAGCGCGGCAGCAGCACGACGAATTCGTCGCCGCCGATGCGCGCCAGGGTGTCGGAATCGCGCAGGCCGGCGCGCAGGCGGCGCGCCACCAGCTGCAGCAGGCGGTCGCCGGCGGCGTGGCCGTGGGTGTCGTTGACGGGCTTGAACTTGTCGAGGTCGAAGTAGATCACCGCCACCTTGTGGCCGTCGCGCCCGGCGGTGCGGATCGCCTGGCGCAGGCGGTCGTCCAGCAGCACCCGGTTCGGCAGGCCGGTCATCGCGTCCTCGTGCGCCATGCGGCGCATGCGCGCCTCCTCGTTCTTGCGCGCGTCGATATTGGAGAAGGTGCCGACCATGCGCAGCGGCTGGCCCAGTTCGTCGCGCTCGCTGACGGTGCCGCGCGCCTCGATCCAGCTCCAGTCGCCGCGCTGCATGCGTACCCGGAATTCAAACGCGAAATCGGCGCTGCGGCCGGCCAGGTGGCTGCGCAGCGCGGCGCGCAGGCCAGGGAGCTCGTCCGGGTGAACCATCGCGTCGAGGGCGCTGCCGTACAGGGAAACCAGGGCGCGGTCGGTGCCGAGGATGAGCTGGGCGCGCGAGGACAGGGTTGCGAGGCCGGTGACCACGTCGCAGTCCCAGACACCGTCGCCGGCGGCGTTCAGCGCCAGCTTCCAGCGCGTCTCGGCGGCGGCCAGGGCCTTCAGGGCGCGGCGCCGGCGGTCGGTGGCCCCCAATGCGGCCCAGCCCAGCAAGGCCAGCACCAGCGAGACGGCGGCGCCGATCCCGGCCAGCACGTCGCGCTGCTGTTCGAAGCGCGCGCCGACGTCGCGCACGGCCTGGCCGACCGTCACCACCATACCGTACTCGGGAATCCGGTGCCAGGCATAGTAGCGCTCGACGTGGTCGATCTGGCCGGCGCGGCGGAAGCTCCCCGTGATGGGACCATGCTCGCTGTGCGGGTTGTGCTTCAGGACGGTGCCGATGCCGCGGTGGCGGTCGACCCGGGTGCTGCGCGCGATCACGGCGCCGTCGGCGCTCATCAGGGATACCGAGCCGCTCGGGCCGAGGTCGATGTCGTCGTAGAAGCGCACGAAGTAGTCGGGCGACACCGCGGCCACCATCACGCCCAGCAGCGTGCCCTGCCTGTCGCGGATCGCGCGGCTGAAGTGGACCACCCAGGCGCGGGTGAGCGGAGACATCACCGGACGCCCGCTGAAGAAGCGGTCGTCGTTGGCTGCCAGGTGGGCGCGGTAGGCGGGGTAGGCGCTCAGGTCGCGGCCCGCATGCGAGGGGCCGGCGTTCGTGTACACCAGCCTGCCCGCCGCATCGAGCACGGTGACCACCATCGGCACCCGGTGGCGCAGGTGGCGCGCGTGCTCGCCGACGGTCTGGGCGAAGCTGTCGCGGTCGCGCAGCCAGGTCGAGCGCAGCTGCAGCAATGACAGGTCGACGATGCCGACGGTGGCGCGCACCTCTTCGGTGAACACGCGCGCATAGTTGCGCAGGTCGCGCCGGGTGCCGCTCTCGGCCATCGACGTGAAGCGCGCCTGCTCCACCGCCACCAGGCCCCAGACGATGGGCAGCATGCAGGCAAGGTAGATGGCGAGGTCGCGCAGCACGCGCGGGCGGAAGAAATCGACCGGGCGCCGGGCCGGTGGGCGAGTGGAAGGCGAGGTGGGCGAAGACATGGCGGCGAGCTGCGGCAACCGGTGAATGAAGGCGAAGCCGGGCGTCATGCTCGCGCCCGTTCAGTAATGGATCGCGCCCGTCAAATTTGACACGATTATACCTGTTGTTTCCACAGGGAACTTATGGAACGGCTGGAATCTGCCGGAATTGATGCTGCAAAGCAACGGCGAAATATTGTTTCATTTTTAAGCCTCAGGTGAAATATTCTTTCACGGCTTCCCGCTGCCCCGGGCATGCTAGAGTGACATCATCATGAAACCCTTCTATAACGTGGCCGGCGCCATCGCGGTGCTGCTGGGCATCCTCGGTATCTTCCTGCCCCTGCTGCCGACCACGCCCTTCCTGCTGCTGGCCTCCTGGTGCTTCGCCCGCGGCTCCGACCGCCTGCACGGCTGGCTGCTCTCGCACCGCGTGTTCGGCGAGTACCTGCGCAATTTCGAGGCCGGCCGCGGCATTCCGCTCAAGGCCAAGATCGTGGCGACCGTGATGCTGTGGGGCTCGCTGCTGCTGGGAATGCGCCGCTTCGAAGGCCTGACGATGCCGGCCCTGCTGGGCCTGGTCGGCGCCTGCGTCAGCTTCTATATGTGGCGCATCCTGCCGACCCTGCGCCTGCCTCCCCGCTGATTTTTTCGCCCGCCTGCGCACACGGTCGCGCGAATTTGTAATATCATGAGTTACATGAGACGCGACAGCAAACTATCCTCGGTGCTCCACGTGCTGCTGCACCTGGCCCACAGCGACCATCCGATGACCTCGGAAGACATGGCGCGCTTCCTCGACACCAACCCGGTGCTGGTGCGCCGCGTGCTGGCCGGCCTGCGCGAGCGCGGTTTCATCACGTCGAACCGCGGCCACGGCGGCGGCTGGAGCATCACCTGCGACCTTGCACAGGTCACGCTGCGCGACATCTACGAAGCGGTGGGCGCCCCGCCCTTCTTCGCGATGGGCAACCGCACGGAATCACCCGGCTGCCTGGTCGAACAGGTCGTCAACGAGTCGCTCGGCGAAGCCTTCGACGAGGCCGAGGCCCTCCTGATGCGCCAGCTCGGGCACGTGACCCTGGCCGACCTCTCGGCCGAGTTCAACCGCCGCTATGACCAACATGCGCACACCCACGGAGTCCACCATGCCCATCCAGAACGAGACCTTTGACGCCATCGTCGTCGGCGGCAGCTATGCCGGCCTGTCGGCCGCCCTGCAACTGGCGCGCGCCCGCCGCCGCGTGCTGGTGGTCGACGCCGGCCGGCGCCGCAACCGCTTCGCCCAGGATTCGCACGGCTTCCTCGGCCGCGACGGCCAGCCGGCGGCCGCCATCGCTCAAGCCGGAAGGAAGGATGTGGCGGCCTACCCGAACGTCAGCTGGCACGCGGGCGCCGCTGTCTATGCCCGTGCCGATGGCGAGGGCTTCCGTATCGAACTCGAGGGCGCGGATCCCGTACACGGCCGCCGCCTGGTGCTTGCCACCGGCGTGCGCGACGAGCTGCCTGCCATCGAAGGGCTGGCCGAACGCTGGGGCCGCAGCGTCTTCCACTGTCCCTACTGCCACGGCTACGAGCTGCAGCAGGGCGACATCGGCATCCTCGCCAACAGCGAGCTGTCCTTCCACCAGGCCATGATGCTGCCGGACTGGGGCCGCGTGACCCTGTTCACCAATGGCCGCTTCGAGCCGAGCGAAGAACAGCGCGCCGCCATGGCGCAGCGCGGCGTGGCCGCCATCGAAGACTCCCTGGTCGCGCGCATCGAGGACGCCGCCACCGTGGTCCTGGCGGACGGCCGGCGTTTTCCGATGGCGGGCCTGTTCACCTACGGCCGCACCCACATGGCCAGCCCGCTCGCCGAACGCCTGGGCTGCGCTTTCGACGAGGGGCCGATGGGACGCTTCATCCGCACCGACGAGCGCAAGCAGACCACCGTGCCCGGCGTCTACGCGGGCGGCGACGCGGCCCGCGCGGCGGGCAATGTGGCGATCGCGGTGGCCGACGGCGCGATGGCCGGCACCGGTGCCCACCAGTCGCTGATGTTCGGCTGAGCGCTACTCGCAACTGCGCTGCAGTCGTCCCTGGCTGTCGGCCTGGTAGTGCAACTGGATCGCGCCTTCACGCGGCGTCCAGCTCAGCTGGACGTCGCCTTCGCGTGAAGCGTAGCGGTTCAGGCCCGCCTCTTCCAGCCGGACCAGCTGGCGCCCCTCGAAGATGGCGACCAGGTCGCCGTAGTGGTCGACCAGCCGCAGCCTTTGTCCGTTCGACAGGGTGTACAGGCCGTGCACGCCGCCGCCCATCGGCGAAGCGGCCTGCCTGGAAGCATCGACCAGGGCGAGACGCGATACCGGCCGGCTGCACTCGGCCCTGGCGACAAAGGGTGCGGCCAGCAGACATGCTGCCGCGATCGGCATAATGAACTTGCGCATGACACCTCCTCGTGAACGATGATGGTGGCAGCCGCTCCACGGCGGCCGTCCTGTCACGTCAGACAAGTCGGGGGCGTCCTGCGGTTTGAGAAAAATCAAACATCGGAGCGATTGCGTGATAATGGGGCATCCCTATCGCAATCAGACTCCATGGAAATCCAGTTCCTCGGTACTTCCTCCGGCACACCCACCCGGAGCCGCAACATGACGGCGATCGCGGTCCGCAACAGCGGCGCGAAACACTGGTCGCTGGTTGATTGCGCCGAAGGCACGCAATACCGCCTGCAGCGCGCCGGCCTGTCGCCGGTGAGCCTGCACGCCATCTTCATCACCCACCTGCACGGCGACCACTGCTACGGCCTGCCCGGCCTGCTGGCCACGGCCGGCATGCTGAACCGCAGCGCGCCGCTGTTCGTCGTCGGTCCGCCGGCGCTGCGCGCCATGATCGAGTGCATCATGGCCGCGACCCAGCTGGAACTCCCCTACCCGCTCGAGTGGGTGGCGATCGGGGACCTGCCCCATGCCGGGGTGCTGCCGGACCTGCGGGTGCGCGCGACCAAGCTCTCGCACCGCATCGACTGCTGGGCCTACAGCTTCACCGAGGCCGTGGTCGAGCGCCGGCTCGACACCGACAGGCTGCGCGCCGGCGGCGTCGCGTCCGGACCGGCCTGGGGCGAGATCCAGCAGGGCCGCAACGTCGTGCTGCCGGACGGGCGCGAGATCCTCGCCGAGGATTACCTGGCGCCGCCGCGCAAATCGCGCAAGGTGATCATCGGCGGAGACAACGACAGCCCTGCGCTGCTGGCGGAGGAAGCGCGGGATGCGGACGTGCTGGTGCACGAGGCGACCTATACCGAAGAGATCCGGCAGAAGGTCGGCCCGGGGCCGCAGCACAGCTCAGCGGCCATGGTCGCGCGCTTCGCCCAGGAAGCGGGCGTGCCCAACCTGGTGCTGACGCATTTCAGTCCGCGCTATCACGACCGGCCGGGACATGGTCCGCTGAGCCTGGAGGATATCGAGGGCGAGGCGCGCGCACATTACCAGGGGACGCTGGCGCTGGCGCGTGATCTCGATCGTTACGAGCTGGGCAAGGATGGCGTGCTGCGCCTTGCGAGCCAGTAGAGGGCGACAGTCGGGCTACAATCAGCCATGCCGAAAAAATCCCCCCTCTTCCCCGGCCCCATGACCGCGCGCGGCGCCGTCCTCGCCGTCCTGCTGTCCAACGAAGATCAGACTGGCGCCGAACCGATGCGCGGCCGCATCACCCTGGCCGCCATCGTGCGGGCCCTGAAGCGCAAGTACCACTGGCCGATCGAGACCAGCAGCTTCCCCTCCAACGCCGCCGACGGACGCGCCACCTGGGCCACGGTCTACAGCTTGCCGCCGGAGGTGATCACGAAAGCCCTGGCCAACGGCGGCCGCGACTGGCTTGACTCTCGCAAGCCATCTGCGGCAATGCCAAGGTAATCGGAGCATTCGACTAAAGAAACTTAACCATGGACAAGCGTCCATTCGATATCGACCTGGCACTGGAACGCATCGACAAAGCCGTGCGGCCGTGGCCGAAGGCCGCGCTGTTCCAGCTGGCCGAGGAAGGCTTTACGGCGACGTTCGAACAACTACTGGCCTGCATCATTTCGATTCGTACATACGACGAGGTGACCTTGCCGGTCTCGCGCAGGCTGTTCGAACGGGCGCGCACGCCCTCCGCCGTCGCGAGCCTGTCGTGGGAAGAACTGGACGGCCTGATCAGCCCGAGTACCTTTCATGAACGCAAGGCGAACCAGATCCTGGCGATTGCGCGGGAGGTCGCCGAGCGCTTCGGCGAAACCCTGCCGGGCGACCGGGACGTGCTGCTGTCCTTTGCCGGCGTCGGGCCGAAGTGCGCGAACCTGGTCCTGGGCGTGGCGTGCGGGACGCCGGTGATCAGTGTCGACATCCACGTGCACCGGGTGACGGGGCGCTGGGGTTATGTGGCCGCGACGACGCCGGAGAAGACGCTGCTGGCACTGGAAGCCACGCTGCCCAGGGAGCACTGGATCGACATCAACCGCCTGCTGGTCCCCTTCGGCAAGCACATCTGCACCGGAACGAAGCCGCGCTGCTCGACCTGCCCGGTGCTGGACATGTGCCGGCAGGTGGGGGTCACGCAGCACCGCTGAGTAGGTTTTGTAGGGTGTTCGGCTTCGCCGAACGCGCGTTCGACTCACGGATGCGTAGGTGCTGTGCAAACCGGAGCTGAACGCGCGGTCGGCAGAGCCGACCACCCTACGAAATCAGGGCAAGGCGAGAGAATTCATCGACGGCGAAATCGACGAAGGCACGCACCCGCGGCGCCATGTGGCGGGCACTCGGGAAGACGAGCTGGACAGGAATCGGCCCGGGCTCGCAAGCCGTCAGTATCCGCGTCAAGCTGCCAGCCTCCAGGTCCGGCGCGGCCTGGTAGGACAGCACGCGTGCAATCCCGAAGCCTTCGCGCGCCGCATGCAGCACGCCTTCGACATCGTTCATCTGCAGCCGCGGCGTGAAGCGCACCACCTGCTCGCGCTCGTCCACCCGATAGCGCCATTCCGCGAGACCGCGCACGGCCGTACCCAGGATCAGCTCGTGATGGACCAGCTCCTCGGGCGCCTGCGGCTCGCCCCGCCGCTCGAGGTAGGCGGGACTGGCGAGCGTCACCCTGTGCACCGTGCCCAGCTGGCGGGCCACCAGACCCGAGCTGTCCAGCGCCCCGATGCGCAGGGCGACGTCGATGCCATTGTCGATCAGGTCGACATTCCGGTCCGCCAGCACCAGGTCGACCTGGATGTCCGGATAGCGCATCAGGAAGCGCGTGACGACCGGCGCCACGTGCCGGCGGCCGAAGACCATCGGCGCAGTCACCCGCAGCAGGCCGCGCGGCGCGGTGGAACCGTGTTCGCGGATCGCCGTGTCGTAGTCCGCCAGCAGGCGGCGCGCCTGATCAGCCAGGCTCAGCCCTTCACTGGTCGCCGTGAGCCGGCGCGTGCTGCGCTCGAACAGGCGCGTGCCGACCCTTTCCTCGAGCGTCGCCAGGACGCGGGTGACGCTCGACGCGGAACGCCGCAGCTTGTGCGCGGCCGCCGCCATGCTGCCCGTCTCGAGGATGGCGAGGAAAACCTGCAGTTCGTCCAGACGGTCCATTGATTATTGCGCAATATGGAAGGATGAATTGTCATTATGCCCCATTCCGCAATATGCGCATCCTGCCTACGATGAAGCACCTTCAATCACTTCATTGCAGACATGAGCTCTCCATCCATGACCGTCTACGGGACCGCGCTATCCGGCCACACCCATCGCGTGGAATTGTTCCTGCACCTCCTGCAACTGCCCTATCGGCGCATCGAGGCGTCAAGCGCGGTGCGCCAGAGCGCCGAGTACCTGGCACTCAACCCGCTCGGCCAGATTCCCGTGCTGCAGGATGGCGAGCTCGTGCTCTCGGACAGCAACGCCATCCTGGTCTACCTCGCCAAGCGCTACGCAGCCGGCAGCGGCTGGCTGCCCGAGGATCCCGTCGAGGCGGCGCAGGTCCAGCGCTGGCTGTCCCTGGCGGCCGGCGAGATTGCCTTCGGCCCCGCCCGGGCGCGGATCTCGGCGCGCTTTTACGACACCGGCATGCCGCCTCTGCTCATGCGCCAGCTGGCGGACAAGGTGCTGGCCTTCATGGACGCCTCTCTCGCGAAGGGAGGCTACCTGGCCGGCGCTGGGCCGACGCTGGCGGACATCGCCTGCTACGCCTACATCGCGCATGCACCGGAGGGCGGCATCGCACTCGATCCCTATCCGAACGTGCTCGCCTGGATCGCCCGCGTGCAGGCCCTGCCCCACTTCGTCGCCATGCCGGAGAACTGAGCCATGCTGGACCACCGCATCCCCGAGCCCTTCCACGCAGGTGAATTGCGCGCCCAGCAGCTCGCCGGCGGCGGGCCGCCCGGCGCACCGATCCGCAGCCAGATGCCGGAGCAGCACCGGCAATTCTTTCCGCTGCTGCCCTTTTTGTGCGTAGGCGTGGTTGACGGGAGCGGCTGGCCGCTGGCGACATTCGTGCACGGTGAGCCGGGCTTCGTGAGCGCACCCGATGCCGGCCAGCTGCGCATCGCCGCCCTGCCCGACGTGGACGATCCGGCTCGTCCCTTTGTCACTGCCGGCGCCGGCATCGGCATGCTCGGCATCGACCTCGCGACCCGCCGGCGCAACCGGGCCAATGGTGTCGTCGCGCAGGCGGGTAGCGAGGGGCTGCTGGTCGACGTCGACCAGTCGTTCGGCAACTGTCCGAAGTACATCCACGTGCGCCAGCTTGCGCCTGTGGCGCGGCAGGCGGGCCTTGTCACAAGCTTCGGCGCCGAGCTGCCGGATGAAGCAGCCGCGCTGATCGCGCGCTGCGAGACCATGTTCGTCGCCACCTCGAGTGGCGCCTCCGTGCGCGCCGGCGGACTCGACATCTCGCACCGCGGCGGAGAGGCGGGTTTCCTGCGCCTGGACGGCCAGCTGCTGACGGTGCCCGACTACTGGGGCAACCGCTTCTTCAACACCCTGGGCAACCTGCTGCTGGAACCGCGCGCCTCGCTCGTCATGGTCGATTTCGACAGCGGCGACATCCTGCAGCTGCAGGGCCTGGGCGAGGTGCACTGGCAGGTCGATGACGCGACGAAGGACGTGCGCGCGGAGCGGGAATGGACCTTCCGCGTCGAGCGTGGCTGGCTGCGGCGTGGCGCATTTCCCCTTGGCGAAATCCTATCGCCCCCATTGATTTAATTTGATTGTCGGCTCGAAAACAGTGGCTTAGGCTGAACGTGCTGTTGACTGAAGCACTCCAATACCGTGCCCCTATTCGATGGAGACCCACATGGCAGACAAGGACAACACCCGCAGCGTCAGCGAAAGCGAAAACCCGGCAATGCCAGCCCCGACCCCGAAGGTCGGACGCCCCAGACGCAACCAGGACTGGTGGCCGAACCAGCTGGACCTCTCCGTACTCCACACCCATTCCCACCTGTCCTGTCCGCTGGAAGAAGAATTCGACTACGCCGAACAGTTCAAGGAGCTCGACCCTGAGGCATTGAGGCGCGACCTGGTCGAGGTCATGACCAAGTCCCAGGAATGGTGGCCGGCCGACTACGGCCACTACGGTCCCCTGTTCATCCGCATGAGCTGGCACGCGGCCGGCACTTACCGCATCGCCGACGGTCGCGGCGGCGGCGGCGAAGGCCAGCAGCGCTTTGCGCCGCTCAATAGCTGGCCAGATAACGCCAATCTCGACAAGGCGCGCCGCCTGCTCTGGCCCATCAAGAAGAAATATGGCCAGGCTGTGTCCTGGGCCGATTTGCTGGTGTTGGCAGGCAACGTCGCCATGGAATCGATGGGGTTCAAGACCTTCGGCTTCGGCTTCGGCTTCGGCCGCACAGACGTCTGGGAGCCCGAGGACATCTTCTGGGGCCCGGAAGACACCTGGCTGGGCGACGAACGCTACAGCGGCGAGCGCCAGCTCGCCAAGCCGCTCGCCAATGTGCAGATGGGCTTGATCTACGTGAACCCCGAAGGCCCCGCCGGCAACCCCGACCCGCTGGCCGCCGCCCACGACATCCGCGAAACCTTCGCCCGCATGGCGATGAACGACGAAGAGACGGTGGCGCTGATCGTCGGCGGCCACACCTTCGGCAAGACCCACGGCGCCGCGCCGGCAGTCGGCAATGTCGATCTGGAACCCGAAGGCGCAGCCCTCGAAGACCAGGGCCTGGGCTGGAAGAACAAGTTCGGCACCGGCAAGGGCCCGCACGCGATCACCAGCGGCCTGGAGGGGGCCTGGACCGCCAACCCCACCAAGTGGGACAACGGCTTCCTGGAGAATCTGTTCAAGTATGAATGGGAGCTGACGACCAGCCCCGCCGGCGCGAAACAATGGACCCCGAAAAATCCGGAAGCGCAGGACATGCCACCGGATGCCCACGATCCGGCGAAGCGCCATCCGCCCATGATGCTGACGACCGACCTGTCGATGCGCATGGACCCGATCTACGGCCCGATCGCCAAGCGCTTCCATGAGCATCCGGAAGAGCTGGCGGACGCCTTCGCCAAGGCCTGGTTCAAGCTCCTGCACCGCGACATGGGGCCGCTGTCGCGCTACCTCGGCCCCTGGGTGCCGGAACCGCAGCTGTGGCAGGATCCGGTGCCGCCGGTCGACCATCCGCTGGTTGACGAAGCGGACGTCGCCGCTCTCAAGCGCAACATCCTGGCATCGGGCCAGCCGACGGCCGACCTGGTCTCTACCGCCTGGAATGCGGCGGCAAGCTTCCGCGCCACCGACAAGCGCGGCGGCGCCAACGGCGCACGCATCCGGCTCGCTCCGCAGAAGGACTGGGAATCGAACGAACCCGCGCGCCTGGCCCAGGTGCTGGCTGTGCTGGAACGCATCCAGCAGGACTTCAACGGCGCAGCATCCGGCGGCAAAAAAATCTCGCTGGCCGACCTGATCGTGCTGGCGGGCTGTGCGGCGGTCGAGGATGCGGCGGCGAAGGCGGGCGTGCAGGTAACGGTGCCCTTCGTACCTGGCCGGACGGACGCCTCGCAGGAGCAGACCGACGAGAACATCTTCGACGTGCTCGAACCGATGGGCGACGGCTTCCGCAACTTCTTCCGGCCAGATGATCCGCTGAAGCCTGAAACCCGCCTGCTGGACCGGGCCAACCTGCTGAAGCTGACTGCGCCGCAGATGACGGTGCTGGTGGGTGGCTTGCGGGTGCTGGGGGCCAACCACGCCCAAGCGCAGCACGGGGTGTTCACCGACCGGCCGGGTGTCCTGAGCACGGACTTCTTCGCGAACCTGCTCGACATGGGTACGGCCTGGCGGCCGTCCGTATCAGGCGAGAAGATCTACGAAGGGCTCGACCGCGCCACGGGCGCCGTGAAGTGGACGGCGACGGCCGCCGACCTGGTGTTCGGCGCGCACTCGCAACTGCGCGCGCTGGCCGAGGTGTATGCGAGCGACGACGCGAAGGAAAAATTCGTGCGCGATTTCGTGGCGGCCTGGGACAAGGTCATGATGCTCGATCGCTTCGACCTGCTGCAACGACGCAATCCGCGGCGGGCATTGAAGATGGCTGCCTAGTACTTTCATGAGAAGGGGGCGGCGTTTCGTCGCCCCCGGCACGGCTTCGTCGCAAAGCGAGGGCACGTACACGAGCGCGCGAGGACACTGGCGTTTTCCCTCGAGGAGACGCCATGTTCGCGTATGCACGCTTTTCAACTGTCTTGTGCCTGCTGTGCTTCGGCGCCGCTGCTTCCGTGTCGGCGCAGTCGCTGCCCGCAGCACCGGTCTGCGCGCTTGCCAAGGCGCCGGCCGCCAGCTTTACGGTTCGTGCTCCCTTCGACGTGGTCGACGGGCGAATCTATGTGCAGGCCCGGGTCAATGGGCGTGGTCCGTTCAGGTTCGCCGTCGATACCGGGGCGAGCGGCCTGGGGCGCGCAGACAAGTCCCTGGTGTCGGCATTGGGCCTGAAGATCCACGGTAAAAGCAGCACCTCGGATGGCGTGCAGTCCGCCACCGTCGACACGGTGCAGCTCGATTCGGTGCAGCTGGGTGGGCTGTCCCGGCAAGGGCTCGAAGTGATCACGCGCGACTATGGCAGCCGCATGAAGCCGGAAGCCGCCTTTCACGGCATCCTGGGGCGCGACTTTTTCGCGGATGGGCTGCTGATACTCGACTATCCCACCAAGACCTTGTCTTTCAGCCCTGCCCTGTCGCTGCCGACGTCCGGCGACCAGATACTGAAGTACGAGCGCGCATTTCGCGTTCCCGTCTCCATCGGAGGGAACAGGCTGGTGGGTAATCTGGATAGCGGCGCGAACGTCAGCCTGGTGATGCCGCAGGCGATGTACGACCAGGTGGCAAGCGCTCCGCTGAAGGATGCCGGGCAAGGAACGCTCGCCAATACGCGGATCGCAACCAAATACGGCGTCCTCGATCAAGCCGTCACGATCGGTTCGTCGCGCCTGACAGGTGTGGAGGTGCGGGTGGCGGAGCGCTTTCCAGAACTGCTGGTGGGCGCGCACATCCTTCAGCGCTACACGGTCATGATCGACCAGCGCACGAAAGCCGTCGCATTGTGCGACTGATGCACGCGCGAGCTTAGCCACAGGTTTCGACGTATGCCACCGCCGGCTGCAGGCCAGCGCGCACCTTGGTCACCGTGCCGCCGGACTCCTCCAGGATGATGGCGGCACGCCCATCGGAACTCGGGAAGGTTACGTAGTGGCCGTTCTTGTCGTACTTGTGCGTGGTGACCTGCGCCTCGGGATGCTTGTCACGCACCTGCGCCAACGTGTCGCCCACCGCGACCCCTGCTGCATTCTCGACACCGGGCTCGGCATCAGCCCGCGTGACGACACCCTTCTCGACCATGAAGCGCAGCTCCGGCAAGGAGGCGAAACGCACCATGCTGCAGGCCGGATCGAAGGGTTCGGGCAAAGTCGCTTTTCCTGCTGCCAGCTCCGCGTCGGCCAGCTTCATGCCGAAGCGGATTGCCCCGATTCCCTCTGCACTGAGCACTTTCGATACGGGAACCGGCGCCGGCGCCAGTGTCAAGCCAGTTGGCGCAGGGATGTCCTTTGCGGGCACGGTGGGCGCTTCGGTCACACTGGCGGTGTTGGCTGGAGCTGCAGGCATCGCCGATTTATCCGAGCACGCGCTCAGGATGGCGATCGCACCAAGGAGGAAAATCTTTCGCATATTGGGCCTTTCTATTGCTTTAGCATTCGATGCACGAATATAGCGGGAATGCCCGAGACGCGACGTATAGGCCAAATTCGGAGACCAGCGTTGTCGATATTGGCAGAGCCGACACTACCTGCGGCCCTTGGCCTATGTAAAAAAGATTCGTCAGCGCTGGCAACCCTTCGCCCCTTCCTTTGCCCCATTTGTCGGAAAGGCCGGGCAGCGTAAGGTGCGCGGCGCTAATCTGTCGGCATGAAAACGCTCATCCTCTTGGCTACTTTCGCCGCAGCGAATGCCGTCGCCAATCCCTGCCTCGAACGCCTGGTTCCATATTCGACGCCCATCGCCAACCCTGAGTATCGCCTCGCACTAGCCTCCGGTGCCGGACAATTGACATATATTGGGGCACGGCATTCATCCGATCCGGCCGATCCCCAGTTCGCTGATATCGAAAAACAGTGGAACGCGCAGCGTCCCCACATCGCTTTCTACGAAGGGCCGAACAGACCGGTGCCCAAGGACAGAAACGAGGCGATCCAGCAAACCGGCGAATCCGGTTTCGTCCGCTGGCTCGCGGCCCGCGATGGCGTCCACCTTGGCCGCCTGGAGCCGGAGCCGAAAGACGAAACCAATTATCTGCTGGAGCGATTCACGCCTGAACAGGTAGGCCTGTTCTTCACGTTGCGCGAGGCCGCACGCCTGCGCGAACGGCGCAATTTGGGCGAAGCGGAAATCACGCGTAGCATCGATCAGTTGCTGGAACGTGCCGCTGGCATGGGGCTCAGCGCCATCCCCTTCCGCACCTCATCGGACGTCGCCCAGGCCTATGGCCGCTACTGGAAGGAACCCGCACAGTGGTGGCAGGCACCCTCACGCTGGTTCGATCCGCAGGCGAAATCGGCGGATACCGGCGGTGTGTTCACGAACGACGTCAACGCGCAGTCGAGCGCATTCCGCAATATCAATATGGTGCAACGTCTTTCGGCAGCGGTCCGCGAAGGGAAAAAGGTATTTGCTGTAGTGGGGCGCGACCATGTTTCGCATCAGGCAGATTCACTGCGTTGCACGATAGCCGGCAAATAGTTCTCACAACAGTTAGTGGTGCGGACTGACGAACGCTCGTCGGAGCAGTCTCAGGCGCATACGAGGTTTTCGATTACCGCGTCCATCGTCAATCGCATGCAGAAGCCTGGGCCCGCCTCTCCTTACGCTAAAGGCATCGAACGCGAGACGCAGGCACTGGGGAACACATGATCTATAGCAAAGTTCTGTAGGAAACTGTCGTCCTTCTTGCCCAGCTACATCTATTCTTGGCTGAAACTCAGCTGCGGAATGGAGCTCACATGCCCGAAATCATACGAATGGGCGACTCAACGAGTCATGGCGGCAAAGTGATAGAAGGTTCGCCATCTGATATTTGCATGGGGAAGCCTATCGCTTATATGGGGCACAAAGTTCAGTGCCCGCAATGCAAAGGCATTTTTCCAATCGTTGAAGGCGCACCAACAACGACCTTTTACGGAAAAGGTGTTGCTTTGGCTGGCATGCGCACCGCATGTGGGGCGGTACTCATAGCAAGTCAATTTACCGACATCGTCGAGTCCGGCGGAGGTGGTAACAGCGCGCACCCAGCAACGAAGCAGGCAACTCCAGCTGATACTTTGGCTATGCCTACCGCAACAGCCGACTTCGTTGGCGGGTCTGCGGCGGAGCAATCCACTCAATACCTGTTCGATGACAAGTTTATCCTGCAGGACGCGGAGACCGGCCTTCCATTAACCCAAACCGAGTACGCCATCCGCAGAGAGTCTGGCCAGATTGAACATGGCGTCTCCGATACCCAAGGCAGGACTCATCTACTCTCGGCCACTGCGCAAGCCGAGCAAATCGAAATCTTTGTCTAGAGGGGCAACATGACAATGGACAAAATCACGTCGCAATCTGGCAGAACCTTACTCCTTCGCACAACAAAGATCACCACACCCCAAGGGCTCAGCGAAGCCAAAATTGTTCAGATCTCGCCAGCTCTCGACAACTGTATTTGCACTCTGACTTTACAAATAAATGAATTTGGTGACACGTTGCCGATTATCCCCATCGACTCGCGAACTGAGCACAACAAGGTTCTTTACCAACAGAAGATCAAGGCCAAACTCACCCGCAAGGCCGACGGAAAACCCGTAGCCGACCAAAGGTTTTCAATCAGGTCAAACCGACAAGGTGACAAAATAGATTCAACAGGCAAGACTAATACTCACGGCGAAATTACGTTCGTCCTGACCACGAGAGAGCCCGGTGCGCTTGAGTTGGATATTGCGAGTGCTGGCATCACAATGTCCAAGTTTCCTGTCAAACTACAGGAGGCGTGGTTCGAATCGCGCTTCCTCATTACGGGCTATAACGTCTGTGACGAAAGCGATTTTTCTGGCGAATTAGTGGAAGGCAAAGGGCTGGCTGAGAAGCATAAGGACGACTTCCTATACGGTGCTGCCGGGGTAGCCATGCAAGGAACCGGAAAAACCGTCGAAGGAAAGTACATCCGTCTTGACAATAAACCTGGCGGCTGGGAGAAGAGCCTAAAAGGAAACCCCGTACGTCTCGCAAACCCGTCAGCTGCCGTTTTCAAATACGCCACAGGGGTTCACGGAAAGTATGACGACCTCAAAGAGAACTACTCGATTGCTGTCGACAAAAACGTAATTCCGAAGAAAGCCAAAGTAGAAATAGATGGCTTGGGCGAGCGCGTCGCTGATGACTCCGGCGGCGCCATTGACCTTTACCATATAGATAATTTTCTTGGCTCAGGCAAGGCAGTGGTTAAAGTCTGGTTAAAAGGCGGAATCAATGGCACACATCGGCGGGTCAAATACATAGGAGCAAGCAATTGAAAACGGCTTCCCACTATTTCTTCATTTTAATTGCTACCGTCATTAGTCAAGCAAACGCAGAAACATTAAGGAAAGTTTACCTTGACCAGCAGAAAAACGTTCACCTGATTACTGACTCTGGTAACCATCGAAGAGTTACGGACGGAAAGAACGCAACTATGCCTAAGCTGGCGCCCGACAATGAAACTGTAGCTTGGCTAGTATTAAACGCGTGGAAAGCAGAAGGAGACGATAGGCCGGGATCAGAGGAGCTTGTAATCTATCGTAATGGAAAACGCACGGCCATTAGATGCACCCCCTTCATAAGAGATTACTGGTTTTGGTCAGGTGGCAAACAAATTGCCATTGATTGCGGAGGGAGACGGTTTGCTGGCCAAGAAATTCTCTACGACGTTGAGACTTTGAAGGAACTTGCCAGCTTCGACCAAGCCGACGTTCCACTTGAAAAACGTCCGGATTGGTCGAGCAATCAAAACTAGCAAAGTACAGCGTCTTATACGTGGTTGAGTCAGGCCTGGTAAAAAAAGCAGCTTGCCAGTCTCTCAACCTTGCGTGCGCCTAAGGGTCGGCTGACCTAAACCTGGTAAAGAGCTGGATCAGCCGAGATTCACAGCCGGTCTTGCGAGAATTTTGGGGATGTACTTACCCGGTACGCCTCCTCCTTAGACCTCTTCGAGGATGATTGCGCTGCAAGAAAAAGAAAAAGCCCTACGGGATTCCTCGCTGGGCTTCATCTTCTCAACCAGAAGTTTTGGTAGGCCTCCCGTGAGTCGAACACGGCACCAACGGATTATGAGTCCGCTGCTCTAACCAAGCATGAGCTAGAGGCCCAGAAATCGGAACAGTGGCTAAAAAACTCTTCGCCACCCGCTCCAGCGGTAAGTTACCGTGAAGCAGAGTGGCGAGAGGATATTGCTTTTAGTGCAGGTACGTCAAGCTCAGACTACAACGATCAAGAGCTGCCTTCGAGGAAGCTCTTCAGCTTGTCCGAACGCGACGGGTGACGCAGCTTGCGCAGGGCCTTCGCTTCGATCTGGCGAATACGCTCGCGGGTGACGTCGAACTGCTTGCCGACCTCTTCCAGCGTGTGGTCCGTGGACATCTCGATACCGAAACGCATGCGCAGCACCTTGGCTTCGCGCGGGGTCAGCGAATCCAGCACGTCCTTCACAACACCGCGCATCGAAGCATGCAGGGCCGCGTCCGACGGCGCCAGCGTGTTGTTGTCCTCGATGAAATCGCCCAGGTGCGAATCGTCGTCGTCGCCGATCGGCGTCTCCATCGAAATCGGTTCCTTCGCGATCTTCATGATCTTGCGAATCTTATCTTCCGGCATCTCCATCTTGATGGCGAGGGTTGCCGGATCCGGTTCGGCGCCGGTCTCCTGCAGGATCTGGCGCGAGATCCGGTTCATCTTGTTGATCGTTTCGATCATGTGCACCGGAATACGGATCGTGCGCGCCTGGTCCGCGATCGAACGGGTGATGGCCTGGCGGATCCACCACGTCGCATACGTCGAGAACTTGTAGCCACGACGGTATTCGAACTTGTCCACCGCCTTCATCAGGCCGATATTGCCTTCCTGGATCAGGTCCAGGAACTGCAGGCCGCGGTTGGTGTACTTCTTGGCGATCGAGATCACGAGACGCAGGTTGGCCTCGGTCATCTCGCGCTTGGCCTTGCGGGCCTTCATCTCGCCGGCCGCCATCTGGCGGTTGATGTTGCGCAGGTCCGGCAGCGGCAGCACGACGCGCGCTTGCAGGTCGATCAGGCGTTGCTGCAGTTCCTTGATCGTCGGGATATTACGGCCCAGGATGGCGCTGTAGGCGTGGCCGGCGTTGACTTCGCCGTCGACCCATTCCAGGTTCGTCTCGTTGCCCGGGAAGACCTTGATGAAGTGGGCGCGCGGCATGCCGCAGCGGTTCACGGCGACGTCGAGGATCTGCTTCTCGATGTGGCGCACCTCGTCCACCTGGCCGCGCAGGGTGTCGCACAGCTTCTCGACCACTTTTGCCGTGAAGCGGATGCCCAGCAGCTCGTTGGAGATCGCTTCTTGCGCCTTGACGTAGGCCTTGGAGTTGTAGCCGTCCTTCTCGAAGGCCTTGCGCATCTTGTCGAATTGCTGGGCGATCTGGTCGAACTTCTCGAGGGCGGACGCCTTCAGGGCTTCCAGCTGCTCGGCCGAGTAGCCGGCAGCGGCGGAACCGCCCGAGGCTTCTTCCTCTTCCTCTTCGGCTTCTTCCTCTTCGTCCTCGTCCTCGTCTTCGTCGTCGCTCGAGGTCGGGGCGGCGGCCGTCGGCGAGGTCTGCTCGTCCTCGTCCGGGTCGACCATGCCGTCGACGATCTCGTCGATCTTGATCTCGTCTTTCTCGATCTTCGCGGCGGCGTCGATGATCTCGGCGATGGTCACCGGGCAGGCGGAGATCGCCTGGATCATGTCCTTCAGGCCGTCCTCGATGCGCTTGGCGATCTCGATCTCGCCTTCGCGGGTGAGAAGCTCGACCGAACCCATTTCGCGCATGTACATGCGGACCGGGTCGGTGGTGCGGCCAAAGTCGGAATCGACGGTTGACAGGGCCGCCTCGGCAGCCGCTTCGGCCTCGTCGTCGCTGGTGACGTTCGGAACATTGTCGGACAACAGCAGCGTTTCGGCGTCAGGGGCATGCTCGTAGACGGCGATGCCCATGTCGTTGAAGGTGCCGATGATACCTTCGATCGCTTCCGGATCGACGATGTTTTCCGGCAGGTGGTCGTTGATTTCCGAGTAGGTGAGGAAGCCGCGCTCCTTGCCCGACTTGATCAGGGCCTTGAGCTTGTTGCGGCGAATCTCGAGCTCTTCCTCGCTCGCTTCGGTATCCGACGAGAAGGCGTCTTTCAGCAGCGCTTTTTCCTTGGCCTTGCGGTCCTTGGCCTTGGCCTTGTCCGCGGCTTTCAGTTCGGCGCGCTCGACCGCGTTCAGTGCGGCGATCTCGTCGTTCTCGGGCGTGAATTCCTTCGGCTTGCGACCACGGCGTCCCGGGACCTTGACGGAAGGCAGGACGTAGCCGGACGTGTCGATCGCGGCCAGTGCTGCCGCATCGGTCGTCTGGCTGACAGGCGCCGGGCTCGCGGTACGAACCTCGGCCTTGTCTTGACCTTTGTCCGCCTTGGCGGACGCTCTCGTGGTTTTTGCAGCCACTTTGGTTTCGGGTTTCTTGGTTGGCACAGGCGCTTTCGAAGTCACAACGACTAACTTTACGATGGTTAAAGATAAAGTTTTGTTACCTTACATCACCCTGCAGGCAACAATCTGTTGCCTCGCTAACTGAAACTCCACGCCCCGATTGAAACAAAAAATGGTTTCAAAGGTTGCAATAGTTAGCGTTTTATTATAGCACGCACCCCTATTTTTCCAAGTTGCACAAATGTACACACATGTGCTTGATTGCCTTGATTACCGGGGCGCCATGTCTGCTGCCGCTTCGCGGGCCAAGAGGTCCTGCTGGGCGGTAATTTCGCGATAGCGAGCACTTACCTGATCTGGGGTCAGGCCCGAAGAAAACAACTGGTTAAGCTCCTGTTTTAACGCATCCATCTTGATTTGACGCACTGCGCTTAACAGCCAGATGCGATCTGCATCAACGTCTGACTCGGGCTCGGCTGCGATTTCCGCAATCAGACTGTCGTATTCTGCCGTCACTTCTTTTAATTGCTGTGACAGCGCAGCGAAAGTGCCGTGTTCACCCAGCGCCTGGGCCATGCCGACCAGGTGGCGCAAGCTGTCTGCCGCTTCCGGGCCGAAATAGTCGAAGGACTGCTGCGCGGTTTCATCGAGCAGCAGTGCCAGGTGCGGGTGCGAGACCAGGATGCGCAGCATCTGCAGCTCCAGCCCCACCGGCTTGGGCCGGCCCTGGCGCGGCGGAGCCCGGCGCGCCACCGATACCGGCTTAGACAGTTCAAACAGCGATTCGATCTCGGCCGGCGTCGATTCCGTGAGGCTCGCCAGGCCGCGCACGATCTGCAGGCGCAGGCTTGTCGGCGCCATCGCCTGCAGCATGGGCTTGGCCTCGTGCTGGGCGTGGGCGCGGCCTTCCGGCGTCGTCAGGTCGTGCTCGGTGGTCACCTCGCGCAGCAGGAACTGGGACAGCGGCATCGCGTCCTGGATTTCCTGCTCGAACGCCTCGGCGCCGCGTTCGCGCACGAAGCTGTCCGGGTCGTGCTCCTGGGGCAGGAAGAGGAATTTGATGGTCTTGTCGTCCGTCACCTGCGGCAGGCAGGCTTCCAGTGCACGGCGCGCGGCGCGGCGGCCGGCCTTGTCGCCGTCGAAGCTGAAGATCACCGTGTCGGTCTGGCGCAGCAGCTTTTGCACGTGGGTGCTGGTGCAGGCGGTGCCGAGGGTAGCGACGGCCTGCGGGAAGCCGAGCTGGGCCAGGGCGACCACGTCCATATAGCCTTCGGTCACCAGCACGTAGCCGGCGTCGCGGATCGGCTGGCGCGCCTCGAACAGGCCGTAGAGTTCCAGGCCTTTCTGGAACAGCGGGGTTTCCGGCGAGTTCAGGTATTTCGGTTCGCCACCGTCGAGCACGCGGCCTCCGAAACCGATCACCTGGCCTTTGGTATTGCGAATCGGGAACATGACCCGTTCGCGGAAGCGGTCGTAACGTTTCTTGTTGTTGCCATCTTCGTCGACCTTGTCGATCACCAGGCCGGACTCGACCAGGGCCAGGGCGTCGTAGTCGGGGAAGACCGAGCGCAGGTTATCCCAGCCGCCGGGGGCGTAGCCCATGCCGAAGCGGGCGGCGACTTCGCCGGTCAGGCCACGGTTCTTCAGGTAGGCGATGGCGTTGGGCGCTTCGCGCAACTGGGCGCGGTAGTAGGCGCAGGCCTGGGTCAGCGCATCCGTCATGGCCAGGGCCTGGGCCTGCTGGGCGGCGCGCTGCTGGGGCGGAATCTTGTCGTCCTGGTCCGGCACCACCATGCCCACGTTCTGGGCCAGGTCCTTGACGGCATCGACGAAGCCCATGCCCGAGTATTCGATCAGGAAGCCGATCGAGGTGCCATGGGCGCCACAGCCGAAGCAGTGATAGAACTGCTTGGTCGGGCTGACCGTGAAGCTGGGGGATTTTTCGTTATGGAATGGGCACAGGCCCATGTAGTTGGCCCCGCCCTTTTTCAGCTGGACGTAGCGGCCGACGACATCGACGATGTCGACACGATTGAGCAAATCGGTAATGAATGATTGCGGAATCACTAGGAGGTACTCAGTGTTTGTCTCAACTCAGACTATACCGCAGCGCTGACTGCAAATTGATTTATGACAAGGCTATAGTCAAGATGGGGTCGGCTGTAGGGGGCATGCATCACGGCCATTCAGGAGCTGGTTGACCGCGTGGGCGGGAGACCCGCCCACCCTACGGTACTGCGCTTTTGTAGGGTGGGCAAGTTTCTTGCCCACGCGGTCAACTAGCGTTCGATCAGCCGCCGCTCAGCGCCTTCTTCACCAGACCGGACACCACCGTCATATCCGCACGCCCCGCCAGCTTCGGCTTCAGCACGCCCATCACCTTGCCCATGTCCTGGGGACCAGCTGCGCCGGTCGAGGCCACGGCGGCCTTCACCTCGGCAGCGATTTCCTCGTCCGACAGGCCGGCAGGCATATAGGTCGACAGGATCGCCAGCTCGCCCTTCTCGATCTCGGCCAGGTCGGCGCGGCCGCCGGCTTCGAACTGGGTGATCGAATCCTTGCGCTGCTTGATCATCTTCTCGACGATGGCCAGGGTCTGGGCGTCGTCCAGTTCGATCTGCTCGTCCACTTCCTTGCGCTTGATGTCGGCGAGGATCAGGCGGATGGTGGCCAGGCGGGCGCTTTCCTTGGCGCGCATCGCGGCTTTCATGTCCTCGGTGATTTGTGCTTTCAGGCTCATGGCTTCTCCGTATTCGATTGGTATAAACGACAAAACCCGCCGCGGTAACAACCGGAGCGGGCTTGCGGACGCTCAGCGGCTCGCCGGGACAATGCTGTCACCGGCCAAGCCGTCAATGCAGTCGGATTAGTACAGCTTCTTCGGCAGCTGTTGGCTGCGGATACGCTTGTAGTGACGCTTCACTGCGGCAGCCAGCTTGCGCTTGCGCTCTGCAGTTGGCTTTTCGTAGAACTCGCGAGCGCGCAGTTCAGTCAGCAGACCGGTTTTTTCGATAGTGCGCTTGAAGCGACGCATAGCGACTTCGAACGGCTCGTTTTCTTTAAGGCGGATAGTGGTCATGTAAAAATCAAACCGTTGGATTTAGGGAAAAACGAAATTCTAGCACCATTTACCGTTCAGTGGAAGGTTTTATCAACTTGTTCCACAATTGCCACAGCACTCATACGCTCGTCCCGGCGGCATAGCCCGAGGCCCAGGCCCACTGGAAATTGTAGCCGCCCAGCCAGCCGGTCACGTCGACGGTCTCGCCGATGAAGTACAGCCCCGGCACCTTATTCGCCATCATGGTTTGCTGGGACAGTTCGCGCGTGTCCACGCCGCCCAGGGTCACCTCGGCCTTTTTATAACCTTCCGAACCGGTCGGGACGATGGCCCAGCGGTTGATGGCGTCGCCCAGCTTGCGCAGTTTCGCGTCGGCCATGTCCGCCAGGCGCGCATCCGGCGCGAAGCCATTGGCGATCAACAGGCCATCGGCAAGGCGCGCCGGCAGCCACTGGGCCAGCACATTGCCGAGCTGCTTCTTGACCGTGGTCTTCGACGAGATCAGCTCTTCCGCGACATCCATCTCCGGCAGCAGGTCGAGCACGATCGGCGTGCCCGGCTGCCAGTAGCTCGAGATCTGCAGGATGGCCGGGCCGGACAGGCCGCGGTGGGTGAATAGCAGGTCTTCGCGGAAATGGCCGCCACTCTTGCCCTTGCCGCCCTTCCCTTTCCCCTTGCCGCCGCCGGTGCTGACGTCGACTTCAAGCGCGATACCGGCCAGCGGGGCAAACGCTTCCCAGCTGGGGCCGTCGAAGGTCAGCGGCACCAGGCCGGGGCGCGGCTCGACGATCCCCATGTCGAACTGCCTGGCGATGCGGTAGCCGAGATCGGTCGCGCCGATCTTCGGGATCGACAGGCCGCCGGTTGCAATGACCAGGCTGTCGCAACTGATGTCGCCTCCTTCCGCCGTCACCAGGAAACCCGTGTCGGTTTTCTCGATCGCGCCGATCTTGCAGGGCATGCGCCAGGCGACGTCGCCCTGCTGGCATTCGGCGCGCAACATCCCGATGATCTGCTCGGAGGAATCGTCGCAGAACAGTTGCCCCTTGTGCTTCTCGTGGTAAGCGATGCGGTACTTCTTCACGAGAGCAAGAAAATCCTGCGGGGTGTAGCGCGACAGGGCGCTGCGGCAGAAGTTCGGGTTCTCGGACAGGAAGTTGGCCGGGCCGGCGTTGACGTTGGTGAAATTGCAGCGCCCGCCGCCGGAGATGCGGATCTTCTCGGCCAGGCGGCTGGCATGGTCGAGCAGCACCACGCGCTTGCCGCGCCCGCTTGCCACGGCCGCGCACATCATGCCGGCGGCGCCCGCGCCGATTACTACAACATCATAATGTTTTGCCATGCCTGCCCTGCCCCGCGATTCGCCAAACCGGACATTGTACCGTCCAGGCCGATGGGAGCGCTAGGCCTCGTCCTTCGCCCGCACGTCGAGGTCGCGGCCGTTCAGGATCGTTCCATCCTTGTCGATGGTGATCAGGTGCATGCCGGTATCCGTCAGCCCTAGGCGCTTCAGCTGCTCCCGCGAGATGCGCAGGAAGTAGTCACCCGGGAAGATCCCGGTGATCACGAAGTAGCCGTCCGCCGCGCTCGTCATGGTGGCCACGACCTTGCGCGACATGTCCACCAATTCCAGTTGCAGGTCGCCGATCGCGCGCCGGGCACCGTCCGCATACAGGTAGGTGGTGCCGTCGACCTCTCCCGTGAGGTTCACGGCGAACTCCAGCTCGCTGACCCTGCCCGGCCGCGGCACCACGCGCACGCCCGCCACCTTCGGCTGCCATTGCGGATCCTCGAGCGTGTTCGGGTCCACGGCAATGTCGGTGTGCTGGTGGGCAGGCAGGCGCGGCAGGTAGGCGATGCCGTCCTGGCCGGTGCGCAGCGCGTAGTTGGCGCCGTTGATGGTGAAGCCGGCGCCGGGGAGGGCCTCGTCTGCCCCGTCGAGCCTGCCGTTCAGGTCCTTGTCGAGGAAGACGCGTACCGAGGCCGCGCCCATGTTCGCCATCGGCTGGGCATCGAGCATCAGGCGGCGGCTGCGTGGCTCCAGGCCCATGGCCATGAAGAACTGCAGGCCAAGGCCGTAGTCGCCGCGGTTCGAATAGAAGCCGTTGATGCCGAGCCCGTAGCTGCCCAGGCTCTTGTTCAGCGCGCCATGGAGACGCAGCTCGCGGTTCTGGAACATGCGCGTCAGGCCAACATTCAGCAGGTAACCGTCGCTCAGGTAATAGTCGCCTGATATGGCCGCGCTGCCCAGGGAGGTGTCGGGCGACAGGGTGTACTGCAGTTGCCCGCTGAGGCCGATGCCGGCCACCCGCCGGCTCACCTGGAACATGCCGTCCGCCGCCTCCTTGCCGCCCAGCGACTGCCAGCGCAGCGCATTGGTGAGGGCGGTGCCGTTGCGGTAGGCCGAGACCCGGCCCGTGACATCGGTATTGCGCACACCGGACGCGAGCCGGTCCTGACGCAGCTGCAGCGCCAGCGGGAAATATTGTGTGCCGAGCGAGGCCACGCCCTCGGCCCGCACCTCGCTGCGGCTACGCACCGGGTCGGCGGAGGTCGAGAAGAAATCGCTGCTGAAACCATTTAGGCGTGCATGGCTGGCCGACAGGGCGACATTGCCGAGCCGGGTCTTCAGGCCCAGCTGGGCCAGGGTGCCTCCGTCATCGGCCCGGACCACGTCGCCCGTCGCGATCAGGCCGTTCCAGTAGGCGCGCAGGCCGAGGTTGGCATAGTCGCGCCGGCTGCCGTCGAACAGGGGCACGCGCTGCCAGCCGCCCACCGCGTTGATCCGCTCGCCCAGGCCCCATTCGAACTGGGCCAGCGCGTGCTCGCGGCCGCGCACGTCGCGGTGGGCGCCGAGGTCGTAATACAGGGCGCCGCGCGGCACGGCGGATTGCTCCAGCAGGAAGCTCTGCCGCTCCACGCGCAATTGCCCGAGCGGACCGTGGAAGACCAGGCGGAATTCGTTGGGCCCATAGGCCAGCGGCTGGTCCTCGAAGCTGTACTTGCCGTCCGGCCGCGACTGCTGGAAGCCGACCAGGGCCTCGTTGTAGTAGAGCTCGACATCCCAGCCCGGCGGCAGGGGTCCTTGCAGGGTGTGGCGGTCGAAACTGGTGGGCCGGTTCAGCGGCCGGTTGCTCAGCAGCAGGCCATTGCCAGTCGGGCTGCTGGGCGCGACGTTCGGCATGCCCGGCAGGGGCACGCTGCCGAACAGGGCCGTGCGCGCCTGCAGCGGACCGAGCAGGCCGCCGTCGGGGTCGTGGCGTCCCAGTGTCAGGCGCACCCCGGCCGAGGGGTCGTGGCGGTTGCGGCTGGCGTACAAGGCGGCTTCCATGCCGAGCAGGTCGGTGGTGAGGTAGCCGGTGTAGCTGGCTTCCGTCTGGCGCCGGCCGCCCTGGCGGTTGCTGAGCACACCGATGGTCTGGTCGAGGAAGGGCGTGTCGACCAGGCGGTAGGGTGTGGCCAGGCGCGGATAGCCGGGGTCGACATAGCCGCCCGGCATGCCCGGCAGGCTGCCGCGCTGGCGCCGCGCCAGCCTGGATTGCAGCGGCAATTGTTCGCGCGGGCGGACCTTCAGGGCCAGGCTCGGCATGTCCAGCTCGAGGTCCACCGGCAGCCAGCGCGCCAGCAGCCTGCTCGCCACGTAGATCTCGTCCGGGTGCAGCTTGAACTGGGCACGGTCGAGCTCTTCGCGCTTGCCGGCGATCTCGGCCACGCGGCCGGGCACGTCGAGGCTGAAAGCCCGCTCTTCCGACAGGATATAGCCGCTGGCCTTGCCCTCACCCGGCGTCACGCGGATCGCCAGGGTCAGCAGGCGCGCGAGCTCTCCGAGCGGGAGGAAGACGTCGTTGCCGATCTCGTAGCCGTTCACGGCATCGGACAAGACCTGGTTGCCGAGCCGCACTTCGAGCAGCACCAGGTTGGCATCCTGGGCGGCGGGCGGCGTCGACGGCGCGGCCCCTGCCGGCTGCAAGGCCGGCAGGAGCAGGGCCACGGCCAACAATCCCGCTTTACATGCCTGCATGATGCGTGACACCGCGTCGCACTCGGAGTGCGGCGGTCAATACCCGAAGAGGATCAAGAAGACGCCCGTCCGCTCAAGGCAGGCTGAGGCTGGCCTGGGCCAGCAGCTTGCCGCCCGCGTCAAGCCGGTCGCGGTAGGCAACTTCCAGCGTGCCGCCGGAGAGCACCACGCCGCTTGGCAGCTGCAGCGGCAGCGCCGCCTGGCGCACCCGGTTCGGCGTGTAGACGGCGATGCCGCCGACCTGGGCCAGGGTGAGGGCCTTGCCGCCGCGCGGCGTGAAGGTGACGCTGACGTCGCCGTACACCGAGCTGTCGCCTTCGCGCTCGAAGCGCAGGGCCAGCAGCGGGCGGCGCGCCGCATCCTTCTGGATGGCGAGGCCCGCCAGGTTGACGGTCGCGCCGACATTCCCATGGCGCACGATGACGGGCACCGAGGCGCCCACCAGGGCATTCATCATCACGCCGATCTGCTTGCCGTCGGCACGGTTTTCGATGCTCGCATTCCCGTCCACCTCGGGCAGCTTGTCGAACAGCAGGTGCGAGCGGTATTCGCCCTCGGCCAGCTCGGCTGGTTTACGCAGCATGACGCGCACGGTCTGCGCCGTGCCCGGTTGCAGGGTGATCTGGCGCGGCGAGTAGCGCAGCATGCTGTCGGCAAAACGTTCGCCATCCTGGGCGCTGTCGGCCGGCTCGAACTGGCCGGCCTCGGTCATGCGGCGGTTGACCAGCGTGATGCGGTAGCTGGCCGGCTTGGTCCCGTTGTTGATCAACTCGATCTGGGCGGTGCGGGTGTTCTTGTCGAATACCAGGCGGGTGGGATGCAGCATCAGTTCGGCGTGGGCCGAGGCGCCCAGCAGCAGGAGCAAACTGGCGAGCAGCATGCGCTGAACGGAGGCGGGGAAGAGCGAAAGGCGAAACATACGGGACCTACTGGTAATTGACGATCAAAGAAAATGTGCCGGTGTAATTGCCCGGCGCTTGGTCAGGCGCTACCACGAGGGTCGCGCCCACCGAAAGCGTGGCGCCGCCGGCCGGTATGCTTACCAAGTTGGCGGGCTCGACCACGAAAGCGTTCACCGCCATGCTGGCGCTGCCGCTGCTGAGCAGCGTGCTGCCGTTCGGAGGCAGCGATATGACGATGGCCTTGCCCTCCTCGCTGCCGCTGCGGCCGATGCTGAACATGGCCTGGCCGGTGCCGGGCGAGTTCAGCAGGACCACACCGCCGGCGCGCGAGCGCAAGCCCGTCGGACTGATGGTGATGGCCCCGCCGCTGCCCGCCACGAAGCGCCCGAAGTCGAGCGCGCGCAGGTTGCCGATGGTGAGCTGCTGGGCGGCGCTGTCGCGCGCCGCGAGCAGCAGCGCCGCGAGCGCCGCCAGCGCGGCGGCGCCGGCCAGCAGTGCGAGGCGGCGCAGCAGCATGGCTCAGGTCAAGGCGGAGTCCGCCTGGCCTCAGTTGTACTCGACGGTGGCCGTGACGGTGCCGGTGTAGGTGCCGGCCGCCTGGTTGGCGCCCACGTCCAGCACGCCGCCGACGTAGATGGTCTGGGTGCCGCCGGTCAGGGTGCCGCCGGTGACGTTGCCGCTGGTGGCGGCGCTGGCGGTGAGGTCGCTGATGCTGGTGAAGGTCATCGTGTCGCTGCCCGAGGTCAGGCTGGTCGAGCCGCCCAGGGTGATCGAGTAGGTCGAACCGTCCTGGCCGGTCACGGCGAACTGGGCCGCGGTTGCGCCGCTGCCCAGGGCGACCACGCCGCCGCTCACGGCGCGGGTGTTGTTCGGGCTGACGGTGACGGTGCCGCTGGTGGCGCCCGGCGCGAAGCTGCCGAAGGACAGGTCGGCATTCTTGCTGATTGCGATCGGGGTGACCACGGTGCTGGTCGAGGTCGCGGTGGCGACCGCGGCGCTGGCGCTGCCGGTTGCGGCGGCGACAGCCAGGGCCAGGGCCGAGAGGGTCAGGTAGGTGGAGCGGGATTGCTTGGTCATTCTGGTCTTCCTTCAGAGTGTTTCGGACGGCATCGACGACGCCGGACTGTTATGACGAACCGTGCTCCAACGATGACATGCAAGACACACTCCTCGTTGCCGCTCGGTATCGTTTTGCTATGTTGCAAGAAAATAATAGCGGCTTTTTGTGCAAAATCAGGGAATTTGAAAGCTTGCTGTAAGAAAATAATTGTCCTTTTTGCCAGCAATTGTTAAATATTTATTCGTCTGTACAACTGTCGAGTCGACGATGAGCCGCAGTTCATGGCATATGCGGTGTATTTATGGGCATATAGCCTAAACATCGTGTTCGATATGTTTCGAGCAACATGTTTTTTATTTAATGGACAAACATTTGTCCCCATCGTGACTTGTTGTTGCTATCCAACGCAAGGTGCCCGACTGAAAGTTAAAAGGCCGTCACAAGGACGGCCTTCGGCAAGCAGGCGAGGCGGCGTGGATTCAGGGGCGCAGGGTTCGCGCCACGCGCAGGCACTGTGCGACCTGGGCCATGATGGGCCGGGGGATCGGCGCCTCTCCGCGCAGGGCGGCGGCGATCCAGGCCGCGGTAGTGGCGGCGTCGCGCGCCTCCGGCACCTCGGCCAGTTCGTCTGCCGGCGCATCGCGCTCGACCAGCAAGGTCCGCTCGCTGCCGTGGAACCAGTCGATCTGCTGGGCGCGATGCGGATTGGCGACTGTTTCTCCTTCGGTGCCGCGCATGAGGAAGGCGTCGCCGCGCGCCGATGGCGCAGCCGTCGTGAAGTAGGCGGCCAGGGTCTCGAGATACTCGGGATGGGTGTAGGACACCAGGCGCAGGGCCGGTCCTTCGAAAGGCTGCAGGATCTTGACCAGGGTGTGGGTGGAATTGCGCACGCCCAGGATGCGGCGCAGGGACAATTGATGCGCCAGCTCGGGCGCCAGGCGTTCGATCGGGATGAAGGCCGGGCGGCCGCTTGCCATTGCCTCGAGGATGTCGTTCGAGGTGCCGGCCTCGGCCAGGCCCAGTTCGGCCAGGATCTCGGCCGTGGTGATGCGTCCGGGATCGTTACGCACGCCATGCACCAGGGTCGGCACGCCCTCGCGCGCCAGCAGCAGGGCCAGCAGCGGCGTCAGGTTGGCCAGCTTGCGCGCGCCGTTGTAGCTCGGGATCAGGACCGGAGCATACGGGCCTGGCGGCGCCGGCAAGGGAGCGAAGGAATGTTCCGCCGCATCCATGAACCCGGCCAACTCCTCGACCGACTCGCCCTTGATGCGCATGGCCAGCAGGATGGCGCCGAGTTCCAGGTCCGAGACACGGCCGCCGAGCATGGCGGCATACAGTGCCCTGGCATCTTCGCGCGCCATGCTGCGCGCGCCTTTCACGCCGCGGCCGATTTCCTTGATGAAGGGCGCAGCGGCAAATTGTTCGATGTGCTTGTTCATGGCATGAGCATACAACGCGTTGAAAAATCGCGCCCTGATGTGCAGTTGCAGCAATTTCGGTCTACACTGGAGCGTCCATCAGACACTATCGCATCATGATCAACACCCCAGCCATCGAAAATACCAACGTCAGTTCCTTCGCGAGCATGCCGACGCCGACGGAACTCCACGCCACCCTGCCGCTCAGCGACCGCGCCTTCGCCACCGTCATGGGCGGTCGCGAGACGCTGCGTAATATTCTCGATCGGAAGGACAAGCGCCTCTTCGTGGTCGTCGGGCCCTGCTCGATCCACGATCCGGAAGCGGGCCTGGATTATGCGCGCCGCCTGAAGGCGCTGCAGGCTGAAGTGGCCGATACGATGGTGCTGGTGATGCGCGTGTATTTCGAGAAGCCGCGCACCACCACCGGCTGGAAGGGTTATATCAACGATCCCTTCATGGACGACTCCTTCCGCGTCGACGTGGGCATGGAACGCGCGCGCCGCTTCCTGCTCGACGTGTGCGAACTGGGCCTGCCCACCGCCACCGAGGCGCTGGACCCGATCTCGCCGCAATACCTCGGCGATTTGATCGCCTGGACCGCCATTGGCGCTCGGACCACCGAATCGCAGACCCACCGCGAGATGTCCTCGGGCCTGTCGACCCCGGTCGGCTTCAAGAACGGCACCGATGGCGACGTCAGCATCGCGATCAATGCGGTGCTGTCCTCGGCCAATCCGCACGCCTTCCTCGGCATCAATGGCCAGGGCAATGTGTCGATCGTCCGCACCAGCGGCAACGCCTACGGCCACGTGGTGCTGCGCGGCGGCGGCGGGCGTCCGAACTACGATTCGGTGTCGGTGGCGATCGCCGAAGGCGCGCTCAAGAAAGCGGGCCTGCCGGCCAACCTGGTGGTCGATTGTTCGCATGCCAACAGCTACAAGAAGCCGGAACTGCAGCCGCTGGTCATGTCCGACGTGATCCAGCAGATCAAGCATGGCAACGGCTCGCTGGTGGGCGTGATGATCGAATCGAATATCGTCAGCGGTTCCCAGGCGATTCCCGCCGACCTGTCGCAGCTGAAGTATGGCTGCTCGGTGACCGACGGCTGCATCGGCTGGGAAGAAACCGAGGCGATGTTGCGCAGCGCGCATCAGGAACTTCTCCAGCGCCCGTAGGGTGGGCGGGTCTCCCGCCCACGCGGTGATTGTTATCGGCTCCGCTTTCGCGCCGAATGATCTTGCTGCCAACTATCACCGCGTGGGCGGCACAGCCGCCCACCCTACGGTAAAATCTCGTTTTTCCCTCCAGCTGTTTCCCCCATGATTGTCCTCGGCGTCGAATCCTCCTGCGATGAAACCGGCCTGGCTCTGTACGACACCGAGCGCGGCCTGCTGTCCCATGCCCTGCATTCGCAGGTGGCCATGCACGAAGAGTATGGCGGCGTGGTGCCGGAACTCGCCTCGCGCGACCACATCCGCCGCGCCCTGCCGCTGCTGGAGGAAGTCCTGAGCAGGGCAAGCATCCCGGCATCGAACATCGATGCCATCGCCTACACCCAGGGCCCGGGCCTGGCGGGCGCCCTGCTGGTCGGCTCCTCGGTGGCCTGCTCGCTGGCCCTTGCCCTGGACAAGCCGGTGCTCGGCGTGCACCACCTGGAAGGCCACCTGCTCTCGCCCCTGCTGGCCAGCGAGCGCCCGGAGTTCCCCTTCATCGCCCTGCTCGTCTCGGGCGGCCACACCCAGCTGATGCGCGTGGATGGCGTCGGCAGCTACACCCTGCTCGGCGAAACGCTGGACGATGCGGCAGGCGAAGCCTTCGACAAATCGGCCAAGCTGCTCGGCCTCGGTTATCCGGGTGGTCCGGCGATCTCGCGCCTGGCCGAATTCGGCGATCCTTCCGCCTACACGCTGCCGCGCCCGATGCTGCACTCGAAGGATTTCAACTTCAGTTTCTCGGGCCTGAAGACGGCCGTGCTGACGGTGGTGAAGAACCACAACGAGGCCGTGGCGAACATTTGCGAACAGGACAAGGCGAACATCGCGCGCGGTTTCGTCGATGCCATCGTGGAGGTGCTCACCGCCAAGTGCGTGAACGCGCTGAAGCACACGGGATTGAAACGCCTGGTGATCGCCGGCGGCGTCGGCGCCAACCGCCAGCTGCGCGAATCGCTCAATGCGGCGGCCGCCAGGCGCAAGTTCAGGGTCTACTATCCCGAGCTGGAATTCTGCACCGACAATGGCGCCATGATCGCCTTCGCCGGCGCCATGCGCCTCGAACGCAATCCCGCGCTGGCGCAGCGCGACTACGCCTTCAATGTGCGTCCGCGCTGGCCGCTCGACGAGCTCGAAGCCGCCTGATTCTCTGCTGAAAACCTTGTTAGCACAATTGAACTTGCAAGCCTGACATCGATCCTACCGTGTGACCGCCCCATGCCAAACAGTGGCAATATCCGGCGGTAAAGTTTTACGGAGGTAGGTGCAATGCGCGTTGTAAGTTGGAATATTCACTGGGGCTGTGGGAAGGACGGACGGATCCGCATCCATGCGATCATCGACGTCCTGCGCCGGCTGAATCCGGATGTCGTCTGCCTGCAGGAAGTGGCGGCGAATCATTCGGAACTGGATGGGGGCGCCACCGCCAACCAGTTCAAGCAGCTGGGCGGCGCCTTCGGCGGCTACCACATGATGGAGCATGCCCCGAGTGAACTCTACAAGAACAACTCGCCGCGCCTGTTCGGCAACCTGATCCTCTCGAAGTACCGCATCTCGCAGGTGCACCGCCACCTGCTGCCCTGGCCGGCCGACCCCGGCAACCCGGCCGGCATGCCGCGCGGCCTGATGGAAACCGTCATCGATGCGCCCAATGGCAAGCTGCGCCTGATGACCACCCACCTCGAGTATTACTCGCCGCTGCAGCGCATGGCGCAGGTGCGCCGCATCCGCGAGCTGCACATGGAAGCGAGCAGCCGGGCCCGCATCTTCCAGCCCGACCCGAACCTCGACGCGCCCTACCAGCTTGGCTTCCGGCCGGCGTCCGCCATCCTGTGCGGCGACTTCAATTTTGCGCCGGACGCGGAAGATTACGCGGCGCTGCTGGCGCCCATGGAAGGCGGGGCGCCCGTGTTCCAGGATGCCTGGCGCGTGGCGCATGGCACGGTCGCGCGTGCGCCGACCACGGGCCTGCACGGCTACCCCTGGCCGGAGCGGCCCGAGTGCTACGACTATTTCTTCGTCACCGAGGACCTGGCGCCGCGCGTGGCCACCGTCGACGTGCAGTCGGAGACGGCGGCCTCGGACCACCAGCCGATCGTGCTCGATCTGAACTGAGTCAGCCGGGCTGGGGCGCGTCGCCGCGTGCGGCGATTTCGCGCAGGGCCTGTTCGAACACTTCCGGCGGCTGGCCGCCCGAGATCAGGTGGCGCTGGTTGATGATGATGGCCGGCACCGAGTGGATGCCGGCGCGCTGGAAGAACTGCTCGCGCTCGCGCACCTCGTCGGCATAGGCGTCGGATTGCAGGATCTGCGCGGCGGTGTCGCGGTCCAGGCCGACCCGCTCGACGGCGCGCAGCAGCACGTCATGGTTGCTCGGGTCTTCGCAGCGGGTGAAATAGGCTTCGAACAGCGCCAGTTTCAGGTCGCGCTGCTGGCCTTCCTGCTCGGCCCAGGACAGCAGGCGGTGGGCGTCGAAGGTGTTGTAGATGCGGCCGCGCCGCTCCATGTCGAAGGTGAAGCCCACGCTAGCTCCGCGCTGGCGGATCATCTCGCGGCTGCTGGCCTGCTGCTCGGCGGTCGCGCCGTATTTTTCCGTGATGTGTTCGACGATGTCCTGGCCGTCCGGGCCCATGTTCGGATTCAGTTCGAAGGGCTGGAAGTGCAGGTCGACCGTCACTTCGCCGCCCATGCGCAGCAGCGCCGTTTCCAGCGACTTGTAGCCGATCGCGCACCACGGGCACGAGACGTCCGACACGAAGTCGATCCTGAGTTGCTTGGCCATTGATGCCACCTTTCTGTTCATTGCGGGCACGGGGCGTGCCAGGTGGCGTAATGGTAACGCGATGTGCGTTTTGACGTGGCGCGCCGGCTATTTCGGCGCGCCAGGAACCACGGTGCTATTTCTTCGCAGCGCCCTTGGCCTTGCTGCCGATCTTCGATTCCTTGCCGGCGATCAGGTTCGAGATGTTCGCGCCATGGCGATACAGCAGCAGCGCGCTCATCGCGACGACGGCGAACAGGATCTCGTCCGCGCCGAACAGCAGGCCGTAGTAGAAGGGTGCGAACACCGAGGCGATCAGGGCGGCCAGCGAGGAATAACGGAAGGCATAGGCGACGATCAGCCAGGTCGCGAGCGTGGCCAGGCCGAGCCAGACGTTAATGCCCAACAGCACACCGAGCGCCGTCGCCACGCCCTTGCCGCCCACGAAGCGGAAGAACACCGGCCACAGGTGGCCCAGGAAGACCGCGATGGCGACCAGGGCGATGCCGCCCTCTTCGATGCCGTAAGACGGGCCGAACTTGACCGCCAGCCATACCGCAAGCCAGCCCTTGGCGGCGTCGCCGACCAGGGTCGCAATCGCAGCCTTCTTGCTGCCGCTGCGCAGCACATTGGTGGCGCCCGGGTTCTTGGAGCCGTAGGTGCGCGGGTCGGACAGGCCGAAGGCGCGGCTCATCACGACGGCAAAGGAAATCGAGCCGATCAGGTAAGCGGCAATGGTGGCGATCAGGGTATTCATCACGTCTTTCTAGTGGTCTCTTGCTTGTTCTTATGAGTGCTTATGTTCAAGCGCTCGGGACTATACACCATGCCCCAGCGCTCAGGAAGCTCACTCGGCCAGCGCGCACTGCACCGCCCGTGCACCCAGCACGCCAGTCAGGACGCCGGGGGCTATGCCGATCAGGTAACCGCGGCGGCCGCCGTTGATATAGATTTTTTCCAGCCCCAGGACCGATTCCTCGACGTAGACCGGCATCGCCTTGCGGATGCCGAAGGGCGAAGTGCCGCCGACCAGGTAGCCCGAATGGCGCTGCGCCACTTCCGGTTTGCAGGGTTCCACCGACTTGCAGGGAATCGCGCGCGCCAGGTTCTTGGTCGAGACCTTGCGGTCGCCGTGCATCAGCACGATCAGGGGGCGCGCGGCCTCGTCCTGCATCACCAGGGTCTTCACGACATGGTGCTCAGGCACTCCTAATTCGCGCGAAGAAACTGACGTGCCGCCATGTTCTTCATAGTCGTAGGGATGTTCCGTGAAACTCACCCCATGCTTGCGCAGGAACTGCGTCGCGGGTGTCTCGGACACGTGCTCTTTCTTGGCCATGCGTGGTACGCTAAAGACGAATATAAGGGGTTTCTATTATGCAGCAAGAAATTCGCTTTGCCACCTTCAATACCTATAACCTGGCGCCGCCCGGCATGCGCTGCTACGAGAACCTCGAGCCCTGCAGTCCGGAAGAGTACGAGGCCAAGCTGCAGTGGACGGCGCACCAGATCGACCTCCTGAATGCCGACGTGATCGGCTTCCAGGAGATTTTTTCGCAAGCCACCTTGCGCGAGGTACTGTCACGTACCCGCCGCTTTCGCGAGGCGGTGCACCTCGGCTTCGATCCCGACCCGGAAGCACCGCGCCTGACACCGAGCGTGGCCCTGGTCTCGCGCCTGCCGGTCGTGAGCCATGCGCGGCCTCTGACCATGTTCCCCGACAGCGTGTCCATGCCGGCCGGCAGCCGCGACCCGGACCGCTTCACGCGTGCGCCGCTGCACGCCGAGGTCGAACTCGCGCCGGGCATCGTCATCGACGTCGTGGTCGTGCACCTGAAGTCGCGCCGGCCTGACTACCGCGCCAGCGATACGGGCGAAGACCCGAACCTGTATGCCCTCGCCTGCCTGCGCTCCCTGATCCGGCGCGGCACCGAAGCCACCGCCCTACGCGTCCTGCTCACCGACATGGCACGTGAGAAACAGCGCCCGCGCATCGTGCTGGGCGACTTCAACGACGTCGCCGATTCCGTCACCACCGAGATCGTGCTGGGCGAAGGCGCGCCGCTGGCCGAACGCATGTTCGACGCTGCGCGGCTGCACATGCATCAGGATAATCTGCGCAGCGTGGGGTTTTCGATCGTGCACGAGAGCCGGCACTCGACCATCGACCACATCCTGGTGTCGCAGGAATTCAATCCGGTGCTGCCGGATGCGATCGGGGAAGTGGTGGATGTGGTGTACCTGAATGACCACCTGGACCTGGAATTGCCTGAGGCGTCGGACCACGGGCAGGTGCTGGCGCGGATTCGCCTGTATCCGCCGGCGGGGCGCTTCGACGGTGGTCTGGGTTAAG
Organism: Pseudomonadota bacterium; assembly: GCA_040758275.1. Lineage (GTDB taxonomy): Bacteria > Pseudomonadota > Gammaproteobacteria > Burkholderiales > Burkholderiaceae_D > Telluria. The sequence continues at coordinate 113,429 of JBFLVV010000003.1, forward strand.
CCGGCGTCAGGAAAGTCGAAGGCCGGCCGCCGCGTTTTCTAACCGTAGGGTGGGCGGGTCTTCTCGCCCACGCGGTCAAACCAGGTATCTTGGCCCGCTCCGTGGCTCGAATCCGTTCCTTGACCGCGTGGGCGGCATTCAAGCCGCCATCTGATCACAGTACAAGGCGGAGCCGCCCACCCTACGGGTCCAGGCAGATCCGCGACACGTGGATCAGGGAGTGCCGTACGGGCGGAACCACCCGCCGCACGACATTCAAGTTGGCGCCTGCCCGAAATCCGGCCGGCTGCTCGCCCCCGCCGCATAAAACCCCTGGTACTGGTCGCAGCCGTGCTGCTGCAGGAAGCGCAGCTGTTCCGCCGTTTCCACGCCTTCCGCAATCACGCGCAGGCGCAGGCTGCGGGCCACGGCGATGATGGCAGGGATCATGGCCGCGTCGAAGGGATCGTGCTCGATGTCGCTCACGAAGCTGCGGTCGATCTTCAGCTTCGACAGGGGATAGCGCCGCAGTGACGACAGGCTCGACAGCCCCGTACCGAAGCGGTCGATGGTCAGTTGCACGCCGCGTGAACGCAGTGCTTCCACGATGCCGTCCAGGCCTGCGTCGCCGCGCATGATCGCCCCTTCCGTGATTTCGAGGTCGAGACATTCGGGGGCCAGGCCCGACTGCGCCAAGGCCTCGTCGACGGTGTCGAGCAGGCGTCCGTGCAGGAACTGGACGTCGGACAAATTCACCGCAACGGTCACGTCGTGTCCCTCGTCGCGCCAGGCGCGCACCTGGCGGCAGGCTTCGCGCAATACCCAGTCGCCGATCGGCACGATCAGCCCGCACTCCTCGGCCACCGGCAGGAAGTCATGCGGCAGCAGCAGGCCGCGTTCGGGATGGCGCCAGCGGATCAGGGCTTCGACGCCGATCACGCGGCCGCTGCCGACGTCGAGCTCGGGCTGGTATTCGAGCAGGAATTCGCCGCGGTCCAGGGCCTGGCGCAGGCGCTGCTCCAGTACGCCCCGCTCGAGCACGCGGGCGTTCATCTCGGGACTGAAGAAGCGGAAGCTGTCGCGCCCGTTCTGCTTGGCGTGGTACATGGCGACGTCGGCGTGGTGCATCAGGGTGTCGACGTCCGTTCCGTCGGTGGGGCAGATGGCCACGCCGATCGAGGCCGACAGCGTGAACAGGCTTTCGCCCACCTCGACGGGCCGCGCCACCGCCTGCATGACGGCCTGCGCCACATGGGCGGCCTGGTCGGCGCCGCCGATATCGGCCAGCAGCACCACGAACTCGTCACCGCCCAGGCGGCTGATGGTATCGACCCGCCGTACGCAGCCGCGCAGGCGCGCCGCCACCTCGCGCAGCACGGCGTCGCCGGCCTGGTGGCCATTGTTGTCGTTGATGGCCTTGAAGCGGTCGAGGTCGAGGAAGAGCACGGCGAAGTTGTCGCGCTGGCGCCGCCAGGTGGCCAGTGCGTGGTGCATGCGGTCGAGGAAGAGCGCGCGGTTCGGCAGGCCGGTGAGCGGATCGTGTTCGGCCTGGTGGCGCACCCGGTCTTCGGCACGCTTGCGCTCGCTGATGTCGGACAGCATGGCCATGTAGCTGATGGCCTCGCCACGCGGATCGCGGATGGTGGTCAGCGCCACCCAGGCCGGGTAGCGCTCGCCGTTCTTGCGCATGGCCGCGACCTCGCCCTGCCAGTGGTCGTTGCCGTCGAGCTGGGACCAGATGCTTTCGTAAAAGCCGGCTTCATTCTCTCCCCAGGGCAGGCTGGCAAGCGTGGCACCGACGATGTCGGCGGCGGCATAGCCGGTAATGGTGGTGAAGGCCGGGTTGACCGCCTGCACCCGGTATTCGGCGTCCATGAGGATCATGCCCTCGTGCGCGTTCTCGAACACGCGCGCGGCGGACGTGAGGTTTTCTTCGACCTGCTTGCGTCCGGTGATGTCGACCTCCATGCAGAACACCTGCTGGGTGGCGCCCTCGCGCTTGACGGGAAAATGGTTCGAGTGCAGCCACAGGCGCCGCCCGGCGGCGGTTTCCACATGCCAGTCGCGCGGCGCGGGCGCACTGCCCTCGCGCCAGATGCCGGCGATGGCGGCGTCGAATTCGGCCTGGCGCTCGAGATGGGAGACGAGCTCGCGGAAAGGCCGCCCCAGGGCATGGCTGGCCGGGATGCCGAACAGCTGGGCGCAGGCGTGGTTCCAGAAGCGCACGATGCCGCGGGCGTCGACCGAGTGCACGGCGACCGCCGGCGCCAGCTCGATGGCCGTCACGAAACGGTACAGCCAGTCCAGCGCTTCGCGGCCGGGGCTGTCGCTTTGGAAGCCGCCGGCCTGGCCGTCGCTGCGTGCGACAGGCTCGGGCCGGCCAGGATCGGCCGCGCCGCCGGGTGTGCCCGGCCGGCCGGTCTGACCCGGCGTGGAATCGTTCACAGGAAAGATCCTTAACAAGAAGAAAGCATCGTGAGTCCGATGACAATCCCCTTATTCTTTCCCTTCTTCCGGCACGCCCTTTGCGGGTACGCAAACGGGCCGGCAGCCCGCATTTCGTCGCGCGTTTCTGCATTCCAGACCCGCCGCGCGGCCGCCTGTCGCATGCCGGTGGCGGCGCATGGCGCACAGGCCTACAGTGACACCATGCGCAAGGAGCTCCATCTTGCTAACAAGACGGAGCCCGCGCGCCCAATCTTCCCCGCACCGGCGCTTGCAGGCGCCGGCGACGCGCGGTTCAGGCGGCGCCTTGTGGCGCCGCCTCGTCCTCCGCATCCAGGGGCGCGTCACCATCCTGCCCGCCGGCACTCCCGTCCTGGGCTTCCGGCCCCGCCCGTTTCGCTTCCTGCTTGCGCCGCGCCTTTTCCTCGGCCTTGCGCTTCTTCTCGAGTTCCCGCTGCCGCTTTTCGTACTGGAAGTTTGTCTTTGCCATGTTCACCTCAATGCCGATGAATGAATGATGTCCACTGCCGTGCTGCACGGCCATTATGGACGAGGGAATGCGCCGCGGTTTGAATTAACCCCGCGGGTGGTGCTGGGCGTGCAGGTGCTTGAGGCGCTCGCGCGCAACATGCGTGTAAATCTGTGTGGTGGAAATGTCCGCGTGGCCCAGCAAAAGCTGCACCACCCGCAGGTCGGCGCCGTGGTTCAGCAGGTGGGTGGCGAAGGCATGGCGCAAGGTGTGCGGCGACAGCGGCCCCTTGATGCCGGCCTTGAGTGCATGTTTCTTGATCAGGATCCAGAACATCTGGCGCGTCATCGGCCCGCCGCGGCCGGTCACGAAGAGCGCATCGTCGACCTGCCCGTTCAGGATGATGCCGCGCGCATCTTTCAGGTAACGCTCCAGCCACAGCCTTGCCTCCTGTCCGAACGGCACGAGGCGGGTCTTGCTGCCCTTGCCGGTGATGCGCAGCACGCCATCGTTCAGGCTCACTTCGACCAGTTTCAGTGCCACCAGTTCCGATACCCGCAGACCGCTGGCATACATCAGCTCCAGCATGGTGCGTTCGCGCAAACCCAACGGCGTCGATATATCGGGCGCGGCAAGCAGGGCCTCGACCTGGCTTTCGCTCAAGGTATGGACGAAGCGCAGCGGCTGCTTCGCCGAGGCCATCTTCAGGCAGGGGTCTTGCGCGATCTGGTTGCGGCGCAGCGCCAGGCCATAGAAGCGCTTGAGCACCGACAGGCGCCGGTTGGCCGAGCTGGGGCGGGTGTCTTCGTGGCGCTCGGCGAAGTAGGCGGCGATGTCTTCCGGCTGCACGGCGAGCAGGCTGGCGCGCTGCGGCCGCTTCGCTTCCAGCCAGCCGGCGAAGAGCTTCAGGTCGCGGCGGTAGGCGTCGAGCGAATTTTTGGCCAGCCCCTGTTCCAGCCAGAGGGTGTCGCAGAACTCGTCGATCAGTCCCAGATCGATTGCTGCTGCCATGGGGATGCGGTGGCGCCTTCGTGGCGCAGCAGCCAGCGCTTGACGGACAAATGGAAGCCGTTCTCGTCGTCCTGGTTCGAGAAGCCGCCCAGGCCGCTTGACGCGGTGACGCGGTGGCAGGGAATGATCAGGGGGAACCAGTTGGCGCCGCAAGCCTGGCCGACCGCGCGCGGGGCCGAAGAAATCAGCTTGGCCAGCTGGCCATAGGTCTTGACGCTGCCGCGCGGGATGCTCGAGATCTCGCTCCAGACGCGGCGCTGGAAATCGGTGCCGGCCTCGAACAGGGGCAGGTCGAAGCGAAAATCGGGGTCGGCGAGATAGCGGGCGACCTGCTCCGCAGCCTGGGCGGCCACCTCGTTGTCGGCCGCCTTTTCTTCGAAGGACGGCGGCAGGTAGACCAGCTCGCGCACCCGGCCTTCCAGCGTGCGGATCCCGAGCGCGCCGAAGGCCGCCGGCACGATGGCATTGAACAAAACCTGGTCTGTCTTCATGCCCCCATCTTAACCGCTGGGCGGCCCCCTAGCCACCCCTTTTGAGGGCGCGACGGGGCGGTGCGGACGAAAAAAAAGCGCACTCAAAGGTGCGCTCCAATTCGGGTCACGTCCCCGGCCGTTTAGCAGTGCTAACGGCTTCTGTAAAACGTGTGTCTCCTCGATATGTCTCCGGTATGGATTACCGTGATTTTATCTATGCTCCCCAAAACCGTGTGTGTTCTGTTCGCGTACGCACCATGTAAGTGCGAGAAGGCCCCATCATAACGCAAGCATTGTGCGCAAACGTATCTTTTTGACCACATTACTTAAATTATTTTACTTATGAAGAAATCGCATGACCGTTCGTGTCACGTGTCATCTTCATGTCATCGGCTGCCTGCTTCGCGCCGGATCGCCTGCACGACGTCCTTGCCGATACGCTCTTCCATCCGTGCATATACGGGCGCCATCGCCTTGCGCCATTCGGCCTGCTGCTGCGGGCTGAGCGTATGGATGGTGGTGGTGCCCGCGCGGCGGATGGCTTCCAGCGCCTCGTCGTTGGTGCGCTGGGCAATTGTCTTCTCGTAGGCCGTCGCCTCCGCCATGGCGCGCTCCAGGATGCGGCGGGTGCCGGCCGGCAGGCCGTCCCAGAACTTCTTGTTGACGATGACGGCATAGCCCAGGTAGCCATGGTTCGACACCGTCAGGTGCTTCTGGGTTTCATGCATGCGCTGGGTGTACATGTTCGAGGGCGTGTTCTCGGTGCCCTGCACCACGCCGTTGCGCAGGGCCGGCGCGGTTTCCGAGAAGGCCAGCGAGAGCGGCTGGGCGCCGAGCGCGCGCATCTGCTCGTCCAGCACGCGCGAAGACTGGATGCGCATGCGCAGGCCGCGGAAGTCGGCGGGCGCGAGCAGCGGTTTGTTGGCCGACATGATCTTGAATCCATTATCCCAATACGCCAGCCCGGTGATGCCTTTGGACTCCAGCTTGCGCAGCAGGCTGCGGCCGATGCGTCCCTCTGTCACCGCATACAGCGCCTGCTTCGAGGGGAAGATGTAGGGCAGGTCGAAGGCTTCGAATTCCTTCACGCCCAACGGCGAGAACTTGGCCAGCGAGGGCGCCAGCATCTGCACCGCGCCCAGCTGCAGGGCCTCGAGTTCCTCGCGGTCCCTGTAGAGCTGGCTGTTCGGGTAGACTTCCACCTTCACCTGGCCATTGCTCATCTGCTCGGCCAGCGCCTTGAAGCGCTCGGCGGCGCGGCCCTTCGGCGTGTCGGGCGCGACCACGTGGCTGAACTTGATGACGATCGGTGCAGCGGACGCGTTCGGCGCATTGCGCGGCTGCGCCAGGGCGCCGGCGGTGGAGGCGAATCCGGCACAGGCAAGCAGCACCGCGGCCAGGAGGGGGAATCGCATGAGGTTTCGGTCTTCCTGAAGAACAATGGGAATAAGATGATCCCAGTCTGCGCGCACCTGGACAGGTGCACCATCGTGGACATCCACAATCGCTCGACAGTGTAAGGTATATGCAGCCTCGAATGACATTTCCTTCCGCCCAGCCCGGGGCCGCCCAGCGCGCGCGTTCCTGGCGCTGGCTGGTGCCGGTGCTGCTGGTGCTGCTGTTCCTGGCGGTGCTGGTCTGGCTGCCCTGGCAGGCGCGCCAGATGGAAGCCACTGAGCGGCAAGAGCAATTGATTGCCGATACGCTCTGGGTCGAACAGACCCTGCGCTTCGAACTCGCGCGCAGCGAGGAAGCCCTGGCCGGCCTGGGAGCCGACCTGGTCACGCGCCCGCCCTCCCCCGCCGCCCTGCAGGCGCGCTTCCAGCAGATGTTCAACAATGGCCACGAACTGATCCGCGTGGTCTGGTACGACGCCGAGGGCAAGGTCCTGGCGAGCCACGGCGTGGAACCGCCCGCCGCCCTGCCCGCGCCGACCCAACTGGCGGCCGAGGTCGCCGCTGGCACCCGCGGCGGCCGCTACAGCGAAGTGTATGGCGGCTCCAAGGCCACCTCCGGCGTGCTCGACTATGTGTTGCCGCTGTATGCGAACGGACGCCGCGCCGGCAGCCTGGTGGCAACCTACAGCCTGCAGATCCTGCTCGACGAAACGGTGCCCTGGTGGTTCGCCCAGGACAATGCCCTGACCCTGATCGACCGCGACGACCAGCCGGTGGCGCGGCGCGCGGCCGGCGGCCCGGGCCGGGGCGTCTACACGCACCGGCGCGAGCTCGACCTGCCGGGCGCCCTGGTCATCCTGTCCACCGACAGCACCAAGCGCGCGCCGCAACTGCTGCCGAACCTGCTGGTGGGCTCGGTCGTCGTGCTGGCCCTGGGCCTGGTGCTGAGCCTGGGCGCCCTGTGGCGCCACATCTCGCGCACCTTGGCCGCCGAGAGCGCACTGCGCCAGCAGATGGCCTTCCGTACCGCGATGGAAAATTCCCTGATCACCGGCCTGCGCGCGCGCGACCTCGAGGGCCGCGTGACCTATGTCAACCGGGCCTTCTGCGAGATCGTCGGCCACCCGGCCGAGGAACTGGTGGGCAAGAAGCCGCCCATGCCCTATTGGGCTCCGGAGGCGATGGCCGAGTACGAGGAACGCTTCCGTGGCGTGCTGGCCGGGAATATCACGCCGCAATTCGAAACCGTGTTCCAGCGTCCCGACGGCGTGCGCGTGCCGGTGCTGGTGTTCGAAGCGCCGCTGGTGGACGCCGACGGCCGCCAGACGGGCTGGATGAGCTCGATCCTCGACATCACTGACCGCAAGCGCGCCGAGGAGCTGAACCGCCAGCAGCAGGCCAAGCTGGAAGCGAGCGCGCGTCTCGCGACCATGGGCGAAATTTCCTCGATGCTGGCGCATGAACTGAACCAGCCGCTGGCGGCGATCTCGAGCTACACGGCGGGCGCGCTCAACGTGCTGGAGCGCAGCAGCCAGTCGGGCGAAGCGCTCAATGGCGGCATGCTGCGCCACGCGCTGGAACAGGCGCGCCAGCAGGCCCAGCGCGCCGGACAGATCATCCGCAGCGTGCACGAATTCGTGAAAAAACGCGAGCCGCGCCGCGAGCAGGTGACGATCCGCAGCGTGATCGACGGCGTGCGCGCCCTGGTCGAACTGCAGGCGCGCCAGGCCGGCGTGGTGCTGCGCATCGAGCTGCCGCCGCAGCTGCCTGAGGTAGCGGCCGACCGCGTGATGCTGGAGCAGGTGCTGCTCAATCTCACGCGCAACGCCATCGAGGCGATGCAGGACACGGCGCCCAACCAGCGCGTGCTGCGCATCGCCGCCACCGTCGTGGAAGACAAGGTGGCGGTGTCGGTGATCGACCGCGGCCACGGGATTCCGGAGCACGTCGCGGCCGGCCTGTTCGAGCCCTTCTATTCGACCAAGGCCGAGGGCATGGGCATGGGGCTGTCGATCTGCCGCACGGCGATCGAATTCCACGGCGGCACCCTGAGCCATGCGCCGAACCCGGGCGGTGGCACCGTGTTTACCTTTGCCCTGCCTTGTCATACAGGCCAAGCGGCAGACGGGACGCTGGGATAAAATCCATGTTGAACAACGCGGGCACGCTCAACAGGGCAGAGCGGAACTCTACTTATGACTTTGGTGTCTCATGCTATGTAGGTTGGTATGTAGGCGCACCATCGACATGACTCAGCTCTGCCGCAAAAACCAAGTGACGGAGATGAGAATAATGAATGTGCATAAGCTACCGGTCAGTGAAACGCAGGTAAATCAAATACGGTTCGCCACCGACACTTTTAAGGTGACAACGGCGCTACCCGTGGCGAGTCTGACGGTGACGTCAGACACTACCGCCGACGTATTGTCGACGGGAGGCGGGAAAGTCACGCCTGGCAGATACGAGCACGGTCAACAGGACGGCTCGGGACAGGAAGAAGACGCCGAGCACATCTGCTCACGTCTTCGATAGCAGACACCACATGCTGCACATCGTCGACGACGAAGACGTCATCCGCGACGCCCTCGCCTGGCTGGCGCAATCGCGCGGCCTGCAGGCGCGTGGCCATGCCGGCGGCCAGGCCTTCCTCGACGCCGTGGGCACGCCCGATCCGGAAGGCGACTGCGTCCTGCTGGACGTGCGCATGCCGGACATGAACGGCATCGCGGTATTCGACCAGCTGGTCGCACGCGGCCTGCTGTCGCGCCTGCCCGTCATCTTCCTGACCGGCCACGGCGACGTGCCGATGGCGGTCGACTCGCTCAAGCGCGGCGCCTTCGACTTCTTCGAGAAACCGTTTAATGACAATGTACTGATGGACCGCGTCGAGGAAGCCCTCGCGGCCTCGCGCAAGGCGGCCGAGGCGGCTGTGGTGCAGGCGCGCCTGGCGACCCTGTCGGCGCGCGAGCGCGAGGTACTGGACCTGATCCTGGCCGGGATGATGAACAAGGTCGTGGCGGACAAGCTCGGCATCAGCATGCGGACGGTGGAAGTGCACCGCGCGCACATCTTTGACAAGATGCAGGTCAAGACGGCCGTCGAATTGGCCGGACTTTTAAAGTAGGGTGTACGGCTTCGCCGTACGCGCGTTCAACCAGTGCATGAACAGCACGCGCCGCATCCATTCGCAGGGGAGCTGAACGCGCGGTCGGCAGAGCCGACCACCCTACTTTTTGCGCGCATGCAAGCGTCCCTGCCCTTTGCACGAAGCCTTGTAAAATCAGCCTGAACGCCTCGCCGCACTACGCCGCGAGCAATTGCATTTAGGAATACTCATGAACGAAAAGACTGTCGCAGACAAAATGTTCCTGAGGACGGCCAAATCGATGCTGATCCTCAATGGCCAGGCCAACCCGGGTGTGGCGGCGCAGATGCCCGCCGAGATCGTCAAGGAGGGCGACGGTCCCTTCGACGTCATTTTGCTGTTCGCCCTGAACCGCAAGGAACTCGAGCAATACCTGCCCGCCGCCAAGGAGCGCCTCGGCGACAAGGGTTCCCTGTGGATCGCCTACCTCAAGCAGACCGCCTCCAAGGCGACCGACATCAACCGCGATTCCATCAACGCCTACGCGAAGGAAAACGGCATCACCGGCGTAGCGATGATCTCGATCGACGGCGACTGGTCAGCCCTGCGCCTCAAGCGCATCGAGTGACACGCCGTGGCGCGCCAGCGCCCATTGCACATGCTCGCGCACCAGGCTGGACGGGTGCGCGGCGCGAGCGCGCAGCGCGGCAACGATCGCCTCGCCATCCGCGCCATCCTTTCCCGCCGCATTCCCCAGCCCGACCGCCAGGTTGCGCAGCCAGCGCTCGTGGCCGATACGGCGGATCGGACTGCCTTCCATCCGCCGGTTGAATTCTTCCTCTTCCCAGGCGAACAACGCAATCATGCCCCCTTCGCCGAGGCCGTTGCGCTCGTCGAAATCCGGCAGCGCGGCGCGCTGCGCGAACTTGTTCCAGGGGCAGGCCAGCTGGCAGTCGTCGCAGCCGTAGATGCGGTTGCCGATCAGGGGCCGGAATTCTTCCGGAATGCTGCCCTTGAGTTCGATGGTGAGATAGGAAATGCAGCGCCGCGCATCCAGGCGGCCCGGTCCGAGGATGGCCTGGGTAGGACAAACGTCGATGCAGGCACTGCAGGCGCCGCAATGCTTGCCCGTGGGTGGATCGCTAGGTAGCGGCAGGTCGACCAGGATTTCGCCGATGAAGAAGGTCGAGCCGGCGTCGCGCGAGAGCAGCAGGGTGTGCTTGCCGCGCCAGCCCAGGCCGGCCTTTTCGGCGAGCGGCAATTCCATCACCGGCGCCGAATCGGTAAACACGCGGTAGCCGAGCTCGCCCACCGCCGCCTTGACCCGCTCGGCCAGGGCCTGCAGGCGGTTGCGCAGCACCTTGTGATAGTCGCGGCCGCGTGCATACACCGAGACCACGGCAGCGCCCGGTTCCAACTGGCGCGCCCGTTCCTGCTCGCGCCACTGTTCGTCGCGGCTCATGGGGAGATAGTCCATGCGCGCCACGATGGCGCGTACCGTGCCCGGCACCAGCTCGTCCGGCCGCGCACGCTTCATGCCGTGGCTTGCCATATAATCCATCTCGCCGTGATAACCGGCGTCCAGCCAGGCCTGCAGGCCAGCTTCCGCATGCGCCAGGTCGACGTCCGCGATGCGCACGTCGGCGAAACCGAGCTCGCGCCCCCATGCCTTGATGGCGCGGGCAAGTTCAGGCAAATCTGGGGAAGTGGTCGACATGGCAGGATGGAACGAGGCGGCATCACAGCCGCGACAGGACGAGCTTTAACCCACGCTATTTTATTCGATGCAGCCTTTCAAAGCCTATCTGCCCGACGAATCCGCCACCATCGCCCTGGGGCAGGCGCTCGCGCGCGCCCTCGAGCCCGGCCTGGTGATCTACCTGCACGGCGACCTCGGCGCCGGCAAGACGGCGCTCACGCGCGCCCTGATCCAGGCCAGCGGGCACACGGGCACGGTGAAAAGCCCGACCTATACGCTGTCCGAGCCCTACCGCGTCACGATCGCTGGCCAACCTGGCAACATCATCCACTACGACCTTTACCGGATGTCCAGCCCCGAGGAATTCCTCGACGCGGGCTTCCGCGACGACTTCGACGGCAGCAATGTCTGCATCGTCGAATGGCCCGAAAAGGGCGAGCCGGTGTTGCCGCCACCCGACGTCCGGGTGTTGCTTAGCGTCAGTGGACTCGGCCGTGAGGTAGAATTGCAGGCGTTGTCTCAATTGGGCCTGCTATGCCTCGACCGTCTCGCCTACGCCCCGCCCCCCTGACTCCCGGTTCATCGCACCGCCGCACCCTGCTCAAGGCCGGCGGCACCCTGCTGCTGTCCGTCCTTACACCGCTGCCGGCCAGCGCCACGCAGATCATGGCCGTGCGCGTCTGGCCTGCGCCCGACTACACCCGCGTCACGCTGGAAAACGACAGCGAGCTGAAAACCACGCACTTCCTGGTGCCCGATCCGCCGCGCCTGGTGGTGGACATCGAGGGCCTGGCCCTGAACAACACCCTGAAAAGCCTGGTGGCCAAGGTCGAATCGAACGACCCCTACATCAAGCAGGTGCGCGTGGGCCAGAACCGGCCGAACGTGGTGCGCCTGGTGTTCGACCTGAAGGAAGAGATCAAGCCGCAGGTCTTTACCCTGGCCCCGGTGGCCGGCTACCAGCACCGCCTGATCTTCGACCTGTACCCGGTCAATCCCGTGGACCCGATCGCGGCGATGATCCGCAAGGGCGAATGGACCACCGACGGCGCCCCGGCCGCGGCCGCGAACAGCGCCAACCCGGCCTCGCCCCTGCCGGCCACGCCGCCGGCCCAGACCGAAGTCGCTCCGGACGCCATCGCCAAGCTCGAATCCGAGATGTCGGCCCTGAACGGCACGCCGCCGCCGCAGCCGGTCCAGCCGACGCCCGGCAAGCAGGTCGCCAGGCCTCCCGCACAGAAGGTGGTGCGCATGGTGACCATCGCCCTCGACCCCGGCCATGGCGGCGAAGATCCGGGCGCGATCGGCGCGACCGGCGCGCGTGAAAAGGACATCGTGCTGGCGGTCGCCAAGCGCCTCAAGGCGAAGCTCGAACAGCTGCCCAACACGCGCGTGATGCTGACCCGCGACGGCGACTACTTCGTGCCCCTCGGCCAGCGCGTGCAGAAGGCGCGCCAGGTGCAGGCCGACCTGTTCGTGTCGATCCACGCGGACGCCTGGATCTCGCCGACCGCGCGCGGCTCCTCGGTCTTCGTGCTGTCCGAGAAGGGCGCGAGCTCCAGCGCGGCGCGCTGGCTGGCGAACGACCAGAACAAGGCCGACCTGATCGGCGGCGCCAACGCCGCGGTGCAGGACAAGGTGCTCGCCAGCGTGCTGTTCGACCTGTCGACCACGGCCCAGATCAACGACAGCCTGAAGGTCGGCAAGGCCGTCCTGAAGGAAATAGGCGGTATCAACCGCCTGCACAAGGCGGCCGTCGAACAGGCCGGCTTCGCCGTGCTGAAGGCGCCGGACATTCCTTCGATCCTGGTCGAAACCGCCTTCATTTCCAACCCCGACGAAGAAGCGAAGTTGCGCGACGACGGCTACCAGAACCAGCTGGCCGACGCCATCACCAAGGGCATCAAGCGCTACTTCGCCGACAACCCACCGATGGCCAAGAGCCGCCAGACCTGAGACCAATGACCCACGCCACCGCCACCACCTTCGGGCAGCTGCCCGCCATCCGCATCGCGGCGCCCGACGGCGCCCAGGCCATCGTGACGCTGTACGGCGCCCATCTGGTCTCGTGGACGGGTGCGGATGGCAACGAAGGCATGTTCCTCAGCACGCAGTCGGCGATGGACGGCAGCAAGGCGATCCGCGGCGGCGTGCCGGTGATCTTCCCGCAGTTCGCGGAGCAGGGCGCCGGCATGCGCCACGGCTTTGCGCGCGTGAGCACCTGGGAACTGGCCGGCAGCGGCCTGGATGGCGGCACGGCCTGGGCCGAATTCGCGCTGGCGCCGCGCATGCTGTCCGAACCGATCCGCCAGGCCTGGCCGCATGACTTCGCCCTGTTGCTGCGCGTGGCGGTCTGCGCCAACGAGCTGGCGATGACGCTCACCGTGCGCAACGAGGGCAGCGCGCCCTTCCCCTTCTGCGCGGCCCTGCACACCTATTACCTGGTGCCGGACGTGTGCGCGGTGCGCATCGAAGGCATCTCCTCGGACGAGATCTCGATCATCGACAAGCTCGACAAGGTCTACCCGCACGTAACGGGACGCGCCACCCTGGCCACCGGCGAACGCACGCTGCTGCTGGAACAAAGTGGCTTCCTCGACGCCGTCGTGTGGAATCCGGGCGCGGCTGACACTGCGGCCCTGTCGGACATGGCAGACGACGAGTACAAACGCTTCGTGTGCATCGAGCCGGCCCTGCTCGAGCCGCATACCCTGGCGCCGGGCCAGGCCTGGACCGGAACCTGCCGCGTCAGCTGAAAGGCGCCGGCCGGCGGGACGTCAATATATCCGGAAAGTTTCCTCCGTGATAAATTGGACAGATTATTAACCGCTCCCGCCCGCCAGATGAAAAAGATCGCGATCGCCGCTGCCGCCAGCTCCCTGCTGGCCGCCTGCGCCACCACGCCCCCACCCTCGCTGAGCAGCTACACCGTCGATTCCGGCGTCGCCCGCAGTCCCGACCAGCTGGCGCTCAGCTTCGAGAAGGCTGACCTGAACATCCGGGTGATGCCTGCGACCCGCAGCATCCAGGGCGACGCCCGCCTCACCTTCGGCACCAGCCAGCCAGTCGACCGCATCGAGCTCGACCTCGACCGCAACCTTCCGATCGAGGCCATCGAGGTCGACGGCCAGGCGCTCGCCGCTACCGGCTGGAGCAATCCGGAAGGCCGCCTCACCGTCAGGCTGCCGCAGCGCCTGGAACCGGGCAAGCAGACCACGATCCGCGTGCGCTACCACGGCACGCCGCACGTGGCGAAGAATGCCCCTTGGGACGGCGGCTTCGTCTGGTCGCAAACGCCGGATGGCCAGCCCTGGGTGGCCAGCGCCGTACAGGGCGAAGGCTGCGACCTGTTCTGGCCCTGCATCGATCACCCGACCGGCAAGCCGAAGCAGGTCGACCAGCACTTCACCGTGCCCGCGCCCCTGGTCGCGGCCGGCGCCGGTGTCGCGATGGGCATGGACGAGAAGGACGGCTGGCGCACCTGGCACTGGTCGACCAAGAACCCCAGTACCTACGGCATCTCGATCAACGTCGGCCCTTATAAACTCCTCGAGGGGAACTACGCCAGCCGCTACGGCAACACGGTCCCGCTGCGCTTCTGGTACCTGCCGCAGAACGACAAGCAGGCCGCGGAGCTGTTCAAGGAATTCCCGCAGATGCTGGAGTTCTTCGAGCGCACCATCGGCCCCTACCCCTTCGGCTACGAAAAGATGGGCGTGGTCGAGACCCCGCACAAGGGCATGGAGCACCAGACCATCAACGCCTACGGCAACAAGTACGCCAAGACGCAATATGGCTACGACGAGCTGCTGCAGCACGAACTCGCCCACGAGTGGTTCGGCAACCAGCTGACCAATGCCGACTGGGACGATATGTGGCTGCACGAAGGCCTGGGCACCTATATGCAGCCGCTCTACATGCAGTACCTGCGCGGCCAGCAGGCCTACTTCGCCGAGCTGATGGCGCAGCGCGCCGGCATCCAGAACAAGGCGCCGATCGTCTCGGGCAAGCCGCGCACCGAGGGCCAGGTCTATTCCACCGAGCGCGGCGGGCCGGGCCAGGACATCTACACCAAGGGCGCGCTCGTGATGCACACGCTGCGCGGCGTGATGGGCGACGAGGCCTTCTTCCGCACCGTCCGGACCAGTGTCTATGGCACCCCTGACCCGCGCCCCGGCAACTTCCAGCCGCGCCTGGGCACCACCAAGGAGTTCATGGAGATCGCCAAACGCGTGAGCGGGCGCGACCTGGACTGGTTCTTCCAGGCCTACCTGTATCAAGCAGCGCTGCCGGACCTGCAGGCCACCCGCAACGGCAATACCCTGAACCTGGCGTGGAAGACGGAGAAGGACACGCCCTTCCCGATGCCGGTCGAGGTGCGCGTCGGCGAGCGCATCGTGAACCTGCCCATGACGGACGGTCGTGGCAGTGTGCAGCTCGAGGATGGAGCGCACTACGTCCTCGATCCGAATTCGAAGATCCTGCGTCGCGAGCAGCATATCGAGCGTTATCAGGCGTATCGGGAAGAGCAGCGCAAGAAGCGCAGCGCGGCGAAATAGACTGGCTGGAATCTAGCGGCTCCCGGCTTACGCCGGGATGCCCAGTCTGGCGCTACAAGATCGTTAGCGGCTTCCGGTCAACGCTTGCCCTTCCGGGGCATGTATTCCATCTTCATCGAATGCGGCGCGGCGCCGTTGGCGGCCGGCCGGTTCGCCAGGTAGGCAATTCCGGATGAATCGCCTTTCAGGTAGCCGTTCAGGAAGTTCAGGACATACCTGGCCCCCAGGCTGTATGCGAACGATACTTCCTCAGGCGTGTATTCCTTGTACTCGGCGGGGTCGTCGAGCCGGATATATGCGGGCCCGAAGTGGACATGTGCTCCATCGGATACATCGTCAGCAGGTACACGTCCGCATTGCTCATGCGGCTCATGAAGCTGCCGCTCATGTCTTCCTTGTAGCGGATATTTTCTTCCATCGACGCCGGGGTCTGGGCGAGGAAGAGCAGCGGCGTCCTGAGTTTCTCGGGGACGGCGTACTTCGCCTGCGTCACGATGGAATTGAAATAGCGTACCGCGCCATCCATGCACACGAGGGCCTTGATCCGCTCGTCTTTCGCGGCCGCGAGCACGTTGCTGAGCCCACCCCAGCTGAACCCCGCCACCGCCACGCGCGTCATGTCGGCCTGCGGCAGCGTGCGCGCCTAATCGATCAGGAAGCGGATATCGTCCACCTGCAGCTCCGCGTGTTTTAAATCCTTCTTGATCCAGCGGCTCGTTTCTCCGATGGTTGGCGCGGCGATCACGATGTAGCCATGGCTCGCCAGGTATTCGGCGATGTCCGCGTTTTCGAAGGTCGTGTTGTTGATGCTGGGCGCGTAGATCACCACCGGATACTTGCCGGCCTTCGGAACGGCGTCGCGCACCGCCATTCGTCGTAGCTGACGCCCTGGCCGCCCTTTTCCGACGGATACCAGATCACGGTTTGCATCGGCCGGCCCCGGTTCTCCTTGTTGGAAAACACGCTTGCCGGCATGCCCTGCTGCGGCGTGAACGTGCGCGTGCGATCGTATTGCTTGACCACGCGTACGCCCACGCCATTGGGACCTGGCGTGTTCGAGAACGTGAACAGGCTTTCGGCCCGGGCCGCCGTGCAGGCGCAGAAGAACATCATGAACAGGATCACACGCATACGAGCCCCTGGAAATGTGGATTCAATGACCGTCAGCCCACCCGCGCGCTGCCGGACGGGAAGGCCGGAGCAGGCCAGGCCGCCTTCGCGCCGATCGCGGGGAACCAGCGCGCCCGCAGCCGCATGAACGGCGTCTCGACCAGCCGGTACAGCACCCAGCCGCCCAGGATGCCGGCCGCCATGACGGCGGCAATGGTCAAGGGCGCACCCGGATCGATACCCAGGCGAACCAGCTCCGGGCGCAGCGCCATGAACACCGGCTTGTGCACCAGGTAGACGGCATAGGACCACAGCGCCAGGCTGGCCGCGCCGGGAATGCGCAGGCGGTTCAGCAGCGAGCCGGGGCTGAGCGCGGCGCAGGTCAGCAGCGCGAAACTGATGGCGACCAGCGAGAAGCCGAAGGTCGATCCCATGAAGGCACTCGGCGCATCGTTCATCACCCCATAGAGCACGGCCGCGGCCATGCCCAGGCCTGCCGCCAGCAGCGCGTTCCCATGACAGAGCACGCGTGCGAAGGCCGCCGGATGGAAATTCTTCAGCATGGCGATGGCCACGCCCGGCAGGAGTTCGTCGAAGCGGCAGAAGCTCGAGTAGTACACCGGCGCCGCGAAGACGTCCTTGCCGTCCATGAAGGCCATGCCGCGCGCCGTCATGCCGGCGCCGATCGCGGCGAACAGGGCGCACCAGAGCAGGTGCGGCGAGCGCCTGCTGCCGACCAGCGCCAGCACTGCCAGCGGCAGCACCAGGTAGAACTGCTCCTCGATGCACAGCGACCACGAGTGGGTGAAGGTCTCGCCGTAGTTCAGGCCGAAGTTCTGGGTGAAGGTGAGGAACTGCCAGGTCGGCGCCATGCTTTTTCCCGCGATCGGGCTATCGGGCAATAGCAAGTACACCGCCAGCACCGCATAGTAGTTCGGCAGCGTGCGCAGCAGGCGGCGTGCGAAGAAGGTTTTCAGTTCCAGGCTCTCGCCGCGCGCCGCCGGCGCCAGGAGCTGGTTGCCGATCAGGTAGCCGCTCAGCACGAAGAACAGGTCGACGCCGGCCCAGCCGATGTCGCCCATGAAGCCGAAGGTCGGGGCCCGGCTGACGAAGCTGTTGTAGTGGGACATCAGGACCAGCACGATGGCGAGCGCGCGCAGGGTGTCCAATCCGGCGAGCCGGCCGTGTTTCGATTCGAGGAGCGTCATGCGGTTTTCTTGTTGAGGTGTTGCAGTGCTTCCGCCAGGGCGGGCATATAGGTGCGGCTGGCCCGCAGCACGCTGCCGTCGCGCAGGCGCAGCAGGGCGTCGCGGTTGGTCAGGGCGCGCAGCTCGGCGATCATGTCGAGCCGCACGATGGTCGAGCGGTGTATGCGATGGAACTGGCGAGGATCGAGCTGCATGGCCAGGTTGTGCAGGCGCTCGCGCACCAGCCAGGTCTTGCCGTTCGCGTGCAGGGTGGCGTAGTCGCCGTCGGCCTCGATGCGCTCGACCTCGGCGACCGGCACCAGCACCGTGCGCGCGCCGACCCGCACGCTGAAGGTGCGCGCTGTCGGCGCGGCCGGCGGCATTGCGCGGCACTGCCCCCGGTAGGGAAAGGCTTGCTGCGCGCGGTCCAGGGCTTCGTCCAGGCGCTCGTCGTCGACGGGCTTGAGCAGGTAGTCGATCGCGGCCAGCTCGAAAGCTTGGACGGCGAAGCCATCGTAGGCGGTCAAGAGGATCGCCATCGGCCGCTGCCCTGGGGGCAGCGCGGCCAACACTTCCAGCCCGGTCCTGCCAGGCATCTCGACGTCGACGAAGGCCAGGTCGGGACGCAGCGCCGCGATTCCCTCGCAGGCGCTGTCGCCGTCGCCGAATTCGCCCACCAGCTCGAAGCCGCTGCGCCGCGCCAGCCTGACCTTGACCGCCAGCCGCGCCAGCGGCTCGTCGTCGACGATGACAACCCGGATATTCATGCCGCTGCCTCCACGGTACGCAACGGCAGCGCGATGCGCACGCCGAAGCGGCCGTCAAGGCCCCACCCTGCCTCGACCTGCTGCTCCTCGCCGTAGAGGTGACGCAGGCGTTCACGCACATTGGTGAGCCCGATGCCATTGCCGCAGGAGACGGGCTGCTGGCCATCGTTGCGCACCTCGACCAGCAGGCGCGTCCCCTGGCGCTCGACGCGGATGTCGAGGCGTCCCGGCTCGGCCAGCGGCGCGATGCCGTGGCGGATCGCGTTCTCGACCAGCGGCTGCAGCATCAGGTAGGGCACGACCGCATCCAGCAGGTCGGGCCCGGCCTTCATCGTCAGGCGCAGGCGCTCGCCCAGGCGCGCTTTCTCGATCTCGAGGTAGGCGTCGAGCAGGGCCAGTTCCTCAGCCAGCGAATGCTCGTGGCGGCCGTCGTGCGCCAGGGTGGAACGCAGGAAATCGGCGACGCAGCCGAGCATGCGGTTGGCCTCGCGGTTGGCCTGGCTTGAGACCAGCGCGGAGACCGCGTTCAGGGAGTTGAACAGGAAGTGGGGATTGACCTGCAGGCGCAGGGCGCGCAGTTCGGCGTCGCGCGCCGCCGCCTGCGCCTGGGCCAGGTGCAGGCGGACCTGCTGCAGCGACAGGTAGTAGCCGGCCACCGCATGCACCGCGCAGAAGGCGATCAGGGCCAGCCAGCAGCCGTCCAGGCCCTGCACCAGTTCATCCCAGCGGTATTCCGTCTCCAGCCCGAGCGAGATGGCGAGGCGTTGCCCGAGTACGGCATTGAGCAGGGACATCGCATAGGTCGCGACCAGGAGTACCAGCGCCATGCGCAGCCAGGGCCATTCGCGCCGCCACATGGCCCGCTGCAGCAGGGCCAGCGGAACCAGCCAGGCCAGGCAGGCCGTGAAGAACAGGGTGCGGAAGGCGGCAGCATAGCCGTGGCCGAAGGCCGGCAGCCCGAGGATGGCCATGCAGGCGCACACCGGCAGCGCGGCCAGCACGGGGACAAGCAGGGGCGTTTCGACTTTCACGCTGGGCGTTCCGGATCTGTCAATCCTGAGATTCTATCTCGTCAATCGCCCATCGAGAACAGCATCGAGCTGATTTTCCAGCCGTCTTCCGCGCGCACCATCTGCCAGCTTTCGCTGCCGCGGTTGACCACCTTGCCGTCTTCGATGAAGTCGAAGTCGAACCACACCGAGGCGACCGCGCCGTTGGTGTCGATGCGCACATTGTAGAAGCGCTCCTCGATCGGCTTGCTCTCGGTCTGGATGAATTCGGCGAACTTCTTCCAGCTCGAGGGCACCACCTTGCGCGCCTTCGGATGGCGCGCCTTGACCTTTTCCCAGGCCTTCTCGTCGGCCACCGACAGCCAGCTGTCGTGGTCCTGCAGGAACAGGCTGCCGAGGGTCTTGCCGTCGTGGGCGATGATCGCAGCCTTGAACTGCTCGACGACGCTGTTGATGGCCGCGACATCGGCTGCGGGACCGCTGCTGCGGACCTGGTCGGCGGCGTATGCGGAATGGGTGAGGCAGAGTGCGAGAAGGATCGAAGCGAGGAAGGCGCGCATGGGAACTCCCGGGGTTGGAAAGTTCCCACCTTAGTAAGAGGCGAGATTGCGGTCCAGCGCAATGCGCCGAACCGTGCGCGCGGCGCGATGAAGCGGTGAAACAAAAACCAGGGTGTCAGGTCTGACATTCAGACACGGCCTCGACAGTTGGCGAGCAATTAAAGCTGAGCTCGTGTCCAAATGTCAGACCTGACACCGATGTTGAATCGTTGCAAATGTCAGACCTGACACCGATGTTGTGACACCGATGTTGAATCGGTCAGTTGGATTCCTTGATCATCCGGCCATTGCTCGGCTGGGCGGGACGCGCATTGAGGGGATACAGGCGCGAGAACAAGGCCATCTGGGCCGGCGAAGCCTGCATCGGCTGCTTCATGACGATCCACAGCACGTCCTCGGTGCAGGGCGGCTCGGTCAGGGAACCCATGTAGGTGAAGTATTCGCGCTTCTCGGGCAGGCCTTCGTTCGGGTCCAGCACGATCGAGGGCGAGACGGTGGTCTGCTTTTCCAGCGGCAGGTTGTTCCACACGGTCTGGATCAGCGGATTGGCGCGGCCGCGCTCGAGCAGCACGGCCAGCACCAGCAGCTTGCCTTCGAAGCTGCGGTGCACGAAGTGGATCACCATCTCCGTGCCCTTGCCGTTGATGCGCTCTTCCGACGGGCGGTGGAAGTGGAACTGCTGCAGCTCGTAGCTCATGTTGCCCACGGTGAGGAAGTTGCCGCCGCCGACGTTGACCTGGATGGTGTGGCCGTTGTCGATCTCGCTGAAGGAGCTCGGGTGGTAGTCGAAGGTGATCTGTTCCAGGTCGACCTTGATGCCGTCGCGCAGATCGATCGGCGACTGGCGCTTGCCGGTGCTGCACTTGGCCCAGGCGGAATTGATGTTCGACCAGTTGGCCGGGCCGTACTCGCCCTCGTAGGTCCAATGGGTGCCGTTCTTCGGCTTGTTGGCGGCGGCGATGGCCGCTTCGGCTTCCTTGCGGCGTTTGGCTTCAAGCGCCTTCTTCGCCCGTGCGGCCGCGGCCACGCGCGCGGCCTGCTGCTCGCGCAACTGGGCCAGGCGTTCGGCGATGCGCACCGACAGGTCGACTTCGGACTGCTCTTCGTCGGCCGCAGCCGGCGCCGGCGCCGGCACGGCGGCGGCAGGCTTCAGGTTCGGTTTGATCGAGGGCCTGGCCGGCACGCTGCCCTTGCCTTCGAGGATGGCCTTGACGTCGGCCGACTTGCCGTCGACCTTGGCGTCGCTGGCCTTGAATTCGGCGACCGGCTTTGCCGGCGCAGCGGATGTTGGAGCGGGTTCGCTCGCGCTTGCGCCGGCCATGGCGAGGCTGCAAGCTAACAGGGCGATGAGGTGGCGCATGGGATTCCAGAAATGGTCTGTCCTCATGCTTATCGGCAAATCGTCGTCAAAACTTGAGTGCGCTAAAGCAACAACGCCCCGAAAATCTCGGGGCGTTGAAGGTGTTGCAAGGGCTGGAAGCGATCTGACAACTCAGCGGCTGCTCATCGGCTGAGCACCCTGCGTGCAAATTTCACCATACCGCCAATGGCCAGCGGCACCATGGCCGCCGAGATGCCGACCAGCACGATCTCGGTCAGGTGCTCGCGGACGACCGGGATATTGCCGAAGAGGTAGCCGGCCGTGACCAGGCTCACTACCCACAGCACCGCGCCCGTGATGTTGAAGAGCTGGAAGCGCGCATGGGTCATGTCGGAAACGCCGGCCACGAAGGGCGCGAAGGTGCGCACCACCGGTACGAAGCGCGCCACGATGATGGTCTTGCCGCCGTGTTTTTCAAAGAAGTCGTGGGTGCGCTGCAGCGCATCCTTGTTGATCCAGCGGTAATTGTGTGAAAACACCCGGTGGCCGATCGCCTGCCCGATGTAATAGTTCAGGGTGTTGCCGAGGACTGCCGCCGCGACCAGCAGGGCCGTCAGCAGCGGATAGTTCATCTCGCCGGTGGCGCAGAAGGCGCCGGCGATGAAGAGCAGGGTGTCACCAGGGAAGAAGAACAGGACCACCAGGCCGGTTTCGCAGAAGACGATGGCGAACAGCACGATGTAGACATACAGGCCGTACTGGGCCAGCAGCGTGCCCAGCGTCTTATCGACATGAAGAATCATGTCGAACAATTGCATCAAATCCATATTCGTCCTAGAAGGTAGCCCGCCATCATATCATCTCCAGATGCTTTACCTTGTGACCACATTCCCGCACAATCGCCCGATTACCCATCCATACGGAGACTGCATGACCGCCGTGTTCACCTTGCGCCTTGCCACCGCCGCCCTCGCCGCCATGAGCTTCGCTGCCCAGGCCGCGCCTGACACCGCCAAGACCAACACCCTGCCGCCGAAGCCGACCGTGGCCGACGTGCTCAAGGCCTCGAAACCGTCCGACTGGCGCGCGCTGGACCCGGAGAACACGGTCTACATGGACCTGCCGACCGGCCGCGTGATCATGGAGCTGGCGCCCGCCTTTGCCCCCGCCACCGCCGCCAACATCCGCGCCCTGGTGCGCGAAAAGTACTTTGACGGCCTGTTCATCATCCGCTCGCAGGACGGCTTCGTGGTGCAATGGGGCGATCCGGACGAAGAGAACCCGAAGCCCTTCAAGGCCGCCAAGACGGTCAAGGAAGAATTCACCGTGCCGATCAAGGACGCGGCCAAGGCCGGCGTATTCACCCGCCTGAAGGACGGCGACGTCTATGCGCCCCAGGTCGGCCACGTCAACGGCTTCCCCGTCGCGCGCGATCCCGCCAAAGGCGAGACCTGGCTGCCCCACTGCTACGGCATGATCGGCGTGGCGCGCGACACCGGCTACGACAGCGGCAACGGCTCCCAGCTCTACGTGGTCACCGGCCACGCGCCGCGCCACCTGGACCGCAACATCACCGTGGTGGGCCGCATCGTGCAGGGCATGCCCCTGCTGTCCGCACAACCGCGCGGCACGGGCGCAGCCGGCTTCTACGAGAAGCCGGAACAGCGCATGCCGATCCAGTCGGTGCGCATCGCCGCCGACCTGCCGGAAGCCGAGCGCAGCAAGTTCGAAGTGATGCGCACCGACAGCGCCACCTACCAGGCCGTGGTCGAGGCCCAGCGCAACCGCGGCGGCCCGTGGACCAAGGTTGCCACCGGCAAGATTGACCTGTGCAATGCGCCAATTCCGGTGCGCGAGCAGAAGTAAGACCGCCGCCGCCCCCCCTTGGGGCGGGATATAATTTGCCGATGAACGCGCCCGCCCCTACCCACCGTCCGATCCAGCAGCTGCCTGATCAGCTCATCTCGCAAATTGCCGCCGGCGAGGTCGTCGAGCGGCCTTCCGCCGTGGTGAAGGAGCTGCTCGAGAACGCCCTCGACGCGGGCGCGACCCAGATCACCGTGCGCCTGGAAGAAGGCGGCGTCAAGCGCATCGCCATCACCGACAACGGCCGCGGCATCGAGCCCGAGCAGCTGCCGCTCGCCCTGGCCCGCCATGCGACCTCAAAAATCGCCTCGCTGCATGACCTCGAACACGTCGGCACCCTGGGCTTTCGCGGCGAGGCGCTGGCCTCGATCGCCTCGGTCGCCGCGGTACGCATCACCTCGCGCACGCCGAATGCCGCCCATGCCTGGGAAATCGTCGGCTCGCACGAAGGCACGGTCGCACCCTCTTCCGGCGCCTTCGGCACCACCATCGACGTGCAGGACCTGTACTTCAACACCCCCGCGCGCCGCAAGTTCCTGAAGTCCGAGCAGACGGAATACGGCCACTGCGCCGAGGTCGTGCGCCGCATCGCGCTGGCGCGTCCGGACGTGTCCTTTAGCCTCACGCACAACGGCCGCACCATCGACCACTGGAACGTGAGCGAAGCGGCCAAGCGCAGCGCCCAGATCCTGGGCAGCGACTTCGCCGAGGCGCGCCTGCCGCTGGACGAAGGGGCCGGCCCCTTGCGCCTGCACGGCTATGTCGGCCTGCCGACGGCGTCGAAGGCGCGCGCCGATGGCCAGTTCTTCTACGTGAACGGACGTTTCGTGCGCGACAAGCTGCTGGTGCACGCGGTGCGCGCGGCCTACCAGGACGTGCTGCACGGCGACCGCTTCCCCTGCTACGTGCTCTCGCTCGACCTCGACCCGGCCCTGGTCGACGTCAACGTGCACCCGTCCAAGATCGAGGTGCGCTTCCGCGACAGCCGCGCGGTGCACCAGTTCGTGTTCCATGCGGTGCAGCGCACCCTGGCCCAGACCTCGGCCACCGCCCACGGCAGCGCGCCGGCGCCGATTTCCGCCGCCGAAGTGCGGCCGACCGGAACGCCGGTGTGGGCGCCGCGTCCGCACGAGCAGACCTCGTTCGGATCGCAGCTCGCGCCGACTTTCTCCCCCTCGCCTTTCGCGCCGGGCAGCCGCTGGGACGATCCTCGCCCGCAGCCGACGCAGGGCGGCGTGGCCCAGCGTACCGAAGCCTATGGCGCGCTGTTCGTATCGAACGAGCCGGCGAAGTCGGCCGCGCCGATCGGCGTTCCTCTGTCCGCCTCGGACCGCCCGCTGTCGAACGACGACTTCCCGCTCGGCTTCGCGCTGGCCCAGCTGCACGGCATCTATATCCTGGCCCAGAACACCAAGGGCCTGGTGCTGGTCGACATGCACGCGGCCCACGAACGCATCCTCTACGAACAGATCAAGAACGCGCTGGACGCCAGGGCCGAAGGCGAAGAGCTGCAGGTGCAGCAGCTCCTGATCCCGGTGACCTTCTACGCCGACGCCATCGAAGTGGCGACCGCGCAGGACCACCAGGAGACCCTGAAGGCCCTCGGCTTCGACATCGCCGCCCTGTCGCCGACCACCCTCGCCGTGCGCACGGTGCCGACCCTGCTGAAGAATGCCGACGCGCAGACGCTGGCGCGCGACGTGCTGCGCGACGTGCGCGAATTCGGTGGCTCGCGCGTGCTGATCGAGCGCCGCAACGAACTGCTCGGCACCCTCGCCTGCCACACGGCGGTGCGCGCCAACCGCATCCTGTCGAACCAGGAAATGAACGCCCTGCTGCGCCAGATGGAAATCACCGAGCGCTCGGACCAGTGCAACCACGGCCGCCCGACCTGGGTCCAGTTAGAGATCGCGGCGCTCGACAAGCTCTTCCTGCGCGGTCAATGATGCTTGAGCCAAAGAAACCGATGGCCGTGGCCATCATGGGGCCAACCGCGTCCGGCAAGACCGCGGCGGCGCTGGCGATCGCGAAGACGCGTCCCGTGGAGATCATCTCGGTCGACTCGGCCCTGGTCTACCGCGAGATGGACATCGGCACCGCCAAGCCCTCGCCCGAGGAGCTGGCCGCCGTGCCCCACCACCTGATCGACATCATCGACCCGCTCGAGGCCTATTCGGTGATGCAGTTCCGCGAGGACGCGATCCGCCTGGTCGGCGAGATCTCGGCGCGCGGCGCGCTGCCGCTGCTGGTGGGCGGCACCATGATGTACTTCAAGGGCCTGACCGAAAGCCTGGACGACCTGCCGACCGCCGACCAGGCGGTGCGCGCCGCCATCGAAGAGGAAGCCGCGCGCGTCGGCTGGCCGGCGATGCATGCGAAGCTGGCCATCCTCGACCCGGTCACGGCCCAGCGCCTGAAACCGAACGACGCCCAGCGCATCAACCGCGCCCTCGAAATCATCCAGCTGACCGGCAAGCCCATGTCGGAGCTGCTCGGATTGCGCGCCAAGCCCGAGCTGCCTTTCGATCTGGTCTCCTTCGCGCTGGAACCCTCGGACCGCGCCGTGCTGCACAAGCGCATCGCCCAGCGTTTCGACCAGATGCTGGGCACGCGCGACGATGAGGGCCTGGTGGCGGAAGTGGCGCGGCTGCGGGCGCGGGGAGACTTGTCGCCGACGCTCCCCTCAATGCGCTGCGTCGGCTACCGCCAGACCTGGGACTACCTCGACGGGACGATCAACCGGGAAGAGCTGCGCGAACTGGGCATCATCGCCACCCGCCAGCTGGCCAAGCGCCAGATCACCTGGCTGCGCGCGATGCCGGAGCGGATCGTGATAGACTGCCTCGGTACGGACCCGACGCAAGCCTTGCTGGATCGGCTGGCCGCGTTGGGAAAATGACATCGGCGTAAGATTTTTACGCCAGGGAACAGCGTCCAGCCTTGACAGGCGTCGCGCTGGCCCCGATAATGCCTGCCGTTGCGGTGATATAGCTCAGCTGGTTAGAGCACAGCACTCATAATGCTGGGGTCGGTGGTTCAAGTCCACCTATCACCACCACAGAATTCAAAACGGATGGCTTGGCTCTCGCAGTCAGGCCATTTTGTTTTACCGCTTTCGGTGATATAGCTCAGCTGGTTAGAGCACAGCACTCATAATGCTGGGGTCGGTGGTTCAAGTCCACCTATCACCACCAGACGTTCGAAAAGCCGCCGGCCCCGACCAGGGACCGGCGGCTTTTTTGCTTTCAGTGCTGCCCAGCCAGCACCGGCCGCCCCGACTGCTCGTCAGCTTTCAAAGCGAAATATGTCCAGATACCGCCAAGCAGGTCGATCACGCCGAACAGCGCGATCATGGGACTGCCCAGTTTCAGGATGGCGAAGGCGGAAAAGGCGATGAAGACGACGAAGCGCGTATAGACCGAAGCTTCCAGGAAGGGCCTGAGCTCGTGCGTGGCTGCAACCCAAGAATAGACGCCGAGCATGAAGGCGATCACGCCGACGACGCGGATCCAGACCTCGGTGGTGGTCGGGATGCCGAAGAGCGAGAGCAGGAAGTTGGGCGCGAACACCAGCACGGGGCCGATGATGAAGAGGTAGACGGCGAAGACCTTGGCGCTGAAGGCGGACTTGGACATGATTTCCTCTGGCTGTGGATTTACTGATCGGCAATCTTGCCGACTCTAGCATGCTTGAAACCCAACATCCACGCCTACGTCTGCCGCATAAGCCTTCCCTGCCCTGCAGAAAGAAAAGGCCCGGTTCGCCAAAACCGGGCCTTTATCGTGATGAATGCAAGAATCAGTGTTTCTTGCCGCCACCCGAGATCTTGTTCTCGGTGGCCCAGGCGCGCCGTTCAGCTTCCTTCTTCGGCACGCCCTTCTTCTCGTAGCCTTGCTCGATGTGCTGGGCCTGGCGTTTCTGCTTGTCCGTGTAGGACGATTTATCACCTTGAGGCATGATGATTCTCCTGTCATGGTTAGTCCATGCGCTCAGGCTACGCCTCTGTTCGTCGCTGCAACGTTCGCTACTTCACGCAAAGTTGCGATCTACTCGGCAGTAAAGGAGTCGTCCAGGGCGTAGTCGCCGCGGGCCAGGCCTTCGAGCACGGCCGCCGACTGCTGCAGGTAATCGGGCGGGACCAGGATGCGCACCCCACCCAGCGCGGGCGCGAGCAGCAGGTCGGTCTGCATCAGGTGGGCGTCGGCCAGCACGGCCGGGATGCCGGCGGCGACCAGGCAGCCCTGCGCCAGCGTCGCCTCCATGGGAACCAGGTATTTGGCGATCACGAACAGGTCGCGGCCCGGGATCTGCAGCACGTCCGGGTTGAGCGCCAGCCAGTCATCCAGTGCGAGTTGCTGCATGGTGCTTCCTTTCATTGGAACAGCGCGGGCGCCTGCGACAGCAGGTACAGGGTGACCCCGATCAGGCCGCCGACGATGGTGCCGTTGATGCGAATGTACTGCAAGTCCTTGCCGATGTTGAGTTCGATCTGCTCGGACATCTCGCGATCGTCCCACTGTTTCACGGTGTCGGCGATGTGGCGCGTGAGAAAAGCCGCGAACTCGGGCGCGACGCCGCGCGCGGCCGATTCCAGGTTCTCGCTGAGCGAGGCGCGCAGCTGCGGGTCTTCGGCGAGCACCTTGCCGACCCAGGCGCCCATGCCGACCAGGCGCCGTCGCAGCGTGGAATCCTCGCTCTGCAGGTCCTGCTTCAGCCAGCCTTTGAGCTCGCCCCACAGGGCGCCGAGGTAGCCGTTCAGGGTCTCGTCGCCCAGCAGATAGGCCTTGATCTCCTCCGCCTTCTGCGCGAAGGCCGGATCAAGTTTCAGGCGCTCGATGAAGTCCACGGTGAAGGCGTCGAAGCGCTGGCGCAGTGGATGATGCGGGTCCGCCGCCACCTTGTTCAGGATGCCGGACGCAAGCCGCACGGCGAGGTCGGCGCCCTTGCGGCCGATGAGTTCCGAGGGCAGCATCTTCTCGATGAAGGCATAGTCTTCCTTGAGCCAGTCGACGATGCCTTGGCCGATGGTCTCCTGGGTATCCGCATTGTCGAGCAGGCGCGCCAGTTGAACGATGCCTTCGTTGAGCAGTTCCTGGTGGCGCCCGTCGCGCGTCAGGCTTTCGAGGATGGTGCCGGCGGACTTCGACAGGTCGACGCTGCCCACCATGGCGTGCACGGCGCGGCGAATGAAACCCTGCACGGCGCTGTCCTCGATGAAGTCGAGCATCCAGGCGCCCACCCGCACCAGGTGCTGGCCCAGCAGCTCGGTATTGGCCGGCTTGACCAGCCACTCGGCCACCTTCTGCACCGGGTCGTGGCGCCGGATCAGGCCGACGATGGATTCGGTATCGAGGAACTTCTCGCGCACGAACAGCGCCAGGTTGTCGGCGATGCGCTCCTTGTTCTTGGGGATGATCTCGGTGTGGCGCGAGACGATGGGGATCGGCACGCGCTTGAACAGGGCGACCACGGCGAACCAGTCGGCCAGGGCGCCGACCATGGCCGCCTCCGA
Source organism: Pseudomonadota bacterium (assembly GCA_040758275.1). Classification (GTDB taxonomy): domain Bacteria; phylum Pseudomonadota; class Gammaproteobacteria; order Burkholderiales; family Burkholderiaceae_D; genus Telluria. The sequence continues at coordinate 141,879 of JBFLVV010000003.1, forward strand.
AAAGGCGCGCAGCAGGCCGGTCCACCAGTTCTGGGGCAGGAATAGCGTCGACAGGAATAGCACAGCCGCGCCCGCGAAGAACGCGAGGGCGAGCAGTTTCGAGTTTCGTAGTTCGGCTTCCTTGGTCATGGGCCCTGGGTTTCGTAGGGTGGGCAAGTTTCTTGCCCACGCGGTCGACCAGCGCATGCGGTTCGAAGCACGATTGAAGGTCCGCGACCGTGCGTTGACCGCGTGGGCGGGGGACCCGCCCACCCTACGGGTCCCCGACAGCATCCTATATGACTTCGCCGGCCCTCAGCGTTTCGATTGACTCTGCCGTAAAGCCCCAGTCGCGCAGGACGGCCTCGTTGTCCTGGCCGGGGCTGGATGGCGCCGTCGGCTTGCTTGGTACGGTCCGGGAAAAGCGCGGCGCTGGCGCCGGTTGGGTCACGCCGTCGATCTCGACAAAGGTCTTGCGCGCCGCGTTGTGCGGGTGGCGCGGCGCCTCGGCCATGTCCAGCACCGGGGCGAAGCAGACATCGGTGCCTTCCAGCAGGCGGCACCACTCCTCGCGCGTCCGGGTCGCGAACAAGGCCGCGAAGCGCGCTTTCAGCTCCGGCCAGTGCGCCTTGTTCCAGCGTTTCGTGAACGCCTCGTCGACTGTCCCCGTCAGCGCCAGCAGCTTCGCGAAGAACTGGGGCTCGATGGCCCCGATGGTGATGAACTTGCCGTCGCGGCAGGCATAGCTGTCGTAGAAGGGGGCGCCGCCATCGAGCAGGTTGGCCTCGCGCTTGTCGCTCCAGGCCCCGAAGCCGCGCAGGCCATACGTCATGGCGCCGAGCAGGGCGGCGCCGTCGGTCATGGCGGCGTCCACCACCTGGCCCTGGCCGGAGCTGCGCGCCGCCAGCACGGCGCAGACGACGCCGAAGGCCAGCATCATGCCGCCGCCGCCGAAGTCGCCGACCAGGTTCAGGGGCGGGGCCGGCGGGCTGCCTGCCCTGCCCATCGCGTGCAGCATGCCGGACAGCGCGACGTAGTTGATGTCGTGCCCGGCCGCCTGCGCCAGCGGCCCGTCCTGGCCCCAGCCGGTGATGCGGCCATAGACCAGCTTCGGGTTGCGCTCCAGGCACACGTCCGGCCCCAGGCCGAGGCGTTCCATGACGCCGGGACGGAAGCCCTCGAGCAGCACGTCGGCCCGGTCGATCAGGCCCAGCGCGGCAAGGCGGCCGGCCGGCTTCTTGAGGTCGAGCGCGATCGAGCGGCGCCCGCGCGCCATCACGTCGTGGCGCGTGCCCAGCACCGGGTAGGGATTGTCTTCCCCGGATGCCGCCTTGCGGTCGATGCGGATCACTTCCGCGCCCATGTCCGCCAGCATCATGGCGGCAAAGGGACAGGGCCCGATGCCGACCATCTCGACCACCCGCACGCCTGATAAGGGTCCTGCCATTCCGTTCTCCTTGCGCCGTCAGAGCGAGCGGGCGATGATCTCTTTCATGATCTCGTTGGCGCCGCCGTAGATGCGCTGCACGCGCGCGTCCACGTACATCTGGGCGATCGGGTATTCCAGCATGTAGCCGTAGCCGCCGAAGAGCTGCACGCACTGGTCGACCACCTTGCACTGCAGGTCCGAGATCCAGTACTTGGCCATCGAGGCGCGCACGGTATCCATGCGCCCGGCCAGCATGTCCTCGATGCAGCGGTCGATGAAGATGCGCGCGATCGTGGCCTCGGTCTTGATCTCGGCCAGCACGAAGCGGGTGTTTTGCATCTCGATGAGGGCCTGGCCGAAGGCGCGGCGCTCCCGCGTGTGCTCCACCGTGAGCTGCAGCGCGCGCTCGATGGCGGCCACGCCGCACACGCCCAGGATGGTGCGTTCGTAGGGCAGCTCGGTCATCAGGTGGGCGAAACCCTTTCCCTCCTCGCCACCGAGCACGTTATCAAACGGGACGTGGGCATCGTCGAAGAACAGCTCGCAGGTGTCCTGGCCCTTCTGCCCGACCTTCTCCAGGATGCGGCCCACGCGAAAGCCCGGGTTGTCCTTCGTCTCGAGCAGCAGCAGGGACACGCCCCTGGCCCCAAGCGCAGGATCGGTCTTGGCCACCACGAGGATCAGGTCGGCCATATAGCCGTTCGAGATGAAGGTCTTGGAGCCGCTCACGCGGTAGCCGTCGGGGCCGCGCACGGCCGTGGTGCGGATGCCCTTCAGGTCCGAGCCCGCGCCCGGCTCGCTCATGGCGATAGCCGCGATCATCTCGCCGCTGGCGAGCTTCGGCAGATAGCGGCGTTTCTGCTCCTCGGTGCCCTGGTTCAGCAGGTAGTGCGCGACGATGGCGTGCACGTGGATGCCGAAGGCGGTATCGCCACCGTAGGACAGCTCTTCGAACACCACCGCCATGTGGGCGAAGCTGCCGCCGGCGCCGCCGTATTCTTCGGGGACGTCGGCCAGCAGCAGGCCCATCTCGCCGGCCTTGCGCCAGAGTTCGCGGTCGACGTGCTGCTGCTTGCGCCAGGCATCCTGGTGCGGCGTGATCTCACCTAGCACGAAGCGGCGCACGGCATCGCGGAAGGCGGCCAGTTCCTCGTTCATCCAGGGGGAGCGCATGTCCATGTCCTCAGCCCTTCCGGTACAGGGTGACGACGCAGGCGCCGCCCAGGCCCAGGTTGTGCTGCAGCGCCACCTGGGCGTTCGTAACCTGGCGGGCGTCGGCCGTACCGCGCAGCTGGTGGGTCAGCTCGAAGCACTGCGCCAGGCCGGTGGCGCCTAGCGGGTGGCCTTTGGACAGCAGGCCGCCCGAGGGATTGGTGACGACGCGGCCGCCATAGGTGTTGTTGCCGTCCATGATGAACTTGTCGGCGCCGCCTTCCGGGCACAGGCCCAGGGCCTCGTAGGTGATCAGTTCATTGTGTGCGAAGCAGTCGTGCAGCTCGACCACGTCGAGGTCTTCCGGGCCGAGGCCGGACTGCTCGTAGACCTTTTGCGCGGCGGCGCGGCTCATGTCGTAGCCGACCAGGCGCATCATGTCGCCGGAATCGAAGGTGTCGGGCGTGTCGGTCGTCATCGCCTGGGCGGCGATGTGGACGTCGCGGCGCAGGCCGTGGCGCTTGGCGAAGTCTTCCGACACCAGCAAGGCCGCGGCTGCGCCGCAGGTCGGCGGGCAAGCCATCAGGCGGGTCATCACGCCGGGCCAGATTTCCGGCGCGTCGAGCACGTCCTGCGGCGTGACTTCCTTGCGGAACAGCGCCAGCGGATTGTTGGCGGCGTGGCGGCTGGCCTTGGCGCGGATGCGGGCAAAGGCTTCCAGGGGCGTGCCGTACTTCTTCATGTGCGCCAGGCCCGCGCCGCCGAAGTAGCGCAGCGCCAGCGGGATCTCCGGCTTGCCGACCAGGCGGTCGGTCACTTCGTCGAAGGCATCGAAAGGCGTGGGGCGGTCGGTGAAGACCGAGCCGAGGGCGCCAGGGCTCATCTGCTCGAAGCCCAGCACCAGCACGCACTCGGCCGCGCCGCTGGCCACCGCCTGGCGGCCCAGGAACAGGGCGGTGGAACCGGTCGAGCAGTTGTTGTTGACGTTGACGATGGGGATGCCGCTCATGCCGACCGCGTACAGGGCCTTCTGGCCGCTGGTGGAGTCGCCGTAGACGTAGCCGGCATAGGCCTGCTCGACCAGGTCGTAAGACAGGCCCGCATCGTTCAGCGCGGCGCGCGCCGCCTGGGCGCCCATCTCGTGGTAGGGGCTGCTCGCGCCCGGCTTGGCGAAGGGGATCATCCCGACGCCGCTCACATACACCTTGTTCATGCTGTCTCCTCGTTCTAGGTCGCCCGACCTACTATCGGTTCAATTATAGGTCAGCCGTACTAATTTTTGTATGCCGATGCGATAATCCCCACATGACACCGACTTTGGACAGCGCGCTGCGCAACAAGCCCTCGCTCACCACCGAAAAAGGCTTCGAGCGCGCCCGTGCCATCCTGCTGGCCGCGCGCGCCCTGCTCGCCAGCGAAGGCTATGCCGGCCTGTCGATGCGGCGCGTCGCCCAGGACGCCGGCATGAGCCTGTCCAACGTCCAGCACTACTACGGCAGCAAGGAGCAGCTGCTTGAAGCGCTGCTGCTTACCACGATGGACGAGTTCCAGGCCAAGATGGACCGCATTGCCGTGGCGATGGCGGGCCGGCCGCAGGTCGAACGCTTCCTCACCACGATCGACATGTTCCTGGACGAGATCACCGATCCCGTCACCCACGCGATCTTCTTCGAGATCTGGGCCCTGGCCTCACGCCATCCCTTCGCGTCGAGCCTGATGGGCAGGATGATGGGGCGCGAGCGCAAGGCCGTGTATGGCCTGATCCGCGGCCTGAACCCGGCCATCGGCGACGAGGAAGCCATGCAGCGCGCCGTGCTGATCGTGGCCCAGGTCGAAGGGCTGATGCTGTTCCGGCTGGACCGTCACGCGCGTCCCGAGCAGTTCGCGGCCGTGCGCGCATCGGTGCACAAAGTGCTGCTATCGCTTGCGACCGTGCCCTGATTTGCGCTGATCCTCCATTTGGCGGAATTTTTTTCCGGTCCAACCACTTGCGTCCCTTATACTCGTGGAGTTAACAACCTGCCACGGAGGCCGCACGGATGCACCATGAACTCAGCCTGATCACCACCATCGCCGCCGCACTGGGTTTCGGCCTCCTGTTCGGCATGCTCGCCATACGCCTGAAACTGCCCGCGCTGGTCGGCTACCTCGCCGCCGGCGTCCTGATCGGCCCCGCCACACCCGGTTTCGTGGCCGATGTGCAGCTGGCGTCGCAGTTGGCGGAGATCGGTGTGATGCTGCTGATGTTCGGCGTCGGCCTGCACTTCTCGCTGGGCGACCTGCTCGACGTGAAGAAGATCGCCCTGCCCGGCGCGCTGCTGCAGATCACGGTGGCGACCCTGATGGGCATGGGGCTTAGCTACTTTTGGGGCTGGGGACTGGGCGCGGGTTTGGTGTTCGGCCTGGCGCTGTCGGTCGCGAGCACCGTGGTGCTGCTGCGCGCCCTGGAAGCGCGCGGCGTGCTCGATTCCATGAACGGCCGCATCGCGGTCGGCTGGCTGGTGGTCGAGGACCTGGTCATGGTGCTGGTGCTGGTGATGCTGCCGGCGCTCGCCGGCCCGCTGGGCGGCAAGGGCGACGCCGGCGCCGAGCTGTGGCCGGCGCTGGGCAAGACCCTGCTGCAGGTGGGCGCTTTCGTCGCCTTCATGCTGATCGTCGGCCGCAAGGTCTTCCCCTGGTTCCTGTGGCGCGTGGCAAAGACCAACTCGCGCGAGCTGTTCACCCTGTCCGTGATCGCCGCGGCGGTCGGCATCGCCTTCGCGTCGTCCCACCTGTTCGGCGTCTCCTTCGCGCTGGGCGCCTTTTTTGCGGGCATGGTACTGCGCGAATCGGAACTGAGCCACCGCGCCGCCGAAGAATCGCTGCCGCTGCGCGACGCGTTCTCGGTGCTGTTCTTCGTCTCGGTCGGCATGCTGTTCGACCCGATGGTGCTGGTCCAGTACCCGCTGCAGGTGCTGGGCGTGGTCGCGATCATCCTGTTCGGCAAATCGCTGGCGGCCTTCATCCTCGTGATCGTGCTGCGCTATCCGCTCAATACGGCGATCACGGTGTCGGCCTCGCTGGCCCAGATCGGCGAATTCTCCTTCATCCTGGCGGCGCTGGGCATGCAGCTCGAACTGCTGCCCGTCCTGGGCCAGAACCTGATCCTGGCCGGCGCCATCATCTCGATCGCGGTCAACCCGCTGATGTTCAGCCTCTCGGCGCCGCTGGAAAAATGGCTGCGCTCGAAGCCCGAGCTGGCGCGTAAACTCGAACGTCCGGTCGACCCGCTGGCCGAGCTGCCGATGGAAACGGCCCACGAAAAGCTCAGCGGCCAGGTGGTGCTGGTGGGCTTCGGGCGCGTCGGCCGCCGCATCGCGGACGACCTGACGGCGCGCGGCGTGCACTTCGTGGTGGCGGAACAGAACCGCGAGATCGTCGAGCAGCTGCGTGCACGCGGCATTCCTGCGGTGGTGGGCAATGCGGTGGAGCCGGCAGTGCTGATCCAGGCGCACATCACGCATGCGGCGCTGCTGGTGATCGCCACGCCGGATACCTTCGAGGTGCGGCGCATGGTGGAAATCGCGCGCATGCTCAACCCGGCGGTCCAGGTCGTGGTGCGCAGCCATAACGAAGGCGAGGCGGACCTGCTGCGCCAGGAGACCGGCGGCAAGGTCTTCGTGGGCGAGCAGGAGCTGGCGGCGAGCATGACGCGGCACGTGCTGGAGACGCTGAAGGAAGGCGCCGCGGCGCATTGACGTAGGGTGTTCGGCTTCGCCGAACGCGCGTTCAACCATCCGGTGAATAGTCGCGTCGCATCCCTTCATATGGGATTTGAACGCGCGGTCGGCAGAGCCGACCACCCTACGAAACCCGCGCAATGCTGGGGACAAAAAAAACCCGCCGGCTTGCGCACGGCGGGGTTAAGAACAGCAAGGAAAAATCGTAAGACTCAGGCGGCGGCTTCTTCCACGCACAGCTTGAGGTTGGCGTGGCGGCCGTGCAGCTGCGAGTAGATCATCTCGCTGCGCTCTTCCAGCAGCGCGAACACCGCATCTTTCGACAGCACATACTCGTCCATCAGGGTGTCCTTGAGCGACTCGATCACCAGCTTGTAGTCGCGGATCGCATCCAGGGTGTAGGTGTACAGCTCGTCGGCCTTTTCTTCCACCAGGCGCAGGGTGTGCTCGCCGCCGACTTCCTTCGACAGTTGCGAGTAGTCGAGCTTCGAACGCGAGTACATCGACAGCTTGCTCACCATCAGGTTGAGCATCTTGGTGATCTTCTCGATGTCGTTCTGGCTGCCCACCGAGATACCGCGGGCGCCGTAGAACAGCTCCTCGGCCGCCACGCCGCCGTACAGGCCGACCACGTCGCGCTCCAGCTCTTCCAGGGTGCGCAGCGACATGTCCTCGCCCGACTGCAGCACGTAACCCAGGGCGCCGATCTTCGACACGGCCTCGGTGCTGATCTTCAGCAGGTGCGACTTTTCCTTTACCTCGGCCAGGCTCAGGCCCTGGCGCAGGTAGGGGTCGATCTGCATGAAGAAGTGACCCAGCTCGTGCAGGGCGATGCGCTCGCGCTGCTTGGTCTTCTCGGCCGTGGTCGCGCGGTCGGTCAGGCCGATGGTGGCGCGCTCGTAGGCACGGAACAGCAGGTTGGTGTTGATGATCGCCTTTTCCTGGATCGACAGCATCGACGCGCGCTCGACCACGGTTTCCAGCAGGGCCGGGCTCAGGTTCTGGGTGATTTCCGCCACCTGGTCCAGGTTGGTATCCGTCCAGTCCACCAGGCCATCCTTCTTGCGCGCCAGGAAGCTGCGCAGCAGTTCCTTGCGTTCCTGCTTGTTCGGCAGGCGGAAGTTGATCTTGACCGAGAAGCGGCGCAGCATCGCTTCGTCCATCTCGGTGTTCGAATCGTCGAAGTTCGAGGCGACCACCCAGATCACGCCCTGGCCCTTGTCGCTCTTCACGCCGTCCAGCAGGCCCAGCAGGGTGTTGGCGGTGTCGTCTTCCCACTTCTTTTCGCTGCGGCCGCGCGGCATGAACAGGCTTTGCGCCTCATCCAGGAAGATGATGCACTTGCCCTTGGCGCAAGCTTTCTTGTACAGCGCATTCAGCGCTTTCGAGCCGCCGCCGACGTAGCCCGATTCCAGGGCCGAGCCCGAAGCCGAGATCAGCGGCATGTCCAGGCGCTTGGCCAGGTAGCCGACCAGCTTGGTCTTGCCGGTGCCGGCGGGGCCGGTGAGCATGACGTTGAAGGGCTTGTCGATGTTGTGCGACTGGTATTCGTCGCGGTTGCGGATCATGTCTTCCAGGTGCAGGACTTCCTGCTTGATGTCTTCCATGCCGATCAGGTCGTCCATGCTGCCCTTGAGCTTGTCCGGGGTGATGATCGAGGCGCCCGCATTCATGCCCGGCACGCCGAATTTCAGCAGGTAGAGCACGAGCAGCACGACGGCGATGTTCAGGCCGTGGTTCTTGAAGAAGGTGCCGGTCTTGTCGAGGAAACTCTCGCCCTCGTCCATGACGGCCTTGTGGCTGGCGAGGTACTCGTCCTTGGCGATCGAGTACGGAATCGCGTTCTTCAACAGCACTTCACGCTCGAGCGAGAGGTGCGAGGTGCTCGGCACCTTCACGACGTTGATCGCGTTCGCATCCTTGAATTTATAGACGTAGCGCGGCGACTCCGACAGCGGCTTGGCGATCAGCAGGTATTCGAGGCGCTCTTTTTTTGCGGCCAGCTGGGTGATCTCGGCGATGTTTTGCGAATGCACGACCGGGGCCGGGTCCTGGCTCACGGTCGATTTCCAGATTGCCACGGCTGCGATCACGCCGAGCAGCGCCGCCAGGGCAATGCGCACGTACACGCTCTTGAACGCGTTCTTGAAAGCAACTTGCAATTGGGCGAAATTGGGCATGGTGATCTCTAAGCTCAGTTTGGGACAGCGACGGTACTTCTTCAGGGTGCCGTGCCGGCGTGGTCTCGCGGGATCGGCTGCGGCGCACAGGGGCCGCTCTGGTTTCCAAACGTGTTCGTTTGGTATTGTTTTGATGCCCGAAGGCAATAGGGATATGGAGACTATACCCGCAAAAAAAACCGAGGTGTATACCGTGCGACGAAAAAAATGCCGATTACACCGATAGTGAAAATAACGATAACGGTTTTAATTGTCAGGCCGTCAGCAGAAATTATCGAACTGGTAAAACAAAACGCATTTCTTATATAAATGCCATTACAAACCTGCCTGCGCATTGCAATAATGTCAGTCAGGCGCGAGGCTATTTTGCGACAGTGAAAGAATGGTTTGCGTGAGCTCAACAGTATGCATCTTTGCGCATCCTGATGACATCTTTGCGCAACTCAACCATTCAATTGAGCGCGACAATTTGCGCGGTTTTGATATGCTGATTCGGACAATGGGTTCGCCCCATCCTCCCTATCCGGGGTCGCCTGGGGCCATCAGCATTCACAGCAAGAGGAACGGCCATGAAAAGATATGCATTGGCAGCGGCGCTCGCAATCTGCCTCGGCAGTCCGGCGCAAGCTGCCCTGATCGACCTTCATTCCGGCACGCAACCCGCCGCCCAGCAACCGGTCCGCAACCTGTCCGTGACCCAGCGCCAGGACATCGTCACGCCGCCAAGCCACATGTCCGAACTGCCGGAGCCGGAAGTGTTCGCCATGATGCTGCTCGGCCTGGTCCTGATCGGCTACCGCGCCAGCCGCGACAGCAGCGAGAAGTTCAAGTAGGCAGTCTTTCGTAGCGGCCGGGCGCCCTGCCCGGCTTGAAGCATCAAGGCAGGAAAGCGCGCCATTTCCTTGTCCGCGGATTCATGCACCAGCCCGGCGCCCCACCTCAGCCTTCAGCGCACATCGCGTGCAGCTTCATCAAGGTATTCCAGTTGCGGGACGTCGTCCCGTCTCCCAGTTGCTTTCCCAGCGCTGCCGCCGGGGCGCTATCGAGGATGCCGTCCGGGCACCAGACATAGGCGGCGCGCTCGCCCAGCGCCAGGTGCTCGCAGCCCCAGTCCTGCTCCGCCAGCGCCGCCAGCCGCTCGCGCTGCGCGGGGTCGCCCAGCAGGAAGACCATCAGGCGCGCGTGGTTGTCTGCCACGTCGAGCAAGGGATTGGCCGCGACGATGGCGGCCAGTTCTTCGCTGCCCAGCACGAAGACGCGCGCCGCCACGCCCAGCCTGAGCACCAGGGCTTCCTCGATTGCGGCGGCGGCTTCAGGCGCACTCGTCCCCTCCGCCCGGAACACCACGTTGCCGCTGTTGAGCAGGCTGCGCACCTCCGTGTAGCCCAGTCCCTCCACCAGCAGGCGCAGGTCGGCCATGGCGACACGCTTGGCGCGCCCAACATTGATTCCTCTTAAGAGTGCTACGTAGCATTGGCTCATGACGCGATGGTATCCGAGGCAAACAGCTTCTGGCGCTCAGCCCAGGCATGCGGGCACAGCGCCACCTGCATGGCGGTTGGATTCCAATCGTACAACATCTTGCGTAAGACTTCGCGGGAACGCCACATCCGTCCAGAAGAGCCTTCCCAGCGCATGCTGCGGTGTTAAGATCGATGGGCTTACGCACAAGAAACTACGTGGGGAAGACATGAGCGATACCTATGAAATGACGCCGCTGGCCCACCTCTACCCGGGGATGGTGCTGGCCGACGCCCTGATGGACGAGCACGGCCACGTCCTGCTGGCGGCGGGCGCGACCCTGAACGAGGCGGCGATCCAGTCGCTCGCGCGGCATGGCGTCGGCGCCGCGCCCATCCTGCGCGCCGTCCCCCTGACGCCGCCGGACGAGACGGAGATCCAGGCCCGGCTCGATCACCTGTTCCGCCGCAACGACCGTGAAGACCTCGGCGACTGGGCCACCGGCCTGCTGCGCCGCTACGTCGAGGATTACCGCCTCAAGCGCGAGGTGGCGCCATGAACGCCCCGGGTTCCCTGAGCAACGCCCTGTCGATCGAAGAACTGATCGGCGGCGTCGAAGACCTGCCCTCGCTGCCGGACGTCGTGATGGAACTGCTGGGCAGCATCGAGCAGGAAGACAGCGACATCGCCGTGCTGGCGAAAAAGGTCGCGAGCGATCCGGCCCTGATGGCCAAAACCCTGCGCCTGGCCAATTCCTCGGCCTATGGGCTGCAGGTGAAGGCGACCACGATCCAGCAGGCCATGACCTTCCTGGGCTTCCAGACCATGCGCCAGCTGATCACGGCTGCCGCCCTGACCGGCTGTTTCCCGGCGGGACGCTGCCCCGGTTTCAATGACCGTGCCTTCTGGCGCCACTCGATCGCCACCGCCGCCTGCGCGCGGGTGCTGGCGCGGCGCGTGCGCTTCAATCCCGACTACGCCTTCACGGCCGGCCTGCTGCACGGCATCGGCCGCCTGGTGCTGGTGACCCGTTTCCCTGAACGCTACCAGGCCGTGCTCTCGCTGCGCGACAAGCGCGACTGCGAACTGGCGGAAGCGGAGCGCGCCCTGCTGGGCGTCGACCACGTGGATGCCGGCGTGGCACTGGCCGAGCACTGGCATTTCTCGGACACCATGCGCCAGGCGATCGCCTTCTATCGCATGCCGGAAGCGCCGGGTGCGGGCTTTCTCGCGACCATCGTGCACGTGGCAAGTGCGGTCGTGCACGCGCTGGATCTGGCAGGCAATCCGGACGAGCTGGTGCCGCGCGTATCGGCAGTGGCCTGGACGGCCTTGGGCATGTCGGAAGAAGCGTGGCTGCAGGCCTTCCACGAGACGGAGCTGCAGGTCGAGGAGATGGCGGCCATCCTGATGGCCTGAAAAAAGAACGGCCGTCTGAACGGCCCGGATGACGTGCTGGCCAAGCCTGGCCAAAAAAGACGGATGGTGGCGTCTTGTGTATGTGATACCGCTGCGGCACCGCCCTTCAGGGCGCGGCGCCGCAGCCCGCTGGTACCGAAGGCATGACAGGCGCGGCCGTCATGCCCACGGCATCAGTGAGCATAATTGCCGGACGAGGACGACTGGTTCTCGTTGGACGATTGCTGTTGCTGTTGCTGCGGTTGCTGCTGGGCGGCTGCCGCTGCGGCTGCCTGGGCTGCCTTCTCTTCTGGCTTCGGGCGGCCTTGTGCGTCGGACAGGCGGTATTTGGTGCGGCGGTCGCCCATCAGGTCGCGCAGGTCGCGGATGCTCATGCCGGTGACTTCGTGCATGCGGATCAGCAGCGAGGCGCCGACCGGCAGACGGTGGTG
>JBFLVV010000004.1:0-78602 GCA_040758275.1 Pseudomonadota bacterium
TGCGTATTCCTTGACGGCCTTCGGCGCGCGGCGGTCGGAGTTACCTTCGCGCAGCACCGGGTTCACGGACGAGCCGATGCACTTGGCATACTTGGCCTTGATGGCCTTCTCTTCGTCGGTCTTCGGATCGGCCGGGTAGTCGGGCAGGTTGTAGCCCTTGGCCTGCAGTTCCTTGATGGCCGCGGTCAGCTGGCCCACCGAGGCCGAGATGTTCGGCAGCTTGATGATGTTCGCGTCCGGCTCCAGCGTCTTCTTGCCCAGTTCGGTCAAGGCGTCGGGGACGCGCTGTTCCGGCGTCAGGTTCTCCGGGAACTGCGCCAGGATACGGGCAGCGACCGAGATGTCGCTCTGCTCGACCTTGATGCCGGCAGGCTTGGTGAAGGTGCTGACGACGGGCAGGAAGGCGTGCGTCGCCAGCAGCGGCGCTTCGTCGGTCAGGGTGTAGATGATGGTCGGATCACTGCTCATACGCTTTTTCCTCGATGATCGCGCGGGTGGCGCGATGGCTGAAAACGGTGGTAACGCTCCCTGTCTTGATGAGGTCTTCTATAAGACATAAGACGGGCGTTTCACATTATGCACCAGTATTTTACTGTGCGCCACGGTTTTAAGATATCCGCTCCTGGCAAATGCCCCATCACGCAGCCCGATGCACGCCGGCGGAACAAACGCAAAAACCCGCCGGACTTGACGTCGGGCGGGTCTTGCTCTGCACAGAACTGCCTGCGCGGCCCGGGGGCCGCACGCACCTCGCTAATTAAGCGGACAGTGCCTTCAGGGCAGCAGCCAGACGGCTCTTGTGGCGGGCTGCTTTGTTCTTGTGGATGATCTTCTTGTCAGCGATGCTGTCGATGGTCGACACGGACTGCTGGAAGATGGTGGTTGCAGCGGCCTTGTCGCCAGCCTGGATGGCCTTGCGAACTGCCTTGATTGCGGTGCGCAGGGTCGAACGCTGTGCCGAGTTGTGAGCGTTTTGCTTAACTGCTTGACGAGCGCGTTTGCGCGCTTGTGCGGTATTTGCCATGAAATTTCCTAAATCGGGGTCAAGTTGCGTTTGCAAACATTCGCGAGTGAAACCGGCATCTTGCGTGCCTGCCCAACGATTCGTGTCTGCTAACAGAATTCAGTACAGCCCACGATTATAGCGAAGGAAACGGTTCAGGGCAATTCATAAATGCATAAATGTCTCCGTCGGGGCACGTGCAGGGGTAGTTGCCCAAGTATAATCGCCCGCCATGAACCTGCTCCGTACCCTCGCCGCCATTTCCAGCATGACCATGGTGTCCCGCATCACCGGTCTGCTGCGCGACAGCCTGTTTGCCGCCACCTTCGGCGCCTCGAATTTCACCGACGCCTTCAATATCGCCTTCCGCCTGCCGAACCTGCTGCGGCGCCTGTTCGCCGAAGGCGCCTTCTCGCAGGCCTTCGTGCCCATCCTCACCGAATACAAGGGCAAGCACGGCCAGGAAGCGACCAAATCCCTGGTCGACCATGTGGCGACGGTCCTGATCTGGGCCACCGTGTTGACCAGCATCGTCGGCATCCTGGCGGCGCCGGTGCTGATCTACCTGATCGGCGGCGGCCTGCAGCGCGAACCGGCGGCCTTCGACGCGGCGGTCCTGATGACGCGCATGATGTTCCCCTACATCGCCTGCATGGCCTTCGTGGCCCTGGCCAGCGGGGTGCTCAATACCTGGCGCCACTTCAAGATCCCGGCCTTTACGCCGGTGCTGCTGAACATCTCCTTCATCGTCTCGGCCCTGGTGCTGGCGGACTACTTCGAGCAGCCGATCTATGCGATGGCCGTGGGCGTCTGCGTCGGCGGCCTGGCCCAGGTGGCGATCCAGATCCCCTCGCTGGTCAAGCTGGGCATGATGCCGCGCCTGTCCCTGAATCCCATGGTCGGCCTGCGCGACAGCGGCGTGCGCCGCATGCTAGGCAAGATGGGGCCGGCCGTGTTCGCGGTGTCGGCGGCCCAGATCAGCCTCCTGATCAACACCACCATCGCGGCCAGCCTCGCCGCCGGCGCGGTCACGGCCCTGCAGTACGCCGACCGCCTGATGGAATTCCCCACCGCCCTGCTGGGCGTGGCGCTGGGCACCATCCTGCTGCCGAGTCTCGCCAAGGCGAATACCGAAGGCGACACCCAGGAATACTCCTCGCTGCTGGACTGGGGCCTGCGCCTGACTTTCCTGCTGGCCGTGCCCTCCTCGGTCGGCATGGCGACCCTCGCCGTCCCGATGATCGCCACCCTCTTCCACTACGGCGTGTTCGATGCCGCTGACGTGGCGGCGTCCTCGATGCCCCTGATGGCCTACAGCGCCGGCCTGCTCGGCTTCATCCTGGTGAAGACCCTGGCGCCCGCCTTCTATGCGCGCCAGGAAGTGCGCACGCCGGTGAAGATCGCGGTGGGCGTGCTGGTGGTGACGCAGCTGCTGAACCTGGTCTTCGTGCCGGTGCTGGGCACGGCCGGCCTGGCCCTGTCGATCGGCCTGGGCGCCTGCATCAACGCTTCCTTCCTGTATGCAGGCCTGCGCCGCCGCCAGATCTATGTGCCGCAACCGGGCTGGGGCAAATTCTTCCTCAAGCTGCTGGTGGCGGTCGTCGTGATGGGCGCCGTATCCTGGTTCGGCCAGCTGCAGTTCGACTGGATCGCGCTGCGCGCCACGCCGCTATTGCGTGCCGGTGCGCTGGCGGCCATCATCGCGGCTGCTGCCGTCGCCTACTTCGCCGTGTTGATGCTGCTGGGCTTCCGCCCACGCGACTTCAAGCGGCGCGCGAAATAGGCACGCTGTTCCTCGGCGCCATACGCGTGATTGCGCTCCCCCCGTGCCGGCTCGACTGCGTTCAGAGAAAACGCAGGCGAATCGGGTAAGCGCCAGTGATGGCTTCCGCACAGCCTTCGGCAACCAGGATCGGCGCCAGCACGGACGCCAGCCTGCGCGGCTTGGCCGGGTAGTGTTGATTGATCCAGTAGCCAAGCGTATCGGGTGCGACATCGCCGGTCATGCTGGCGCCGAGGCCAGCCTCCTCCCCTGCCGGAAAGTCGTTCAGCAACTCCTGCAGGAAGTCGCCGTCGAATGTAAATTGCGTCTCGCTCCAGACGCCCGAGAACCCAGTGTGCAGGTTGCCCGCGTAGCTGATGTTTGCTGTCGTGCCATTCAGCGTGCTGATCGCGGTATGCGGCAAGCCCGCATGGTCGCGCCTGAGCCTTGCCGCGTCCGCGCGCCGGATCTGCATGCGCTGCTGCTCGCCGGTGACAGCACCCGGCGCGTTCTCCTTCAGGCAGCCAACGTCGTAGCCGATCATGAACAGGCTTGCTTCGAACGCATGCATGCGGTCCTCGGCGGCCTCGCCCGCGAACAGCCCGGGCGCCTTTTCCGTCACCGCGGCCATCAGCCAGCCAAGCCGGATCTTTGCGCTGCACCATTCGATGGCCGTCGTGGTGGCCGAGGCGGGCGCGTACGACAGGACACCGGGGCTCTGAGCATCAGCAAACAGGCTGTGCACGGAACGGTCCGACGGTATCGCCGGAAAAGCCAGTCTGGACGACAGCGGTTCGGCTGACTTGCCCTGCAAGCGGCGCCACAACTCGACGAGTGCGGCAATCGCCGCCGCGACCCGCGAGTCGTAGATCGGCAAGCCGTCGTGCGAGGCGAGCGCGTGGACCTTGGTCAGCATCGAATTCATCTTCGCTGCCTGCGGCCTGCTCCCGTCGATGATGGCGGCGTCGAGCGCGAATGCGCGGCTTGACGTGTCCAGGTATTCCGCCAGCTTTCCCGCCGCATGCAAGGACTTCAGAAACGGCATGGCGCCCTTCGCATTGTTACGGTCGCCGCCCCAGGCGAGGATCCGGCGGCAGGCGTCCAGCACCTCATCATCGTTGCGCCTGGCAATCGCCCGCTTCAAGGCATCGCCCAGCTCGTGCAGATAATCCCGCGTTTCCTGCCAGTTGCCCGTTTCGCTGCTTTTCGTACGCCAGCGGTAATGCTCCAGCAAATCGAGCCCGGCTACGTTGGTGCGCAGGCCGCCTCGGACAAAGCGTGACGGTTTGATGTCGAGCCGGATTGACAGACTAGCGTAGTGTTTGGCCAACCAGTCCGTGAATGCGGCGACGTCGGATGATGCGATGAATGCATTTCTGTTCATATTACGATAACTTTCCTCAGAGAAACTATGGCCGAATTATAGCGATTCGGGTCAACCGCGCATATCGGTCAGAAATAACGCCAGCGCTCGTCATCAAACCTGGCGCCCGAGGGCACGAAACCTGCGTTGATCAATGCGTGAAACAGGAGAGCCTTGAGTTCATCCGCATTGGCTTCCGTGTACTCCTTGTTATGACACGATTGCGCGGGAATGAAGCGTGGCGATGGCTGTGCCGGATCCTCTTGCGTGATGTCGACGGACACGTGGATGATCAGCCCGGGTGTCCCGTCCAAGGGCCGGATCCCGCGCGTGCCGATTGTCGCGAACGTGTGGTCGCGGCTGACGTACACGGCCAGACGATCCGGCAGATCCCCAACAAGCTCGTGCACCTCGTTCAATGTTCTCTCGCTGTAGAAAAACCCCATGGACGCAGGGCCGGGCGTCGAACGCGGATGCAACAAGGCGCCTACCGAAGGGCAGCGCTGGACGAAACACGTGCCGAGTGCGGCATACACCTGATTCAAGGCCATCTGTACCTGGCGGATTGTTCGGCCGTTTAACGTGCGCGCGTACGCCGATGCCAGCTCGAAGTGCTGTTCGACAGGCGCCTCGTCTTCACGCCACTGCGCCGGATGTGGGTCGATCGGCAGAACGGTGCGCGCCAGCGTGCGCCCATCCGGCGCGATACAACCCGACCGGTAGTGCCGCTGCAAGCCGCGGTACCAGTCGCTCTCCGGAGAGAAGTGGCGGTCCGCGATTTGCACCAGCGTCGGGTTGGCGGGGATGACGAGCCGCTCGCGCACGACCTCCGCAAGCAGCGCCGCGATTGCGCGCACATGTCCGTCGACGCCGGCAAGGCAGGCGTTCGCGGCCGCGATCCGCTGCGCGTCGACCGTGTCGCCGGTGTCGATGAATCCGCGCGCGAAATGCCCGGCCAGCCGGTTGACTTCACGGCAAAGCCCATCGACTTCAAGGTACACGCGGTAATACACGGGCCAGTGCCGGACGGTCACCTGCGGCCCGGCGAACATGCCGAATACCAGATTGCCCAGCTCCGTCAGTTCGCGCAACAGGTGTGGCGCGCTCGTCGGCTGCCCGGTCGTCGTCTGCTTCAATGTGCCCTCCTTTCACGTATCCGATCCCGGAGGCTTGTCGCCCAGAACCGGTATCGCTATAGTGCGACGGATTAGCGACAAAATAGGTCGGAAACCGTGCCCAGAGATACCACTGAACGACAGCTGGCCCGCAGGCTGGCAATCATCGACCTGTTGCCGCTCCTGCCCGATCACGGCATCGGACAGGGGGCGACCGTCGACCAGCTCATGACCAGGCTGGGCGACACCTTCGCGGTGGACAGGCGCACCTTCGAACGCGACCTGCAGGACCTCGCTGATCCGGACGGTCCGTGGCGCCGACGGTTCGGCCTCATCGTAGAGTCCCGTCTCAGCGCGAGCGACCGCAGGATCAACGAATGGTTCACGACCGCTCACAGCAAGATCCCGCTGTTCAAATCCGTAACGGCCATCGACGCCCTGGTGGCCAGCTTCGCGCGGCAGGAACTGGGCCTATTCCTGCCGCGCGAGGCACGCCTGGCGCTGGACGAGCAGGTCACGACGATCGAAAGGAAACAGAGGCATCTGCACCTGACCGACGCACATCGGCAAGCCGCTGCTTACCAGGACAAGATCCGCCGCCTCCCGGACGGACCGCCGATGGCCCCGAGTAAGGTGGAACCGGCACATCTGCAGACCGTCAACGACGCCTTGATGAGGAACCTGATGCTGAACCTCGTCTATCGCGCGGCGAAGTCCGGGACACACAAGACGCATTGCGTGTGTCCCGTCGGCCTCGTGATCCATGATCGTACGCTGCGTCTGCTGGCTGTCGACAAGGCCGAGGTCTCCCTGGATCCATCGGCGATGCAGGTCAAGAGTTTCCACCTGCATCGTGTGAAGGAAGTGGCCCTCGGCGATCCGGTTGCGCGCAACGCCAGGCTGCCTACCCTGGACGAGGCGCTCGCGGGCGGCGCGCTGGCCATGTGGTCGAAGGGCCGTATCACGCTGCACCTGCGCTTCGCCGGCGGAGAAGATGCGGACGTCTTCGCGCGCACCCTGGAAGAGATGCCCTTGTCCGATGACCAGACCATCTTCCTCAATGCGGCCGGACAGCAGGAATTGATGGCCACCGTCAGCAATACGTCGACGCTGCGTCGTATGTTGCAAAGCATGGCCCGCGAGGTCAAGGTGCTGCGGCCGGACGAGCTCAGACAGGAGATGTGCGCCTTCCTGGCGGAGGCGCTCGCCTTACAGCAGGGCGACTAGCGACCTGCTGCTGACGGTTGCATTACAACGGTATTGCCGCTAGCGGCCGGAATCCTGCGACTGTCCTGGCGGCTCCTGGGCTTCCTCGGGCGGCTCTTCCGGGGGCGCGGGCGGCTCTTCCGGCGGTGGTTCGTCCTGCGGCGGCTCGGGGTCCAGCGTCGTGGGCGGCTGGGACGGCGGTGGCGTGGCCGGGCGGCCGGGCGCATTCGTCTGGACCCGCACTGGCGCACCCGTTTCCTGCGCCATGAACTTCCACTCCGACAGGTAGTCGCGGTTTTCGAAGCCCGCAAAGCGCCCGTCAAAATTCGCCTGCTTCAGCGGCGTGGCCTGCGAGAGGCTGTGCACGCCGAGGATGGGACCGCTCTCCCCCGCCCGCACCAGCCCCCACTCGGCCTTGCCGGTGACCGGGTCGATGAAGATCTTGCGCAGGTGGCGGCGCGGGTTCGGGAAGCGCTTGTCGCGCAACAGCTCTTCCAGGGTGAGCGGCGCGCGCGGCTGGCCGCGCGGGGTGGCTTTCGCATAGCTGTCGAGGGCCGCGCTGAACTGCGCGCCCGTTTCCAGCAGCTCCTTTTCCAACTGGGCCCGCCGCAGCAGGGCGTCGACCTTCAAGGTGGCCGCGCCCACCAGGCCGATGATGAAGACGAAGACGATCAGCCCGAGGTAGGTGAAGCCGCCTTGATGCGCCTTACCACTCCGCATAGGGCTGCCCCTTGCGGTCGTTGCCGGGCGCGCCGCTGCGCACATTGCCGACCATGCCCTGCTCGCCTTCCGGCGGCGGTTCGACGATCCAGCCGTCGCGCGACTCGAGGATCGGGTCCATCGGCAGCTCGCGCAGGTACTTCTTCTCCACCAGCTGCTCGAGCGATTCCGGATAGCGTCCGGTGTCGGAATGGAACTGGTCGATGATGGCGCGGGTATTCCTCAGGTTCTCCTGCAGGATGGTCTCGCGGCTGCTGTCGATGCTGGGGAAGAAACGCGGCACGGCAAGCGTGAGCAGCAGGGCCACGATGCCCAGCACCACCAGCAGTTCGATCAGGGTGAAGGCGCGCGGGCGCCGCAGCATCGTCATCGTCACCACCGCCTGTAGGGAATGCCGTTCAGGCCGGGTTTCTCCGACATCGAGTAGACGTCATAGACATCCTCGCCCTCCTTCGGCTCGTCCGGTTCGCTCGCGTAACTGCGCTTGCCCCAGGTGTCGGCATCCGGCGTCTCCGGGTCCGTATGGAAGGGGTCGCGCGGCAGGCGCCGTAGAAAATAGATCTTGGCCTCCTTCGGGCTGCGCATGTCGCGCACGCCCTCCACCAGCATCTCCAGGCGCGGCGGATAACCGGTCGCCCCCGCCGCCTTCGCCACGCGGCCCTCGTCGCTCGCCTTTTTATACGCGTCGATGCCGGCGCGGATCTCGCGCAGCGAGCGGCGCAGCTCGGCCTCGTCGCGGCGCTGGGACGTGATCTGGGCCACCGGCACCACCATGGTCCCCAGCAGGGCCAGGATCGCCAGGGTGACCAGCAGCTCGATGAGGGTGAAGCCGCGCCGGTTCATTACTGGGTGGTCGGTGGCGGTGTGGGGACCGGCGTCACCTGGATGGCCGGCTGCTGTGCATTCGGCGGCGGACCGGACTGCGGCGCGCCGCTCGGCGGGGCGGACGGCAGTTGCGAAGGCGGCACCGAGAACGGGCGCTCGGTCGCCGGCGCCGGCGCAGCAGCGCCATTGGCCGAGGCCGGGCGCGCTGCGCTGGTGCTGGTCAGCGGCAGCTGCACGGGCGCGCGCACCGTGCTGTCCGGACGGCGGCGGAAGCTGGCCTCGGTGCCGGCGCCGAACTCCGAGGCGCTGGCGGCCGGACGCTGCACCGTGCGCACCAGGTGCGGCGTGATCGACAGCACGATCTCGGTGCGATCCGTCTGGTCGCGGGTGCTGCCGAACAGACGCCCCAGCACCGGCAGGTCGCCGAAGCCCGGCACCTTGCTGCCGCTGGAGCGGTCTTCGTTGCTGATCAGGCCCGCCAGCACCTGGTTCTCGCCATCCTTCAATTGCAGCAGCGTGGTCGCCGAGCGGGTGCCGATGCGGTAGGCCACGCTGCCCGAGCGGGTCGTCACCGCTTCGCCCAGGGTGCTCACCTCCAGGGAGATGCGGATGCCGACTTCGTTGTTCAGGTAGATGGTCGGCTCGACGTTCAGGGTCAGGCCCACGTCCACGTAGTTCGGCGTCTCGGAAGCGAAGCCGCCCACGCCGGAGGACACGGTGGCCGAGATGTTCGGGATCTTCTCGCCGATCACGACCTTGGCCTTTTCCTTGTTGCGCACGCGGATACGGGGATTGGCCAGGGTGTTCGAATCGCCGTCGGCCTTGTTGGCGTTGACTGTGGCGACTGCGCCGTCGACCATGACGTTATTCTGGTTCAGGTTGCGCAGCTGGCTGATGGTGACCGGCTCGCCGTCCAGGCCCGCCAGCGGCGCGAAGGACAGCGCGCGCGGCCAGGCGATGCCGAGGTCCATGATGCTGCTGCGTTTGATTTCCAGCACCTCGACCTCGAGCATGACTTCCGGCTCAGGCACGTCCTGCAGGGCCACCAGCTGGGTCGCCACCTTCACCGCTTCCGGGCTGTCGCGCAGGATCACGAGATTGAGCTTTTCGTCGACCACCACGTCGCGCGCCTTCAGGATGGTCTTGAAGGTGTTGGCGATGTTCTTGGCTTCGGCATTGGCCAGGAAGAAGGTCTTGACCGTCATCTCCTGGTATTCCTTGAGCTTGGCCGGCACGTTCGGGTAGATCAGGATGGTATTGCCGTCCATGACCTGGCGCTCCAGCTGGTTGGTCATCAGGAGGTAGTAGACCGCTGCCTCGACCGTGCTGTTCTTCAGGAAGATGGAGCTGCGCGCATCGGCCTTGACGTCCTTGTCGAAGATGAAGTTCAGCCCCGAGTGGCGCGAGATGATCTCGAAGATCTGCTTCAGCGGCGCGTCGCGGAATTCCAGGCTGATCGGCTTGCGGAAGGACGCCGCCAGCGCCGCTTCTCCGGTGGGCGCTGCGCTTGCCGCGGCATCGACCTCGATCTGCAGCAGGCGCGCCGCCTCGTGGCTGGGGCGCTCGGTGAGGATGGCGCTTAGTTTGTGGCGCGCGATGTCGTATTCCTTGCGCTCGAAGGCCGTGCGCGCGGCGTCCAGCAGGCCGGCGTGGCGGCGGTCCGCCTCCACCTGGCGCAGGCCGGCGCGGGCGCGCTCGTTGGCCGGGTCGAATGCGAGCACGCGACGATAAACCCCCAGCGCCTCCTCGACCTGGCCGGCCGCCATCGCGTTCTCGGCCTGCAGGATCAGGCGCGTGGCCGCCTTGTCGCGCGCGGCCAGGAAGGCGGTGCGGTATTGGGCGTTGCCCGGGTCGGCGGCGACCGCCTCCTGGTACTTGGCCAGGCTGGCCGCGACCTGGTCCTGGGCCAGCAGCGCATTGCCCTCCTGGTAGGCGCGCTGCCCCGCGCAGCTGGCCAGCAGCAGGACCCCGAAGGCCGCGCCGAGGGCGCGAACAGGTATGCGAAGCATCAGTCGAATACTCCAATATTGAGCTGCTGAACCTGGTTCAGCGGCAGATAGGTCAGGGTCAGCACCGGCGGCTTGATGGCGTCGACCCGGTAGGTGCCTTCGATCACGGCGGCCTCGCGTACGAGGTAGGTCCGGTCGCCGCGCGCCAGGAAGATCTCCCACCTGCCTTCCTGCAGCGACTTGCCGATATAGGTGAAGGGCAGCGGCGGCGCGCTCGGCGGCGGTGGCGGCGGCGCGGCCTGCGCGGGCGGCGGAGGTGGCGGCGGCGGGGTCCAGTCCTGGCGCCCGAACACCGCCCTGCCCTCCTGGCCGAAGCGGTCGTCGCCGCCGATCAGGGTTTCGCGCGGCAGCAGCCGCAGGATCGCGGGCGCCGCGTCTTTTTCCCTATCGGCCCGCGCACTCTGCGCAGGCAGGCTTGCCGCGCGCTCGACCGGCTCGGCCACGGCATCCTCGGGCGTCCTGTCGCCAAAAATCACCAGGCCGGCGGCCAGCACCAGGGCCACGGCCATCGCGATGTGGCGCGGCTTCATTGCGTGCCTCCCGGGCTTGCCGTCGCCGACAGGTAGAGGGTGAGGCGCAGGCGCGCCTCGACGTTCTCTTCGCGGATCGCGTCGCGGCGGAAGCTCACGTCGTCCAGCGAGGCGTGGGGCAGCGCACGCAGGACGTCGAAGGCGAAGGCCCAGATCGCGTCGTAGCGGCCCTTCACCGGCAGGTTGATCTGGTAGGTCGTGAAGCCGCCGGCGCGGTCCTGGCTGCTCCGGTACTCGCCCTGGCGCAGCACCAGGGCGTGCCGGTCCGCCAGCGCGAACACCTCCTTCAACTGGCGCTCGACGCCGCGGCGCTGGCCCAGCGCAGCATGGAAGTGCGCGAGGTTCTGGTCGGCGCTCGGAGCCGGGGGCGGCGGTGGCGGCGGGGCCGGACGCGCGGCCGCGGCGCGTGCGGCCTCGTAGTCGTCGGCCACCCGCATGCGGGCCGCGCCCAGCCAGGACAAGAGCACGACGCAGCCCAGCAGCAGGAGCGCGGCGACGGCCAGCACCGGATTCATGCGCGCCACCGCCACGCGCAGGCGCAGCCACAGCGATGCCGGCGAGGCCTGCCTCATTGGCCACCCCACTGGGCGATGAGCTGGAAGCGCAGCGGGCGGTTCGGATCCTGCTCGACGATCTCGTGGCGGCTCAAGCTCACGGCGCCGAACCAGTTCTGCTCCTGCATGCGCGCGACGTAGGCCAGCATGTCGTCGGCGTTGCGGCTTTCCGCCGTGATGCGCAGGGTGCGGCGCTTCGCGTCCGGCTCCAGGGCGAGCAGCGCGACGTTGTCGGGGGTCGCGGCGCGCACGGCTTCGTGCAGCTCGCGCCAGGGCAGGTTCAGCTGCATGATGGCTTCGTTGACGGCCCGGGCCTGGGCCTCCGACACCATCACCCTGGGCGTGGCCACGACCGGCAGCGGCCGCGCCGCGGTCGACCTGGTCGCGAGCGCGGCCTGCAAGGCCTCGAGCTCGGCCTGGTCTTCCTGGTAACGCGAGAAGGTCATCACGGTGGTGAAGCACAGGCAGGCCACCGCGAACAGGAAAGCGGCGCTGCGCGGCGGCGTGCGCAGCAGGGTGCGGCGCAGCGAGCGCGGTGCGAAATCGATCTGGACGCGTTTCACTCTCACGCTCCCAATCCGGTACGGGCCAGCAGCGCGTGCAGCGGCCAGCCGGGGGCGGGGTCTTCGTCCTCCAGCAGGGTGCAGGCGAACTTCAGGCGTCCGGTCGAACTCGCCCAGCCGCTCGGCACGGGGCCGCTCAGCTGCAGGCGTTCCGGCCGCCCCACGCCCACCCGCAGCGCCTCGCGCGCCACGTGGGCTTCCAGCCACTCGCGGTCGGCGCCGTCCGGAATCACGGCGGTGCGCACGGCGGCCAGCAGCACGCCATCGTAGGCGGCCAGCGAGAGCACCCCGCCGTGGACCAGGCCGAACCAGGCGCCCGGCCGGCGCCGGCGCCTGGTCGCATTCAGCGCCGCGACGAACTGCGGCGCCACCTCGACGAGATAAAAGCCGTGCTCGCGCGCGAGCGACTCCAGCAGCGCGAGCAGCGCTTCCGGCGCCGCCGCCGCCAGGAAGGGCTGGCTGGCGCTCCAGTCGGCGCTGATGCGCCAAGGCGCGGGCATGGCGCCGAACAGGGACTGGAAACGCAAGGTGGCGGCGGCCTGCAGGTCGCCGGGACGGGTGGCGCCTGCCGGCGGCGGTACCTGCCACAGGCGCACCAGCTCGTCGGCCAGCACCACGCTCAGGGGCCAGCGGCGCAAGCCATTGTCGGCAGCCGCTTCCCGCAGCAATGCGCGCAGGCCGTTTTCGAGCGCGTCGGGCGCGCCCGCCTCGACCGGCTGCACGGCCAGCACCACGGCGGGCGCCGACGGCCAGCCGCCTACCCGCAGGAGGGCGAGGCCATCCGGCGCGATGCCCAAGCGCAGCGACTGTCCGAATCTCAAGGTTACGCCACTAAGCATGCAAGGTCACCCGCTTGATTTCGTCGATGGTAGTGGCGCCGCGCCGCACCAGGTCGAGCGCCGCCAGGCGCAGGCTGCGCGTGCCGTTGGCCTGGGCCGCGGCCTTGATGCGGCGGATCGGCTGCTTGTCGACGATCAGCTCGCGGATCTCGTCGTTGAGCGTGAGGATCTCGGCGATCGAGCGCCGTCCCCGGTAGCCGGTGCCGCGGCAGTCGCCGCACCCCTTGCCGCGCATGAAGACGTAGTCGCCGACGTCTTCGCGCGCCAGGTGGACCGAGGCGAGCTCAAGCGCGTCCGGCTCATAGCGCGCGGCGCAGTGCGGGCAGTTCATGCGGATCAGGCGCTGGGCCCAGATGCCGTTCAGGGCCGACACAAAAGCGTAGGGATCGATGCCCATGTGGGTGAAGCGGCCGAACACGTCGAAGACGTTGTTGGCGTGGACCGTGGTCAGGACCAGGTGACCGGTCAGCGCGGACTGCACCGCGATCTCGGCGGTCTCGCGGTCGCGGATCTCGCCGACCATGATCTTATCGGGGTCGTGGCGCAGGATCGAGCGCAGGCCTTTCGCAAAGGTCAGCCCCTTCTTCTCGTTGACCGGGATCTGCAGGATGCCGGGCAACTGGTACTCGACCGGGTCTTCGATGGTGATGATCTTTTCGCGGCCGTTGTGGATCTCGGTGAGCGCGGCGTACAGCGTCGTGGTCTTGCCCGAGCCGGTCGGCCCCGTCACCAGCAGCATGCCGTAGGCTTCCTGAGCCAGGGTGCGCAGGGTGGCCAGCGACGGGGCGTCGAAGCCCAGCGCCTCGAGCGTGAGTGCGCCATAGGATTCGATCATGGCGCGCTTGTCGAGGATACGGATCACGGCGTCCTCGCCATGGATGCTGGGCATGATCGAGACGCGCAGGTCGATGTCGCGTCCGCCCGACTCGACCCGGAAGCTGCCGTCCTGGGGGATGCGGCGCTCGGCGATGTCGAGTTCGGCCAGCACCTTCAGGCGCGAGATGATGTGTTCGGCCAGCTCGACACCGCCCACCGTGGCCGCATGGTCGAGCACCCCGTCGACCCGGTATTTTACGGACAGGCCGGTGGCGGTGCTCTCCAGGTGGATGTCCGAGGCGCCGGCCTTGAGCGCGTCGTAGAGGGTGGAATTGACCAGCTTGACGGCGGGACTGCCCGCCTCCGAGACGGAGGCAAAGGACAGCACCTGGGCCGACTTGCCGTCGCGCCGCGCATCCCCTGCCCCGCCCACCAGGCTGTCGACCGCGCGCGCCGATTCCTCCTGCTTGGAGAGATAGGCCTGGATGTCGGACTGCAGGGCCAGCGACAGGGCGAGCGGATTGCGCGGGGTGGCGCGCGCCTGGGCGCCGAGCCAGGTCTGCAGGTCGAGATCGAAGGGGTCGGCCAGCACGCCGGAGAGGCGCCCCGCACCGTCACGCAGCAGTACGCAATGGCGCGACATCGCCTGCGCCAGCGGCAGCAGGTCGAAGGCCGGCGCCAAGGCCAGCATGGCGGCCGTTTCCATCACCGGCAGGCCGAAGGGCGCCGCCAGCTCGCGCACGATCTGGCGCGGCTCGCGGCCGCTCAGTCCTTCGAGCTCGGCCACCAGGCCGCGGCGCGAGGCCTGGGCCAGTGCGCGGGCGCGGGCCAGCAGGCCGGGGTCGAGCAGATTGTCGGCAGGCTGGGCACTCACGACATGTCTCCCGCGAGATCGAAGATCGGCATGTACAGCAGCACCACGATGGCGCCCACCACCAGGCCGATGGCGGCCATCAGGAGCGGCTCGAAGGTGCGGGTGAAGCGGTCGATCCAGCGCGTGATCTCGCCGTCGTAGAAGGCGGCCGACTGGGTCAGCATCGGACCCATGTCGCCGGTGCGCTCGCCCACGCGCAGCATGCGCAGCGAGATCGGCGTGGTCAGGCCGTTGGTCTCGAAGGCGTTCGACAGCGGCTGGCCCGATTCGACCGCGGCGCGCGCGTTCATGAGGCTCTTGCGCAGGTTGTTCGACACCATGGGCTGCACGGTGTCGATGGCGCTGACGATCGTGATGCCGCCCTCGGTGAGCATGCCGAGCGTGAGATAGAGGCGCGAGAGCTCGTAGATGCGCGCGCGTTCGCCGATGCCGGGCAGGCGCGCCAGCATGCGCGCCACGCCGCCGGTTTTCAGGAGATGCCGCACCCCGGCCACCGCGCCGGCCAGCAGCAGCAAGGCGGTGAGCAGGATGCCCGTGCCATGGCTGGACGCGAACTGGCCCCAGTCCAGCAGCAGCTGCGACATCCAGGGCAGCGAGCGCCCGGCGCCGTGGTAGACCTCGGCGAACTTCGGCACCACGTAGCCGATCAGGAAGGCGCTGACGCCGCTACCCACCATGAGCAGGATGACGGGGTAGATCGAGGCGCTGACGATTTTCGAGCGCACGGTGTCGATGCGCTGCTGGTAGTCGATGTAGCGGCTCAGTGCGCGCGGCAGGTCGCTGGTGCCTTCGGCGGCGCGCACGATGCCGACATACAGCGGCGGGAACAGGTCGGGCTGGGCGGCCAGCACGGCGGAGAAACGCTTGCCCTCGCGCAGGCCGGCCAGCAGGCGTTCGAGCACGCCGCGCGCGCCCGGGCTGGCTTCCTTTTCCAGCAGCGCCTCGAGACCCTCGACGATGCCGAGGCCCGCATTGAGCAGGGCCAGCAGCTCCTGGCTGAACAGCACGATGGAGAGGCGCCCACCCTGCTTGCCGAAGCCGGCGAAGGGGCTGGCGCGCGCCGGTTCGATGCTGCTGACGAACAGGCCGCGCGCCTCGACCTGGCGGCGCGCATCGACCGCGTCGGCGGCATCGACCACGATGCTGGAGATCGACATGTCGGGCGCGAGGGTGCGAACGGCGAACTGCATGAAGACGGGCCCGGGGAAAATCAGGAAATCGGTTCGATCAGGGAAGCGCAGTATGCCGCCGGATTATTGCGAGGAGATGTCGGCATTGTCGCCGCTGCCGCCCGGCTGGCCGTCCTTGCCCAGCGAGATGATCTCGTACTCGGCCTTGCTGCCCGGCGCACGGTACTGGTAGGGGTGGCCCCAGGGATCCTGCGGGACGCCCTTCTTCAGGTAGGGCCCATTCCACTTGGCGCCGGCGCTGGGCGGCGCCGTCATCAGGGCGCCCAGGCCTTCTTCGGCCGTCGGGTAGCGGCCGACGTCGAGGCGGTAGGTGTCGAGCGACTTGTCGAAGGCTTCGATCTGGGCCTTGGCCACCGTCACCTCGGACTTGCCCAGCTGCGAGAAATACTTGGGACCGACATAGGCGGCCAGCAGGCCGATGATGACGATCACCACCAGCAGTTCGAGCAGGGTGAAACCCGCCTGGCGGCGGGCGCGCTGTTGTGAAAGGGCTTGCATCCGACCTGCTCCTCGTAACTCTTCCATGCTTCGACAGTAAGCGTGCAAGAAGGCTAACACGCCCTCCTGAACGCCGACAAGATTTCTTTACATTGTGCCATCAAAATCGCCAGACGCCCTGACGCCGGGGCTGGCCAAGGGCTTGCCTTGATGGCGCTCAGCGCGGCGACGGCGAGGAGGCGCCGAGCTGGCAGGCGCCGGCCGTGCAGACCGCGCCCGGGTCGGGAACATGGCGGCAGGTCGACACCATGCCGCTGGCCTGGTTCTGCGCCTGGCGTTCGGCCTTGTGGCGCGCGGCCAGTTCGAGCAGGGATTTTTCGTTGGTCCGCATCATTGAATACGGCAGGTATTCCTGTGGACCGCCGCAGGGGTTGGCGCCGATCGCCACGGTGCGGCACTGGCCGTGCTCGGTACAGGTGGCGTCCGCCGTCATGGCGCGGATCCGGGCCAGGATGTCGCCGGCCGGCGCGGCCGCCGCGTTTCCCGGCGCCTGGACCGGCGCGCGCGCCGGGTCCTGGGCCTTGGTGGAGCAGGCGGCGCAGCCGAGAAAGAGGACAAGGATGAGTGTTCGCATGGGCTTCATCTTCCCTTCTCTACCAAATGTGGTCAAGCGAATCACGATATGCACGGCCGTTCGTGACAGAAAGAAAATCTGGCGTTTTTTTCGTCGCGGGCGAGCAACGCGCGCTGTTGCTGTACGTCATCATTTGCCGTGGAGTACTTTTTATTTCATTTGAGCACGCTGTCGCATCTTTGCCTAACTTCGCTCAACTTCGTCTAATTCTATTTCTAAATCTTAATATTTGCTGTTCGCTAATGAAATAAATTGAGCACCGGAAAAATTTACTCACTACAATAGCTTCATTACCGACGAGCTTGCTCTACACGCCCCATGAACTTCTCCAGCCTCCGTACCGTTACCGCCATCGCCCTGACCGCCCTCCTGACCGCTTGCGGCGCAGGCCAGCAGGAAGCCGACATGCCAACGCAGCTGGCATCGACCGTGATCAGCGCCCCGGCAACCACCCCTGTCAGCGCCGTGCCTGCCACCAGCGCCCCCGCCGTCGCCGCCACCGGCCCGAACATGCCGGCGCCGGACTGCGCCGCCGAAGGTTGCGCCAGCCTGCGCATCATCGACGGCAATGCCGAAGCCTTCCGCATCGACGCCATGCGCCGCGCCGCCAACAGCGGCGAAGCCACCCAGTCGTAATTCCCCACTGGCGGCGCCGGCCGGCGCCGCCGTTTCACAGCAGCCTCAGCTCCAGGCACCGGGCCACCGCATGGGCCCGGTTCGCCACGCCGAGCGCGCGGTAGATCCGCTGCAGGTGGTTCTTCACCGTCAGCGCGCTGATCCCCAGGGCCTGCCCGGCCTCCTCGTTGCTCCGTCCCGCCCGCACGCAGGCCAGGATGGCCAGCTCGCGCGCGCTCAACGGCCGCAGCGGCTGCTCCGCCCTGCCCTGACCAGACGCGCGTCCCGGCGCGCGCAGCAAGGCCATGTGCAGGTAAGGCAGCAGGAGCTGCAGGAAGTGCCCATGGCGCGGCCCCGGCCGGAACGGCAGGCCGAACAGCGCGAACAGGGTCGCGCCGTGTTCCAGCGCTGCGCTGCCATGCACCAGCACATTGTCGAAGCCGCTCTCGCGCAACAGCGCCAGGCAGCCGGCCAACTGTCCGGCCGGCGCGGCCGGGTCGAGCACGGCCGGCAGGCAGGGCCCCGCGCGCCAGGCCGCCGCCAGGCGCGCGCCGAGCTGCGTGAGCAGGGCCAGGGCGCTGCCGTCGAGCACGGCGCGATGCAGGCATTCGCTGCGCACGACATTCCCCCCACCATCGAGCTGCAGGCATAGCATGGCTTCATGCGGCAGCAGGGCCTGCAGCGGCCCCTGCGTCCACAGGAACAGGGAACGCAGGTCCGCCAGGCCGATACCGGACTCGATGGTGCGCAGCAGGTATTCCTGCTCCAGCTTGCTGAGGATGACCATGTAGCGCTTCAGGCCGCCGAGGGCCAGCGCAGGCGCGGCCGCGCCGGCCAGGCGGCGAAGCGGTAGCCGGTGCCGCGCACCGTCTCGATATGGTCCTGGTGGCTGGCGCCCAGCGCGGCGCGCAGGCGCCCGACGTGGGTGTCGACGGTGCGCTCGTCGACGACGGCATGGCTGCCCCAGACGCCGTCGAGCAGCTGGGAGCGGGTGAAGACGCGTTCGGGATGGCCCATCAGGAAGGCCAGCAGGCGAAATTCCAGCGGGCCCAGGGCGATGCGGCGAGCGCCGATGCTGGCGCGCTGGGTACCCGGCTCGAGGCGCAGGCCGGCCAGCTGGACCGCGTCGAGGCTGGGCTGGGGCGCGCGCCGGCGCAGCAGCGCATGCATGCGCGCCAAGAGTTCACGCGGGCCAAAGGGTTTGCAGAGGTAGTCGTCGGCGCCGGATTCCAGCGCCAGCACCTTGTCCGCTTCCAGGCTGCGCCTGCTCACCATGATGGCCGGCAGCTCGCGGGTGCGCTGCTGGGCGCGCAGCCGTCGCAGCAGGGCCTCGCCGCTCTGCCCCGGCAGGTCCCATTCGAGCAGGAGCATGTCCGGCAGGCGCTCCTCGAAGCGCAGCCAGGCCGCTTCGGCGCTCGCGCAGGAGGAAGTCTCATAACCGGCGGCGCCGAGGTTCTGCAGCAGCAGGCGCTGGATCGCGGGATCGGGGTCGAGCACGAGGACGTGGGCGGACATGGGCGACGGCGATGTCTGTATGCATTAGTGAATCGACTATGCCGCAAGCGCCGCGAGCTGATAAATACAATTTCCCTTAAGAATTCATTCCTTTTTGCTATAAATGCAAACACCTGCCGAAGCAGGTGTTCACATTGCGCCCCCTTTGGGAGAGCGGTTCAGCGGCGTGCGTAACGACGCGTCACGCCGAGCAGCAGCAGGCCGGTCGCCAGCAGCGCCCAGTCGGACGGCTCCGGCACTGCGGTGACGTTTACCGCGCCGTCCGGCACGTCGACCACATCCGCCATGCCCGGCATCAGTTCGATGCGCACCAGGGCGCCCAGCAGGTTCTCGTAGGTCTCATCCAGCAGCCCGATACTGAAGGTGGTGCCGTCGCCCAGGTCGGCGCGGTCGAAGCTGACTTCGAACTGGAACAGGCCGCCCGGTTGCAGGTCCAGCAGCACCGCATTGAAGCCGCCGCCATTGCCGATGGTGAAACCACCTGGCAGGTCGCCGGCGGCCTCGCCTTCGAGGAAGAAGCCGGTGAAGGCGCCGCCCAGGCCGTTCACATGGGCCGTGGCCGGACCGGCGCTGCCCAGGCCCAGGAATTGCAGGTCCAGGTAGCGGGCGGTGGCGAAGGACGTGGTGTCGATCGCGACCTTGTATAGCGGACCGGCGAAGGCGGGCATGGCGCCGAGGGCCAGGGTGAGTGCCAGCAGTGCGCGGGCGAAGAGTGCTTTGGTGTTGAACATGGTTGTCGTTCCTGAAGTTGTATTAGTAGGTGCCCGAGATCAGCTTCGCGGTGTAGTTGACCGCGGCTTTGGCCGGGTTGCTGAACACGGTCGTGACGGTCACCGTGGCGCCCGGCGCCAGGCCGCCGCCCGGCAGCGTGAGGTAAGGCGCACCACCCTGCTCGCCCGACTTGTTGTCGAGGATGACGCCGGCCGTCAAGCCTTCCAGGCGCAGGTGCAGCGGACCGGCCAGCGCCACGCCGCTGGTGTTGGTGAAGCTGACCGTGCCGCTGTACTTGCCGGTGGCCCGGTTCAGGCTCACGCCGCTGCGCACGATCTTGACCGAGGCCGTCACGTCGACGGTCGGCGCGCTCAGGTTCAGGCTCACCACCACCGGGTCGTGGTCCGAGGCGCGGTAGGCCCCTTCGCGGTAGGGGTCTGACGGCGTATCGCCCAGGTTGTAGTCGAGGGTCTCCGGCTCGTCGGCATTGTTGTGCCACTCGGCGGCGCCGGCCACCTGCGCGCTCAGGCTGTTCGTTGCCAGGGCGTGGTCGAGGTAGCCGGCGGTGCCGTCGAACACATAGGAGTACGGCATGCCGGCCGGGCGCACGAAGCGCTCGATCTGGTTGACCATGCCGCTGGCGGTCAGGTGGTTGATCGGGTTTTCGAAGGCGTAGGCATTCAGGTCGCCGATCACCAGCACGTCCGGGTCGCTTGACGCCTGCACCACCTGCGGCAGGAAGTAGCTAGTGAGGCGCTTGGCCTGGTTCAGGCGCGCGGTGTCCCAGCAGCCCTGGCCGTTGCCCGGGTCCGCATCGCCCCCGCTGGCGCCGCCGCAGCTGCCCTTGGACTTGAAGTGGTTGACCACCACCGAGAACCTGCCGCCGTTGCCGGCCTTGAAGGTCGCGGCCATCGGCGGACGGTTGTTGACGCGGTCGCCGTCCGACAGCGCCCCGCCCTGCAGCGTGAGCACGGCCGGCTTGTAGATCATGGCGACGCGGATGGCGTCGGTGCCGGTCGTGGCCGGGGCCGGCACCACGGCATAGGTGGGCTGGCCGATGGCGGCATTGAGCTGCTCGACCAGGTAGCCGACGGCCACGTCGCCATTGTTCTGGATTTCCATCAGGCCGACCACGTCGGCGTCCAGGGCCTTGAGCGAGGCGACGATCTGGTTGCGCTGGCGCTCGAACTCGGCCTGGTTGTCGGCGCCGCGGCAATTGCCGGCGGTGGTGGTGCTGCCGACGGTGCAGCCCTGGCCGGTGCGGCCCCAGGCGTCGCGGCCGTTGGTGAAGGTGGTGAAGAAGTTCAGCACATTGGCGCTGGCGACCTTCACGCCGGGCGGCAATTGCGGCGGCGCGCTGCGCGGGTTGTCGCGCGAAAAGCGCGGTTCTTCCGTCGGCTGGACCTTGAAGGCCGCACCGCCGCCGCCGATCGCGCCGTAGTCGAGCACACCCGTCAGGCCGCTCACGGTATCGCCCGCGCGCACGGTGCCGTCCTCGAACAGGTAGGGGATCACGGCCGGCGTGCTGAAGATGCCGTCGTCGAGCACAATTTCGTTGGCGGCGTTTTCCTTCGCAAGTAGCGCCGCCTCCGGCGAACCTGCCGGATGGCGGTTGGTCGGATTCTCGCGGCGGCCATAGGACAGGGTCAGCTCGCCGCGCTCGCCCAGGTATTTGTTCTGGTTGACGGTCAGCGGGGTCACGAAGCGCACCAGCATGCCCTCGTAGCGCGCCAGGTCGGCGTCTGGCAGTTCGACATTGGTCGGATTGATGCTGCCGCTGCCGACCTTGCTCACGGCGCTGAGCTCGGTGAATTCGGTGTAGGTGCGCGGCGCGCTGCCCGGGCGGTATTCGACCACCTTGCCGGTGATGCGCACGCGGTCGCCCACGGCGATGCCGCCCACAAGGGCGGCGTTGCTGTTGAAGACGTAGATGCCGTCCGAGGTGGTCGGGTCGCCGTCGCCAAGCGGGTCCTGCAGGAAGAAGCTGTTGCCCAGCCTTGCCGTGACCACGCCTTCGGTCGACTGCACGGTGTTCGCATAAGGGCTGGCGGCGCCGCTGCCCTGGATCTGCGGGATGCGCAGCTCGCCGGCGACGCCCACGTTGACGATGCAGCTCGCTTCCTGGCCAGCATCGTTGGTGAAGCTCACCTTGACCGGGTAGTTGCCGGTGGCAAGGCTGGCGTCCGCCACCAGGGTCACGCTGGCGCTGGCGCCGGCGCCGCTTGCCGGGGTGAAGCCCGACAGGCTGATGCCCGCCACGGCGGTGGACACGATGGTTGCGTTGGTGACGATGCTGTCCTTGTCGCTGGCCTGCAGTATTGCGGAGGTTGCACTGCCCTGCTGGGCCGGCAGCTTGGCCGGGCAGTTCAGGACGATCGGGGCCGCGACCGGTCCGTTGTCGCAGGAGGCGAAGGGAGAGGACTTGCGGCGCGGCGCGATCGTGCCGGCCGTGAAGTCGAGGGAATTATTGTCGGTATCCGTGCAGCCCGCGTCCTTGCGCGAGATGCTGGTGGTGGCCGAGGGAGATGGCGCGGCCGCGGTCTCGGAGACGTTGGCATTGCCGAAGCCGACGATCTCGACCATCGAGGCGTCCGCGCTGCCTGCGGGGATGGAGGTCGAACGGGTCGAGATCGAGACGCGGCCGGCGCTCGCCCCCATGCTGAATGCCCTGCTGTCCAGGTCGCCATTGTCGAGGGCGCTGCCGTTCGATCCGGTCGCGAAGGTGATCAGGTAGTACTGGCCGGGTGCGAGCGTCTCGGCCGGGAGCGCCAGTACGCTGCTGCCGCCGCTGCCGGTGGCCGAGTGGTAGTGCAGGTAGAGGCCGGACAGGCTGAGCGGCTCGGCGCTGCGGTTGAACAGCTCGATGAAGTCGCGGTTATAGGTGGCGCCGTTGTTGCCGCCGGCGCCGTAGATCTGGCTGACGACGAGATTGTTGTCGGCGTAGGCCGTGGCGGCCAGGCCGGCCAGCAGCGTCGCCAGCAGGGTGCGCCGCGGCAGGATCGATGCAACGATGTTTTTCATGAAGGTCCCGGGTCATGGTGAAGTGTTAGCAAATGCATATTAAATGCACAAATTGACAACATGATGACCACGGATTGATCCGAACGGACCAATCGCGTTGCGGGTGCCGCGGCGTTCAGCGTCCCCGGGAGGTGGCCCGGTACGGCGCGGCCAGCGGCTCGCCGATGAACAGGCCCTGCACGGGCCAGGCCACGCTCTTCCAGTAGGCTTCGATGGCGCTGTCGCCGCCCAGGTAGCGGCGCAGCAGGACGGTGGGATTCGGGAATTTCTGCCAGTGGTTGCAGGGCTCGCTGACGGTGCCGTAGCTGGCCGTCGCCCCCGCTTCCAGCCAGCGCAGGCTGCTCATCTGGCTCGTGCCCAGCAGGTCGCCGCCCAGCGACGTGAGGTGGTCGGCCAGGGCCCCCGGCACGAACTGCAGGGTGTCGAGCTTGGCGACCTGCGCCATGCCGGTCTGGTAAATGAGCACGTCGCGCGCGCCCTCGAGCACGTCGCCCTGGATCACGCGGGTAGCAAGGCGGCGCGCCGGCACCCTGCCCGGCGGCGGGAAGAAGCCGGCGCGGGTATTGCGCGCTTTTTCGGAAGTCGCCAGGTAGTAGGCGGTGGCCGGCACGGTGCGGAAGCCCGCCGCCACGCCGCGGTCGATCAGGGCCTTGGCTTCCTTCACCGAGGTGATCGGCAGCAGCATCGAGGGCCGCATGGCGTGGTCCGTGAACGGCCGCGCCGACTTGCTGTTGAAATAGGGGCTGGGCTGGCCGGCGGCGCAGGTCTTGGCGCACTGTGCGCCGTCGAAGCCCAGGGTGTAGGCGCCGGTCAGGGAATTGCAGTCCACGGCATAGGGCGTGGTCCAGATCATCAGGACGGCCTGGATATGCGGGCCCAGCTTGCTGTCGATCTCTTCCTTCAGCAGGCGGAACTGGGCGGGCGTGAGGCGCTGCGGCTTGCCGGGAATGCGCACCTTGACGACGTTGGCGGCCGGGATGTCGCGGCGCTGGCGGTAGTAGGCGCCGACGGCGACACTGTCCGGGTCGTCCTCGTTGATGACGATGGCGAGTTCCTTCGGCTTGAGCCCGGCCAGGGCGCCGGGCGCATGCAGGGCCGCGGCGCAGCCCAGGACGAGGGAAAGGAGGAAGCGGAAGAAGGCGCGCAGGCGCAGGGGCATCGGTCGCAAGGTCGTCGCTGGAAGAATAATGTCAGGAATGGAGCGCAGGCACGCCTCATATGCGCCTGCGCGCGCAGCCCCACATCATGCCACAGCTTGCCATTCTGTCAGCTCACGAATGGCCTGCCTTATCCGCCGCCCTGCCCTGCCTCAATGCTTGGGCGTCGAGGTAGGGCGCGCCGGCACGGCCTTGCGCTGCCTCCGCCGCCAGGCCGTGAAGCCGAGCAGGCCGAGGCCCGCCGCCAGCATGGCGTTCTGGCCGGGTTCGGGCACCAGGGAGATCGAATAGACCTCGAGCGCGTCGACCCGGAACAGCTGGCCGCCCGTGCTGCCGTCGATGATGCTGATGCCCTCTTCGCCTCCACCATAGCTCACCTGCCACGAGAAGGCCGCGTTGAGGCGGTCGTTGACGAACAGGTCGGGCCCCGCGCCGAAGGTCGGGCCGTGGTTGGGGTCGTTGTAGGTCTGGCGGATGCCGCGGTTGGGCAGGATGTTGTCGCTCATGACCTGGCGCCACAGCTGCGCATCCGTGTAGTTGAAGATGAAGGCGGTGCGCTGCCAGTCGTTGGGCGTTTCGTGCCAGCCGTCGAGCGAGGACCAGCTCTGCGGATTGTAGCCGCCGATGATCCAGCTGTTGCCGAGATCGTTGCTGACCTGGAGCAGCGTGAAGGTCATGCCGGCGCCGTCGGCCGCGTCATGGAAGTCGCGCGAGTTGTGGCTCAGTTCGCGGGTGTAGATGTTGCGCAGGTCCAGCGGGCCGGCGCCGAGCCAGCGCTCGAGCTGGCCATACAGGGTCAGGTCCAGCAGGGAGCCGCCGTTCTGCGCCTGCGCCGCCGGCGCCGCCAGACCCAGGGTCACGGTCATGGCCAGGGTACCGGCCGCAACGAATGATTTCATGGATTTCCCCTCATCGGTTCACGTTCGGGCCATTCTACGCCCGGGTTTACGCGAGGGTTCGCACGGTTCCGCCGTGCAAGCGCGGATGACCCCGCCACCAGGCGGCGGCGGGGCCGGACCAGGATCAGGCGCGCTTGTAGATATCCTCGAAGCGGACGATATCGTCCTCGCCGAGGTAGCTGCCGGACTGCACTTCGATGATGTGCAGCGGCAGCTTGCCCGGGTTTTCCAGGCGGTGGTTCATGCCGATCGGGATATAGGTCGACTCGTTCTCGGACAGCAGGCTGACCGTGTCGCCGCAGGTCACGCGCGCGGTGCCCGAGACCACGACCCAGTGCTCGGCGCGGTGGTGGTGCATCTGCAGCGAGAGCTTCTCGCCCGGCTTGACCGTGATGCGCTTGACCTGGAAACGGTCGCCCGCATCGATGCCCTCGTAGTGGCCCCAGGGGCGGTAGACGCGGGTGTGGTGCAGGTGCTCGGTGCGCGCTTTCGATTTCAGGTGGTCGACCACCTGCTTGACACGCTGCACCTGGTCCTTGTGCGTCACCAGGACGGCATCCTGGGTCTCGACCACGACGATGTCTTCGACGCCGACCACGGCGACGATGCGCGATTCGGCGCGCACCAGCGAATTCTTCACGCCGTCCAGGTAGACGTCGCCGCGCTGCGCATTGCCATTGGCATCCTTGGGCTGGACTTCCCACAGGGCCGACCAGGAACCGACGTCGTTCCAGCCGATATCGGCCGGCACCACGGCGGCGTCGCGGGTCTTTTCCATCACCGCATAGTCGATCGAGTCCGACGGGCTGTCGGTGAAGGCCTGTTCTTCGAGGCGGCAGAAGTCGAGGTCACGGTAGCCGGTGCTCACGGCCTTCTCGGCAGCAAGCGCGATCTGCGGCGCATGCTGCTGCAGCTCGTCGAGGAAGCGCGAAGCGCCGAACATGAACATGCCGCTGTTCCAGTAGTAGCCGCCTTCGTCCAGGAAGCTCTGCGCGGTGGCGGCATCCGGCTTCTCGACGAAGCGCGCGACGGAGTAGCAGTCGCCGCAGTTGGCGACCGCTTCGCCGCGGCGGATGTAGCCATAGCCGGTTTCCGGCGACTTCGGCACGATGCCGAAGGTGGCGAGCTTGCCCTGCCCCACCAAGGTCACGGCGCGCTCGACGGCGTCGCGGAAGGCGACGCCGTTTTCGATCACGTGGTCGGCCGGCAGCACCAGCATCAGCGCTTCCGGGTCGATGCTCTTGAGGTAGTTGGCGGCGGCCGCCACCGCCGGAGCGGTGTTGCGGCCGACCGGCTCGAGCAGGATGCCCAGCGGCGTGATGCCGATTTCGCGCAACTGCTCAGCCACCATGAAGCGGTGGTCGTTACCGCAGACCACCAGCGGCGCCATCACTCCCGGCCAGCCGGCCACGCGTTGCGCGGTTTCCTGCAGCATGGTCTTGTCGGCGACCAGGGGCAGGAGCTGCTTGGGCAACACCGCACGCGACAGCGGCCACAAGCGGGTGCCGGCGCCGCCGGAGAGGATGACTGGGTAAATTTTCATGCGCTAACTTTCTCTGAAATTTTTTCTACTTCGATACTGGCCTGACTGGCTTCTTCCTTGCGGCGCGAGCGACGGCGGTCGCGGGCGTTGACCCATTCTTCGGACGAATATTCCGAGGCATGTTTCATTTCGCCCTTGCGGTCGACACTGTAATCCTTGAAAACTATCATTTCATGCAATGTTACATCATGCAACACCCGTGTGTATTCGAACAAGACGCTGCGCACGATCTCCGCGCCTTCGCAGATGTGGCTGCCGTGGCCGATCCAGGTCGGGCCGACGATGCGGGCGCCCGCTTCGATGCGCACGTTGGAACCGATGTAGACCGGGCCCTCGATCGTGGTGCCGTTCCAGTCGATGCTGGTGTTGAGCCCAGTCCAGACGCCAGGTTCGATCTGGATGCCCGGCACGTCCATGTGGTTGACTTCGCCGGTCAGCACCGTCTGCAGCACTTCCCAGTAGTCGCTCATGGTGCCGATGTCGAGCCAGTTGAAAGGACGGCCCTGGGCGTAGAACGGCAGGCCGCGCTCTGCCAAAAGGGGGAAGAGTTCGGAGCCGATATCGAAGGGCACGCCCGACGGGATCAGGTCGATGACTTCCGGTTCGAAGATGTAGATGCCGGTCGAGATGAAGTTGGACTTGGCTTCGGCCTCGGACGGCTTTTCCTGGAACTCGGTGATGCGGCCGTTGGCGTCGGTGACCACCACGCCGTATGAGGAGACCTTGTCCCACGGCACCTCTTTGGTGATGACGGAGGCCATGGCGCCCTTGCGGCGGTGCTCGAGCAGCGCGGCCTTCAGGTCCAGGTCGATCAGGGCGTCGCCGCACAGGACGATGGTGGTGTCGTCGAAGAAGCCGCCGAACTCCTGGATCTTCTTCATGCCGCCGGCCGAGCCGATCGGTTCCGGCACCACCGCACCGTCGTCCTTGATATAGCCCTCGAAGGAATAGCCGATCTGCACCCCGAACTGCTCGCCTTCACCGAAGTACTCTTCGATTTTCTCGTGCAGCCAGCTGACGTTGACCATGATTTCGGTCACGCCGTGCTTCTTGAGGTGTTCGACCAGATAGGCCATCACGGGCTTTCCCAGCAGCGGGATCATGGGTTTTGGCAGGTCATAGGTCAGCGGGCGTACACGCGTGCCCTTGCCTGCAGCGAGAATCATGGCTTTCATCAGACCGTCCTTAATGTAAATGAGTTTGTTTATTTGGCTGTGGTTTGGTAGCGCCAGACGTCGGCGCACATTTGAGCGACATCACGCTCGGCAGTCCAGCCCAGCTCTTCGCGCGCCTTGGCCGGATCGGCGTAGCACTTGGCCACGTCGCCGGGACGGCGGTCGACGATCTGGTAGGCGATCTTGCGTCCACAGGCTTGCTCGAAAGCGCGCACCATTTCCAGCACGCTGTTACCACGGCCGGTGCCGAGGTTGTAGGTGACGATGCCCGGCCCCTTGGCCAGGCGATCGAGGGTCTTCACGTGGCCGATCGCGAGATCGACCACATGGATGTAGTCGCGCAGGCCGGTGCCGTCCGGCGTCGGGTAGTCGCCGCCGAAGACGGACAGCTTTTCGCGCTGGCCGTTGGCGACCTGGGCGATGTAGGGAACCAGGTTGTTGGGGATGCCGCTCGGCTCTTCGCCGATCAGGCCGCTCTCGTGGGCGCCGACCGGGTTGAAGTAGCGCAGCAGGGCGATGCGCCAGTCCGGCTCGGCCTTGGCGAGGTCGCGCAGGATGTCTTCGATCATCAGCTTGCTGCGGCCGTAGGGATTGGTGGCCGAGAGCGGGAAGTCTTCGCGGATCGGCACCGAGGCCGGGTCGCCGTAGACGGTGGCCGAGGACGAGAACACCAGCGACTTGACGCCGAACTTGGCCATGGTCTCGAACAGGATCACGCTGCCGTTGACGTTGTTGTCGTAGTAGCGCAGCGGCTGGGCCACCGATTCGCCCACGGCCTTCAGGCCGGCGAAGTGGATCACGGCCTCGACCTTGTGCGCTGCAAAAATGCGCTCCATGGCCGCGCGGTCGCGGATGTCGGCTTCTTCGAAGACGAAGGGCTTGCCGGTGATTTTCTGCACCCGTTCCTGCACCGAGACAACGGCATTGGAGAGGTTGTCGACCACGACGACGTCATGGCCGGCCTGCTGGAGTTCGACGACGGTATGTGAACCGATGTAACCCATACCGCCAGTAACCAGGATCTTCATGTCTTTTTGCTCTCAGTGATATGTGAAATGTATTAATAAGATGACAAGCAATGGCTAAGCATATCACGGCGACGGCGAACATCCACGCACGCTAGCGCAGCTGCTGTTGCAGCGCGGCACGCGGTTTCCACGTCTCTTTTTCTTGTGAGGGGCAATACGCGGACGGCTTCTGTGGCCGTCCTTTATCCCTGCTTGACCTGCTTGCCTTTGAAGGCTTCCTTGATGAACAGGCCAATGAAAGCCATGTCCTCGATGAAGTAGCGCCGGAACATGCGGCGCGGCTCCTGCAAGAAGCGGTAGAACCACTCCAGCCCGGATTTCTGCATCCAGACCGGCGCCCGCTTGACCTTGCCGATGGCGACATCGAAGGTGCCGCCGACTCCCATTGCGAAAGGAATCCGCATATGGGCCTGGTATTTGCCGAGGAATTGTTCTTTCTTTGGCGAGCTGATCGCCACGAACAGCAGGTCGGCGCGGCTGGCGCGGATCTGCTCGGCCACCAGGGCCTCCTCCTCTTCCCCCTTCCAGTAGCCGTTGCGGTAGCCGGCCAGCACCAGGCGCGGGTACTTGCGCTGGTAGGTCTCGGCCACCTTGCTCACGACTTCCTCGCGCGCGCCCAGCAGGAACACGCGCCATCCTTTTTCGCCCGCGCGCCGCATCAGCGCCTCGAACAGGTCGACCCCGGCCACCCTTTCCTTGAGCGGCTTGCCGAGCAGGCGCGACGCCCACACCACCGGCATGCCGTCCACATTCACCAGCGCGCAGTCATTGATGATCTGCCGCAGCTCCGGGTCGCGGCTGGCCTTGACCAGCTTGTCCACATTGACGACCACATGCTGATGGGGCAAACCGGTGGCGATGAATCCCTCGACCTTGCCCAGCGTCTCTTCCATTGTCAGGTTGTCGACCTGGCAGCCCATCAGCGTAATGCGGTCATCCATGTGAATCCTTTCTATTCGGTCTTCTGCAGCTCCGCTGCAAGCACGGCCACGATGCGTTCGGCCGCCTTGCCGTCCCACAGCTGCGGACGGCGGCCCTGCTTGCCATCGCCGCGCAAGACCTTCCTGGCTTCGCGCACGATGACTTCTGGATCGGTGCCGGCCAGGACATTGCTGCCCTCCTCGACCGTCACCGGGCGTTCGGTGTTTTCGCGGATCGTTACGCAGGGCACGCCCAGCGCGGTGGTTTCTTCCTGCAGGCCGCCGCTGTCGGTCAGGACCACGGCCGCGTCCTTCCACAGATTCAGGAAGGCCATATAGGCTTGCGGACCGGCCAGGGTCACGTTCGGGCCCAGGTCGATGCCGAATTTCTCGATGTTCGCGCGGGTACGCGGGTGCACCGGGAAGATCAGCGGCAGTTCCTCGCCGATGTTCTTCAGGGCGCCGGCGATGCGTGCGAAGGTGACCGGGTCGTCCACATTGCTCGGGCGGTGCAGGGTCACGACACCGTAACGCCCCGCCCCATGCCGGGCCTTGAAGCCGGCGGTCTCGAAAGCGGAGGTGTCGGCGCCGGCCAGTTTCTCGGCCTGGTAGAGCACGTTGTCGACCATCACGTGGCCGACGTAGTGCACGGCGGAGTCAGCCTTGCCTTCGCGGCGCAGGTGCTCCACGGCGGCCGGCTCGGTGGCGAAGAACCAGTCCGAGATGCTGTCGGTGACGAGGCGGTTGATTTCTTCCGGCATGCTGATGTCGCCGCTGCGCAGGCCGGCTTCGACGTGGGCAACCGGGATCACGAGCTTCTTGGCGACGATCGAGCAGGCCAGGGTCGAGTTGACGTCGCCCACCACCAGCACCGCGCTTGGCCTCTCGGCCATGCACAGTTCCTCGAAAGCCACCATGATCTTGGCGGTCTGCTGGGCGTGGCTGCCGCCGCCGGCGGCCATGAACACGTCCGGCTGGGGAATGCCCAGTTCCTCGAAGAACACGTCGTTCATGTCGCGGTCGTAGTGCTGGCCGGTGTGGATGATCTTGAACGACAGGGTGCTTTGTGCCTGCAGGGCGCGCACGATCGGCGCGATCTTCATGAAGTTCGGACGGGCACCAGCGACGAGGTAAATCAGCATTTGGACACTTCCCTTAATAATTATTTAGCTACTTCTAAGAAATCTTAAAGAATTACTTACATTAATGCAAAAACGTTATTGTAAACCTGCATTCGACCGGAACGGCGGACGATACGCTTGTGATACGCAGCACCTCGCAGGGCCGCTTGGACTCGTAGGTACGTGAGCACCAGCCCAGCGGCGGGTTCTCGGCCCCGCGCACCAGTTCCAGCTGCAGGTCGGCCCCTAGCGCCTGCATCTGCAGCACGAAGCGCTTGCCGCGTACCGACAGGCCGTGGCTGGTCAGGCGCACGTCGAGTTCCGGGGCGAAGTGCCAGAACTGCTCGACCTTGTGCGGCTTGCGTCCCGACACCTCATCGCGCACCGTCAGGGTATTGCTGGCGCCGTCGAAGCGCACGCTGCGCGCGTGGCGCACCGGGTCCGCCAGGCGCGTGTAGCCGCCGTGGGAGCCGCGGAAATCGAAGTCTTGCGGCGAACTCGGCATGCGCTCGATATGCGCATGGGCCTTGCGCAGCCACATGAAGCGGCCGCCGCTCACCGACTGGTCGAGCCCGTCGATGCGCACCGTGTTGTGGCTCGAGGTGCCGCGGAAATAGTCGCGCCACTTCTGCTCCTGCCAGTAGGAATAGGTGCCGGAGTCGATCAGGCATTCCTCGCCGGCGATCGAGAGGGTCAGGGCCAGCGCATCGGCATGGCCGTGGGCCGCGATGCCGAGGTAGCCGAGCGGGCCGCAGTCGAGCATGCCCTTGATCTCGCTCGCTTCGCCGAAGTGGTTCCCGAAGAGGAAGTAACCGCCTTCCGGGAAGGCCCAGCCGGTATCGACCTCGTGCGGGTCGCAATCGGGACGCTTGCCCGGCAGCGCATGCAGCAGCCACTGCACGCCAGGGTGCTTGTCGGCCGCGCCGCCGAAGACCGTATCGCCCAAGGCCAGCAGTTGCGCGGCGCGGTCCATGCTAGAAGCATCGAGGCGGAATACGCAACCGTCGTCGGCGTCGCCCACGTTCGGCACATTGCCGCCGACGTCGCGCACAGAGCGGAGAAAACGCATGGCGCGCTGCAAGGAGGCCCAGTAAGGGCGCGGGAAAGGATTGCCCGTCGCCTGTCCCATGAGGCCGGCGACGAACAGGAATTCGCTGGAGAAGATGTGGTAGGCAAAAGCCTGCTCGCGGTTGACACCGTCGCGCGAGAACTGGATCTGGGCCTCGTGTTCGAGCTCGCGGCGCGCCTGCGCCAGCCAGTCGCCCGACTCCTTCCAGCAGGGCCAGGTGCTGGCCCCCACATACAGGCCGGCCAGTTCGCCAATCAGGTGGTTGTTGGCCGAGGAGTGGCGCGACAGGTTGCGCGCGATCGTGCGGCAGTGGGCGTGGATGCTGTCGAGCCAGTCGGCGCGCAGCTTCTGGCCCGATTCGCCGGCAAAGAGCTGGCTGGCCTCGCCGCCC
This sequence comes from Pseudomonadota bacterium, assembly GCA_040758275.1. Classification (GTDB taxonomy): domain Bacteria; phylum Pseudomonadota; class Gammaproteobacteria; order Burkholderiales; family Burkholderiaceae_D; genus Telluria. The sequence continues at coordinate 31,607 of JBFLVV010000004.1, forward strand.
GCCAGCTGCCACACCAGGCTCCAGTTGATCAGGCGGATGCCCAGTTCCAGCGAGCTGGTCCAGTTCGGACCGGTCAGCGGCGGGCATTGGTCGAGCCAGCTGCGCAGCTGCTGTTCCAGCGCATGCAGCCAGCGCACGTCGCGGGACAGGGTCCATGCCTGGGCCAGGCGCACCAGGTGCAGGTGGCGGTTCAGTTCCCACACATGCTTGATGTCGCCCACCAGCTGGCGGTTCGTGATGGCGATGTCGCCGGCGTAGACCGCCGGGCCGCTGACGCCGGTTTCCGGATCGCGGTTCCAGGCGGTGGGCACGCCCACGTCGAAGCGGCGCTCGGCGAACAGCACCACGTGGCCGGCGCAGATGCGGTCGGCGTCCGCCAGCAGGGCTTCGATTTCCCGAGGATCGAGAGTGGGGGCGCCGGAGACGCCCAGGGTCAGGGCGCGTGGCAGCGGCGCGGGGGCCGTGCGGCCGGCCATGCGCCGGCCCATCCTGGTCGCTGCCGCCTGGCGCACACGGTAGCCCACTTCGGCCACCGACATGCAGCGCAGGCGGTTGACCAGCCATCCGATCCTCATCGTTCCATTCATTGCGTCCCCCTCGCTATGCGACCTCGTCGCGAAGCTGTTTATAGACCGCTGATAGTTGTCCGATCACGACGCCGGACTCGAATCTCTCTTCAATCGTCTTGCGTGCCCGCGCCCCCAGGCGCTGCCGCTCTTGTTCGTCGCCGAGGATGCGCGCCAGGGCAGCTGCCAGCCCCTGCGCATCGCCCGGCTGCACCATCAGGCCGTTCTCCTGATCCTGCACCGCATCAGGGATGCCGCCGACGCCGCTCACCACGATGGCCTTGCCTGCCGCCATCGCTTCCAGCATCGCCATCGGCAATCCTTCCGCATGCGAGGGCAGGCAGAACACGCTGGCGCGCGCCAGCTCCTCCTGCTTGCGCCCGCTTGTCACCCAGCCCAGCATCGTCACGCGCTCACCCACGCCCAGCTCCTCGGCGCGCCGTTTCACCTGTTCCAGCTCGCCCTGCCCGCCGATCGCGAGTTCCACCTGAGGGAAGCGCTCGCGCAGCAGGCTCAGGGCTTCCACCAGTTCATAGATGCCCTTGCGCGGTTCGACCTGGCCCAGGAAGAGGATGCGGCCGGCCTGTACCTCGACTTCCGGCCGGGCCGGCAGCGGCACCGAATTCGGGATCACCACCACCCGCGCCCCTGGCGCGACACCGCGCAGGAAGTCCGCCCAGCGGCTCGACAGCGCGATCACGGTCGAACTTTTTTCCAGCGTGTGGCGGATCCAGCGCCGCATCAGCCCATTCGAGCCCGCCACGAAATCGTCGAAGCAGGCGCCATGCAGGTGAAACACCGTCTTGCAGCCACTCGCCCGCGCCAGCGCCAGCAGGATCGACTTGCGGACAAAACTCCCCTTCGAGGCCGCGTGCGCATGCACCACGTCGGGCCGGCGAGCGAGGCAAACCAGCGTGCCCCACACGCCTTTGAGGAATGCGCCGACCTTGTGCGCTGTCGTGCCTTCGGCATGGGTCGGCACGTAGCACACGCCCTCGCGTTCGAACAGGCCGTCCTGGCGCAGCAGCGACACCACGGTCGCCACGCCGCCGCGTCCCTCGGGGTCGGTGCCCAGCATCAGCACGCGCGGCGCCGCCAGCCTTGCCGCCGGCGCTGCTGGAGCCGTTGCCCGGTTCATGCCGCCCTCGCCTTCAGGGGTTTGCAAAATAGAAATTGTTTCGGATAGTACAACAGTGTTTTCTCCGGGAAGCGCACGATTCGAAACCGGCTGGCACGAGCGGCGCGACTTGTGGTAAGGCTGCTATCTTTCGGGCCTGGCGCCAGGAAGGATTTTTGTGTACGTTTCTGCAACAATCCGGCCGAGAATAGCATAGGTCCGGTGGCTCCTAACGTACGCTGGGCCACGTTTCGCGAACTCGGCAGCAAGGGTTTTGTCCTCCAGCAAGCGCCGGATCGCCGCGACGAAGGAGGCGGTTTCCATGGGCACGCACAGGCCCGCCCCGCTCTCCTCGACGACAAGGCGCTGGTCGGGGATGTCGTTGGCGACGCTGGGGAGCCCCAAGGCCAGGTACTCGACCAGCTTGGTCGGGGAGGACACGTCGAACAGCACGCCGCGCGGGATCGGCGACAGGCCGACCTCGGCACGCACCGCGTAAGCCAGCGCTTCTCTCTGGGGCAGCCAGCCGGTCAGCAGCACGTGGTCTTCGATGCCGCGGCGGGCGATCTCGGCGCGCATCCAGTCCATTTCGTCGTTCGAGGCGGCGTCGCCGGCGATGACCACCAGCGCATCCGGAACGGACTGCTTGAGCCCTTCGGCCACCTCGAGCAGGAAATCGGAGCGGCGGGCCCGGGCGATGCGGCCCAGGTAAAGCACGACGCGGCGGCCGTCGAGGCGCGGGTCCTGGCTCGGGACCACAGTGGCGCGGTCGAAGACCTCTGCATCGACGCCCATCGGCACGGCCGTCATGCGGCTGCGCCTGAATCCCTTGGCGGCCAGCCAGTCGGCCATGGCTTCGCTCTGGACAAAAATGTGGCGGGCCTTGGGCAGCACCAGGCGGTAGATCACGAAGCGCGAGGCGGCGGCGCGCAGCGCATGCGCGCACCATTTAATGCCCCGGAACTCATCGCGGCGCACGTCGAAGCCTTCCACGATGGGGAAGGACATCCAGTAGACAAAGGGGACGCGCAGGATGCCGGCGGCGATGCGCCCGAGCAGGCCCGAGGCGATCTTGTCGCGCACCTGGATGCAGTCGGGCCGGATGTTCTTCAGGGCGCGCAGCAGGCCGCGCAAGTCCCACAGGGGCGAGAGCACGGCCGCGAAACGCGAGCGCAGGCTGCCGACCAGGTACATGCCGCCCGCCGGCCAGTCCGCCGTTTCATTGCCGCCCGCCTGGCCCACCAGTTCCGTGTTGACGCCATAGCGCGGCATCTCGGCCCCGAACAGGGTGAGCACGTCGGCGCGGGCCGGCGGCAGGGGATCCCGGACGATGAAGGCGATGGACAGGGGCTTGCGCATACGGTTGACCTGGTGTTCGAGCCAGCCGATTCTAGCGCAGCAATTCGACGGCACGATTCGGCAAGATCCGGCTTGTGTGCGCTGCAGCACATCCCGGCGAAAAAAGGCGGCCTGGCGTTGCCGCGCGCTCATGACCAGCAGACCCTGGAGGCCCGATGCTACAATCGCAACATGGGAATGCGCCGCAACACATTCGTTCTTGCCGCATGGGCCGCCTTGCTCGCCATCCTGATGGCGGTGCTGGCGCCGACGCTCTCCCATGCCTACGCGAAGCCTGACGGCACCCGCTATATCACTGTCGAAGTCTGCAGCGCCACCGGCATCGCCATGACGCACCAGATGGCGGTCGACGACAGCGGCGACGTCCCCACAGCAAGCCATGGCTTCGAGCACTGCCCCTTCTGCCAGACCGGCGGCAGCCCCGTCGTGCTCCCTTCAAGCAGCGTCCAGCTGCCCTTGATGCTCGGGGCCGATCACCACCCACCTCTCTTTTATAGCGCCTCCACGCCGCTGTTCGCGTGGACGGCGGCGCAGCCACGCGGTCCGCCCGCAGCCTGATCCGGACCATCTTCGTCGCACCGTTCGCGGTGCCGGATCATCACGCCTGATGGCGTACAAGCGAGCTGCACATGACTTCATCCTATTCACAGGCGCGTCCGCGCGCCCTGGCGCTGGCCATCGGCTGCGCCTTCGCCCTGCCCGCTCCGGCGCAGGACATCCTTCCCACCGTCGAGATCACAGGCGCCGCGCCGCGCGCCGGCCTGCTGGACCTCGACACACCGGTCGACACCGGCAGCCGCCTTGGCCTGAGCAGCCGCGAAACGCCGGCCAGCGTCAACGTCGTCGACCGCGCCACCATCGAGCTGCGCGGCGCCCAGGACACCCAGGAAATCCTGCGCGCCCTGCCCGGCGTCACCGCCCACGATGCGCCCGGCAATGTCGGCGTCTTCTACCGTGGCTTCGGCAGCGGCTCGATCAGCCAGCTGTTCAATGGCATCAACGTTCAGTATTCCATCGCCGCGCGGCCGGTCGACAGCTGGATCTATGAACGGGTCGAATCCATCGGCGGGCCCTCGAGTTTCATGGCCGGTTCGGGCGCGGTGGGCGGAACCATCAATTACATCACCAAGACGGCCGAGCGCCGCGAGTTCGGCGAGGCCCAGCTGCGCGTGGGGGCCGATGGCCTGCGCGAAGCCTCCTTCGGCCTGAACCGCCGCGTGGACGACAACCACCACGCGCGCATCGACCTCAACCACCGCGACAGCGACAGCTGGATCGAAGGCACAGGTTCGCGCTCGACCCAGCTGGCCACCTCGATACGGTCGGATTTCACGCAGGCCTTCACCCACCTGCTCGCCTACGAATACCAGGAAGAAGACGTCGACCGCCCCTACTGGGGCACGCCGCTCCTCAACCCCATCGCCGGCCGTGCGCGCATCGACAAGGGCACGCGCTTCAAGAACTACAACAGCCTCGATGGAGTCTACGACCAGCGCGTGCACTGGCTGCGCTCGGTGTCGCAGTACCAGCCGGACGAGCGCACTCGGTGGACCAATACGGTGTACGCCTACGACGCCCTGCGCGACTACCGCAACGTCGAGACCTACCGCTTCAACCCTGAAAACTCGGCCATGATCCGCTCCGGCATCCTGCTGCAGCGCCACGACCAGCGCGTGGTCGGCAACCGCCTCGACGGCAGCCGCCGCGGCGCGCTGCTGGGGCGCCGTAGCGACTGGGCCTATGGCCTGGACATCAGCTACAACCGCCAGACGCGCTTCCCCAACAGCCTGTCCAGCACCGTGGGCGCGGTCGACCCTTACCAATTCACCACCGAGCGCTTTTTCGACCTCCCCGGCATGTCTCCCGGCTTCCGCCCGGACCGCGACAACCGCGTGCGCACCCTCGCCGCCTACCTCGAGAACCGCACCGCCCTGGCCCCAAGCGTGCACCTGGTCACCGCCCTGCGCCACGAGCGCATCGAACTCGAACTCACGAACCGGCGCGACGTCACCGCCGCCAATCCCGCCAGCTTCGCGCGCCGCTACCGCCCCACCACGGGACGCGCGGGCCTGGTCTGGGACGTCCTGCCTACCGCCATGCTCTACGCCCAGTACGCGACGGCGGCCGACCCGCCTTCCGGGGTGCTGTCCACCGCATCGTTCGCGGACGTGCGCAACAACAGCGAACTGACGCGCGGGCGCCAGGGCGAAATCGGCGCCAAGCTGGACTTCTGGGACGGCAAAGGATCGGCGGCGCTGGCCGCCTACGACATCAGCCGCAGGAACATCGCGACACAGGACCCGAACAACAGCGCCTTGACCATCCTCGTCGGCGAACAGACGGCGCGCGGCGTCGAGCTGGCGGTCGGCCTGCAGCCCACGCGCCGGTGGTCGATCCAGGGCAACCTCACGAAGGTCGCGGCGCGCTACGCGAACTTCCGCCAGGGCGGCGTTTCCCTGGCCGGCAAGACCCCGACCAATACGCCGGAAACGGTGGCCAACCTGTGGCTGGGATGGGAACCCGTCGCCGGCGTGAAAGCGAGCGTCGGCCTGCGCCACGTGGGCCACATCTACGCGGACGCCGCCAACACGGTCGACTGGCCCTCCTATACCCTGGTCGACCTGGCCTTGAGTGTGAAACTGCGGCCCGACCTGCTGCTCACCGGCCGGGTGCGCAATGTGGGTGACCGCGTCTACGCGGCGAACATGGCGGCCACCATGGCCTATCTCGGCGCGCCGCGCAGCGCCGAGGTGGCGCTGCGTTACACGTTCTGAGGCGCGCCATGGCAATGCCAACACTTAAACGCCTGCTCTTCCTGACCCACCGCTGGCTGGGCATCGTGCTGTGCGCCTTCTTCGCCATGTGGTTCGTCTCGGGCGTCGTCATGATGTACGTCGGCTATCCGAAGCTGACGGAATCGGAGCGCCTGCAGCACCTGCCCCGCCTCGGCGAAGGCCAGGGTCTGATCGGCCCTGTCCAGGCCCTGGCCGCCGCCGGCGTGCACGGTCCACTGGAAACCCTGCGTCTGGCCGCCGCCAGCGGCGGGCGCACCGTCTACCTGGCCGAACCGGCACATGCCGGCAAGATGAAGCCGAAGGCCGGCAGCGCCACCATCGTGATCGACGCCCGCAGCGGCGCACGTCTCGACAGCTTCGGCCGCGAGGCCGCGCTGGCGGCGAGTACCGCCTGGGCCGGGCCCGGCGTGCGGCCCGATTACCAGGGCACGGTGATGGAAGATGCCTTCACCCATTCGCGCGGGCTGGACGGCCACCGCCCCCTGCACCGCGTGCAGCTGGACGACGAGGCGCAGACCCTGCTCTACGTATCCAGCCGCACCGGCGAAGTGGTGCGCGACGCGCCGCGTCTCGAGCGTTTGTGGAACTATGCCGGCGCCTGGATCCACTGGCTCTACCCCTTCCGCGGCAATGCTTTTGAGCGCTGGTGGACCGACATCGTCAACTGGCTGTCGATCGCCGGCATCGCGATGGCGCTCACCGGCACCGTGGTCGGCGTGCTGCGCTGGCGCTTCACGCGGCCCTACCGCAACGGCGCGCGCTCGCCCTATCCCGGCGCGATGATGCGCTGGCACCACATCGGCGGCCTGCTGTTCGCGCTCACGACCATCACCTGGATCTTCAGCGGCCTGATGTCGATGAACCCCTGGAAGGTCTTCACCAGCGATGCCGCGCCGCTGCGCATGGAAGCCCTGGCGGGCGGAGCGCCCACCCTGTCGCTTGAGGTGCTGGCCGGCGCCACGCCCCAGGCACTGCTGGCCGCCGCGCCCGGCGCGCGCGAACTGCGCTGGCGCCGCGTGCTCGGGCGCACGCTGGTAGCAGCCTATCCGGCCGGCGGCAGCCCCCTGGTACTCGACGGGAATGCCAGGGCCGCGCCCGTGGACGTGGAGGCGCTGGCAGCGGCCGCAAGCCGGCTCTTGCCCGCCCCGGTGGCCCGCGTCGAGCGCCTGGACGCCTACGACCTGCACTATTACGCCCGGGCCGAGCACACCATGACGGGCGGTTTTGATAAGCCGCTGCCGGCCCTGCGCCTCGTCTTCGACGACGCGGACAACAGCTGGGTCCACCTCGATCCGCGCACCGGCGCCGTGCTGGGCCGCAGCGACCGCCACAAGCGCGCCAGCCGCTGGCTGTTCGCCATGCTGCACAGCTGGGATTGGCTGCCCCTGCTGGACCGTCGGCCGCTGTGGGATGCGGTGCTGGTTCTCTTGAGCCTCGGTGGCCTCCTGATGAGCGTGACGGGCATCGTCATCGGCTGGCGCAGGCTGGGCCGCAAGCTGGGCAGCTCAAGCCGCCCGCGACTCCTTCCACTCCACCAGGCGCCGCATTAATTCGGCGCTGGCCTGGCTGTCGAGCTTGCGGCAGAAGTGGGCGTTGGAGGCGCGGATGCGCTCGAAGTCGGCCCCATCGAGGACCTTGGGATTGCGCGCGCCCTGCGCCGGCCACTGGACGTAGCGGTAGTTGTCGCTCAGGACGCGGCTCGCATAGGGCGAGTGCATGACCAGGGTCTGGAAGAACAGCTCGTCCGGGCACTGCACGGTGCGGCACAGGCGCAGGAAACGCGGGTGCGCATCCGCCAGGCGCAGCACCTCGGCCACGCAGCCGCGCGACAGGGCCCACCAGGAAGAGCCGCCGTGTGGCAGGAGCCCATCCGGCATGCGGCGCCGGCGCCCGGTGAGGCGCAGCAGGGCGTTGGCCGCGCTGCAGGCAAGGCGCTCCAGGCTGCTGCCTCCTTCGCGGTGGAAGAACTGGTAGCGGAAATCGACCTTCCAGCCGTCTGGCCCGATCGGCGTGGTCTCGATGAGTTCGCGATCGCGCACCCGCGCCAGCTCGCGCTTGAGCAGGGCGTTCGGCAGCAGCGGGAAGTCCTGGGCCGACAGGAAGATCACCTTGTCGAAGTCGGGCTGTTCGAACAGGATCTGGCGCAGCGAAGCCAGCGTCGCCTCGACCTGCGAGAAGCCGCCCCAGCGCACGGCCACGCGGTCCTCGACCAGGTGCGCGTTCGGATGCAGGTCGCTCGGGTCGATCCCGCTCTTGCGGTCGAGGTGGACGTAGACGAGGAAGTCGGGGTCGCTCAGCTGCTGGACCAGTGTGTTGAGCTGCCGGGCGTCCTTGTGCGCGGCGATCAGGAATACCTGTTTCATTGTTCCGGTACGCGTAGACCGTAGGGTGGACGGGTCTCCCGTCCGCGCGTTCAACCAGCCGTCGATACGCGCCGATGTATCGATAAGCAAGCACCGTTTGAACGCGCGTACGGCAAAGCCGTACACCCTACAACTGCCAAAAAAAATCCCCCGCAGCGCGAGCCGCGGGGGATCTCGTGCGCGCCGAGTCTAGCACGCACGCCAGCGGGACAGCGCCCGCTACATGGCTTAGTTCAGCGTCACCGACTGGCCGCCGACGGTCACGGTACGCACCGAGCCCGAGGTCGTGATGTTCACGGCCGGCTTCTTGCAGCCCGGGTCGAGCAGCACCAGGTATTCGACCGTCTGGTTGGCATTGCCGCGCTGGTAGAAAGCGCCGTGGTCCTCGACCACATTGGCCTTGGCGCCCGGGCCGATCCACTTGTCGAAAGTGGCGGTCGGGGTCAGGGAGCGCATGCACAGCGACTGGCCACCGGCGGACACCTCCACGTTGAGCGCATCCTTCTTTTGCATGATGGCCGGGGTGTGCACGTTCCACTCGTAGGTGCGGGCCACGGTGCTCGACAGGCGGTCACGCACCAGGATCGCATTGCCGGCGTTACGCAGGTGCCAGACCTGGCGCTTGGCCATGGTCAGCTGGCCACCATACGACGGGGTCGCATCGCCTTCCGCGTAATCGTAGGTCGGCTGGGCGGTGAAGGCCGTGATCTTGCCGTTGCGCTGCAGCTGCTCGCGGTAGCCGTCCACCATCTGGCCCTTGCCGCCGTCGAAGGTGATCGCGTTCTGCGAGCGGGTCTGGTGGTACCAGTCGTTCCAGTACGGCGAACCGTACCAGTCGTAGTAGCCGGCCTTGACCAGCAGCGGCTGGCCGGCAACCGACAGCAGCAGGCCATTCTGGTCGCCGTGGCTGTGGTTGAAGGAGCCGTAGGGACTGGACTTGAAGAAGGTCGAGATGCGCGAGGTCGAACCGAGGTTGCTGTGCATCGCCACCCAGCCGATGCTCGGGTAATAGGCCGAGTTCGAAGGCGGTTCATAGACCTTGGTGTCGCTGACCGGCAGCGGATACTGGGCCTGCAGCAGCGACATCGCGTCTTCCATGCCGGTGGTGTTCTTCACATACCAGGCGGCGCGCGGCGACCACATGCGCGATGCAAAGGCGCGGAACACGCGCTGGTCCGGCTTGGTCTCGGAGGCGTCGCCGAAGGCGTGGGTACGCGCGCCCGGCGGGATGAATTCCATCGCGAAGTCGAGGAAACCGAGGGTCCAGGGCTTGCCGAAGAAGTTCACGCCGGTGGCATGGGTGAGCGGGTCCCACAGGGCCAGCAGGTAGCCGGCCGCGTACTCGCCATAGGCGGTGCCGTTGGCGTAGCCGCCTTCCGGGCCGCTCCACGGGTTCGGGCTCAGCGCGTAGGCGCGGAAGGAGAAGTCGAACCAGGTCTGGGCTTCCGGAATGTCGCCCAGGGTCAGGGTCGAGATCAGGACCAGGAACACCATGCTGGTGTTGCCGTGCGAGTCGAAGGGGTACTGGTCCAGGCGGCCGTTGTCGCCCGCCAGGTTGTTGTAGATCTCGGTGGTGCGGGTCTTGATCGAGGCGAGCCAGCGCTGCTTGCGGGTGCCGTCGAGCGAGCTGCCCAGCAGGTCCATGGTCTTGGACAGGCCCCAGGCGATCTGGCGGGTGGCCTGGTCCTGGTTGTAGTAGCTGGTCGGGCCGGACGGGTTCAGGGCGGCCAGCTCGTCGCCGCGGCGCAGGGCCTCGGTCAGGTAGATCTGCTCACCTTTCAGGCGCCACATCGTCGCTGCCGCTTCCATCTGGCGGCTGGCTTCGTTGATGCGCTGGCGCACGTCGGTCTGCTGGTTGGCCATGGCGGCGGTCAGCGGCGAGGAAATGACGATCGACCAGCGCGAGTCGCTCAAGCTGGGCACGGCCGTGATCTGGGCTTTCACTTCATTCCCCAGGCGGCTCAGGTAGGACTCGAGCGCCGTCTTCTTGGCATAGTTCCAGGTCGAGAACGGGGTGAAGGACGCCGGCATCGAACGCGGACGGGCTTTCGAGAGGATGCGGTTGCGCAGGGTGGCGTTGTCCGGCACTTCGAACACATTGGAGCGGCTGGTGATCGAGAAGGTGCGCGGGTTCGACCAGTCGTTGCTGCCCGCCGGGCGCACGCGCCAGGTGTAGTTGCCCAGGGCCAGCGCCTTGGTCGGCAGATACCAGTTGCGCGCGACGGTGACGCGGGTCGGCGTGCCGCCGACCGGGGTGATCTCGAGCTCGTAGCTGGACGGGCCGGTGGAATGGCGGGCCCAGGTGAAACCAGGCGGGTTTTGCGCCTGCATCTGGTTCATTTCAGGCTTGGCCTGGACGACCAGCGGATCGTTCGACTGGACCCAGTCGGCGCGTGCGGCAGCGCTCGCGAACAGCGAGACAAAGGCAGCGGCCAGAACGAAACTCTTGCGAGAAAATTGCATGTGGGTGCTCCGAGAAAAATCGTGATTTCATGCGCCGCGTCAGGGGAACTGATGGGCTCGAGAATGTTTGCCTGGTCTTACCGGATGAAGACGGCGACTTACTTTCTTGCTGTGCCTGTTTAGCGGCACTTGACGGGATCTATGCTATCCCAAAGTAAGTTGGACACAGGCAAATTCTCCGAAGAAATCGCACTTTTTTCGCTTGCTTTGCGGAAATCCCACGAAAGAATATCAACTCTTGCCGAACAATATTTGCAGGCTTTTAATGGGTGTAAATTGCCTGCAAAGACAAAAGGGCAAACCTGTCACATTGCTATGACAGGCAAGGCGTTTGTCAGGCTGCTACCGATTTGGCCTCGGCCTGCAGGCCGCGCATGCGCTTCAGGTAGCGCAGGCAGTAAATACCGAAGGACAGTGGCGCCTTTTCCATGTAGCGCCGGCGTACGTTGAATTCTTCCTGGCGCGCCTTGATCCGGTTGGCCGAGGACACGCTGCCCTCATGGTCGCGGAACACGGTCAGCGGCTGGTCGATCATGACCGGCTTGGCCACGGCGCCCAGGCGCAGCCACAGGTCGATGTCCATTGCGTACTTCAGTTTTTCGTCGAACATGCCGACCCGTTCGAAGGCGGACTTGCGGACGAACACCGCCGGGTGCGGGATCGAGGCGCGGCCGGCCACGAAGGAGCGGTAGGAGAAAGGCGGCATGGCGTAGGGCGGGACCATCTTGCCGTCCTTGAGGATCTGGATATTGCCGAACACCCAATCGACCGGCGCGCCGCCCTTTCCTTCTTCGAATGCGCGCTTGACGACGGCCAGCACGTCGGGGCCGTTGTAGTAGTCGTCGGAGTGAAGGTGGGCGATGTACTCGCCGCGGGCGGCCTCGATGCCCTGGTTCATGGCGCGGCTGATGCCCCCGCCGACGTCGCGCAGCACCCGCTTGTTGCCCGGCCGGTCGCTCATGTAGGCGGCGATCATGTCGAGGGTGCCGTCCGTGGAGCCGCCGTCCACGAAAATGTGCTCGAAGTCCTGGCAGGTCTGCTTCTGGACCGAGGCCAGGGTGTCAGCCAGCGTGGCGGCGCTGTTCCAGGTGCACGTAACGATCGAAAAGGTTGGTTTGCTCTGCATACAGCTCCAGTAACTGAGGTAAGAGACGCCCGGCATCCGCCCCGAAGGAGGCTGGCGGCACGCGCTGTCGCGGTGGTTCGGCAAGCTGGGCGCTGACGCGCTCGACCAGCTCGTCCATCGTGGAAGCCAGCTGCAGCTGGCCTTCGTATTGCTGGTAGGCGGCCAGTTCGGGCGTGCCGCCGCGCGCCATGGCCACGCACTGGCGGCCCAGCGCCAGCGCTTCCAGTACCGTGGTGCTGCAGGCCTCCTCGCACACCGAGGGCACCACCGCGAGGTGGGCGCGGGCGGTGAGCGCCAGCGCCCCGTTGTAGTCCTGCCAGCCGAGGAAACGGACATTGGGGCCAGCGTAGCGCGCCTCCAGCGCCGCGCGCTGGGGGCCGTCGCCGGCAATCGTCAGGCGCGCATGCGGCGGCAAGCGGCCTTCGCAAGCCGCCAGGAATTCGCCGAAGCCCTTGCCGGCATCGACCCGCCCGACCAGCACGATGTCGCCCGGCTCGGGATCGGGGGCCGCCTGGGCCGCGCGCAGCAGGCGCGGGTAGTCGACGAAGTTGTGGATCACGCGGCAGCGCGACAGGTCGGCGTCCGGCACGGCGCGCAGGAACTGGCGGCGCAGGAAGTCCGAGACGAAGACGGTCTTGTGGCGCGCAAAGGCGCGCGCGGTCTGGCTGCGGTAGCCGGTGACGGCGATCGCGGTGACGGACTTGCGCATGGCCCCTGCGCGCTTGGTAATGCAGGCTGAACAGTCTCCCGGCACCAGGTTGTCGCACACCGTCTCGTCACGGAAACGCAGGTGGGTCAGGCACTCGCTGCCCTGGTCGTGGCGGGTCTGCACGTAGTTGATGCCCTCCTCCACGTGCAGGCCCACCATGGGCACGTGGCCGTGGTAGTGGACCACGTCGAAGCCGGGGGCGTGCTGGTTGATGGCGGCGGCGATCTTGCGCGCGAAAAAGGGACGCTTGAGCGGATTGAACACGCCCATCTGCAGTTCCTTCCAGCCCGGGCGCGCGTAATCGAAGCCGGGGCGGAAATGCCCCCGAAAGCCGATCTGCTCCGCGCAGCGCTCGATGCCGCGGTCGTTGCGGCCGAGGATCTCGACGTCGTGCCCCTCGGCCAGCAGACGGTTGGCCAGCGTGACCACGTGCTTGCCGAGACCACCCACCTGGTCGCCCGGCAGATCTTCCGACACCATCAGGATACGCATTTTGCCCTCCGCTTCTGAACCAAACTCCACTCTCCTTTGACATGCATTCGATGCTGGGTTCACCCGGCAGGCTGCCAGCGCGCCTTCACGCGCGACCAGGCCATCAGCCGGTCGTCGCGCTCGACCACGAAGAGCAGGCCGTGCACGCCCAGCAGCAGCACGGTCACCCCCAGGATGAACAAAAATTCGGCGACGCCGCGGTCGAACAGGATCTCGGCCGTGCTGGCGGCGATCGCCACCAGGGCGACCCCGGCCAGGCCCGGCGCATAGCCCTGCGACAACAGGCGGGCCAGGCTGGTCGGCACCGTGCGGCCGTGCACGTAGACGATGAAGGCGGCGGTGAACAGGACCGAGCCCAGCAGATGCCCCCAGGCGGCGCCATCGATACCCCAGCCGGCCACCCCGAACCAGACGATGGCCAGGCCCGCCAGGGCCCGCGTCACGGCGAACAGGCCCGACACGCGCGGGTGGCCCATGCCGTCGTTGACGAGGGACGGCAGGCTGGTGAGCGAATCGACGAATTGCGACAGCGCCATCACGGCCAGCACCAGGGCGCCGTTGCGGGCGAAATCCTCGTTCATCCAGTAGCGCAGGATCTGGTGCGCGAACACGGCCACCAGCACCAGGATGGCCGCATTCAGGAAGACGACGTAGCGGGTCGCCTTCAGGTAGGCGCGGTCCAGGCGCGCCAGCTCGCCTTGCGCGGCCAGGGCGCTGGCGGCCGGGAAGAAGACGCCGGATAGGCGAAAGGTCAGGCTCAGGACCCGGTTGGCAAGCGTGGCGGCCACCGTGAAGTAGGCCAGGCCCGTGACCCCGACCAGGGCGCCGATGATGAGCTTGTCCGCGTGGGCATAGGAGAGCGTGGCGAAGCGCGACAGGAAGGAATAGGCCGAGAAGCCGAGCAGCGCCCCGCGCGCCCGCTCGCCCGGCCAGCGCAGCTGAAAGCCGGGCAGCAGGCGTTTCACGGCGCGCCACAGGATCGTGCAGTGGAGGCTGCTGGCGATCACCCGCAGCAGCACCACCTCGAACAGGCCGTAGCCGAGCAGCAGCACCCCGACCGTGGCGATCGGCACCAGGGTCCCGAACACCATCTCCACGCGCGCCGAGATGTCGTAGCGCATCAGGGACTGGGGCACGCTGTTCAGGTAGCTCTGGACCTGGCCGAGCAGGAAGCCCAGGGCGGCCAGGCGCAGGGTGGCGATCGCTTCCGGGACCAGCGCGGCGGGCACCGAGAACACACTCGTCACGAACCACTCCGCCCCCAGCAGCAGGCCGAGCGCACCCAGCACGCCGATGATGGCGTAGGTGGCCAGCCCAAAGGACAGGGTCTCGTAGACGCCCTCCTCGTCCTTGCGCGCATTGTGCTCGGCGATGTACTTCACCGAGCCGGCGGTGACGTTGATGTCGATGACGGCGAAGTAGCCGACGATGGCCGTCACCAGCGAATACACGCCGTAGCTGGCGTCGCCCAGGCCTTTCACGACCATGGGCACGGTGGCCAGCATCACCAATGCGGGAATCGCGGCCCCGAGCAGGTTGGACCAGGCATTACGGGCAAGGCGCAGGTTCATCAGGCAGCTACCAGGCGCGGACGCGGAACAAACGGTTTCACCACCGGCTTCGTTGCGGGCGCCACCTTGGCGACGGCCACCGCCAGGTAGGGCAAGGCGAGGCAGATGGCCAGCATCTGCGTGGTGCGCACCTGCGGGAAAGGCGTGCCGATCAGGAAGTCGGGAATCATGAAGGCGATGCCCGCGACGCCGGCCGTGGCCAGTCCCAGCAGCTCGGGCGGCAGGGTTTTCAGGGCGCGCCGCGCGAACAGCACGAAGGCGGCGATGGTGCCGATCAGCAGGAAAGTACCCAGCAGCCCGCTCTTGAGCGCCACGTGCAGCACGCCGCTGTGCAGGAAGAGGCCGCCGTCCGGATTGTTCTGCCAGGAGATGTACTGGTAGCCCGTGTACCGTCCCCAGGAGCCGATGCCAGTGATCGGTTTCGACAGGAAGTCGGCGAGCGCGAACTTCAGTTCCAGCACCCGTTCGCTCTCGGGACCGAAGCGGCGCGATTGCATGTCGTAGACGAGGCTCGACAGTCCCCCGCCCGCGCCCTTGGTCTGGGTCAGGCGCTGCACCGCCACATAGGCCAGCGCGGCGCCGACCACCGGCAGGCCGCCGGTCATGAGCTGGATGCGGCGCTTGATCGGGAAGCGCATCATGATCACCAGGAAGGCCAGCAGGAAGCCGATCCAGGCGCTGCGGCGGTAGGACAGCACGATGCACAGCGCGGTCGTGATCAGGGTCGCCCACTCGATGCCGCGCCAGAACTTCGGCCGGTCGGTCTTGACCGTCTGGAACAGGTGCACGGCCGCGATCGCGAAGGCGATGGTGCAGACCAGGCTGTCGTTGATGTCGAAGAAGGTGAGCCGAATCTTGATCGCGTTCATGTTCGCGTACACATTGTTCGGGTCACCGCCGAAGGCCGCCCAGCGCACCAGGCCGAACAGGGCGCGGCCCAGGCCCAGCAGCAGGATGAAGTGGGCCAGCTCGAGCACGTGCTCGCGGGTGCGGAAGGACAGCAGGATCAGGGAGATCAGCGGCGCCATCCAGATGATGTTCGAGAAGCCCTGCGGCGAGAGCGAATCCTTGAGGGGCACGTCGAACATCATGGACACGCCGACGTGGCCGACCAGCAGCAGGAACCAGCCGAAGAACCAGGGCCGGAGGTTGCATTCCGGCGCCGGATAGCGCTGGAAGCTGGCGGCGACCCGCGCGCAGGCCCAGGCGCCCAGCACGTACCACAGCAGCAGGCCGAAGAACAGCAGGCCCGAGCCGCGGCTGTAGATGCTGCGGGTGGCGAAGATCGCCATATTCCCGTAGCTGGTCGAGTTCATGCAGAAATAGATGGCCAGGTAGGGATAGACCAGGAAGCGCGGCCACACCAGGCCGATGCCGATGCCTGCCACCGCGGCGATCGAGAGCCCGATGATGAAGGCCCAGGGCAGCGAGTAATAAACGTAAGGCAGGATCTGGTTCATTGGAAGGAATTCCTCGTCCCGCTTATCCGCGTGCAGGCGCTTGCGGCGCGTGCCGCGACCGGGCCTCTACCTGCGCACCCTCGAGCCCCGCGCCGAGCAGGCGCGTGCGGTCGCGCGGCGCCATATGGCCCAGCATGTCGGTGACGAAGCGGTCCTGGACGCGCCAGGCCTGGGCATCGTTGGACTGGATGGTCGAGACCCGCACCAGCATGCCGTCCGGGATCTCGCCCGACAGGCCGTAGGCCAGGCGGCGCAGCTTCTGCTGGATGCCGGTCTTGGTGGCGTGCTCGCCGATCGTGATCCAGTAGGTGATCGGTTCGTTGCGCTCGTGCAGGCGCGCCACCAGGCGCTTGACGGGCAGCTCGCCGAAACCGGTCGGCAGCTCGCCCTCCTGGTCCTTGACCATCTGGAAGCCCTGGGCCACGTAGCAGACCTCGGGCAGGTGCAGCTGCAGGGCCTTGCTCTGGTCGCCGCCATAGGCGATCGACAGCATCACGCGCTGGCCTTCGCGGTTGACGTAGGTGCGCGACAGGGTCTGGTCGTAGATCTTTTCCAGCACGCTCTGCTGCTCGGGATCGGGCTGCAGCGGCACCACGTTCGGGTCGATGCGCCAGTCGCCGAAGCGCTGCGGGATCATCTGTTCCAGCGAGAACTGCTCATGGGCCTGGGGCACGCGCGCCTTCGGGGTCAGGGCGCCGGTCAGGGCCGAGGTGCCGGCCATGGCCAGGCCCAGCACCAGGCTGATCGCAAAACGGCGGTTCATGTCGCCTCCTTCAGGGTCGGGGTCAGCTTGCGCCCTCCTCCGCCCCTGGGGCCGCCGCCCCCGCCTTCCCTGCGCTTGATCCACCACTGCAGGCCGTTGTCGACCGCCAGGATCAAGAGCAGCGCCGTGACGAAGAGGACCATGCCGGCGAAGCCGTGCAGGAAGCCCTGGCCGGCGGCGTCGCCGAAGTAATAGGTGATCAGGGTCAGCGCGATCACGCGGATCACGTTGGCCGTGAAGGAGATCGGGATGATCAGGATCGCCAGGGTGATGTTCCGGAAGGCCGAAGGGTGGCGCATCAGGTTCAGGTAGAACAGGCCCAGCGCTTCCAGGGTGAGCAGGGTCTGCAGCCCGGCGCAGGCATCGGCCACCAGCAGCTGGTACTGGCCCATCTGCAGCACCACGCCCGAGCGCGAGATCGGGTAGCCCAGGGCAAACAGGATGTGCTCGGTCACCCAGGACACCGCCATCTTCATCGGCATCGTCACGGCCGCCACCAGCTCGCTGGGAAGCGGCACCATGAAGAGCATGAAGAAGAAGGGGAACCACAGCGCACGCAGGGCGCGCGAGCCGAATTTGAGCAGCAGGATGGCCGCCATGACGAGGATGATCGAGGCGACCTCGAACATCAGGATCTTCTGCGAGCGGCCCAGCAGGTGCGACATCAGGCCGATGGCCAGCACGGGCCAGCCGAGCCAGGTGTTGACGGGCGCACCGGCGGGATGCCTGACGGCGGCCAGCATCTCGGGCCATTTTCTCCAGATCAGCCAGATCGCCAGGAAGAAGATGATCGGGCCGTGTCCCTGCTCCTCGCCGATCCAGGCGCCGGTAAACAGGTCGTAGAAAGTCGGTCCCAGCAGGATCGCCAGACCGGCGAAGATGGGCCACCATTCGGGCAGCGAACGGCGGATGCCGTCGATGCTGCCGGACAGGGTTTGCGGCAGCGCTGCGCCACGATCGTCGATGCCGGTGCGTGCAGTGCCAGCCATATCAGAACTCCACCACCACGGAGCCGACCACTTCGGCTCCCGATTCGGCCATCTGCTCGGCCATGCGGCTGACGTTGGCGATGCGGGTACGGTGCTTGCAGGCCACCAGCAGCACGCCGCCGGCGCGTCCGGCCACGGCCAGGGCGTCGGCGCCGGAAGCAAAAGGCGGCAGGTCGTAGAGCACCACGTCGTAGCGGCTCTCCAGCTGGGTGTTCAGGTTGCGGAAGCCTTCGCGCGCCAGCAGTTCCTGCGGGTTCGGCGGCAGGGTCCCGGCCGGCATCAGGGACAGGTCCACAAAAGCGGGCACGCGGGTGATGACGTCGAGGTCGGCGCGGCCCGCCAGCAGGTCGGACAGGCCCTGGCGCGGCTTGACGCCGAACATCTCCTGCTGGCGCGGGCTGCGCAGGTTGGCGTCCACCAGCAGGGTCTGCTCACCCAGCTGGGAGAACACCACCGCCAGGTTGGCCGCGAACAGGCTGGAGCCGTCCTCGGGCGTCACGCCGGCAATGGCGAGCGCCCGGCGGCCGCGGGCGAACCAGCGCAGCATCAGCTGGCTGCGGATCGCGCGCAGCGCTTCGACCTGGGGCGAGAAGGGATCGTAGGCCGCCACCAGCTTGGGCGAGAGGTTGGCCTGCCCTTTCTGCAGATAGGGATAGGAGAACTGGCGCGCCAGCACCTGCTGGATGTCGTCCTCGCTCACCAGTCCCAGGCGCACGGCGGCTTCGCCGAAGCGGATCCCGAGGTCCTTCTGCATGCGCAGCACGCGTTCGGCGTCATCGAGAGTCAGCTTGCCCTGGTCGAGCAGCAGCGCTCCCATGCTCGAGTCGGCAGCTTGGTCGTGTGGCAAGGCGGATAGCACGGATGAATTCATGGTCTGTCCTTGGTTGTCCTTCTTGTTCTGCGCTTGTTCGGCTCAGTTCAGCTCAATTGAGCCTGAGCAGGCGGCGCGGGGTCATCAGGGCGCGGATGCCGCCGCCCTTCGGACGCTTGACGCGCCATTCGATGGTGCCCAGCACCGGAATGCCCAGCATGTCCTTGATGTCGCCCGTCGAACGCACCGGGCGGTTCAGCAGTTCCAGCAGCAGGGCCAGGCCGACGCCGAGGATGGTGCCCAGCACGATCGACACCAGGGTATTGAGCAGCACGCGCGGGCCCGAAGGCGCGGTCGGCGGCACGGCCGGGTTCAGGATCGAGATGTCGGACTGCTCGGACTGCGACTCGATGCGGGTCTGCGAGAAGCGCTGGCTGGCGGCATCAAAAGCGCGCTGGGCGCTGTCGAGGTCTTTCAGCAGCACGCCGAGTTCGTCGCGGGTGCGGTTCAGTTCGAGCACGCGGGTCTTCTGGGCGGCCAGTGCGGCGCGCAGCTCCGATTCGCGCTGGCGGTAGACCTGGGCGTTGGCGCCCACGCTCTTCGACACGCTGCCCAGGGCGGCGTTCAGCTCGGCGCGCATCTTGCTCACTTCGGCCTGGGCCGACTGGTAGGCCGGGTGGTTGCGGCCGTAGCGCGAGGCGGCTTCGGCCAGCTTGGCTTCGCCGCTCGCCAGGCTCACGCGCAGGCTCTGCACCAGGGCATTGTTGGCGACGTCAGGCGAAGCCACGCCGGTGGCCATGCCGGCGCGCGAGCTCGCTTCCATGGCCTGGGTCTGGGCCGCGACCAGCTGGGCGGACAGGTCGTTCAGGCGCGACAGCTCGATGTCGACGCGGTTGTTGTCGAGGCTGACGATGCCCTTCTCCTGCTGGTACTTGGACAGGCGGGCCTGGGCCGCTTCGAGGTTGTCGCGCAGCTGCTTGGTCTGTTCGTTGAAGTAGGCCGAGGCCTTCTTGGCCGGCTCGGTCTTGAGCTGGACGCTGATCTTCTGGTATTCGTCGGCGAAGGCGTTGGCCACGGCGGCGGCAAACGCAGGGTCGGCGCCGCTGAAGCTGATGCCCACCACGCTCGACTCGCGCGACGGCATGATGTCGAGTTTCTTGAGCAGCAGGTCGGCCAGCCAGTCACGTACCGAGCCCTTGCCTTCGCTCGCTTCGCGCCACTGGGCCTGCACGGCCGGGCTCGAAGCGAGGCGCAGCGAGTCGACCACGCGCAGGGCCACGGTCTTGCTCATGATGATGTCCATCTGGGTGGCCATATAGCCCGGCATCAGGTTGCCCGGCATGGTGAGGCCGCTGACCGGGTCCACGCCCTTGTAGTTCAGCAGCACGGACGCGGTGGCCTTGTAGGTCTTCTGCTGCATCAGGCTCCAGCCCAGTGCGAGCAGGACCGTCACCAGCAAGGTCCCGAGGATGATCTTCTTCCTCGCGAGAAGGATGAGCAGGAATTGGTGGACGTTCATGGCCTTACCTTTGCATCATTGCTTTGACAAGCGGGGTGGACAAAAACACTGCTGTTACTTCGTAGGGTGGGCGGGTCTTCCCGCCCACGCGGTCAAATCACGGTGGATTCGCCTGCGCGACAATTCAACATCCAACTATCACCGCGTGGGCGGCCAAGCCGCCCACCCTACGTTTAAAACCAGGATTCACGGACCACGATGACATCGTCAACCTGGACCAGATCATTTGCTTTGACATCAATCGTCACCGGGTTGCCGCTGGCATCCTTGCGGGTGATCTTCATGCCGTTATTGCTGCCGCGAACGTTCAATCCGCCGCCGGCCGCCACGGCCTGCTGCACGGTCATGCCGCGCTCCAGGCGGAAGGGACCCGGACGGCTGACTTCGCCGCTGACGTAGGCGCGCGGGGCGCGTTCGACGTAGATGATGTCGCCGCCGGCCACTTCGTAATCCTTGTTGAGTTCGCCCTTGCGCACCATCTCGACCACGTCGATGGTTTCGCGGGTGGTGTTGCCGTTGCGGGTGCGCACCAGGTTGATCATGTCGCCGCCCTCGCCGTGGATGCCGCCGGCCATGGCCAGCAGGTCGAGCACCTTGCGGCGCCCTTCCACCGCGTAGCGGCCCGGGCGGTTGACATAGCCCAGCACCGAAACCTGCTGGCTGGCCAGCGTGGTCACCAGCATGTTGACCTGGGCTTTCTTGAGATAGCCGCCCTTCTCCAGCATGTCGCCGATCTTCTTCTCGGCGGCCGCCACCGACAGGCCGCCCACGGCGACCTGGCCCAGCAGCGGGAAAGTGATGTTGCCGCTCTCGCTGACGCGGGTCTCGAGCGAGAGATCGGGGCTGCCGTACACGGACAGTTTCACCACGTCGCCCGGTCCGAGCAGCACTTCGGCGGCGCCGGCGATCCCGACCGTCAGCACGAGCGCGGCGGCCATCATCCACTTCACGAATCGTTTCATGATTGTTCCTTCCCTTCGGTTCCGTTATTGGTTTTTACTGAATCGCTTGCCTGCTGCTTACTTCAGGCCCATCACGCCGCGGTCGAGCGCAGCCTTGTCGGCCGTGGCCGCATCCGGGACGGCGGGCGCCGTGCCCGGTGCGCCGGCGTCGCCCGAAGGCGCCACCGAACCCTGCCCCGGTCCGCCCGCGCCCGCCATCTGGGTCGCGCTGGCCGGCGCGGTAGCGCTCGGCGCATAGTCCTTGTTCAGGTAGCTGACCTTGGCGGTGCCGCGCAGGCGCTGGATCTCGGCGGCCGCCAGCTCCTTGTTCTTCTTGTTCATCAGGTACTGGCTGATCTGCGCTCCGGCAATCGCCAGGGTGACCGGCGCGTCGCGCACTTCGGCGATCGAGATCAGCATGGCGCGCTCGCCCTCCTTGACGACGAAGAGCTGGCCCTTGGGCATGCCCAGCAGCTTGGCGGAGAGTTGCGGATTCAGGTCGGCGGTGCTGCGGGTGACCTGGGCGCGGCCGTACTTGATGTTGCGCGCGTCGAGGAAGACGGCGACTTCTTCGAGCGACTTGGCCTTGTCGGCGGCGGCGCGCACTTCCGGGGTCAGGTCGCTGGCGGCGACGATCAGCTCGTTCATCGCGAACTGCTTGCGGTTGGCGAAGAACTGGGGATTCTTGTTGAAGTAGTCTTCCACTTCGGCGGCCGAGGGACGCTGCGGTTCGCCGATGCGTTTCTGCATATAGGCCTGGGCGATGATCAGCGAGCGGGCGCGTTCGATGGCCTGCATCACTTTCGGGTCGCGGTCGAGTTTTTCCTTGGCCGCTTCGCTTTCCAGCAGCTCGCGGTCGATCAGCGCCTGCAGGATCTGCTTGCCGGCCTCGCCCTGGCGGGCAGCCGGCACGCCGGCGCGCTGCATTTCCTCGTTCAGCTGCAAGACCGTGATTTCCTCGCCGTTCACGCTGGCCAGCGCCTGGCCAGGTTTCGATTCCGCGGGTTTGTCCTTGTCGCCGCAGCCCGCGAGGCCGGCCGCGGCCAGCACCAGCGCCGCCGTGCCGAGCAGGCGCTTGGGGGTGGAGAGGGAGGTGTGCTTGGCTGCAAAATGGAAGGTTTTCAAGATAGTGTCCTCGACGTTGTCCTCGGGCCTGCGCCCTGCTTGTTATTCGTACCGCTCTTTCGTGCAATGTCTCCGGAAAGGGCGCTCATCCATTCTGGGTTCCGCACGATTCGTTCTCTGTTCGTCAACTAACGCTCTGCTGTTCTACTAGGCCGCCACCGCCGCCGGTTCGCGCTCGGCCTCCCTGCTTTCCACCGCGTGCTGTTCCAGGAAGGCCTCGTAGGCGCGGCGCAGGCCGTCGGCCAGCGGCGTGCTGGCGCGCCAGCCGAGGGCGGCCAGCTTGGACACGTCCAGCAGCTTCCTCGGCGTGCCGTCCGGCTTGCTTGCATCGAAGACGATGCGGCCACGGTAGCCGACGGTCTCGCCCACCAGGCGCGCCAGTTCGGCGATGGTGACGTCCTCGCCGGTGCCGACGTTGATGTGCGAATGCATCGGGTCGGTGTTCGCGGCATACACCTCCGTCGGCAGGTTCATCACGTAGACGCTGGCCGCGGCCATGTCGTCGACATAGAGGAATTCGCGCATCGGCTTGCCGCTGCCCCAGATCACCACTTCCGGCGCCCCGCCCGCTTTCGCTTCGTGGAAGCGGCGCAGCAGGGCCGGGATCACGTGGCTGTTCTCGGGGTGGTAGTTGTCGCCCGGCCCGTAGAGATTGGTCGGCATGACGCTGCGGTAGTCGGTGCCGTACTGGCGGTTGTAGCTCTCGCACAGCTTGATGCCGGCGATCTTGGCCATGGCATAGGGCTCGTTGGTCGGCTCGAGGATGCCGTTCATCAGGTATTCCTCGCGGATCGGCTGGGCCGCCAGGCGCGGGTAGATGCAGGAGGAACCGAGGAAGAGCAGCTTTTGTACGCCCGCGCGCCAGGCTTCATGGACGACGTTGGCCTGCACCATCATGTTGTCGTAGATGAACTCGGCCGGATAGGTATTGTTGGCGTGGATGCCGCCCACCTTGGCCGCGGCGAGGTAGACCTGGTCGATGGCTTCTAGGCGGAAGAATTCGCGCACCTGGGACTGGTCGGTGAGTTCCAGTTCCTGGTGGGTGCGGGTGACGATGTTGGTGTGACCCTGGGCGCGCAGCACGCGCACGATGGCGGAACCGACCAGGCCGCGGTGGCCGGCGACGTAGATGCGCGGCTCGTTCTGCTTCTGCTGAATGTTCAACACGATTACTCCAGTGAAAGTGCAACGTTGTAGCCATGCGATGCCAGCAGCTTGTGGCGGCGCGCCGTGTCGAGGTCGTGCGCCACCATCTCCTGCACCATCGCTTCGAAAGAGGTTGTGGGCTCCCAGCCGAGGCGCTCGCGCGCACGGCTCGGGTCGCCCAGCAGGGTCTCGACCTCGGTCGGACGGAAATACTGCGGATCGACGGCGACGATGGGCTGGCCGACGGCCACGCCCGGCGCCTTGTCGCCATGGATGCCGGCGACCAGGCCGCGCTCGTCGACGCCCTGCCCTTGCCAGGCGATCTCGATGCCGAGCTCGTTCGCCGCGATCTCCACGAAACGCCGCACCGAATACTGGCGGCCGGTGGCGATGACGAAGTCCTCGGGCTTGTCCTGTTGCAGCATCAGCCACTGCATGTGCACGTAGTCGCGCGCATGGCCCCAGTCGCGCAGCGCGTCCAGGTTGCCCAGAAACAGCTGGTGCTCCAGGCCCTGCGAGATATTCGCCAGCGCGCGGGTGATCTTGCGGGTGACGAAGGTC
Source organism: Pseudomonadota bacterium (assembly GCA_040758275.1). GTDB lineage: Bacteria > Pseudomonadota > Gammaproteobacteria > Burkholderiales > Burkholderiaceae_D > Telluria. The sequence goes on from JBFLVV010000004.1 coordinate 55,483, forward strand.
TCGCCGCGGCGCGGGGATTCGTGGTTGAACAGGATGCCGTTGCAGGCATACATGCCATAGGCCTCGCGGTAGTTCACCGTGATCCAGTAGGCGTAGAGCTTGGCCACCGCATAGGGGCTGCGCGGATAGAACGGCGTGCTCTCGCGCTGCGGGGTTTCCTGCACCAGGCCGTAGAGTTCCGAGGTCGAGGCCTGGTAGAAACGGGTCTTCTTTTCGAGGCCGAGGAAGCGGATCGCCTCCAGCAGGCGCAGGGTGCCGATCGCATCGACGTCGGCCGTGTATTCGGGGGATTCGAAGGACACCGCCACATGGCTCATGGCGCCCAGGTTGTAGACCTCGTCCGGCTGGACCTGCTGCAGGATGCGGGTCAGGTTCGAGGTATCGGTGAGGTCGCCGTAGTGCAGGATGAAGCGCGGATTGTCGGCATGCGGGTCCTGGTAGATGTGATCGATGCGGCCGGTGTTGAACAGCGAGGCGCGGCGCTTGATGCCGTGGACCTCATAGCCTTTGTCGAGCAGCAGCTCCGCCAGGTAGGAGCCGTCCTGGCCCGTCACACCGGTGATCAATGCTTTTTTCATGTTCTTGTTCCCATGCGGCACCAGACCAAGCCGGCCCCGGCAAGTTGCAAACTCATCAACGATTCTACGCAGCTGGCATGGTCATGCAAGCAAGTATGCAATCGTGCGTGTGGCGTTTAAGTCAAGCCTAAGCGATTTATTTCCAGAACGAATTTAAAGTGTTTTCGCTAGTAAATGTCGACAGTTTGTCGACAATTGATGACTTTTCTCAAAACCCGACCATACCCGGATTCTGTATTCGATGTCGCTAATGTCAACAGGTTCGCTTGCTTTTGTAGGGTGGGCGGGTCCTCCCGCCCACGCGGTCAAGGCACAGTAGATCTGCCCGCGCGAGTATTCAGATTCGAACTATCACCGCGTGGGCGGGAGACCCGCCCACCCTACGAAAACCGGGTATTGCTTAGTGCGCGTTCTCGCGCGTCAGTACAACCTTCACCGTCTTGATGATGATCCACAGGTCCAGCCACAGCGACCAGTTGCGCAGGTAGTCGAGGTCGTGCTGGATGCGCGCTTCCATCTTGTCGAGCGTCGCCGTTTCGCCGCGCAGGCCGTTGACCTGGGCCCAGCCGGTGATGCCGGGGCGCACCTTGTGGCGCAGCATGTAGCCCTTGATCAGCTTGCGGTACTGCTCGTTGTGGGCGACCGCGTGCGGACGCGGGCCGACCAGGCTCATGCGTCCCTGCAGCACGTTGATGAACTGGGGCAATTCGTCTAGCGAGGTGCGGCGCAGGAAGCCGCCGATCTTCGTTACCCGCTGGTCGTTCTTCTGGGCCTGCACCACGCTGGCACCATCCTCGGTCACCGTCATCGAGCGGAATTTGTAGACGTAGATCTCTTCGCCATACAGGCCGTAGCGGCGCTGGCGGAAGATGACGGGGCCGGGCGAACTGAGCTTGACGGCGATGGCGATCACCAGCATCAGCGGCGAGATCAGGAGCAGGATGATGCTGCCGATCAGGATGTCGCTGCCGCGCTTGATCACGCTGTTGAAGCCCATGAAGGGCGTCTCGCTGATCGCGATCACCGGCATGCCGCCCACGGTGTCGAAGCGCGCCTGCATCAGGTCGAAGACATAGACGTCGGGCAGGAAGTACACCGAGGCCGTGGTGTCCTTCAGCTCGTCGATCAGCTTGCGGATGCGCGGCTGGGCCGAGATCGGCTGGCTGATGAAGATCATCTTGATATTGTGCTGGCGCACGTACTGGCAGACGTCGGCCATGCCGCCCAGCACCGGGTGCTTCATGTTCGCAGGCCGGCGCTCGTCGTTGCGGTCTTCGAAAAAGCCTTCCACCTCCATGAAGAGGTTGGGATGGCGCTCGCAGACGCCGGCGAACTTGATGCCGACATCGTTGCAGCCGACCACCACGATCGAGCGCACCTCGCGCGAACGGTCGCGGCTGCCTGTCGCCTTGCGCACCGCCAGGTGGCTGGCCAGGATGGTGACCGGGGTGGCGATGAACCAGGCCAGCAGCACCCGCTCGTCATAAAAGTATTTCAGGCCGCTGGCCGAGCCCAGGAAATAGAGCACGGCCATGGTCAGGCACCAGCCGAACACCGTGTCGCGCGCATAGGCCAGCATGCGGCCGCTGCGCCAGGTGCGGTAGGGGTCGACGTGCTGGTAGATGGCCGACGAGATGAAGAAGGCCAGGATCATCAGCACCAGCGAATACCCCGAGAAGGGCTCGCCGTAGTACAGCGTCGCCAGGTACAGGGTCCCCATGATGATCAGGGGGTCGAGCACGCGCTGGAAGAAGGAGATGATCGGGATATCGTTGACCGTCATGTGGACCTTCGTGATTGCTGCGGTGCTCAGAACAGCACGTTCGCGTTCACCATGACGGTGTTGGCGTCGAATTTACCCAGCCCCAGGTTCTGCGAGCCGCTCCTGGACTGGTGCTGCCAGCCGGCCGAGACGGCGATCTTGCGCTTGGCCTGCCAGGTGGCGCGCAGGCTGGCGGTGCGCAGGGAGTCGCTCAGCTCTCCCCGTCCGCTGAAGGCCTCGCGCGGGTTGTAGGCGCGCTGCTCGTAGGCGGCATTGCCCTCGACCTTGACCTTGCCGGTGGCCTGCCAGGTGGCGCCCGCACTCAGGCCGCGGTTCAACGTATAGCTGACGATGGTGCTCTCGATCGGGGCGAATTCGCGCCAGAGCGAGGCGTTGTAGCTGATCTTGCCTTTCGGCGTGTAGGTGGCGTTCAGGCGGCCGTTGAAGCCGCTGGTCTTGCCTTCCCCGAAGGACAGCTGCTCGCGGCGCACGTAGCCGGCCAGCGCCTGCAGGGTGGTCGAGCCGCTTGCGTACCAGTTGACGCGGACCTTGAGTTCGTCCTGGGTGAAGTCGTCGACCAGCACGCCGGTGTTGGCGGGCCGGCGGAAGGGGTAGACGCCCTTGACCCGGCGCGCCACCAGGCCGACGGAACTGCCGGAGCGCGGCGTATACAGCAGCTCGGCCTCGCTCGCCTTCTCGGTACGGTTGTTCCAGCGCTGGCGCAGCAGTTCGTACTCGTAGCGGTCGCGCGTGAAACCGGTGCGGATCTTCCAGCTCGGATGCATCTTGTAGCCGGCGTCGATCCACTGGCGGCGCTGCTCGCGCACATTGCGCTCGTCGCTGAAGAAGTCGGTGTAGGGCGCCAGGGTGCGGTTGTAGAGCGCCCCCACCTGCCCTTCGAACTTGTTGCCGACTTCCCAGAACCAGGTGCCCTGCAGGTCGCGGCCGTCGTAGTCGAGCTGCTGGAAGTGGTCGAACTTCACCTTGGAGGCCTTGGCGACCAGGGCCACGCGCTGGCGGCTGATGCGCTTGTTGTAGACGACACCCGCATCGAGCTGGCGCCAGCGGTCGCTCTTCTTGCCGCCGAAGGCGGGCCGGTTGTCCGGCACGCGCAGCAGGTTGTCGTCGTAGCCCCAGCCGATGCCGCCGTAGAGGCGCAGGCCTTCTTCGGGTTCGGCGGCGCTGGCCGCGCCGGGCAGGAGGAACAGTGCGCCGACCAGTGCCGGCAGCAAAGCCAGTTGGACGCGGGTATGTGGGCGTGAATGCATCATGTTTTTCATCTTCTTTGATGTCGCTGAGGGGATCACCAGAACTGCCAGTTGCCGGTCGCGACGACCCAGGCGCCGAGCATGCCGTTGGTGACAGCGTGGGCGAGCACGGCCGACCACAAGTTGCGGTGGCGCATATAAAGGAGTGCATAGGCCACACCGGCGACGATGCCGGCCAGCCACAGGTTGTGCTCGAAGCCGAACAGGACACTGGAAATCAGGAAACCCTTGATGCCGACCCGGGCCGGCTCGAGGGCCTCGAAGTCGGCCGCGTCGGCCCAGCGCATCACGAAGGAGCGCCAGAACAGTTCTTCCATGACGGGCACGACCAGGGCGGCCCCAAGGATGCGGATGACGACCAGCGGCCAGTTCATGGCGCCGTCGCTGGTGGGGTCATAGCCGGGGCTGGACCCGACCGTCATCCAGGGCGCGTCGAGGTTGATCCAGAGCACCAGTACGAGGACGCCGACGGCAAGCGCGGTGAACAATTGCGCCGGTTTGGGAAGGGGGACGTGGAGTTCGTGGTAGCGGCGCCAGAACACGGCCAGCAGCCCCGCGACGACGCCCACCTGCACCGGGTAGAGCCAGCGCAGCTCGGCGCGGGCGAAGCCGGCCCGCTCGAGCAGGTCGCCCAGGACGATGAAGAAGATGTAGGCGGCGAAAGGCAGGATCCGCGCCCAGGCGGCGCGGCTGAACAAGGGTGCGTCGACCGATAACGCAGGGCTTGCTGGAGCGGTACGGGAGTCGTTGTGCTCGGTCATGTCCTCTGGTCGCAGGCGCCTGGCCTGCCGCTTATTTATTTACATTTCGCTACTCGCCTCTGGCGCGGGCTTCGATGCGCTCCCAGCGATCCAGGGCGTCGAGCAGCAGGTCATCGATCTCGGCGTGGCGCTCGCTCAGGCGCCGCGCATCGCCGGGATTCTGCTTGTAGAAGTCCGCCGAGTTCAGCTGGGCTGTGATGGCGGACTGCTCATCCTCGAGAGTGGCGATCAGCTGAGGAAGTTCCTCCAGCTCTCGCTGCTCCTTGTAGCTCAACTTTACCTTTTTGCCAGACGTACTCTGTGCGGTAGATGACATTTCGCTGTTTTTGGCCGGGGCCGGGGTGGCCGCCGCAGCTGCCGGCGCCTTCGGCGCAGGGGCGCGCTCGGTGGCTTTCACCCTCTCCCAGTCGCTGTATCCGCCGACGTATTCACGCCACAGGCCGTTGCCTTCAGACACGATCACCTGGGTCACGACGTTGTCGAGGAAGGTGCGGTCGTGGCTGACGAGGAAGACGGTGCCCGTGTATTCCTCGAGCAATTCTTCCAGCAGTTCCAGGGTCTCGATGTCGAGGTCGTTGGTCGGTTCGTCCAGCACCAGGCAGTTGGCCGGCTTGGCGAACAGGCGCGCCAGCAGCAGGCGGTTACGCTCGCCACCGGAGAGCGACTTCACCGGCGAACGCGCGCGTTCCGGCGCGAACAGGAAGTCGTTGAGGTAGGTCATCACGTGCTTCTTCTGGCCATTGATCTCGACCCAGTCACTGCCCGGAGAGATCGTATCGGCCAGGCTCGCCTCTTCGTTGAGCTGGGCGCGCATCTGGTCGAAATAGGCCACGTTCAGCTTGGTGCCGAGCTTGACGCTGCCGCTGTCGGCGGTCTCGTCGCCCAGAATAATCTTGAGCAAGGTCGTCTTGCCGGCGCCGTTCGGGCCGATCAGGCCGACCTTGTCGCCGCGCAGGATGGTGCCGGTGAAGTTGCTCACGATGATTTTCTCACCGTAGGCCTTCGAGATGTTTTCCATATCGGCCACGATCTTGCCCGAACGCTCACCCGACGCGACCTCGAGCCTGACCGTGCCCTGCTGCTCGCGGCGGGCGGCGCGCTGCAGGCGCAGCGCTTCCAGGCGGCGCACGCGGCCTTCGTCGCGGGTCCGGCGCGCCTGCACGCCCTTGCGGATCCACACTTCTTCCTGGGCCAGGAATTTGTCGAACTTGGCATTCTCGACTTCCTCGTTGGCGAGCAGCTCGCGCTTGCGCTCCTGGTAGGTCGAGAAGTTACCCGGGAAGGAAAGCAGGCGGCCGCGATCGAGTTCGATGATGCGGGTGGCGACGTTGTCGAGGAAGCTGCGGTCGTGGGTGATGAAGAGCACCGAGCCGCGGTATTCGCGCAGCAGGCCTTCCAGCCACTTGATCGAGGTGAAGTCCAGGTGGTTGGTCGGTTCGTCCAGCAGCAGCACGTCGGGGCCGGACACCAGGGCCACGGCCAGCGCCACCCGCTTCTGCATCCCGCCCGACAGGGTGCCCATCTTCGCTTCCCGGTTCAGGCCGAGGCGGTCGAGGGTGGTGTCGACCTTGTGCGCCAGGTTCCAGCCGTCGAGCGCGTCGAGCTTGAGCTGCAGCTCGTGCATGCGCTCCATCAGGGCCTCGTCGTTGTCGCCGCCGAACTGGCCGGTGATGGCTTCGTACTCGGCCAGCATGGCTTGCTGGTCGCCCATGCCGGCGGCCACCGCGTCGAACACGGTCGCCTCCGGATCGAAGACCGGCTCCTGCTCGACGTAGGCGATCTTGATGCCCTGCTGCATCACCAAGAGGCCGTCGTCGAGTTTCGAGCGGCCCGAGATGATCTTCAGCAGCGAGGACTTGCCGGTGCCGTTGCGGCCGATCAAGCCGACACGTTCGCCGGTCTCGAGGGAAAAGTCAGCGTGGTCGAGCAGCGCGACGTGGCCGAAGGCCAGCTGGGCGGAGGTAAGGGAGATGACAGCCATGATCCGTGAACCTTGCGGCGCCAGGGCGCCAGAGAGAATTTAAATGAAGCGTGCATTGTAACGGCTGGATCGCTCTTTGCCGTTGTAGGGCGGACGGGTTTTCCCGTCCGCGCGTTCAAAATGCCGATGCGAGTATGCGGGCGTGATTTGAACGCGTGGGCGGAGGACCGCCCACGCTACGAAGCCAACCAGGCCGCGAGCGCACCGGCATCGACCGGCTTGACGAAATGCGCATCGAACCCCGCCTCCGCACTCGCCCGCAGGTCATGCGGCTGCCCATACCCCGTCATCGCGGCCAGCCGCACCCCTTCCAGCCCAGGAATCCGGCGCAGGCGCTGGGCCAGCTCCTTGCCGTCCATGCCGGGCAGGCCGATGTCGAGCAGGCAGACCTGGGGTTGCTCGAGGCGGGCCCGTTCGAGGGCCGCTTCCGCGCCGAACTCGACGCTGACCTGGTAGCCGAGCAGTTCCAGCAGCATGGCCGCCAGCTCGGCCGCGTCGACGTTGTCGTCCACCACCAGCACCCGCAGCGCGTCGCCGGCGAAGGGCAAGGCCGCAACGCCATCCGGCGCGTCCTGGCCGGGCAAGGACAGCAGGGGCAAGCTCACCGTGAAGGTGCTGCCCCGCCCTTCCCCGTCGCTGGCTGCACTCACCGATCCGCCGTGCAGCTGCACCAGGCTGCGCACCAGCGCCAGGCCGACGCCCAGGCCGCCCTGCGAGCGATCCGGACTGCGCTTGCCCTGGTGGAAGAGCTCAAAAGCGCTGCCGACCAGTTCCGGCGCCATGCCGATGCCGTTGTCGCGCACGGACACCACGGCGCGGCCGTCCTGGATGCCTGCCTCCAGCACGATGTGGCCGCGCGCCGGCGTGTACTTCGCCGCATTGCCGAGGATATTGGCCAGCACCTGCACCAGGCGCTTGCGGTCGCCCGCCACGAAGGCGTCGCCAAGCAGGACGCGCAGCTCGAGCCGGTGGCCGCGGCCCTCGACCAGGGAGCGCACCTGCTCGACGGCGTCGTCGACCACACTGGACAGCTGCACCCTGTCCTTGTCCAGCGTCACCATGCCGCGCGTGACGCGCGAGACGTCCATCAGGTCGTCGATCAGGCCGGTCATGTGGATGGCCTGGCGCGAGATCACCTTGCCGACCTGCTGCACCCGCTCGGGCACGCCCGTGGTGAGGCTCAGCAGCGAGGCCGCGGTGACGATCGGCGCGAGCGGATTGCGCAGCTCATGGGCCAGCATGGCCAGGAATTCATCCTTGCGGCGGTCGGCCTGCTGCAGCGCCTGCTGGGTCAGCTTCTGTTCGTGGATGTCGGTGCAGGTGCCCATCCAGCGCACGATGGCCCCGCTGTCGTCGCGCACCGGCAGCGCGCGCCCCAGCACCCAGCGGTAGTGGCCGGAGCGGTGGCGCAGGCGGTATTCGATCTCGTAGGTCCTGCCAGTGCGCAGCGACTCGCGCCACTTTTCCCAGGCCAGTTCCTGGTCGTCCGGGTGGAAGAGATCGTTCCAGCCCGCCCCGTCCGTCGAGCCATAGGGCACGCCGGTGAAGCTGTACCACTGGTCGTTGTAGTAGTCGTGGAAGCCGTCCGGCCGGGTCGACCAGACCGCCTGCGGCATGGCGTTGGCGATCTCGCGAAAGCGCAGTTCGGCTTCCTTGCGCGCGGTCACGTCGAGCGCCACGCCGGACAGCCAGGCCGGCTGGCCGTCCGCGCCGAACGCCACCTTGCCGCGCGCTTCCACATGGCGGCAGATGCCGTCGCGGCCGCGGACACGGTAGGCGTCGCTGAACGGCTCGCCGCTGGCCAGTGCGCGCTCGATGCGTGCCTGCACCTGCGGCAGGTCATCCGGATGGATGGCCGCGAGATAGGTCTCCACCGGAGCACCGGCGCCCTCCCCGTCGGGGACGCCGTACAGCACCCGCAGGTTGGCGTCGGCGTGCAGCCGGTTCGCGCGCACGTCCCAGTCCCAGGTCGCCACGCCGGCCGCGTCCAGGGCAGTCGCCAGGCGCAGGTGGGCCGGGCTGGAATCGACCGTGAAACTCAGGCCGCCCACCCCGCCGTCGAGGCGGCGCAAGGGCGTGCCGCTGACCGCCGGCGAGAACGCGAGGTCGCGCAGGCGCACGGGATGGCCTGCCAGCGCCTCGCGCAGCAGCGGGGACATGGTGAGCGCCGCTTCCGGCCAGGCCGTGGCAACTGGATGCGCCAGGGCCGCCGGATGCAGCGCGCCCAGGAGCGGCATGCAGGCGTCGTTGTAGAACAGCAGCCCTGCTTCGCCCCAGAGGATGAAGAGCGGGTTTTCCGTGTCGAGCATGCGGCGCACCGCGTATTGCAGCGCCGGTTCCCAGGTGGCGGGCTCGCCACAGGACATGCCAGCCCAGTCATGGGCAGCCATCAGGGATTCGACGGCGTCAGGCCGTCCAGCTACGGGGAAGAACATGGAGAAGTGGACGCAGGCGCGCAGGAGAGCGATTCCGGCAGTATAGCCGAGCGTGGCGGAAATGCCGTGCGGGGAGAAGAAGTGGTGTCGCCAGCAGGAATCGAACCTGCATCTAAGTCTTAGGAGGACCTTGTACTATCCATTGTACTATGGCGACACTTCTGGACAGGCGCGTCGGCGCTTGTCGGCAGCCCCATATTGTACCAGCCGTCTTGCCAAATCAGAACAGTGACGCGTGTATCTCCGTCAACGCCCGTCGTCGATGCGCAGCCGGCCCTTCATGGACGTCAGCATGCCGATCAGCGCCGTCTTGTCCTCGGCCGGGATATCGGCCAGCATCTCGTCGATCCAGCGCTCGTGCACGGCCGCCATCTCGGCGAAGGCCGTGCGGCCGGCCGGGGTCAGGCGCACCGCCCAGGCGCGCCGGTCACTGGGGTCGGGCACCCGCTGCACCAGCTTCTCGCGCTCGAGCTGGTCGGTGATGCCGGTGACGTTGCCGCCGGTGACCATCATGCGTTTCGACAGCTCGCCCATGCGCATGCCCTCCGGGTGGCGCTCGAGCTGGGCCATCAGGTCGAAGCGCGGCAGGGTGATGCCGAAGGTGGCGCGCAGGCGGGTGCGGATCTCGTTCTCGATGCGCACGGTGCACGAGAGCATGCGCAGCCACAGCTTGAGCGACTGGTGGTGTTCCAGCGTCAGGCGGCTGGCCAGGTCCAGCCCATGCGCTTCCAACGGCTCTTTCGCTTCGTCCTGCCCTCCCGCATCCTTCATATCGTCCTCAGCCCTCGTTCATGCGCAATTTAAACCGTTGCAGTTTACCGGTTTCGGTGCGCGGGAGCTGTTCGCGAAAGCGCACCACGCGCGGGTATTTATAGGGCGCGATCCGGGCCTTGACGAATTCCTGCAGCGCCAGCGCGGTGTCGCTGGAGGGCGCATGGCCGGGCTTGAGCACCACATGGGCCTCGACCACCTGGCCGCGTTCCGGATCGACCCGCCCCACCACCCCGCATTCGGCCACGGCCGGATGGTGCAGCAGGGCTTCCTCGACCTCGGCCCCGGCGATGTTGTAGCCGGCCGAGATGATCATGTCGTCCAGCCGCGAGCGGTAGTGGAAGTAGCCGTCCTCGTCCATCTCGTAGGCGTCGCCGGTGATGTTCCAGCCATTGACCACGTAGTCGCGCTGGCGCGGATCGTCCAGGTAGCGGCAGCCGGTCGGCCCCTTCACCGCCAGGCGCCCGATCACGCCCGGCCCGGCCGGCAGGCCGTGGGCGTCGAGGACGCAGGCGACATAACCCGGCACCGGCTTGCCGGTAGCACCGGGCCGCACGTCCGCGCCGGCGGCGGAGATGAAGATGTGCAGCATCTCGGTGGCGCCGATCCCGTCGATCATCTCCAGGCCGCTCGCCTCCTTCCACGCCGCACGCGTGGCCACCGGCAGCGCCTCGCCCGCCGACACCGACCGCGTGAGGCTGGACAGGTCGAAGCGATCGGCCAGCTGGGCCATCTGGCGGTAGAAGGTGGGCGCGGTGAAGCAGACCGTGGCGCGCTGTTCCTCGATCGCTTTGAGAAGGGTCTCGGGCGTCAGTTTTTCGATGAGGACCGCACTCGCCCCCACGCGCAGCGGGAACAGCAGCAAGCCGCCCAGGCCGAAGGTGAAGGCCAGCGGCGGCGTGCCGATGAAGACGTCGTCGATGCGCGAGCGCAGCGTATGGCGCGGGAAGCAGTCGCAGATCGCCAGCAGGTCGCGGTGGAAGTGCATGGTGCCCTTCGGCACGCCGGTGGTGCCGGAAGTGAAGCTGATCAGGCAGACGTCATCGGCCGCGGTGTCGGGCGCGGCGAAGGGCGCGTCGTGGGCCGCCATGCGCGCTTCCAGTCCATCGGGCGAATCGGGGTCGTCGAAGAGCAGGAGCGGCAGCTCGGGACGCCCCATCGCATCGACTTCAGCGCGCAGCGAAGCCGCCGACAAGACCGCGTCGACCCTGGCGCGCTCCGTGATAGTGCCCAGCTCGCGCGCGCGCAGCAGCGGCATGGTCGGCACCGCGATGCAGCCGGCCTTGATCACGGCCAGGATGCAGGCCGCCATCATCGGGCAGTTGGCGCCGCGCAGCAGCACCCGGTTGCCGGTGGCGAGCCTGAGGTCGCGGCGCAGCACGTGGGCGATGCGGTCGACCCGGGCGGAGAGCTCGGCATAGCTGAGACGCTCGCGCGCCCCGATCAGTGCGGTGCGGCCGTTCCAGCCGCGCACCGAAGCCACCTGGAACAGCTCGGCCACGGCGTTCAGGCGCGCCGGGTACTGCAGCTCCGGCAGGTCGAAGCGCAGTTCCGGCCATTCCTCGAAGGGCGGCAGCTTGGCGCGTGCGAAGCCGTCGGCGTAGCCGGAAGGCGCGAGCGGGAGGTCGTTGACGGCGGCGTCGGTCATATCGGGGTCCCTGTGGAGGTTAAGACAACGGCCGCAGATACTTTAAATCTAAAGCAACTCAGTCAGCAAGCAGAATCGGCGCTGGCCTTGCGCGCGAGCGCGTCCTGGCGATCCACCGCGGCCAGGGCCTGTGCGATGGCATCAAGGCCGTCGGCCGCGCGCAGGCGCGCCGCGGCGTCCATCAGGCCCAGGGTGGCGCAGCCTTCCGCCAGGCGCGCCAGTCCCGGCCCGCCGCCCTGTTGCGCCTCCTCGAGCTGGCGCCGCAGGCCGGCCAGGTAGACCAGCAGGCGCTCGAGCGTGATGCCCAGGCGCCCGGCCACCGCCTGCGGGTCCTCGCCGGGCTCGCCGGCCGGCAGCAGCCGTTCCACCTGGGCGCGTACCGCATCGATGCGGAAGGGCTTGGCGATGTAGCCGTCGGCGCCGAGGCGCCCGGCCTGTTCCATGGTCTCGGCGTCCGAGGCGGCCGAGACCAGCACGAAGGGAATGGACGCCGTGGCGGCATCGGCGCGCAGCCGCGCCAGCAGGCCCAGGCCGTCGAGATGGGGCATGCGCAGGTCGCAGAACACGATTGACGGCTGCAGCCCGCCCGCCAGCAGGCGCCAGGCGTGTTCGCCGTCTTCCGCCTCCAGGACCTCCGCACGCACGCAGGCGTCGACCTGATGCATCAGCATCATGCGCGAGACCACGTCGTCGTCCACCACCAGCACCTTCATGCCGCCACCATCGTATCGATCATGGCGGCATTATAGTGGGCCGGCAGCCGGCCCGGCGCTCAGGCGTGCTGGAACTCGGCCAGGCGCAGCCCGAGGCGCACGCCGCCCGCTGCCAGGGCCTCGATATCGCCCGCGTCGGCCGCCGCTTCCAGCTCGGCGCACAGCGCCTCCAGCGCCTGTTCACCCAGGTGGGCGGCGCTGCCGCGCAGGCCGTGCAGCACCCTGCCGGCCTCGCTCATGTCGCCGGCCGCGATCGCCGCATCGAGTTCGGCCCGGCGCCGCGGCAGGTCGGCGGCGAAGGCGGCGCGCAGGCGGCTGCGCAGGTCGTCGGCGCGGCCCTCGCGCTCGGGGGCCACCCCGAACATGGCGTCGAGCGCCGCCATCGGCGAGCCCGGGGCCGGCGGCATGGGCGGCAGGTCCACGCCGCGCGCCAGCTGGCGCTCGATGGCGCGCGAGACCTGCGCGTACAGCGCGCACTCGTCGATCGGCTTGGTGAGGAAAGCGTCCATGCCGCAGGCCAGGTAGCGTGCGCGGTCTTCCTCGCTGGCGTTGGCCGTCAGGGCCACGATCATCACGTGCGCGTCCGTGACCTGCGCATCCGGCGTGCCGCCCGCGCGGATGATGCGGGTCGCGGTGGCGCCGTCCATCTCGGGCATGCGCCCGTCCATCAGCACCAGGTCGTAGCGGGTGCGGGCGCAGGCCGCGACAGCCTGCGCGCCGTTGTCGGCGATGTCGACCAGGTGGCCCATTTCCTCGATCATGGTGCGGGCGATGATCTGGTTGGTCGGGAAGTCCTCGGCGCACAGGATGCGCAGGCGGTGCGTGTGCGGCACGCGCGGCGCAATCTCCACCTGCGGCGGCTCGGCGCCGTCGGCCAGCGGCAGCAGCACGCTGAAGGTGCTGCCCTTGCCCACCACGCTGTTCACCCCGATCGAGCCGCCCATCAGCGTCACCAGCTGGCGGCAGATGGCCAGGCCCAGGCCGGTGCCGCCATAGCGGCGCGTGGTGCCGGCGTCGGCCTGCTCGAATTTCTGGAACAGGCGCGGCAGCGCTTCCGGCGCAATGCCGATGCCGGTGTCGCGCACCGTGAAGCGCACCATGTTCCAGCCCTCCCCGCGCACCTGGTCGTCCTCGCGGCGCTCGACCTGCACGCTGATGCTGCCCGAGGTCGTGAACTTGAAGGCATTGCCGACCAGGTTCACCAGCACCTGGCGCAGGCGGGTCGGATCGCCCTCCACGAAACGCGGCACGCCGGCCCCCAGCGCGATCTCGAAGCCGACGCTCTTGCCCGCCGCCTGCTCCTCGAACAGGCTGGCCACGCCGCGGATGGCGGCGTGCAGGTCGAAGTCGATGGTCTCGATACTGAGCTTGCCCGCTTCGATCTTGGAAAAGTCGAGCAGGTCGTTGATGATCGCCAGCAGGGCCTGGGCATTGGCCTGGCCGAGTCCGATCTGTTCGCGCGTGCTGTCCCGCAGCGCCGGATCGCGCAGCGCGAAGCCCAGCATGCCGATCACGCCGGCCAGCGGGGTGCGCATCTCGTGGCTCATATTGGCCAGGAATTCGGACTTCTGGCGGGTGGCGTCCTCGGCGCGCTGCTTGGCCTGGCGCAGGAATTCCTCGTTCTCCTGCAGCGCGCGATAGGCGCGCGCCAGTTCGTTGGACTGCTGGCGCACCCGCCCTTCCTGGTCGCGCAGCTCCTCGGTCTGGCGCTCCAGCACGCGGTTCTGGCGCTCGACTTCCTCGGTGCGCGCGCTGACCTGCAGCGCCAGCTGCTCCTTCTGTTTCCGCAGCCCGGACAGGCGCAGGCGCACCCCGCCATAGGCCAGGGCCAGCACCAGCGCCAGCACGGCCGCGCGGAACCAGGGCGTGCCCCAGGGCGGCGGCTCGATCGTGATCGCCAGCGCCGCTACCTGCTCGCTCCAGACGCCATCCTTGTTGGCGGCGCGCACCCGGAACACATAGGTGCCGGGGTCGAGGTTGGTGTAGGTGGCGAAGCGTTTTCCCGCGTCGGCCTGCACCCAGTGCTCATCGAAGCCGTCCAGGCGGTAGGCGAAGCGGTTGCGCTCCGGCGCGGCGAAGTGCAGCGCCGAGAATTCGAGCGAGAACACCGAGGCGCTGGGCGGCAGCGTGATCGACTCTGCATGCTCGATCGGCCCCTTGAGCAGGCCAGGCAGCGCCTGCTCGACCGGCTGGTTGAAGATCGCCATGCCCGTGATCACGGGGCGCGGCGCGACGCGGTTGTCACGGATCGCGCGCGGATCGAACGCGGTGATGCCGTTGAAGCCGCCGAAGTACAGGGTGCCGTCGCTTGTCCGCAAGGCGGCCCCGTCGAAGAAGGCGCCCTCGGTGATGCCATCGACCGCCGTATAGCTGCGCCAGCGCCCGCTTTCCGGGTCGAAGCTGGACAGCCCGCTGCTGGTGCTGACCCACAGGCGGCCGTCGCCGTCTTCCAGGATTGCGGCCACCGCGTCGTCGACCAGGCCGTGCTGGGTCGTGTAGCGCACGAAGGAAACCGAGCCGTCCTTCGCCGTCACCATGCGGTTCAGGCCCACGGCCGTGCCGACCCAGATGTCGCCGCGGCTGTCCTCGAACAGGTGATGCACCTCGTCGTGACTCAGGCTGGCCGCGTCGAAGGGGTCGTGGCGGAAGTGGCGGAAGCGCCCGCTGGCGCGGTCCATCAGGTCCAGGCCGTCGAAGGTGCCGATCCACATCCGGCCGCGTCGGTCCTGCAGGATCGGGCGCACGATGTCGTCGGCCAGGCTGGCCGACCTGGCCGGGTCGTGGCGATGGCTCTCGACCTGGCGCGTTTCGGGATCGAGCCGGTGCAGGCCGCCGCGGGTGGCGATCCAGAGGTAGCCGTCGTTCCCCGCCAGCATGCCGCGCACATTGTTGGCGTCGGCGTCGCCAGGCAGGCGCAGGCGCGAGAAGCGGCCTGTGGCCGCGTCGAAGGCCGTGACGCCGGTGCGGCTGCCGATCCAGAGCCGGCCCTGCCGGTCGCGCGCCAGTGCGGCGGCGGGGACGTCGATGATGCTGTTCGGATTATTCGGATCGTGGCGGTAGACCGTGGTCTTGCCGGTGGCCGGATCGACGTGGTTCAGCGCCGTGCCGGTGCCGACCCAGATCTTGCCGCTGTCGCCGTCGGCGAGCAGCGCGCGCGCCTTGTTGTCGGCCAGGGTGTCGGACGCCTCGCCGCGCCGCACGATGCGTGCGAAGCCGCCGCTGCCGAGATCCACGCGCGACACGCCCGCATACCAGGTGCCGACCCAGAAGGTGCCGAGGCGGTCGCGGTACAGCGCCGAGACCTGGTTGTCGCCCAGGCTGTGGCGGTCGGTCACGGCGTGGCGGTGGCTGTCGAAAGTATCCTCGCGGCCGCGCCAGCGCAGCAGGCCGTCGTCGTGGGTGCCGACCCAGATCTCGCCGGCGGCGTCGCGATACAGGGCCGTGATCCACCATTGTCCGATGCCGTCCGCCGGGCCGAAGCGGCGCACGGCGCCCGCCTCCGGGCCGCGCAGCGCATGCCGTTCCAGGCCGCCCAGGCGGCCCACCCACAGGCGCTGCTCGCCGTCGACCATCAGGGCATGCACGGGATTCTGGCGCGGGCCCAGGGGTGAAGCGTGGTGCTCGATGCGCTCGCGCTTCGGCCCCAGGCTGTCCAGTCCTCCGCCGGTGCCGATCCACAGGCGCCCCGCCGCATCCATTGCCAGCGCGTTGACGTTGTCGTCGCTGAGCGAGCGCTCGTCGCCGCGCGCGTGATGCCAGGTGGTGAAGCGGCGCAGCACCGTGTCGAAGTGCTGCAGGCCGTCGTTGGTGCCGATCCACAGCCCGTCCTCGCCGTCGCCGACGATGGCGTTGATGTGGCGGTTGCCGTTGCCGCGCCGGGACGTCTCCTCGGGCGTGAACTGGGTGAAGGACTGGGTGATCGGATCGAAGAGGTTGAGCCCCCCGTCGGTGCCCAGCCACAGGCGGCCATGGCGGTCCAGGTGCAGCACCCGCACCCAGTTGTTCGACAGCGCCCGCGGCTTGCCGGGCACCGCGCGGTAGTTGATGACGCGGTAGCCGTCGAAGCGCGACAGGCCGCTCTGGGTGCCGAACCACATGAAGCCGTCGCGGTCCTGGACCACGGCCAGCACCGATTCCTGGGCCATGCCGTCGCCCACCGACAGGTGTTCGAAGCGCAGGGTCGGGCGCGGCCCCGCGGCCAGTGCCGTAGCGCTCAGGACCAGCAGCGTCACGAGCAACAGCGGGCTGGCAAAGAGTCGGATCAGTGTCTTCATTCCGGGAAGAAGGCGAGCACGTCGTCGCGCCGGGCCAGGGTATCGCGTTCGCCGAGGCGGATCAGCTCGCGCGTGTAGCTGCCTTCGAACAGCAGGTAGGAGGCCAGCGCCGAGCCGCGCGACTCCAGCGCCCCGATCCCGCCCAGCAGGGTGCGCACCGGCGCCGGCAGGCTGTGGACGTGGCGCGCGGCGATGTCGTCCAGGCGTTCCGAGGGCGCGATCACCAGCAGTTCCACGCGCTTGAGCGGCAGGTAGCCGCGGGCTTCCGGCGCGACGCGCTCGAGGGTCTGGTTGATGCGCTGCAGGCGCTCGATGTCGGCCGCCAGGCTGTCCAGGAAGATCGAGGACAGCGCATGCCCGCCGATCTGCGCCAGGCTCGGATAGCCGCTGTTCGGGCTGGGGTCGAGCGCGGGCTCCGACATGCGCCCCGCCCCCACCACCAGCACCCGGCTCGCGCCCAGGTGGATGGCCGGCGCGATCGGCGCCAGCTGGCGCATCGAGCCGTCGCCGCAGTATTCGCGCCGGCCGGCGAGGTACAGCGGCACGGCCGGAAAAATGAAGGGGATGGCGCTCGATGCCAGCAGGTGCTCGACGCTGATCTGGGTCGCCAGCGCCAGGCGCTGGTGGCGGATCCAGGGCGCGATCTCGCGCGCGGCCTGGTAGAAGGTGATGTGTTGGCCGCTGCTGTACGAGGACGCGGTGATCGCCAGCGCATCCAGCACGCCGTCCGCCAGCGCCGCATCCAGGCGCGGCAGGTCGAGCGCGCGGTGCAGCAGGCCGGCCAGCGGGGTGTTGTCCAGCAGCGACTGCGGCGGCGAGGCGTGCCATTTGCGCAGCAGCCAGCCAAAGGACAGGATCGAGAGCCAGCGCGCTCCGGAGCGCAGCACGGCCAGCGAATCGGCGCGGTAGACCTGGTGGGCGGCCACGCCCTCCCACACATTGAGCAGGCCGCGCACGGCGCTTGAAAAGTCGTCGGAGCGGCAGGCCAGCGCGGTGGCGTTCAGGGCGCCGGCCGAAGTGCCGCAGATGATGTGGAAGGGAGAACGCAGGGCCGGACGGCCGGCGTCCGCGAGAATGCGGGCGATGGCATGCATCACGCCGGCCTGATAGGCGGCGCGCGCTCCACCGCCTGTGAGGACCAGGCCTGTTTTCTCGTTGCTGTCCACCTGCCAAGGGTAGCAAAAAACGGGTATCCCTTGGGAAATTAATGCTGAACACTGCGCGAAGAGTTGGATTTCGCCGACGTTCGGCTGCACGGACCATCTGACAGCCAACTGTTTGACAAACAGGCAAGACAAACCTCGGTGTCAGGTCTGACATTCGGACACGGCCTCTGCACTAGCCATCGGCTAAAGCTCAGTTCGTGTCTAGATGTCAGACCTGACACCGAGGTTGCGGGGTGTCGGCTAGGCGGATATGGCGACGCGGTAGATCGCATCGTTTGCGCAGGGACCGCGGCCGGCCAGCATCCTTCTCGATTCACGCACCATCATCGGCTGCTCGTCCGAGAGCAGCAAACCTCGGTGTCAGGTCTGACATTCGGACACGGCCTCTGCACTAGCCATCGGCTAAAGCTCAGTTCGTGTCTAGATGTCAGACCTGACACCGAGGTTGCGGGGCGTCGGCTAGGCGGATATGGCGACGCGGTAGATCGCATCGTTTGCGCAGGGACCGCGGCCGGCCAGCATCCTTGTCGATTCACGCACCATCATCGGCTGCTCGTCCGAGAGCAGCGTCACCAGCGCCGGCACGTCCAGGCCGTTGATCGCCGCCTGGAAGCGGCGCACCAGTTCGCGGCACAGCCTTTCCTCGCGCGCCGTCTCTTCCTTTTCTTCCCGCAGCCGCCGGCGCGCGCGTGCGAGATGCTGGCGCGCGTTCGCCGCCCTGGTCCCGAGCACGGCGGCGATGTCCGCGTGGCTGCAGTCGAAGACCTCGTGCAGCACCAGCGCCAGGCGCTCGGACGGCGACAGGCGGGCCAGCAGGCGGGCAAAGGCTTCCCCGGCATCGGCCTCCCGCAGCAGGCCCTCGTCCGGCAGCGGCGGCGCGGTTTCGAGCTGGAGTTCGCGCGCGAGCTGCGCCGCCACCGCCTCGCGCGCGCGCCTGCGCAGCAGGTCGATCGACCGCCGTTGCACGACCGTGGTCAGCCATGCCGCCGGCGTCGTCAATGCCTTGCGCTCGGCGCGCTGCCACTTCAGGAAGCAGTCCTGCACGATGTCTTCGGCCTCCGCCTCGCTGCCGACGATGCGGCGGCTGATGGCGGTCAGGCGCGGGCGCAGCTGCTCGAACAGCGCGCCGTCCGGGTCGGCGGTCGATGGCATCACAGGTCTCCTCATGCGGTGGTGGTGCCACTTGACGCCCGGCTGCGGCCGAATGTGACAGGTCCGGATTAAATTTTTTTTCGCGTCACATCCGGGAGGCGGCATGCGTCAAGCGGACAGGAATCGCTTCCGTGGTTCCACTCTAGCGCGAAAGGACGGACATGACAGCACATTCTTCCCTGGGCCTGGTGCCCACAGTGATCGAACAGACGGGCCGCGGCGAGCGCGCCTTCGACATCTACTCGCGCCTGCTGAAGGAGCGGGTGATCTTCCTGGTCGGCGAAGTGACGGAACAGTCGGCCAACCTGATCGTCGCCCAGCTCCTCTTCCTCGAGTCGGAAAATCCCGAGAAGGACATCGCCCTCTACATCAATTCGCCGGGCGGCTCGGTCTATGCCGGCATGGCGGTCTACGACACCATGCAGTTCGTCAAGCCGGACGTCTCCACCCTGTGCACGGGCTTCGCGGCCAGCATGGGTTCCTTCCTGCTGGCGGCGGGGGCGATCGGCAAGCGCTATGCCCTGCCGAACGCCCGCATCATGATCCACCAGCCCCATGGCGGCTCGCAGGGCGTGGCCAGCGATATCGAAATCCAGGCGCGCGAGGTCTTGTACCAGCGGCATCGCCTGAACACGATCCTGGCCGAGCGCACCGGACAGACGCTCGCCCAAATAGAGAAGGATTCGGATCGCGACAACTATATGTCGGCTGCCCAGGCGACGGAATATGGGCTGATCGACCGCGTGCTGGCCGAGCGCCTGGAGGGCTGAACGTCCTGCAACTTCGCGCAAAATCCTTGCATTTTTGAAAAGTCCGACAGAAGGCGCCCCTGTCGGTTCGCTCGCCGCTCCGGTATCATACGGGGATGAATGAAATTTCCACCTCCCCGTTTGTCATTGGTGTCGCTGGCGGTAGCGGCAGCGGCAAGTCAACGGTGACCCAGCAGGTGCTGGCTTCCTTCGGCGCCGAAATGGTCTCGGTCGTGATGCAGGACGACTACTACCGCGACCAGTCCGACCTCACCCCGGAAGTGCGCCGCAAGCAGAATTACGACCACCCGCAGGCCTTCGACTGGCCGCTGCTGGTGGAGCACGTCCGCGCCTTGCGCAGTGGCGAAACGATTGCGATGCCGGTCTACGATTTCACGATCGACAACCGTTCCGACAAGACCATCATGGTCAAGCCGGCGCCGGTCATCGTGATCGAGGGCCTGTTCGCCCTGTACGACGCGGACCTGCGCAAGATGATGTCGCTGAAGATTTTCGTCGACACCGCCCCCGACGTGCGCTTCATCCGCCGCATGCAACGGGATATCGCCGAACGCGGGCGTTCGACGGAGAGCATCGTCAACCAGTACCTGGAAACGGTGCGCCCGATGCACAAGCAGTACATCGAGCCCACCAAGCGCCACGCCGACGTCATCCTGCCGCACGGCGCGAATGGCCCGGCGGTCGATGTCATCACCACCAAGGTCGCGAGCGTGATCGGCCAGCTCAAGCGCCCCTGAACCGGCCACCTCCCAACGGGGGGCTTCAGTCCCCCTTCGCAATCCCTTCACGCCGCGGATCCGCCCCGCCATACCACAGCGGCACGCCATGCACCTCGATGCGCTGGATGCCGTGCAGCCCGGAGGTCTGCTCGCCCAGCCTCACCTTGTGCCCGCGCGAGCTCAAAGCTTCGATGGTGGTGGACGGGAAGCGCCCCACTTCCAGCTCGGTCGGGCCGTTGCGGCTGCCGAAGTTCGGCAGCGAGATCGCTTCCTGCACGTTCAGGCCCCAGTCGAGGGTCCCGACCAACACCTTGGCCACGTAGTTGATGATCGTCGGACCGCCAGGCGAGCCGACGGCCAGCACCAGCTTGCCCGTCTTGCGGTCGAACACGATGGTCGGCGACATCGCGCTGCGCGGCCGTTTATTGGCCTGGACGCGGTTGGCGACAGGTCCGTCGGCGTCGCGCGAGGAGAACGAGAAATCGGTGAGCTGGTTGTTCAGGATGAAGCCGTCCACGAACTGGCGCGAGCCGAAGGCGTCTTCGATGGTCGTGGTCATGGCCAGGCCCATGCCATAGCCGTCGACCACCGACATGTGCGAAGTCGATGGCGTCTCGATGGCGTTGTCCGTCCCCCAGGCGACCTCCATGCCGGGCGGTTTGCCGGCCGGCGCTTCACCCATCGAGCGCGCTCCCACGAGTTTCGCGCGCTGGGCCAGGTAGCCCTTGTCGATCAGGCTCGGCAGGCCCCGGCCCGGCAGCGGGACAAAGTCGGTATCGGCCGCGTAGCGGTTGCGGTCGGCGTAGGCCAGGCGCCCCACTTCGCTGAACACGTGCAGCGCGTCCGGGCCCGGCACGCCGGCTTTCGGCGCGAGCGCGCGCATGTCGAAGGTCTCGAACATGCCCAGCATCTGCGCCACTGCGATGCCGCCCGAGGACGGCGGCGGCATGCCGCACACGGTGTAGGCGCGGTAGTCGCTGCACACGGGCGTGCGCACCTTGGGACGGTAGTTCGCGATGTCTTGAACACTGAGCAGGCCCGGATTGGTCGGATGGCCCTGCACCTTGGCCGCGATGTCGCGCGCGATGCGGCCCTTGTAGAAGGCGTCGGCGCCGCCCTCGGCGATTTCGCGCAGGGTCTTGGCCAGCGCGGGATTCTTGAGGATGTGGCCGACCGGCCAGGGCTTGCCGCCATTGCCGTAGAAGTAGGCGGCGGCTTCCTTGTCCTTGCGCAGGTGGGCGTCGCCGGTGAGCAGCGCGTTCAGGCGCGGGCTGACCGCGAAGCCCTCTTCCGACAGCTTGATGGCCGGGGCGAACAGCGCCTTCCACGGCAGCTTGCCGTGTTCCTTGTGCGCCAGCTCGAGCATGCGCAGCACGCCCGGCGCGCCGGTCGAGCGACCACCGACGATGCCCTCGGTGCGAGAGAGCGGCGTGCCGTCGGGACGCTCGAACAGGTGCTCGTCCGCCTTCGAGGGCGCGGTCTCGCGGCCATCGAAGGCTTGCGTGCGCTTGCCGTCGTAGTGGACGAGGAAGGCGCCGCCGCCGATGCCGGAGGACTGCGGCTCGACCAGCGTGAGGACCATCTGGGTGGCGATGGCCGCGTCGATCGCGCTGCCGCCGTGCTTCAGGATCTGGTAGCCGGCTTCCACCGCCAGCGGATTGGCCGCGGCCACCATGTAGTTCTTCGCTGGCCAGCCGGCCTTCTCAACGTAGCCGGTGGCGGCTTCGGGAGCGGCCTGGCGGGTGTCCTGGGCCAGCAGTTGCGGCGTGGCGGCGAATGCCAGCGCCAGGGCCAGCGCGGCCTGACGGAGCGTCATGTTCTTCAAAATCGTTTCCTTAAAAAGCAAAGGGCGCGCGGTGTGCGCCGCGCGCCCGACATCTGTCAATCGTACAACAATTGAGAGATGGCTTCAGGATCGTTCCAGGAAGCCTTATTTTGGCTGCATGCGGATCGCGCCGTCGAGACGGATGGTTTCGCCGTTCAGCATCACGTTTTCGATGATGGCCTTGGCCAGGTGCGCGTATTCCTTCGGCATGCCGAGGCGCGGCGGGAACGGCACCATCTTGCCGAGCGAGTCACGCACTTCCTGCGGCATGCCCATCAGCATCGGGGTCTCGAAGATGCCCGGCGCGATGGTCATCACACGGATGCCGCTGCGCGCCAGGTCGCGCGCCATCGGCAGGGTCATGCCGGCCACGGCCGCTTTCGAGGAACCGTAGGCCGCCTGACCGATCTGGCCGTCGAAGGCTGCGACCGAGGCGGTGTTGATGATGATGCCGCGCTCGCCGTATTCGCCGGCGTCCAGCTTGCCCATGGCGTCGGCCGCCAGGCGGCACATATTGAAGGTACCGACCAGGTTGATGTTCACGGCGCGCTGGAAGGCATCCAGCGGGTGCGGGCCGTCCTTGCCGACGGTCTTGATGGCCGGCGCCACGCCGGCGCAGTTGACCAGGCCACGGAGCGTGCCCAGCTTCAGGGCCGCGTCGACGACCGCCTGGCCATCGGCCTCTTGAGTGACGTCGCACTTGACGAACTGGCCACCCAGTTCCGCCGCCAGGGCCGCGCCTGCCTCTGCCTGCACGTCGGCGATGACGACCTTGCCGCCCGCCTCGGTGATCATGCGCGCCGTGGCTGCTCCAAGGCCCGACGCGCCACCGGTCACGATGAACACATTGTTCTGAATTTGCATTGGTTTTCCCTTATAAAAGTTCTTTGTCCCGCTTCACGTTTACGTAAACGTCAAACAGCGGCATTGTAGCGAACTTTTGGCAAGAAAAACCATGCCGGGCGTTCACCCGGCTCAAAGACACTGGATCGTGGTGCCGTTGCTCGTGCAGGGACGGCCGCTGCTGCTGGTGCCGGGGCCGCCGCCCGGCGGGATGTTATAGGTCGCGCCATTGGCGCCTGTGCAGGCGCCGCCCACGCAGCCGACCACCTGGGTGGATTGCGGACCCACGGGCGCCGGGGCCACGCCGGACTCCACCTCTACCCTTGGCCTGGGCTGCGGCGCTACGATGCGCGGCGTGCTCTCGATGCGCTGCTCGACCGCACGGCGGTTGGCCTGCGGCGGCCGCTTGGCCTGCTGCTGGCGTTCCTGGCGTGCCGGGCGGGCGTTTTCCTGC